>JAKFEY010000020.1:0-86914 GCA_036675475.1 Vicinamibacterales bacterium
CGTCGCGGCCATCGCGAAGTGGTCGATGGCCGACGTGTTCGTGGTCGCGCTCTTCATCACGTATCTGGCGGCCGAAGCCACGCAGACGGTGCCGGGCCAGCAGGGCAGCGCGCCGCTGCTGGCCTTCGACGCCACTTTCGGCCCCGGCTTCTACTGGTTCGCCGCCTACTGCCTGTTCTCGCTCGCGTCGCAGCAATACACCGCCCGCCTCGCGCGCGCCGCACAAAATGGGGACGGGTCTTAATTATTCACCCGTGATCGCCGGTGAATAATTAAGACCCGTCCCCATTTTTACGGTACGCGAAAATCGGCTCAGGCGACGCCGTGTAGCCGCCAGCGCGCTCGCTGAGCGCGACCAGCCGCTCGACCGCGGTTTCATCCAGATTCAGCGAGTAGTCGTTGACGTAGAGATCGATATGCTGCTGCACGACGGCAGGCGCCATCTCCTGCGCGTGCGCGCGCACGAACGCCGCGCATCCCTCCGGATCGGCCCAGGCCTGCCGCAGGCTCGCGCGAATCTCCTCGTCGACGGCGCGCGCCGTGTCCGCGCCGAGCGTGCGCCGGATCGCGATGGCGCCGAGCGGCAGCGGCCCCTGTATGCGCTGCTCCCACACCTCGCCGAGATCCGCGAGCTTCACCAGCCCCTTGTCCGCGTAGGTGAAGCGGCCCTCGTGAATCAAAACGCCCGCGTCGACGTCACCCCGTAACACGGCGTCCTCGATCTGATCGAAGCGCATCGGCACCGTCTCGAACGTTCGCTCCTGCGCGCTTCGCGCTTCGGAGGGCGGGGCCAGCAGCGTCAGCAGCAGTGCCGCCGTCGTCCGCTCGCCGGGAATCGCGATGCGGCCGCCGATGGCGCGCGCGCGCGCGGCCACCAGCAGCGGCCCCACGCCGAACCCGGCCGCGCCGCCCGCGCGCAGCAGGGCGTAGTCGCGGCGGATGCGCCCGTACGCCGCCACGGAAATCTTCACGATGTCGAACGCGCCCTGTGCCGCGCCGCGATTGAGCGCCTCGACATCGTCCAGCACGAGCGCGTAGCGATCCGTCATCCCGTAGAAGATGAACGTGTCGTTCGGGCAGGGGGAAATCGCCAGCGTCAGCATGCGCCCGACTCGATCCAGGCCGTGACGGCCTGCCGCGCCGCGGCCGCGGCCTCGTGCAGCCGCCAGCTCGCGCGATCGCGGCGGCCCACCGTGTTTGAAATGCCGCGCACTTCGCCGATCGGCACGCCCATCAGCGTCGCCACGTGCACGAGTGCCGCGCCTTCCATCGATTCCACCGCGCTGCCCGTGCGCGCGCAAATATCGGCCGCCTTCTCGTCGGTGCCCGTGCACGTCGCGCACGTCACGAACGGCACGCGGCGGTCGACCGGAAAGATCTGCAGGGGCAGCGTGTTGAACAGGGGAGGCGTGCCGGCGACGACAGGGAACCCGAGTGCGTGCATGTCGAGAAAGCCATCAGGTGAGTCGGCGCCGAGGTCGCCGTAGGTCTCGCTCAGGGCGCACGCCACATCGCCTGGCTCGAGACCCGACGAGGGATACGCGCCGCCCACGCCGCAGATGATCACGGCATCCGCGCGCCGCTCGCTGAGGGCGCGCGTCAGGGCGAACGCGGCATTCACCGGGCCGACGCCCGTCTCCACGAGCCGCAGCGACACCCCCGCGACGTCGCGCGGCAGGCCCTCGCCTTCGAGCGGCGTCGAATAGCAGACGATCAGCGTCGTCAATTCCAACCGTGTGATTTGCGCGTGAAGCGCGCCGGCAGCGCCGGCTTCTTCTCGGGCTCCGGCCCTTCCTCGCCCGAGGCTTCGGCGATTTCCTTCTCGAGCTCCTCGTCGTTCGGCAGCCCCGCCAGCTGATCGAGGAACTGCACCGACTGCTGCGACGGAATCTCGATCTTCCGCCCGCACGACTTGCACTGCACCTCATCGTCGAGCCGCAGCAGATAGTCGCGCAGCTTCGCGAACTTCTCGCGGTCGCGCTCGTCGGCGCCGGCGGGCAGCCGGTCCTTCTTCGAGCGCCGCATCCACCGGATGTTGTACGTGTCGGTGCGGCGGCACTTGTTGCACATCAGCCGCCCCGGCCGGGTTTCCGGTTTCTCCGTGAAGAACGCGCGTTCGTCGAGGGCCATGCCCCAATGGTAGCAATAATGGGGGATGGTTCCGCTCTCCGTGCTCGATCTCGTGCCCGTCGTCGAAGGCGCCTCCCCGCGCGACGCGCTCGCCCACAGCCTCGACCTGGCGCGGCACGCCGAGCGGCTCGGTTACCGCCGCTTCTGGGTGGCTGAGCATCACAACATGCCCGCCATCGCCAGCGCGGCCACGTCCGTGGTCATCGGCTATCTGGCGGGCGGCACGTCGACGATCCGCATCGGCTCGGGCGGCATCATGCTGCCGAATCACGCGCCCATGGTGATTGCCGAGCAGTTCGGCACGCTCGAGTCGCTCTATCCAGGCCGCATCGATCTCGGCCTGGGCCGCGCGCCGGGCACCGACGACAAGACCATCCGCGCGCTGCGCCGCAATCCCGAAGACGCCGCCCACTTTCCGCAGGACGTGCAGGAGCTGCAGGCCTTTCTCGCGCCGGTGGCCGACGGCCAGCGCATCCAGGCCGTGCCGGGCGGCGGCCTCAACATTCCGATCTGGATTCTTGGCTCGAGCACCTACGGCGCGCAGCTTGCCGCCATGCTCGGCCTGCCGTACGCCTTCGCCTCGCACTTCGCGCCCGACATGCTGATGCACGCGCTCGCCATCTATCGCGCGCGCTTCACGCCCTCGGCACAGATCGAGCGCCCCTATGCCATGCCCACCATCAACATCGTCGCCGCCGAGACGGACGCCGAAGCGCGCCGCCAGTTCACGACGATTCAGCAGGCCTTCGCCAACATCGGGCGCGGACGTCCCGCGCTGATCAAGCCGCCCATCGACGACATCGACACGTTCTGGAGTCCGGAGGAGAAAGCACGCGCGTCGCACATGCTCACGTACTCAATCGTGGGCGGCCCCGCCACGGTGCGCGATGAACTGCGGAAGTTCATCGACGCGACGCAGGCCGACGAGCTGATGATCGTGGCCACGCTGCACGATCACGCCGCGCGCGTGCGCTCGTACGAGATCGTCGCCGAAGCCGCGTCGACGACGTAGCGGTGAACTGGCAGGAAGCGCTAGCCGCGGGAGCCCGCATCGCCGCGACCGCGACGGCCGGCGCTCTGGTCCCCGGTGATGCCGCCGATGATGCGGCAGTCATCGTCGATGCGGAGATGCCGCTCGAGGCCCTCGCGCGCCGCCCGTGAGGCCTCGGCGGCCTCACGCATGGCTGCGCGCGCCAGGGCCACCAGGGGCCTGGCATCACCGTGATCCCGGAGGGCGCGGCGGCGCGGAGCCATTGCTTTGGAAATAGCAACGCTCGTACCCAACGGTACGGGAATGAACACTTACAGAGAGATGGCTGAGCTTAGGACGCAGGATGCGCGCCGGGCGGCGCGATCTTCTTGACGGCTTCGAGCAGGTCGTTGGCCTCGAACGGCTTGTGGAACACCACGTCGGCGACGACGTGCACGTTGCCTCGCGAGAGGGCCGTAATCACGATGCGCGGCGTGTTCCGCAGGTCGGGATCGGTTTCGATGTACTTCAGGAACTCGGTGCCCGAGACGTTGGGCAGCAGCAGATCCACCACCATCAGCCGCGGCCGCACCCCGCGCATCAGCAGGTCGAGCGCCTGCTGGCCATCGTCGGCGGTCAGCACCGAATAGCCCGCGCGGGTGAACAACTCGAACAGGGCTGCCCGGGTGTCGCGGTCGTCTTCGACCAGCAAGAGTCGGCGTCGGCTCGGCATCGGCATCTGAGTGTACACTCTGCCCCCATGAACCTCATCGACCGCGCCAAGAATATCCTGGTGACGCCCGCCACCGAGTGGCCGGTGGTTGCCGCCGAATCCACGTCGACCGGCACCATCCTGACCGGATACGTGCTGCCGCTGGCGGCCGTCAGTGCCATCGCCGCGTTTATCGGTTCGGTCATCGTCGGCTACGGCATGCCGGGCATCGGCAGCTATCGCGTGCCCGTGACCACCGGCATCGTCGTGGCGATCTGGTCCGTGATCACCGCCATCGCCGGGTGCTTCCTGATTGGCCTGATCGTCAGCGCGCTCGCGCCCACGTTCGGCGGGCAGAAGAGCGAGCTGCAGGGCCTGAAGGTGGCGGCGTATTCGTTCACGCCGATCTGGATCGCGGGCATCCTGCGCATCATTCCGGTGCTCGGCATCCTCGGCCTGATTGGCGCCATCTACGCCGTCTATCTGCTGTATCTCGGGCTGCAGCTGGTGATGAAGGCGCCGCAGGACAAGGCGGTGGTCTACACGCTGGCGGTGGTGGCGCTGGCCTTTGTCGCGATGTTCATCCTCACGGCCATCCTCGGCCTGTTCGTGGGCGGGATGTACGTCGCCGGCGTCGTGTAGACGGGTTGCACGCGATGCGGCGCCTGATTCGGATTGTGCTCGCCGGCAGCCTGGCGTGCGCGGCCACGGCCGCGCTGATGGGGCAGGCCCGCGCCGGCAACCCGGTGTTTCCCGGCTGGTATGCGGATCCCGAAGCGCATGTCTTCGAGGATCGCTACTGGATCTATCCCACCTACTCCGCGCCGTATGACGAGCAGCTGCACATGGACGCGTTCTCGTCGCCGGATCTGGTGACGTGGACGAAGCATCCGCGCATTCTCGCGGCGGCGGATGTGCCGTGGGCGCGGCGCGCGATGTGGGCGCCGTCGATCGTGCAGAAGGACGGCTGGTATTACCTGTTCTTCGGCGCCAACGACATTCAGAACGACCAGCAGGTGGGCGGCATCGGCGTGGCGCGCGCGCGGCGGCCGGACGGGCCGTTCACGGACTATCTCGGCAAGCCGCTGATCGATCGCTTTCACAACGGCGCGCAGCCGATCGATCAGTACGTGTTCAAGGACGCCGACGGCTCGTACTACATCGTCTATGGCGGCTGGCGGCACTGCAACATCGCGAAGCTGAACGCGGACTTCACCGGCTTCGTGCCGTTTGCCGACGGGACGGTCTTCAAGGAGATCACGCCGCGCGGCTACGTCGAGGGCGCGTTCATGATGTTGAAGGACGGGAAGTACTACTTCATGTGGTCAGAAGGCGGATGGACGGGCCCGAACTACGCGGTGGCGTATGCGATTGGCACGTCGCCGTTCGGCCCGTTCGAGCGCGCCGGCACCATCCTGAAGCAGGACCCGGCGATTGCGACCGGCTCGGGCCATCACTCGGTGGTGCAGTCACCGCGCTCGGGGAAGTCCTACATCGTCTATCACCGCCGTCCGCTCGGTGAGACGGATCGCAATCATCGCGTCGTGGCGATCGACGAGCTGCGGTTCGATGAGAACGGGCACATCGTGCCCGTGGTTCTGACCAAGGAAGGCGTGGCCGCGGATCCGTTACGCTGAGCGTTTCTTGTGCTCGATTTTCTCGAGTGTGACGTCGGCTGACGCGCCGCGGATGTGATGCACGGCGATGCCGACGCCGATCACGAAGGACATGAAACACGCCACGAACAGCACGGCGACTTCGGCGAGTACTCGAACGAGGCCCATACAGCACCTCCAGGTGAAGAAGGGCACTATACACCCTCAGGAGTACCGTAAAGCTCGGCCGTGCGGGCGGCGGTAGCGCAGGCCTTCAGGCCTGCGGTCAGCCTCAGGTCTGCGGTCAGCCTCAGGCCCGCGGTCAGGCCTGCAACGCCAGCCTGGTGACGCCGCCGGTGAGATTCTCGGCGCCGATCGAGATGTACAGTTCCCGCTCGTTGATGGATACGGCGAACGCGAGACGGCGTTCGAGCCGGTCCGACAGCGCCGTAATCAGCGGACGGTCCAACGCGTACAGCTCCAGCGCCTCGGCGCGGTGGATCCGCTCGCCGGTGAGCTGCCGCAGCCACTGCGCGGCATCTTTGTGGGTGTAGACGATGACGCGGGGCGCGGCCTTCGACGCCTTATGCAGCCGGGCCGCGTCAGGGGCGCCGATGTCGATCCATGTCGTGATGCGGCCCGTGAGATCGCGCACCGCGATTGCGGGCTCGTCGGGATCTGACACGCCCCGCGAAAACTCGATGCCGGGAGCGAACTCCAGCAGATACGCCAGGACGCGCGCGACGAGATAGTCGCGCGATTCAGACGGATGCTGCGCCACGCGCAGCGCAAGCGTCTCGTAGACATGCCGGTCGCTGTCGGCCAGCTCGATGTCGAAGTTGTAAATCGTCGCGGTGAGCGCCATCGGTGCCGCAACGATATCAGCTGTTGACATGCCGCTGGCCAGAGTGTTACAGATCGTAACGTGACAAGCCGTAACACACCGCTGACCGATCTGCAGCAGGCGATTCTCGAGGTGCTCTGGAAGGCGGGTCCCTCGACGGCCGAACAGGTGCGCGCGGCGCTCGCTCCCGGGCGAAAGCTCAAGGACTCGACCATCCGCACGCTGCTGCGCCGGCTGGAGCATCGTGACTACCTGACGCACACAGTCGACGGGAAGGTGTTCGTCTATCGCGCCTCGGTGCCCCCGCGCAGCCACGCCGCCCGTTCCGTTCAGCAGATCATCGAGCGCTTCTGGGCGGGATCGGCCGAACAGTTCCTCGCCGGCATGGTGGATGCGAAGGTGCTGACGCCGGCACAGATTCGCAGGCTTGCCGGCAAAATCAAGGACCGCAAATAGGAGGCTGCCGATGCTCGCGCTCGCCGCAGACATTTCGCTTCGCATGGCCGCTGCTGCTGCCGCGGTGGGACTCGTGCTCGTCCTGTTGCGCGTGCGATCGGGGGCCGCGCGGCACGCGGCCTGGTCGGCGGTCCTCGTGGCGATGCTGACGATGCCGGTGTTGACGGCGGTGGTGCCTGAGGTGCACGTGCCGGTGCCGCCGGCGCTGGCGTTGAACTTCACGGACAGGCTGGGCGACCTTGACGCGCACCAGATGTCCGAGTCGCTCACCGTCACGCGCCTTGCCAGCGTGCCCGCGCCTCCCGCGTCCGGTGGCGCGGTGCCCGTCGCTGCCGCGGCGTCCATCGCGCCGGCTGTCGACTGGCGCGCAGTGGGTGTTGCGGTGTACCTCGCCGGTCTCCTGTTCTTTCTCGTACGGATTGCCGGCGGATGGCTGTTGGCGCGCCGGCTGGTGGCGGGCGCCACGCGAGTGCACTGCGGCACGCGCGCTGCCGTCTTCGAGTCTGGCGCGGTGTCGATGCCCTTGTCGACCGGCATCCTGGCGCCGTGCGTGGTGCTGCCGCCCGGATGGCGCGACTGGCCGGACGACAAGCGCGACGCTGTGCTCGCGCACGAGCAGGCGCACATCCGGCGGCGCGACATGCTCGTGGCGCTGCTGGCGCAGGTGAATCGCGCGATCTTCTGGTTTCACCCGCTCGCGTGGTGGCTGCAGCGCACGCTGGCGGTTGCGGCGGAACACGCCTGCGACGAAACCGCCGCGCGCATCGTCGGTCATCCGCGGCGCTATGCCCAGGTGCTCATCGATATGGCGGAGGCGGTGCAGCGGCGCGGCCATCGCGTCTCGTGGCAGATGATCGGCGTCGATGGATCGGCGCTGCTCGGCGCGCGGATCGATCGGCTGCTGAACGGTGATGCGACGGCGCGCATGTCGGGGACGCGGCGCGCGGGAGTGGCGGCGGGGTGCGCGGCCGCGCTCGTGCTTGCCGTCGCGTGCCGGCAGCAGATTGCCGCGGAGGCTCTGCGGCCGGATCCCGAGATCCAGAAGCAGATCGACAGCAATAATGCGCGGGCGGAGCGGCATCGCGCGGCCGTCGCGATGAGCGCGGCGGATGCGGCGGCCATGGAGAAGTCGCTCGAGGCCAATCCCGACGACATCGATGCGCGCGAGTCGCTCATCATTTTCTACGACCAGGCAGGGAAGGTGTCCTGGGAGGAGAAGCTTGCGGGCATGCGGCGGCATGCGCTGTGGCGCATCGCGCACCTTCCGGAAACCGATTTGTGGATTCCGAATCTGTCGAAGCGCTATGACCCCGGCGGCTACGCGCAGGCGAAGCAGCTGTGGATGCAGCACGCTGCCAGGCCCGACGTGACGGCGAAGACGCTCGGCCGGGCGGCGGCCTTCCTGAGCGTCTCCGACAAGCACGAGGCCGAGCAACTGCTGCTGCGCGCGCGGGAGATGGAGCCGGACGGCGTGTGGGCGGCCCGCCTGGGAGACTTGTATGGACGCGCCATTGCCGCCGCGGCCGACCCGCGCTCCGGCGACGATGACGCTGCCGCCGCGCAGGCAGACTTTGCCGTCCATGCTCAGCGGACGTTGGACGCCAGCAACGACGCCAACGTCCTGGTTCCCGCGGGTTATGTGCTCGTGAGGCGCGTGACGCGCACGCCGGGCGACATCGATCCGCAGTCGATCGGCCGCCGTTACCTCGAGCGCGCCCTCGCGTTGGATCCACAGAATGTGCGCGCGCGCAGCGCGGTTGCCGAACAGGCTTACGGCCAGCGTTGGCGAGACATCGGCGCCCGGTTGCGGGCCGGCGGCGCGCGCGATGCCTTCAATGAATTCAGCGACACGACGTATGCGGCGATTTCCGCGCTGCCCGAAGTCGATCGCCTTTTCTATCTTCCGGGCGCGGCATCAGGAGCGTACATGCGCGCCGAGAACATCGAGTACACCTCGCGACAGAAGCCCGAGGCCGAGCGTGGCGAGGCCGAGAAGCGCGCCGCGGCCGGCTTTGCGCGGGCGCGGCAGCTCGCGACCGATGCCGTGTCCCTGGCGAAGCGCCATCCACAAGACGCCAGCGAGCTTGCGACGTTATACAACGCGCACACGGTGCTCGGCGTGCTCGCGCTGAGAGATGGGGACGTTGAGACAGCCGTCGACCATATGCGCGCGGCCGCGGACGCATCGGTATCGGGCGATGCGAAATACCGGCATCAGTTTGGCCTTCAGTGGCGTCTTGCGGAGTATCTGTTGCGCGCAGGCGAGCGCGACTCGGTCGCGGCATACCTCGAGAAGTCGGCAGAGCGGTTCCCGGTCGATCGCGATCGGCTCTTGAAGGACGCCGCGCAGATTCGCGCGGGTGTGATGCCGCTCTCGTATCAGTACGCCGAAGCGAGACGTTAGGCAGCAGCACGGCGGCGGGCTATCCTTGCGCTAATCTAACGCTCGATGGAGGCCCGTATGCGCTCGACCGCCCGCCTGATATTCGTCCTCGTTCCCTTGTTCTTCGCCGCCGCGCATGCGCAGCAGGCCGGGGACCCGATCCATCGCATCCGCGAAGACGAGATCAAGGCCGACCTGTTCGCACTGGCGGGCGACGCCACGCGCGGCCGTGAGGGGGGCACGCTCGACGAGCTGGCCGCGTCGGCCTGGCTGGCCGAACGCGCGCGCGAGGCCGGCATGCTGCCGGCAGGTGACAACGGCACCTACTTCCAGTTCTTTCCGCTCGAGCGCTTGCGCGTGTCGGCGACGAGCTCCGTGACACTGGCCGGCAAGGCGCTGCGCATGGGCGAGGACGTCGTCACCGACGCCACCGTGCTCGCGCACGTGGACGCGCCCGCGGTGACGCTCACGCCCGACGCGCTCGCCGCCGGTCCCGAAGCGATCGCGAAGCTGGGTCTGAAGGATCGCGCCCTCATCGTCCGCTATGTGCCCGAGCCGCCTGCGGCCGGTGCCGCCGCGCCTGACGCCGGTCCGCGCTCGCGCAATGCCCTTCGCAACTGGGCGCGCGGCATTCAGAAGGCGGTGGAGGCCCAACCACCCGCCGCCATCGTCGTGCTCGTGCCCGACAGCGCGAAGGCCGACTGGGAGCGCGTGGCGTTTCCGTTCACGCGCGGCAGCTACGCGCTCGATCCCGACGGTACGGCCCCGCCGCCCACCCCGCGCCGCGGCGCGCCGCTGTTGTACGTGCGCGAGTCGGCCCTCGGCGCAGCACCCGGCGCCGATGCGCGCCTGGTCGCGTCGATCTCCGCCGATTCGTTCACCTATCCCTCGGTCAACGTCATCGCGCGCGTGCCGGGCCGCGACCCGGCGCTGCGCGACGAGCATGTGCTGTTCAGCGCGCATCAGGATCACGACGGTGTGCGCTTCACGGTGAATGGCGACAACATCTGGAACGGCGCCGACGACAACGCGACCACCGCGGTGGCGTTGCTGGCCATCGGTCGCGCGCTGGCGGCGTCGCCGGCGCGCCGTTCGGCGCTCTTCATCTGGCACGGCGCGGAGGAGCGCGGTCTGATGGGATCGCGCTGGTATGTGAAGCATCCGACGATGCCGCTGACGTCGATCGTGGCGGTGCTCAACGGCGACATGATGGGCCGCAACGATCCGGGCACGGCCGCGCTCCTCGGCGCGCTGCCGCCGCACCGCAATTCGCCGGAGCTGGTCGACATGGCGCACGCGGCGAACGCCGCGGTCACGAAGTTCACGATCGATTCATCGTGGGACGACCCGAATCATCGCGAAGGCTGGTACTACCGCAGCGATCACCTGCCGTACGCGCGGTCGGGCGTGCCGGCGCTGTTCTTCACGACGCTGCTGCACGCCGACTATCACACGCCGTTCGACAACCCCGACCGCATCGACATCGCGAAGCTGACGCGAATGACGAAGTGGATGTATGCCACCGGAAGGCTGGCCGCCGAGGCCGAGAAGCGGCCCGCGCTGGATCCGGCCTTCAAGCTGGAGCGCTGCCGCGATTTCACGGGAAATTACTGCGGCTAGCAGCCGTCGCGCTGCGGCGCGGGCGTGTTCATGATTGAATGAGCGGCATATGTCGATCAGATACGTGACCGAAGCCGCCACGGGCAAGGCCGTCGGTCCTTACGCGCATGCCACCGTTGCTCAGGGATTTGTCTTCGTGTCGGGCCAGGCTGGCGTCGCGCCGGATGGAACCCTCGCACACGATCTGGAAGGGCAGACGCGGCAGACGCTCGCCAACGTGGCCGCAGTGCTCACCGCCGCGGGCTCGAGCCTGGCGCAGGTCGTGCGCACGAACGTCTACCTGAGCGACATCCGCAACTTCGAGCGGATGAACGCGGTCTACCGCGAGGTGTTCGGGGCGACCGTGCCGGCGCGGACGACGGTGGAAGTGGCGGCGTTGCCGCTGCCGGGCCTGCTCGTGGAGATCGACGTCATCGCGGTCGCGGGCATTCCGGCATAGTGCGTGTTGCCATTTACCAGACAGTCCGCCAGGCCGCAAATTCTCCCGGCCTGATGGCGTAGCGGGCGAAATTGCCTTCGTGAAGGCCCAGGAGTTCGTCCTCGGCGACCTCTTGAAATTTTCCGCGGTCGTCCGGTTCCACATTTGCCGCCGCCCACACCGCCGCGTGGTCCGCAGCCGTTTTCCTGTCCATGCCGCCGCGCACGACGTCTCCGACGACAGTCCGCAGGGCGTCGCGGTATTGCAGCCGGAACGGATCGGGCTCGCCGAGTGACTGCCGTATGGCGGCATAGCGCGCCGCCGATCGCTCGTATGACCAGATGAACACATCGCGCAGCAGATCGATCTGATTCAGCTCGTACACGCCAAGGATTGCCTGCGTGTACAGATCGCGCGGCAAGTCGGTGAAGGAGAGCGGCGACAGGTTCGCTTTGATGAGCGGAATATTCGCGGCCAGCCGCGACACGCGCTTGTTCACATCATCGAACGGCTGCAAGTAAGGCAGCTGTACCATTACAAAAAGGGACTGCTCGAAGGGATCCGGAATGGCCGTCGCCGTGGTAAGTACCTGGTCGAAGCACTCTTCGATGAGTTGCGGCGTCCCGGGCGGATGGTAGGGTGAGCCGTCAATGCCGACCGCGATGTGACGCAGTCTTCCCGCAGCCCTTTCATCAGCAAGCAGGTTGTTCGCAAGGATGCCATGCAGGTTCAGAACCGTGTGGCGGTTGAAGGCAATGTCTCCCGCGTTCTCAACGAGAAACTCAACGGCATCCTTGTGATTCAGGATCATCTGTGCTTCGAGTCGGTCACGCCCCTCGGCCTCTTTGCCGAACTCGATGAGCCGCTTGGTGTCGAGCAACGAGTAGGTGTTGCCTTCAAGGCGGCTCGAGTTCCACGACAGGTCGACCAACAACCTGCTGAAAATCTGACGTGCGTATGTTCCCGCGGGGTCCTGCGGGCGCACGTGGCGCGCTCCTATCTCCGCGAGTCGCGCGCGCGCGCGCGCGGGCAGGTAGAACGTCTCGCCCGGTCGGTACGCGTCCAGGAAGTTGCGGTTGTAGCCGACCGGCGCGCGCGCGGCCACCGGCTGGCGTATGTGCGCGCGGATCCGTTTACCTTCACGTGACAGGGCAACGGCAGGTTCAGCCGGCGGCTCCGGATCGAGGATCGCCCGAACGGCCGTCGGATCGGGAGTGCGATATCGCGCCGCCCGGTCTCCGCCTTCGCGGATGAGGCGGCCATCGTCTACCAGGCGCTTCAGCCGGTACTGCAGCGTGCGCCGTGGGATTCTCTCGGCCAAAGCATCTTGGACCTCGGCTGAGGTAATCCCGGCACGGTCGCGCACGATCCTCTCGATTTCATCGAGTTCTCCTGCGAGAAGCGGCCGGGCCATCTGGATCTCCCTAAAGTTGCGCCAAACAAATACGCGCAATTTATAACAGGATTAGGCGCAATAAACAAGCGTTTGACGCAATTAACTATTGCGCCTAAGTTCGTCCAGTGACAGCCAACAACCTGGAGGGAAGACGATGGCGTCCGGAGTCAGGTGCCGCTAAAGTCCGCCGGGACTGCGGACCGCGAACGTATCGCACTGGCGCGCGTCGCCGCTGTCGAAGCCGCGGCGGAACCAGCGTTTCCGCTGCTCGCTCGAGCCGTGCGTGAACGCGCGCTCGTCGGCCTGGCCGAGCGTGTCGTCGCCGATCGCGTGCGCGGCGTTGAGCGCTTCGCCGAGATCCTCGTCCGTAATCTCGAGCGCCGTGCGCGCCGAGCGGCCCCACACGCCGGCAAGGCAGTCGGCCTGCAGTTCCACGCGCACGGACGTCTGGTTCGACGATTCGCCGCCCACCTGAATCCTCGTGGATCCGATCAGGTTCTGCACGTGGTGTCCCACTTCGTGCGCGATGACATACGCCTGCGCGAAATCACCGGGCGCGCGCAGCCGCTGCTCCATGACCTGGTAGAAGCCCGGATCGATGTAGAGCCGCTGATCCGCGGGGCAATAGAAGGGGCCGACCGCCGAGGTCGCGCTGCCGCAGCCCTCCGTCGAGACGGCGTTGGTAAACACGACGAGCGTCGGATGCCGGTACTCGCCGGGCGCGCTGCCGTACGACGGCAGGTCGCCGCGCGCGAACAGCGGCGTCCACACATCTTCCGTGGAAGCGAGGACGACGCGGGAGAAATCGCAGGCTGCGGCGTTCGACTGCGACGCCTCGCAGACCCTGCCGTCGCCCGGGCCGCCCGGCGCTGCGCCGCCGCCGGCCAGTCCACCGAGCACCTGCTCCTTGAGCGAGCCGGGCATGAACAGGAACACCCCGACGAGCACGGCTGCCGCGATGAGCGTGCCCTTCACGCCGAGGAGCCGCACGAGCCCGGCCACGGCCTGGATGGGAATGCCACCGCCGGCAGCGGAGCGCCCGCGGCCGCGATCTTCGAAGTTGTCGGATTTGCGTTGACCTTGCGTGCGCATGGTCTGAGTCTACCCGCGATCCTGCCTGTGGCCCGGGATGAAGGATGGAAGTGGTGAGCCGCGAAGGAATCGAACCTTCAACCCGCAGATTAAGAGTCTGCTGCTCTGCCAATTGAGCTAGCGGCCCACACGGAGGTGGAAACGAACCTCAATTCTAGCGTACGGCTATACTCCGAGTCATGCGCAAGCTCAAAGTTTTTGCCGTGCTCGCCGTCGCCATTCTCTCAACCGGGTGCCTCAAGGTTCAGCACACCCTCAATCTGAAGCCTGACGGCAGCGGCACGGTCGCGTCCGTCATTGCAATCTCCGACAACTTCATGAAGCAGGCCGGCGCCATGATGTCGGCGCAGGGCGGCGGGTCGCTGCTGCCCACCGACGCGGCGCTGCGCCAGGGCGCGGCCGCGCTGGGGCCGGGCGTGCGCTTCGTGAGCTCGACACCCTACAAGGCGGGCGGCTTTCAGGGCGTCAACGCGGTCTATGCGTTCGATGATGTGAGCAAGCTGACGTGGAATATGGAGAAGGCCATGACCGGCGCGGTGCAGCTGCCCGGCACCGATCCGGCCGACACGCCCGATCCGGACGCCGACATCAAGCTCGCCTTCGCGCGCGCCGGCGGCAGCAGCGTGCTGACCATCACCATGCCGAAAGTGCCGGAGCCCGACGCCTCGCAGCAGGCGCAGGCGGAGAAGACCGCGAAGCAGGCCGAAAGCAATCCGCAGCTCGAAGCGATGATGAAGCAGATGCTCGCGGGGCTGCTGATGGAAGTGGTCATCAACGTGGACGGCACGCTCGTGAAGACCGACGCGCCCTACGTCGAAGGCAAGCGCATCGTGCTGCTGCGGATGGACGGCGACGCGCTGCTCAAGAGCGGCGCCGGCGCCGCCAGCCTGATGCAGATGCAGCAGCAGTCGGGGAACTTCGAGGCCATGCTGGCGAAAGTGCCTGGCCTGAAGCTGGTGACGAAACCGCAGGTGCGAGTGGAGTTCCGGTAGGGGAGAGTGGTGCGCCCGACAAGGTTCGAACTTGTGACCTTCGGCTTCGGAGACCGACGCTCTAATCCAGCTGAGCTACGGGCGCGGGCTGTCGCCAATGGAAATGGGAAACTGGAAACTGGAAAATGCAATTTCCACTTTCCACTATTCTATTTCCATTGATCTTGCTTTGCGTCCGGAGGGATTCGAACCCCCGACCACCGGCTTCGAAGGCCGACGCTCTATCCAGCTGAGCTACGGACGCGCAAACACTAAAGATAACACGGCGAAACGGGGAGCCGGGGCTGAAGCCCCGGCCTACCGTCCGTTATTTCATCTCGGCGACGACCGGCTCCGGCACCTTGTTCTTTACCGGCTTCACCGTCTTCAGGTACGCGTAGATCGATTTCAGATCCTCGTCGGTGAGGTTGCGGATCACCTGCCAGGGCATCGGCGGCAGAAGCGCGCGGCCGCGGCCCTGCTTCTTGCCCTCGCGCAGGGTCATGATGAACTGCTCTTCGGTGTAGGTGCCCGACACGCCCGTTTCGGGATCCGGCGTCAGGTTCTGCGTGTAGCTGATGCCCCACGGGCCCGCCCACGCGGTGCCGGTGGCCGACACGCTGACGATCCACGGGCCGCTCGGCGGAGGCGGAGGCGGCAGCTTCTCGCTGGCCGGCTGGCCCGACAGGAAGCGGTCCATATCGTACTCGGGCCCGTTGGCGCCCATCTTCATCGGCGTGTGGCAGTCGCCGCAGCCCATCGAGTTCACCAGATAGTCGCCGCGCTTCACCCGCTCGGCCTGACGCTCGGCGTCGCTCGCCGCCGGTCCTTCACTGGCTTTCACACTGAATGACGCGAGCGCAACCACCGCCGCGACCGTGACGATGAACGTCCACCGAAGCTTCGAAACCATCCTCATCGTTTCTCCTCCTGAATCCACTTGCGTATGAGCGCCACGGCAGCTTCGTCGACGAGGCGGCTGCCGGTGGGGGGCATTTGCGACACGGGATTGCGCGACGACATGCGGACGGCCAGCACGCTGCGATCGGGATCGCCCGCGCGCACGCGCTCGCCCGCCATCTCCCAGTTCGACGGCACGAACTTGCTGATCTGGCCGACGGTCGTGGCCACGGCCGGCGGATGCTCGACCGGCGAGGCAAACGGATACTGCAGCGAGAACTTGAGGCTCGCCAGCTCGCCCGACAGCGTGTGGCAATAGCTGCAGTTGCCGTGCAGATAGCCAAGCGCGGCGCGCGCCGTCGGCGTCTTCGCCGCAATGCGCGGGGCGCCGTGCGACAGCGACGCGGGCAGGCCGCGCACCAGGCCGCGATCGATCAGCGTCTTCAGCGTGACCGCGTCCGGCGGCAGCGGCTCGGCATGCGGCGCGTTCGGATCGCGATCGGCCGACAGCTGCAGCGTGCTGAAGCCGAGGATGCGCGCGGGGCTGCCTTCGTGACACGACTTGCAGTCCGATCGCGACGGGATGGCGTGACGCAGGTTGTCGCGAATGACCGCGCTTCGCAGGATGCCGCGCTCGGGCGCGAGCACGGCCTCGCGCTCGTCTTCGCTCCACACGTACGTCGCGTACTGCCAGCCGTTTGCGGTGTGCTCGATGAAGCGCGTTTCGGCGCGGCGCGCAAACCTGAATTCCTTCCAGAAGCGCGTGCCCACCGGGAACTGCCAGGCGTCCGGGTTGCTCGCGTCGATGGTGGTGCCCGGCGGCAATTCCATCCACCGCGTCTTCACCGCGCCGTCGGTCCAGAGGGGATACTGCGGCGAAAACCGCATCTTCTCGGCCCCCACGGTCTTCGCGTCCCAGTCGGCGTACAAGCCGGTGTCGCGAAGGGTCGGCGGCGGCCACGTCGCGGCCGGACGCAGCGCGCCCGCCACGGGCACACTCAGCAGCGCCGCCGCAAAGATCAGGTTCTTCATAGAAAAAAGGGCGGCCGAGGATAGCACAGCTCAGCCGCCCTTATGGGGACGGAGGAAAAGCGGCAGAGGTTCCCTGTACGCAGGCCTGAAGGTCTGCGCTACCCCAGGGGGTTCTTTGCGAAACAGAGGTCGTCGACGATGCGGCCGCCGAGCAGGTGTTCCTGAATGATGCGCTCGGCGTTTTTGGGCGTGACGTCGCGGTACCAGGTGCCCTCGGGATAGACGACGGCGATCGGGCCCGCGGTGCAGATGCGCAGGCAGTCGCACTTGGTGCGATAGAACGGGCCGTCCGGGCCCGCGATGTTCAGCTCCTTCATCCGCTTCTTCAGGTACTTCCACGTTTCTTCGCCGTCGTGGCGATCGGCGCAGTCGGGCCCGAGGCAGATGAACAGATGCCGCCGCAGCTTGCCGATGCCGAACGAGGCGGCGGCGTCTTCAGGACTTTTTCGATGTTTTCCCATGGCCTTCAATCTTTGCGAGCACCTTCCCGATGTTCACCGGCTTCATCGTCCGCAGCGGCTTCCAGAGATCGCCCGACGCGCGGAAGCGCTCGCGATAGTTGAGCAGCGTGAAGTCTTCGGGATGCACGCCCTCGTCCACCTCGTCCCAGGTGAGCGGCGTCGAGACGCCGGCGAAATCGCTGGCGCGCGCGCTGTACGCCGTCGCAATCGTCTTGCCGAGGATGTTCTGCAAGTAGTCGACGTACACCGTGCCGCGCGGCCGCCGCTTGACGAAACGCTCGACCGTCGCGAACTTCGGGTATTTCGTCGCGACGATCGTGGCGATGATCTGGCAGAGCAGCTGCCCGGTGTCGTAGGTGGTTTTGGGCGGAAGCGGAATGTAGATGTGCAGGCCGCTCGACCCTGACGTTTTCGGCACGGCGGGAATGCCGAAGCGCACGAGCTCCTCGCGCACGGCGCGCGCGGTGTCGAGCACGTGCTGGAAGGTGGCGCCTTCGCCGGGATCGAGGTCGATCGCGGCGGCATCCATGTACTGCAGCGAGCCCATGCGCGAGAACCACGGGTCCTGCGAGATGGCGGCGATCTGCGTCATGTAGAGCAGCGTCACCAGGTCGCCGCCGATGATGCGCTCCATGCTTTCGCCGTCGGGCGTGATCGGCTCGATGCTTTTCGGCAACGTTTCCACGCGCACGCCCTTCGGCGGATCATCGCGATGCCGCTGCTGATAGAAGGCGGGCCCGGCCACGCCGTTGGGAAACCGCTTCATGACCATCGGCCGATCGGCCACGACCGGGAGAATCATGGGCCCGACCTCCGCGTAGTAGCGCAGCAGATCGCCCTTGGTCAGCTTCAGCGCCGGCCAGAAGAGCTTCGACAGATTCGTGACGCGCAGCGTCTGCCCGCCTGCCAGCTGCAGCACGCCATCTTTCTTCTGCGCCTGCAGCTCGTGAAGCTGGTCGACGATGGCGGCATTGGCGAGCGGGGAGTCGGCCGCGGCGGTCTTGCGCCGCGAGGCCGCAGCCGCTTTCGTCCTGGGCCCCGGCTTGCGGCTTGCGGCTTGCGGCTTGTCTTGCGGCTTCGGGCTTGCGGCTTTCGGCTTGGCCATGGCTCGGGATTCTCGAATCACATCGCGTGCCGGTTTGTCGTCGCGAAGGCCGAGGTAGACCGGGTGTCGCAGATAGCCCTCGTGCGTCCACTCGGTGAACTTGATTTGCGCCACCAGCTCGGGCGTGACGAAGTGCTGCCGCTCGCGCGTCTTGAAGCGGTCGCGGAACGGGCTGGTGGCGGTTTCGCGCGCGCGCAGCAGGCGCCAGACGCGATCGAGCTCTTTCTCGTTGAAGCCGGTGCCCACGCTGCCCGCGTAAATGAGGTGGTGGGGCAGCCCTTTAGGGCTCGCCTCAGTGTGGCGCGCCCCTTCAGGGCTCGCGTAATACCCCACCAGCAGCGCTCCGAAGCCATGGCGCGACAGCCGCGGCTCGGTCCAGCCGCCGATGACGAATTCCTGTTCCTGCAGCAGTTTCAGCTTCCGCCACGACGGCGCGCGGCGGCCGCTTTCGTACACGCCCATGCCGTCCTTGACGATCAACCCCTCCCATCCGCCCGCCTCCGCCCGCTCATGCATCTGCCGCCCATCGTCGATCGCGATTTCGGTGAGGCGCAGCAGGTGCGCGAGTGCCGCGGGCGGCTTGAACGCGCGTTCGAGCCGCAGGCGGCGCGCGATGGTGGGAAGGCCGCGCAGGTCCTCGTCGCCCTCACGCAGGATGTCGAACGTGAAGAGGGCTGCCGGACTTTCGGCGTCGGCGGCCGCAAGATGCGATTCGCCCTTCGCGTGCAACCGGCTCTGGAGATGCTGAAATCCGAGCGCGCGGCCGTGGCGATCGAGCGCCGTCACTTCGCCGTCGAGCAGCAGCGGCGCCTTCAGCTTCGCGGCGTACGCGCGCAGGGCTTTCGCGAGGCCGGGAAACTGCGACGTCTTCTCGTTGCCGTTGCGTGAGTAGAGGTGCACCTCGCCGCCGGGTCGCAGGTCCACCAGCGCGCGAATGCCGTCGTATTTCGGCTCGTAGATCAGGCCAGGCTGCGACAGCGGCGGATCCGCCAGCGTGGCCAGCATCGGCCGCACCTTGGCCGGGTCGTCACGCCACCGCGACGTGGGCAGGGCGTCGATGCGCGTTGCGAGGTCGCGCGGAACAGTGAGTGCGCGGGCCGGCGCCTTGGCCATCTAGCGATGATAGTGCGCCGACGCAGGCGCGGACCACCCCGGGGTGACGTGCAATTTCGTGCAGGACTGTAGACCGGCGGCTGACGGTCCGATAATGGGGGCTCGGACCTTCGAAGGAGAACGACATGGCGGCCAGGCCCACCTGGAAAGGGTTTCTCAAAATCAGCCTCGTCAACATCCCGGTGCGGGTGTTTCCGGCCACCGACTCGGCGGCGAGCATCAGCTTCAACCAGCTGCACAAGGCCTGTCAGGGCCGCATCCAGCAGAAGCGATGGTGCCCGGCGTGCGAAACCGAGGTGCCCAACACCGAGATCGTGAAGGGCTACGAGTTCGAGAAGGGACGCTACGTCACCATGACCGAAGAGGACATGGCGAAGGTGCGGCCCGAGTCGACGCGCCTGATCAACGTCGTGCAGTTCACCGACGCGTCCGCCATCGACCCCGTGTATCTCGAGAAGCCGTACTACCTGGCGCCCGACGGCAGCGTCGCGGCCGAGGCGTTCGCCGTGATGCGCGAGGGCATGAAGGGGAAGGTCGGCATCGGCAAGCTGGCGCTCTACGGCCGCGAGTATCTCGTCGCGATTCAGCCGCAGGACGAAGCGCTGATGATGTACACGCTGCGCCACGCGCGCGAGATTCGCAGCATCGATCAGATCGACGAGCTGAAGACGGTGCCCGCGAAGATCCGGCCCGACGAGATCAAGCTGGCGAAGCAGGTGATCGCCAACTTCGAAACCGGCGAGCTCGATCTCGAGGAGTACAAGGACGAGTATCAGGAAGAACTGCGCCGGATCATCGACGCGAAGATTGCGGGCGAGGAAGTGACCGCCACCCGTGAAGAGGCGCCGCCGAAGGTGATCAACCTGATGGACGCGCTGCGCCAGAGCCTCGATCGCGTGAGCGTCGACAAGAAGAAGTCGGCCAAGGCCATTCCGGCGAAGGGCGCAAAAGCCCGGCCTGCCGCCGCGGCCCAGAACGGGAAGAAACGGGCTGCGCGTTAGACTGTCTCCGTGCAGACGGAGCTGGAAAAGCTAGGGATCTTCTACCTCGGCCGTGTCGTCGACGCGAGTGGATCCGCCAGTCCGGAGACTGCCGGGACGGACGTCCCGCCCTACCTCCTCTACGACTCGCGCGACCTGACCACCCACGGCGTCATCGTCGGCATGACCGGCAGCGGGAAAACCGGCCTCGGCCTCGCCATCCTCGAAGAAGCCGCCATCGACGGCATCCCCGTCATCGCCATCGACCCCAAGGGGGACGCGGGCAACTTGCTCCTGTCGTTCCCCAATCTCGAGCCTGCCGACTTCGAGCCGTGGATCAGTCCGGATGCGGCCCGCACCGCGGGCAAGCCGGTGGCCGAGATGGCCGCCGCCGAAGCGAAGAAGTGGCGCGAAGGCCTCGCCGCGTGGGATCAGAGCCCCGAGCGCATCCGCCGCATGCGCGACACCGCGGAGTTCGCGATCTACACGCCGGGCAGCAGCGCCGGACGTCAGCTGTCGGTACTCGACGCGCTGTCGGCGCCCGCACAGGCGCTCGACGCCGAGGCGCTGACCGAGCGCGCGTCGGGCGCCGCGTCCGCGGTGCTGGCGCTCGCAGGCGTCGACGCCGATCCGCTCACGAGCCGCGAGCACATCCTGCTGGCCACGCTGTTCCAGCACGCGTGGAAGGAAGGGCGGGCGCTGGATCTTGCGGCGCTGGTCGGCGCCGTGCAGGCGCCGCCGCTCGAACGCGTCGGCGTGATGGATCTCGAAACGTTCTTTCCCGCGAAGGATCGCACCGCGCTGTCGATGCGGCTCAACAACCTGATCGCCTCGCCCTCGTTCGCCGCATGGACCACGGGCGAGCCGATGTCGGCCGACGCGCTCTTCTACAACGCCGCGGGCAAGCCGAAGGTGTCGGTGATCTCGATCGCGCACCTCTCGGAAGCCGAGCGCATGTTCACCGTGACGGCACTGCTGTCGGAGATCGTGTCGTGGGTGCGCGCGCAGCCGGGTACGTCGAGCCTTCGCGCGGTGCTCTATTTCGACGAGGTCTTCGGCTATCTGCCGCCGGTGGCCAATCCCTCGTCAAAGCAGCCGATGCTCACGCTGCTGAAGCAGGCGCGCGCGTCAGGGCTCGGCGTCATCCTGTCCACGCAGAATCCGGTGGACCTCGATTACAAGGCGCTGTCGAACGCCGGCACGTGGTTCCTCGGCCGGCTGCAGACCGAGCGCGACAAGGCGCGGCTGCTCGACGGCCTCGACGCCGCGGGGGGTGGCGCGGCCCTTCAGGGCCCGCGAACGTCCCTCGACCAAGCCATTTCAGGCCTCGCGAAGCGCCAGTTCATCCTGCACAACGTGCACGCGAAACAGCCCGTGCAGTTCGAGTCGCGCTGGGCGCTGTCGTATCTGCGCGGGCCGTTGACGAAGGAGGACATTCGGAGGCTTACGCCGGATCAGGCTGCGACGACGGAAGGCTCCAGACTCCAGGCTCCAGGCTCCAGGCCTGAGCCCTCGCGCACAACGGCGCTCGGGCTTTCCTCCGGCTCCAAGCCGGTCATCGCGGCCGAGATTCCGCAGCTGTACATGCCGGACGCGGGGAAGTCGGGCACGCTGCAGCCGTTCCTCTATGGCTCCGCGCAGTTGTTCTTTGGCGACAGCAAGACGGCCGTTGACGAAGCGCGGCGGGTCAGCGTGATCGTGCCGCTCGACGCGGGCACGCGCGTGATCGACTGGGACCGCGCCGAAGCGGTCGACGTGGCGCCGCAGGCGCTGCTCGCGCGGGCGCCGGTGGACGCGCCCTACGCGCCGCTGCCGTCGTTTGCCACCAGCGTCGAGAAGTTTGCGAAGCTCGCGCGCGATTTCGATCGCTGGCTCGGGCGCACGCAGCGGCTCGATCTGTTCCGCCACGCCGGCCTCAAGATGACCTCGCGTCCCGGCGAATCCGAGCGCGACTTCCTGATCCGCCTCCGCGACGCGCTGCACGAAAAGCGCGACGCCGGCCTCGACAAGCTGCGCCGCAAGTGGGACACGAAACTCAACGCCGCGCGCGAGCGCGTGCGCCGCGCCGAAACGCGCGTCGCCAGCGAGAAGCAGGACGTGCAGCAGTCCACGGTGCAGACGACCGTGTCGTTCGGGGCCACGATCCTTGGCGCCGTGCTTGGACGGCGAGGCGGGGGACTGGGCACCATCGGACGCGCCACCACCGCGGCGCGGGGCGTCGGCCGCGCGATGAAGGAGCGGCAGCAGGTCGAGCACGCCGAGGCCACGCTCACCGCCGAGCGCGACGCGCTCGCCGCGCTCGAGACGCAGGCGCAGGCCGATCTCGCCGCCGTGTCCGCGGCGGCCGTCACCCCGGAGACCCTCGAAAAGATGGCTATGCGGCCCCGGCGGGGCGGGACGACTGTAGATCTGGTGGCGGTGGTGTGGCGATGAGGCCCGGCGTCAGCGCTGGCGGAGGCGCCACGGCCGGCATCTGCGGCGGCGCCTGGTCAACCTTCCACGCCAGATAGGCCGCGTATCCGGCGGCCGCCAGCGCCGCCAGCAGCAGCACCAGCAGCACGATCTTCAGCACGCGCCGGCCGCCTCCCGGCGCCGCGCGCCTCGTGTCGGGCAGCTCGGCGTCGATCGCCTGCGCCGCGCGCTTGACGTGTTCGGCCTGCACCGTCGAGGCGCCGTCGCTGCGCGCGGCGTCGAGCGCGCGATCGCACAGCAGATTCACCGTGCGCGGCACGCCGCGCGCGTGGCGATGCACCAGCGCGATCGCGTCGGGCGTGAAGCCGACCTGCGCTTCGCCGCCGGCCACGCGCAGCCGGTGCGCGATGTACTGCTCGACCTCGTCCTTCGACATCGGCTCGAGCCGCACGCGCCGCGAAACCCGCTGCGCCAGCTGCGTCATCTCGTCGGCCGCCAGCGTCGTCTCGAGCCGCGGCTGGCCGCTCAGGATGATCTGCAGCAGCCGGCGGCCGTTCGCTTCCATGTTGCCGAGCACGCGCAGCTGCTCGAGCGTGCGCGGCGCGAGGCCCTGCGCCTCGTCGACGACGAGCACCGCGCGCGCCCCGAGCGGCGCGAGCGATCGCAGGAAGCTCTCGAGTGTTTCGTGCAGGTGCTGCGCGTCGGCGGATTCGAATCGCCCGCGCCGCATCTCCTCGCGCGACACGACGCCGAAGTCGCGCAGCACCACACGCAGCAGTTCCGCGTCGGCCACCGCGGGATTGGTGATGAGCGCGCTGAACGTGCGCCCGCCGAGCGAATCAATCACCGCGCGCGACAGCGTGGTCTTGCCCGTGCCGGTTTCGCCGGTCAGCTGCAGAAACCCTTCGCCCCGCTCGAGCCCCTGCCGCAGCTCGTCGAAGGCGCGGCGGTGCGATTCGGTCTTGTAATGGAAACGGGGATCGGTCGTCAGCGCGAACGGCTGCTCGCGAAGTCCGAAGAAGCGCTCGTACGGGACATCGTCCGCGCGCGACAACTGCACGTCAGGGAGTTTACACGGGATTTGCTAGGATTTAGCCGGTTTGCTGCTGCTGATTGCCGTCGCATGGGCGCTGATGACCGCCGGGCTCACGGTGCTGCCGGGCGTGCTCGGCAACCTCGTGGACGAGCCCTGGAGCGTGGTGATCGCGTGGGCGCTCGTGTCGCTCGTCTGGGTGCCCGTCGAAGTGGTGATGCGCGGCCGGCTGGGCCCGCTTGCGCGTTTTGCGGTGACGGCGCCGCTCTGGGTGGGGGCGGCGGCCTGCGGCTACTGGCTGCGCCAGCTGCTAGGCCTCCCCTGACGCGTCAGGCCGAAAGCTGCGCCTCGACTTCGGCGCGCGCCGGCACGCTGGCCATCGCGCCGCGCCGCGTGCAGCTGACGGCCGCGGCGGCATTCGCGAACCGCATGGCGTCCTCCAGCGGACGCGCCTCGAGCAGCGCGGCAATGAATCCCGCGCGGAACACATCGCCCGCGCCGGTCGTGTCGACCGCTGCCACCTGAAACCCCGGCGCCTCGATCACGTGATCGCGGTCGAGCGCCATCGCGCCGCGCGCGCCGAGCGTCACGATGATCGGCGCCGCGGTCACGCCGCGCAGCTGCCGCAGCGCGCGCGTCATGTCGGCTTCGCCGGTAATCGCCGCAGGCACATGCTCGGCGACGATCGGATGCGTCGCAAGCGCCAGCAGCTCCTTGGCGCGCTCGCCAACCTGATCGATGTCGGTGGTGACGATGCGTCCCGCGTCGCGCGCGCCGCGCGCCGCCTCAATCGACACCGCGATGTCGACATCGTCCACGTGCAGCACTTTCAACCGGGAATAATCAACCGGGTTGAATATTCCCGGTTGGCGCTGCCACAGCACGATGCGTTCGGGCTGGCCGTCGGCGAGCAGGATCACAGAGTACGCCTGCGGCGCCTGGGCGGTGATGGTGTGCGAAATGTCGACGCCACGGCGGGCGAGCTCGGCGCGCACGAGGGCGCCGTTCGCGTCGCTGCCCGTGACGCCCATGAACGCCGCGCGCAGGCCGAGCGCCGCGCAGCCGGCCATGGCCGTGGCGGTCTGGCCGCCGGCCGAGACGGTGTGTGACTGAATCTGAAGTTTGGAGAGGGCGCCTTCCGGCTGCGGATACGCCGGAAGGAGATAGGTCAAATCGACCGCGCTGGCCCCGACGCCCGCGACGTCGAACATCTAAAACGCGAAGCCCACGTTCACGCGGCCGGTCGGAAACGCCACCACGATGTCGTTGTCGTCGTCGCCGCCGCCAAACAGCCGCATGCCGCCGCCACCGAGGCCGATGAGCACGTTGCGCTTCGATCCGAGCAGCCACTCGTAGCCGACATCGATGCCGATCGCGCCGCGGGTTTCCTTGCGGCGCCGTTGAGTGGACTGGAAGTTGACCGGGTCGAAATCGTACGTGTCGTACGAGATGCGATGAAACCCGATGCGGCCGCCGATGAAGAAGCCGGTGAGCGCGGCCCCCTGCGGGAAATAGCGGCCCAGCACCATGGCGTTGGTATAGCGGTCGTCGTCGAACTCCAGCGTGCCGGCCGAGACACCGATCGTCGACGCCTCGGTGACCTTGCGCTGGTACTCGCCATTAATGAAGCCGAGGATGTCGGCAATCGGCGACGTGGAGAGCGTCTGTTTGTGTTCGACGGGCGTCTTCGTGCCCGTGTCCTGCGCAAACGCCAGGCTGGACGTCAGAACGAGCGCCGCCGCGAAAACCCCAATCTTCACTTTCCAATCTCCAATTTCCAATGAATTTATGGGGTGGATGACGGGAATCGAACCCGCAACGTCCGGCGCCACAGGCCGGTGCTCTGCCGTTGAGCTACATCCACCGCAAGGAGGGTGAACTCAGGAGTTTAGCACCCGGTTCAGCAGCCGGGCAACTCAGGCGATGCGGGCCTTCGCCTCGTCGATGCGGCGCACCTCGCCGCACGGGCGCTGGTCAGTGACCGCCAGCAGGTGTCCGTGCTCGACGCGCATCTGGCGCACGAACACTGAGGAGGCGGACACCTGCTTGGCGGCATACATCAGCTGATCCGCCTCGTCGAGCAGCGCGTTGGCCAGCTCCGGTCCGTTGCCGCGCCGGCCGTCGACCCCGCCAAGCTCCAGGCACACGATGCCGACGTCAACCTTCACGGGCCGCTCTGCCAGCTGCTCGTGCTCGCGCGACCAGTCGTACCCTTCCACGGCGCGCTTGTAGCGGTTGCCGATGAGGCATGCCGTATCGGGCCGCTGCAGGTCCGTAATGACGAAGCAGAACTCGTCGCCGCCGAGCCGGGCGTGCAGGTCGCGGCTTGCGCCGGCGCGGTCCGACGCGATGAGGTCGGCGGATCGGACTTTTTCGGCAAGCAGGCACGCCACGCGCTCGATGATGCGATCGCCCACAGCGTGTCCGAGCGTGTCGTTGTAAATCTTGAAGCTGTTGATGTCGACCACGCCCACGCCGATGTGCTGCACGCGCTGTTCGGTGGCGAGGTAGGCCTCGAAGCGCTGGCGGAAGGCGTCGAAGCGGTAGAGGCGCGTTTTCGGATCGCGCTGCGACTTATCGCTCAGGTCGGCGACGACGTCCTCGAAGTAGCGGGCGATGGCGCTGACGCGGTGGTCCTTTTCGCTGAGCTCGGCGTGCAGGGCTTTGACCTTTTCGGCGAAGCCTTCCGAGAGCGCGCGAATCGCGCCGGCCTTCGACCCCTCCAGCAGATCGCGCTGCCACTCGAGCACACTTTCCACACCGCGTATCAATTCCTCGCGGTCGTAGCGGCTCAGGCGGAACTCGCGCGCGACCCACTCGCGCAGCTCGTCGGTCGTTCTCGGCAGCTTGATCTGGGTTGCGGTCACCATACGCCTTCCCGAAACGCGCATCCCACGACGCGCTGCAGGATGTTGCAATCAAACGGTGTGCCGCGACGCGGTCATCCCACTTTGCGCAGCGTGCGCACCACGCGTCCTGATGGGCCGCCAGGCGAGCTCACCACGACGCGGACGATGTAGTCGCCCGGCTGGAGCGCAGCGATGGGCACGACGCCGCTGAGCGTCGCGCGCGTCTTGTCGGGCGAGGGCGTGAGCGCGGCCGGCAGGGAGAGCAGCGCGGGCCCGTTGAGCGAGCGCGCGATCTCGAGGCGGCCGGTGGGCATCACACCCGGCGGCATGTCGGTGAGCTCGACCTGCGCGATGGCCGTCGGTTCCGCGCTGAAGATCATGCGCGGCTGAAACGCGCCGGCGCGCGACACGCCGAGGATCACCGTGCTCAGCTTGATGGGACCGGCGCTTTCGAGCACCGCGTTCAGGTCGTAATCCGCGGTTGCGGCACGGCCGGTCTCGTCGACGGCCGCGACCCGCATGCGATAGTGCCCGGGCGGCGCCACCATGGCCGCCATGATCGGGCCGCCGGTGAGCTCCTCGGGACGCGCGGTCCACTGGCCGATCATCGATCCCTTCTGATCGAACAGGCCGACGGCGGCGGCCTTCAGTTTCGCGGACGGCTCCGCCTCGGCCAGCGCGATCACGCGCAGCTTCTCGTCGCCGGGATTGCTCGACACATACCCGATCGCGCGCATCGCAAACTCGCTGAAGCCGCGCGCCTGGCGCAGCATGTCGTGCGGCGTGACGGCGGACTTGCGGCCGGCATCCGCGCTGCTTTTCGTGAGCGCGATGCGCGGCCTCGCCCGCACCGTCACATCCGGCCGCGACGTCTTCACCTCGAGCCGCGTCACCCCGCCATCGTCGGGCCCCGCCGCGATGGTGGCGATGTAGTACGTGGAGTAGCGCAGGATGCGCTCGACGGTGTCGCCGCTCTGGCCGCTGAGGCGCAGCAGCTCCGCGCCCGTGACGCCCGCGAGGGTTTCGAGGCCCGCTACGAGATCGGTGATGCGGCGGCCGGCCAGGTCCGCCGCCCCAACCGCGCCGGGCGCGATCATCTGATCCTCGGGCTGCAGCACGTGGAATGTCGCGCGCGCGCGCGCCGCCGCCACGCCGACTTCCTCGAACCGCTCGGGCAGAATCTGGCACATGCCGGCGCCGATGTTGCGCGCCGATCCGGGATCGTCGGTCGGCCCCGACATCGATGACGAGATGAAGACCACCGACGTCGGCCCCTCGCCACCGCCCATGCTGTTGAGCAGGCCTGTGAGCTGCTCGAGCGTGCGCTTCGCGCGGCACGCGAAGTCGGTGGAGCTTTCACCGCGCGGCGCCTTGCCGCCGATCTCGTTGAAGACCTCGCGCGCCTTCGCGTGGTCCGTGGTGAAGTCGAGGCGAATGCCGCCGAGCGGCACGGTGACGATGGCGACGCGGTCGGAGGGGGAGAGGCTCGACAGCAGCTGCCCAATCGCCGGCCGGAAGGCTTCTTCACGGCCCGGCCGCACCGACTCATCGTCGAGCACGATCAGCAGCGTACGGTTGCGCGGGCGCGACACGATGCTCGACGCGAACGGTTCCGGCAGTTCGTCGATGCCGCCGGCGTTGCCCATCGGCACGACGTCGAGATCGAGGACCGCGCGGTCGCGCGCGCCGATCTTCACCGTGACTTCTTCCGGCTTCAGGTCGAGCACGGGCGCGCCGCCGGGCCCGAATGCGACGAAGTCGACGGTCAGCACCTGCGGATTGGCCGCCGTCGGCGTGTTCTGCGCATGCGCGGCCACGGCAAGCAGGCCGGCCAGCGCGAAAGTGACCGGAAACGAACGTCTCATGGACCCTCCGGGAGTTTAGACACCGAACATCTCGCGATGGTGCCGGTACCAGGTGCTCTGAAAGCGATCGTCCGGATCGTACTCGCGCTTCTTTGCGAGCATCGCCGGCAGGCGCGGATAGCAGCGCTCGACCTGATCCTTCCGCGCCCAGCGGTGATAGGTCAGGTAATAGCTGCCGCCATGCGCGATGCCGAGATCGATCAGCTCGCGGAACGCGCCGGCGGCGGCGTCAATCGCTTTCTGCGCGTGCTCGATGTGCAGGTTGAAGATCACGCAGGCATACCGCTCTTTCGCCCACGGCAGAAAGCTCTCATCGTCCTTCTCGATCATGCGCACGGTGCCGTACACGATGTTGGCGCCGCGCCGCTTGAGGGCGACGGCCGCCGCCTCCATGAAGGCGTGGAGCTGGGGCCGCTGCACGTAAATCTCCGTGATCATCTCGGTAGCTTTGACGCGCGAGCGCAGCGCGCGGTCGACATCGGCGTGATAATTGTCGACGTAGGCGGCCGACAGCTGCGAATCGGCCCAGTAAATCTGGCCGGATGTCGCCAGATACCGCGTGGAGTAGACCTCGAACGCGCGGCGCTTGTACTTGTGCGCATAGAACGTCAGGCGCGCCCAGTCCTCCGGGTTGAAGCGTGTGGGATTGGCGGTCAGCGGCGTGTCGTCGGCGACCGGCTGGTAGGTGGAGAAGATGCCGCGGCGCAGAAAGCTGTCGCGGTTGGCGTCGGTCGTGAACTGGTAGTCGCCATACAGATAGCCGTCGCGGATGCGCTGCTCGAACCGGTCGATGATGCCGGCGGTTTCGCCGAGCTCGACGACTCGACGCACCTTCACGCGCGGCCGAAGCTGCAGTTGCAGGCGCGCGATCACGCCGAACAGGCCGTAGCCGCCGATGGCCAGGCTGAACAGCTCCGGGTTCTGCGTGCGCGAGCAGCGTTGCAGGTTGCCCTCGGCGTCGATCAGGTCGAACCAGCGCACCTGCTGGACGATCGGCTTCAGGTTCAGTCCGCGCCCGTGCGCGTTGCACGCAAGCGCGCCGCCAAGACTGAGTCGATCCGCGCCGGTCTGCTTCTGATAGATGCCCCACTGCGGGCCGGCCGCGGCCGCCTGCTGCGTGTTCAGATACTCAATCAGCTGCGGCCACTGCACGCCGGCTTCGAGCGTCACCGTGCCGGCTTCGCGATCGAACGCGATGATCTGATTGAGCGCGCGCGTATCGAGCAGCACTGCGTCTTCCGCGAACTGTTGTCCGCCCATCGCATGCCGTCCGCCGGCCATCGCCACCGCGCGTCCCGCCGCCTTCGCCTGCCGAATCGTCTCTGCGGCCGCGTCAAGGCCCTGGGCCTTGACGATGGCGTGCACGCGCGTGGGATTGAGCTGCGAATGCAGATCGTTGACGAGCAGGGAGGTCTCGACGTCGGCAATCGCCGACGCGTAGGGCGACCGGACGTGAATCGTCGGGATAATGCAGCCGCCGGCGGCCACGCCCGCGACGCCGGCAGCCGCGGTGCCGAGGAACTCGCGTCGATTGAGCGTCATTGCTTTCTCAACACGACGGTGTCTTCCCGTGTGCCGGCGCCGCCGCTGACGGCGGTTTGCAGAGAGCCATCGGCGAGCCGTGTGTAGCGAACGAGCTTCGGGTAATCGTGCGCCGGATTCTCGAACGTGGCGCTGTCCGTGCTGATGCTCGTCAGCGTGAAGATCGTGGCCGGCGTGCGGCCGTTCGGCATGGCGATGTAGGCCAGGCTGCCGTCGCGCTCGGCGATGCAGACGAACTCGAAGCCGGCCAGGTCCGCGCCGCGCAGCGTGCGGCCGACCGCCAGCATCGTGCCCGACGCGGGCGGCGTCCAGCGTTCTTCCACCGTGGTGTTGCGGCCGGCTGTGCCCACCCAGGTGGCCCCAAGCCACGCCAGCTGCGCGATACGCGCGGGCGCCGCCTTGAGGGTCGAGTCCACGCGCTCCTGCCCGGTCTGACAGGCTTGCGCGGGGGCGCGGTCATTAATAAGGACCAGAGGCGACGCCAGCAGGCAGGTCAGCAACAGATGTGGCCGCATTGGCGCCAACTCTAGCCGAAGCCCGGCTGTGTTGCGCGAAGAAACGGATCGGCCTTCAAGTTGCAGTGTTCAGGGCCCGAGAGAGGGCTGACGAGCTATGACGACTGAACCAAACCGGCGGCGCAACAACCCGGCCGAACCGATCCACCAGCCGCGGCTTGCGGGCGTGCCCGTGCGCGAGAACGACATCGAGCCGACACTCGGGCTGCACTGGGTGGCGTGGCTGTGCCGCGCGCTCGCCGTCCTGCTGTTTCTGCTGATGGTGGTGCAGATCGCGCTCGGCGTGACCAGCGCCGTCGAGATCTCCTACGGCGTGCTGTTTGCCGAGGGCGTGCGCCTGCTGATTTTCGCAGGCCTGTTGTGGGGCGCCGGCGCCCTGGCCGATCTGTTCGTGCGGTCGCACCATGACCTGCGCGCCACGCGCGTGCTGCTGGCGCGCATCGCGTATCGGCTGCGCGAGGATTCGCCGGACACACCGGCCCCGCCCGTGTCAGGACCCAACCCCGCGCTCCCCGGACGCGATGATGCGGGATACCGCCATTAGCATCGCCGCATGCCACCCGAAGCGCAGAGCGCGGACGGTGGCGGCGCTGCTCCTGATTCCCGTGCTGCTCTCGGGTTCGGCCGGCTCGAACCCGTTCAGTGGCAAGCGGCTCTACGTCGATCCGAACTCCGCGGCCAAGCGGCAGGCGGAAACGTGGAAGCGGACGAGGCCTGTCGATGCCGCGCTCATCGAGCGCATCGCGAATCAACCGGTCGCGCGCTGGATCGGCGGATGGGTGGGCGATGTCCGGCGCGAGATCAATCAGGCCGTTGCGACGATCACCGGCTCGGGGTCGCTGCCCGTGTTTGTCGCCTACAACATTCCCTATCGCGACTGCGGCAGCTATTCCGCGGGCGGCTCCGCCACGGCCAACGCTTATCGCAAATGGGTTCGTGATTTTGCCGCCGGCGTCGGCGGCCGCAACGCCATCGTCATTCTCGAGCCCGATGCGCTGGCGGGCATGGACTGCCTCGCCGCGGGCGGACGGCAGGAGCGCGTGACGCTGCTGCGCGAAGCGGTGCAGGTGCTGCGCGCGCAGCGCGCCGCCGTGTACCTCGACGCGGGACATGCGAACTGGCATGCGCCCGAGGAGATGGCGCGGCGCCTGAAGCTCGCGGGAATCGATCAGGCGAATGGCTTTGCGCTGAACGTGTCGAACTTCGCGCCCACGCAGGCCAACGTCGCGTACGGCGAGAAGTTGTCGCGCCTGGTCGGCGGCAAGCACTTCATCATCGACACCAGCCGCAACGGGCTGCCGACGACGTCGAAGGAATGGTGCAATCCGCGCGGCCGCGCGCTGGGTGTGTCGCCGAGCACGAACACCGGTCACCCGCTCGTGGATGCGTTTCTGTGGGTGAAGGCGCCGGGCGAGTCGGACGGCACGTGCGGCGGAGGCCCGCAGGCCGGCACGTGGTGGAGCACCTACGCGCTCGAACTGAGCCGCATGGCGTCGACGTTGAGCGGCAGAACCCGCTAAAGGCGGCGCGCCGCGTCAATAGCGGCCGCGAAGCGCTCGATGCCGCCGGGCGATGAGCCAAGGAACAGATGCGGCTCGATCAACTCCGCTTCGGCGAGCACGAAGCGGCCGTCCTGTTCGATGCCGTCCATCCGCGCGTACAGCGTTTTCGCGTCGAACAGGTTCAGCACGCGCGCGGCTTGTTCGATCAGCGCGGCCGATAGGGCGAGCGGCTCGGTGCGGCCGCCGTATTCCTCCTGCACCCGGAAGTCGCCCGTCATTGCGCGCTTGATGACCGCGTGGCTGAAGCGCCCTCCAAGAAAGATGAGCGAGAGCTCGCCCTGCGTGATGGCGTCGAGGAACGGCTGGACGAGCGTGTCGCGCGCTTCAACGGCCGCGCGAAAGGTGTGCTCGCTGCCTGCCTCGCGCGCGTCGAGTCTCGCGGTGTGGAACGACGATGCGGACACCGCGGGTTTGATGACGAGCGCATCGGTGCCGAAGGCCTGCGCGATGGTGGCGAGCGGCGTGCCGTCGCCTCCGCGCGCGAGATGCGTAGGCACGATCGCGGCGCCGGCCGCTTCGAGCTCGAGCAGATATTGCTTGTGCGCGTTGCGCCGAAGCGTCGCCGGAGCGTTGAGCACCCGCACGCCGCGCGCCGACACCGCATCGGCCCATGCGAGGAACTCCTGGGGGCGGTGGTGGTAGTCCCAGCAGGAACGGATGACGACGAGTTCCTGCTCCACGCGCTCGGGCGGAGTCGTTGACCAGACGAGGGGCGCGGCATCGATGCTTCGCACGGCCAGCGCCTCGACGACGGCGCGATCCTCGGGCGTGAGGTCCGGATGATCTTCTGATGTGGCAAGTCCGACGCGCGCGCGAGGCATGGATCCGAAAACGGTAGCAGAAATTGCGGCCTCGCCCTGTGCAATACCTGTGGAAACTCACCCCGGGGCGAGTGTCCACAATTCATCCACAGGTTGGCGTCTGCGCGCGGGCAGATTCTGCAACGCGAGATCGCGGGCGTAACGTGTAGCACACATTTCCTTTTGTGTGCGACAATGCGGCATGAAGAAATATATTCATGCGCGGTTGAGCAGCCAGGTGCGTGAGACGCTGGAGGACCTCAAGGCGGCCACCGGCGCGACCGAATCGGAGCTTGTGCGGCAAGGGCTCGAGCTCGTCGCCGAGCGGTACCGCGCGCGGCCCTCCGCACTCGATCTGGCCGGCGACAGCGTGGGGAAGGTGCGCGGCGCGCCCCGCGACCTCTCGACCAGCGCCAGACACCTCGACGGCTTCGGCGAATGAATCGTCCCGGCGTGCTTCTCGACACCGGACCGATCGTGGCGCTGCTGTCGAAGAACGATCGGCACCACGCGCGCGCCGCGGCGGCATTCGCGGCATGCGCCCCCCCGTTTCGCACCTGCGAGGCGGTGGTTGCGGAGGCCTGTTTTCTGATGCGCCGGGCCAGTCGAACCGGACCGGCCGAGGTGGTGCGGCTCGCCACGCGAGGCGTCTTCGAAATTGCGTTATCCGCGGGGGACGAATTGTCCGCGCTGGCCACGCTCTTCGAGCGTTACACCGATCGGCCGATTTCGTTCGCCGATGCCTGTCTGATCCGCTGCGCGGAGTTGCACGACGAGCCGCGCATCCTCACGTTCGACGATGACTTCGACGTCTATCGGTGGGACCGGCGGCGGAAGTTCGAGCGGCTGTAGATCCGCCCGCCCGGGCCACCTGCGAGGCGGTCGAAGGCTACAATTCCGTTACGCGCCCGTAGCTCAGTTGGATAGAGCACCGGCCTTCTAAGCCGGGGGTCCCAGGTTCGAGCCCTGGCGGGCGCGCTTGCCTGAGTTCCGACCCGCCTGCGTCGCGGCCCGCCATCTCGCGGCTCGCGCAACACACCTCCGGCAGATCTCGCTGCCCCCGTTTCCACCAGCGCACATCGACCTGCCCTGTGCGCGGGCGTCTCGCACGTGTGCCCCACGCGCACAGGTGTGCGCCTTCTCACCTTTCTGGGATCTCTGTAAAGCCTTCTATTTACTGGGTTTCTTCCTCGACGACCGTCCGGCACGGCTCCCGCAGTAGCGAGGTGCGCGGGATTGGCCGCTGAGGAAGAAGAAGTCATGAAGAAGTTCTGGATCGCCTGTGTCGTCGCCGTCGCCCTCTTCGTTCCGGCCGTTGCTCAGGCCCAGAACCCGCTCAGCTCGGACATTCGCACGCGCGCGCTGCTGGCCGTCGACACCGCCACCGTGCGGGCGACGCCCGCCGCCATCGACGCACGTGATCTCGAACGGCGGTTGTTCGGGGAAAAGCGGTCGTCCGTCCTCTTGTCACTGTATGGCTCGCTCGCCGCTCTGAACGCCGCCGATGTCATCACGACACGGAAAGCCATCGCCCGGGGCGGACATGAACTGAATCCGATCATGCAGGACGCGGCGGGCAACACGATGGTGATGTCCGGCGTCAAGGTCGCCACGACCGCCGCGAGTCCTCATGATCGATCGGATCGGCAAGAAGAACCGCCGCGCAGGTGTGATTACCGCACTCGTGGCCAACGGATTGATGGCCGCCGTCGTCGCACACAACGTCCGCCAGCTGCGCTGACCGCTCCACGTCGGTGAGCGTAAGGGCGGCTGCCGTATCGGCCGCAACGGGGGCACGCACGCCCCGCGCGGCCAGGCAGCGCCGGAGCCCTGGCGGCCCTCACTTCCCGCCGGCGTGCATCGCCATCAGCAGAATCGCCGACGCCGTGCCATCCATCGTCGGCTCGTTGGTCGAGTAGTCCTGCCAGTCGTCGTGATACACGGCCTGCTCACTCTGGAAATCCGCGAAGGCGTCGGGACGCGAGAGCGCCACGCCTTTGAGCGACGCGAAGATTGAGGAGTGCACGGGCCCGTCGACCAGCCCGCCGGCAACCATCTGCTTTGTGAGCTGGAACCAGGGGATGTGCACGTCGGCCGGCGAGACCGCGCCGATGCCGGTGAACATGGACGCGCCCCAGGGATTGGCGCCAAACAGCCAGTCGCGCTGCCGCGCGGTGAACGCGCGATAGGCGCGCGAGCCCGTCATGCGCTCGTACAGCATGCCCTGCGTGGCGAGCGCGACCACGAGGTTGTTCGAGCACCAGATGAAGGGCACGCCGATGCGCCACGGATTGCGCGCGCCCATGGCGACCGACGCGTCGAGGCCCGTCTTGTAATACGCGGGGAAGCCGGCCCGATAGTGGCCCGCGTTCATGAAGGGATAGAACTCGTAGTGCAGCGCCGTGTCGCGCCCCATCCATGATGTGGCGCCGATCCGGCGCGCATACCGCGCGGCGTCGGCGCGATACGAGGCGTCGCCGGTGGCGCGATGCAGCTCCGACGCGCCCCATTCCATGTCGTCGGCCCACGTGTTCTCGTTGTAGCGATACGGGGAGCTGTACGAGTTGCCCTGCTGCACGCCTTCCTGCTTCTTGCCGAGGGCGTAGACCTCGCGCGCGGCGCGAAGGCAGCGGCGGGCGAAGGCCGCCTCGCGCGGATCGTCCTTCCAGATCTGATACGCCAGCGCCATCGCGGCCGCGTAACGGCCCGCGATGTTGGCCACGCCGGTCGACTCGCTCTTGTACTTGCCCACGCCCTGCGGCGCGCCGGTCGCGAAATAGGTGACGCGATAGCTGCCCTTGCCCCAGCCATAGTCGGACTGATCGTCCTGCGGCAGGCGCCATCCTGAGTGATCGCGATCGTCGGCAACCATGTGATACAGCTCGCCGGCCGACGGATGCAGGCGCAGCATCCAGTCGAGTCCCCACCGCGCCTCGTCAAGCACGTCGGGCCGGCCGTTGGCCGCCGGCTGGCCGAGATCGTTCGTGCGGTCGTTCCAGAACTGCGGCGCGATGCGATAGGCGAGCAGCAGCTGCGCCGTCGCATTGCTCGACGTGATCAGGTACTTGAGGGTGTCGCCGGCGTCGTGCCATCCCCCGTGCGCGGGCAGGAAGCTGCCGGCCGGGCGCGGCCCGTCGACGGTGCGCCCATCGAAACGGTGACAGACCACGTCGAGGAAGGGGTTGTAGCCGCAGCGCTGCGACCGCATGAAGCCGAGCATCAGGTCGGCGGCGCCGGCAAACACGCCGGGGCCAATCTCGAACGGATGCGACTCGACGCCACCGATGCGCACGCGATAGTGGCCCGGCGCGCGCACCGCCGAGAAATCGAGATCGGCATGCGAGGTGAAGCGCCCCCACGCCTGCGCGCCGCCGCGCGCCACGGCGCCTCGATGGACGATGGCGCCCGCCGCATCGACGACTTCGAACCGGTCGGGGATCGCACCGGCCGAAAACGCGACCGCGATCTTCGAATCGCCCGGCAGGTATCCCAGCTGGCTGGCGCGCACGTGAAGGGTGTCGGCCTGCCCCGGCGCGAATGCGGAAGCGCCGGCCAGGGCGAGGACAAGTCGCGCAATGCGAAGCATGCGCGCCATTCTACGCGCGGGCCGATGCCGCGATACATTTGAAGGATGGCAAAGACGAAGTTGCTCTCAGGCGGCAACCCGCAAATCGCGAAAGCCGACGGCAACGCGCCGGTGCAGGCCTACATCGCGGCCATGCCGGGGTGGAAACGTGGCGTCGGCAAGCGGCTCGACGCGCTGATCACCCGCACCGTGCCGGGCGTGCAGAAGGCCGTGAAGTGGAACTCGCCGTTCTACGGCATCGAGGGCCGCGGATGGTTCCTGTCGTTCCATGTCTTCACGCGCTACGTGAAGGTGACGTTCTTCCGCGGCAGCGACTTGCGGCCGGCGCCACCGGGGCCGAGCAAGGACAAGCACGTGCGCTATCTCGACATTCACGAAGACGATGAGTTCGACGAGAAGCAGATCGCGTCGTGGGTGAAACAGGCGGCGGCGCTGCCAGGCTGGATGGCGGCTTCGCCGAAGCCGAAAGCCGCAAAGCCGAACGCCGCAAAGCTGAACGCCGCGAAGTCGCAGGAGTCGCGCGCCGGTGACTGGCGCAAAGAGACGCTCGACCGCATGCGCGCGCTGATTCTGGAAGCCGATCCAGCGATGACCGAAGAGCGCAAGTGGCGCAAGCCCACTAATCCGGCAGGCGTCCCCGTCTGGTCTCACCACGGCATCGTCTGCACCGGCGAGACGTACAAGAACGCCGTGAAGCTGACGTTCGCGTACGGCGCCGAGCTTCCCGATCCGTCGCGCCTTTTCAACGCCAGCCTGGACGGCAACATGCGGCGCGCCATCGATATCGGTGAGGGCGAAGCGGTCAACGCGCGCGCGTTCAAGGCGCTCGTGAAGGCGGCCGTCGCCCGCAACGCCGCAGCCGCGAAGAAAAAGGACGGACGATGACGAGCCGCGTGATTCAGGAAGGCGATCAGAAGACGTACATGGTGGTGTTCGAGGCGGGCGAGGAAGTCACGGCGGGCCTGCTCGCGTTTGCCAACGAACAGCATCTGTCGGCCGCGCACCTCACCGCGATCGGCGCCTTCGAGCGCGTGACGCTCGCGTTCTTCGATCTCCAGACGAAGGAGTACCGGAAGATTCCGGTCAACGAGCAGGTGGAGCTGCTCTCGCTCACCGGCAACATCGCCCTCGATGAAGAGAACAAGCCGAAGCTCCATGCGCACGTCGTCATCGGCAAAGCCGACGGCACGGCGCATGGCGGGCACCTGCTCGAGGCGTATGCACGGCCCACGGTCGAGGCCGTCGTGGTGGCATCGTCGGGCAGCCTGCGCCGCCGGATGCGTCCGGAGTTCGGTCTCGCGCTGCTCGATCTCTCCGACTAGCGCGCTATCGCGCCGGCGCGGCGAGCTATCGCACCGACAGGCGGAACGCCGCCATCTCCTGGCCGTTGCGCACGAGCAACAGGTCGCCTGTCACCACCGGATGGTTCCAGGTCTTGCCCTCGAGCGCGGGCACTTTCGCGATTTCGGTGAACTTGTCGGGCGTGGCGCTCACGAGCACGAGCTCGCCGTCCTCCGAAAGCACGAGCAGCAGATCCTGATCGGGCAGCAGCACCATCTGGCCGTTGCCGTACCGTCCGCCCTTCCACTTGCGCTTGCCGTCGGAGAGGTCGATGCTCGCCAGGATGTTGCCGTCGAAGCCGTACGCGTGGCCTTCGTGTACGACGTAGTCATTGAAGTACGGTTTCAAGCCGTTCGACGTCCAGCGATCCTCGACCATCCACTTGCCGTCGCGCTGTTTTGGCGCGATGCGCTGCATGTTGTTGCCGCCCGTCATGCCATTGCCGCTGACGAGCAGGCTGCCGTCAGGCATGATGGCCGGCTGCACGATCGCGCTGCCGTCCAGGGTCCGGCGCCAGAGTTCGGTACCGTCATCCGGGTTGACTCCTACGGCGCCGCCCGCACTCAGGAACACGACCTGTGTGACGCCGTCGATGGTCATCAGATGCGGCGAGCTGTAGCCGCCGCCCGTCGACGCCATCATCCAGCGCAGCGTGCCGGTGCCGCGCTCATACGCCGCAAGCGCGCCCGAGGCCGCGACGATGACGAGATCGCCGGTCACCAGGGGCGATGCCGCGAAGCCCCATCCCGGCGTTTCCACCTTGGTGTCGGCCGACACGTTGCGCGTCCAGATCACCGCGCCCGTACGGGCATTGAGGGCGTTCACGATGCCGGTGGCGCCGAGGGAGTAGAGGCGTCCGCCGCTCAGCGTGGGCGTGGCGCGCGGGCCGGCGCCGCCATTCGATTCGTAGAACCGCACCGGATCGCCATGGCGCCACACGGCCTCGCCGGTCGACACTTTGTAGCAGGACACGATCTCCTGCTCGCCACGCTGTTCCTGCGTGTAGAGCAGATCGCCCTGCACCGCGAATGACGACCAGCCAGGTCCGATCGGCTTGCGCCACACCGCCGCAGGCGGCGACGCCGTCCAGTCGCTCGCGATGCGCAGGCCGGGAATGGCGCCGTTGCGGAGCGGGCCGCGGAAGCCAGGCCAGGCGGCGGGTTCGAGAGGTTCGAGGGGTTCGAGGGGTTCGACAGGTTCGGATTCGGGTTCGGCAGGTTCGCCGGGTTCCGCAGGTTCGCCGGGTTCCGCAGGTTCCGGCACGCCGGGGCGATCGACTGGTGTCGGTTCGATGCGCGCGGCGGTGGGCGGCGCGGGTAGCGTCTCGTGCTGTGTCTGGGCCAGCAGGCGCTGTTCGGGCGTCGGGGTCCAGCGCAGGTGGAAGTCGGAGCCGAGCAGGTTGTTGGCGACGCCGCCGGTGCGCAGCAGCGTCCACAGGCCGGCGCCGATGATCACGGCGGCGGCGACGACGACGCGTCGCGCGGTTGCCGGCATGCGGCGCGCGGCGACGACGCCGAGGACGAGCGCGAGGGCGGCGCTCGAGGGGCCGTACATCACGAAGAGCATGCCCATGCCGCCGCCGGCAATCGATACGTGCAGCAGCGGGTACGTCGCAGCGAGCGCCGCGGTCAGGAGTACGAAGATGCCGAGCCGCTCTTTTCCAGGCGCGCGGCTCAGGAACAGCCACCACACGAGGATCGCGAGCGTCGCGACCATCGACGCCATCAGGCCTGCCAGTGCGAGGTCGGGCAGTACGGCCGGCAGTACGAGACGGCCAATGACGAGCACGGCCGCGGCGGCAACGCCCGGCCAGAGTCGGAGCGGCTTTTCAGTTGTCACAGGTGTTCCGCTTAGACGGCCGCCGGCATCCGCGGGTTCCACTTGCATCAGCCTGGCGGCAGGCGTAGTCTCTGCGCACACTCCCCACGGACACCTTTAACCCTTCGCAAAGGGAGGTCTTCGTGCGCCTCGATTCCGCCCGGGATCTGAAGCGGGAGCTGCTCGATCGCATCGTCAATCCCATTGCCATGCGCACGGCTGAAGTGCGGACGGCCGGCGCGCGCGCGCTCCGCTCCGCCGCGCCGCCGCTCGACGGCGAGGACGCGTCGTTCGAGGGCATGGGGGCGCACACGCTGGCGACCATTCCCGACATTCAACGCACGCTCGCGCTGGGTGTGGCGCCGTTCCGCCGCGAGTATCGCCTTGCCATTCGGCTGCAGAGGCCCGCCCTGCGCGACAGCGCGCTCGTCACGCACCTGATGCAGCAGGCGCGCGGCGAAGTCGACGTGCGGCTCGTCGGCCGCATCGACAAACGTGCCGCGGCCGCTTCGCCGCCGTGGTACCGGCGGAACACGCGGCCGCTGCTGATTGGCGCATCGGTCGGGCACGGCATGGTGACGGCCGGCACGATCGGCGCGTTCGTGCGGCGCGACGGCGCGACGTGCGTGCTGTCGAACAATCACGTGCTCGCGAATGAGGATCGCGCCTCGGCCGGCGACGCCATCCTGCAGCGCGCCAGGTTCGATGGCGGCAGGATGAGAACCGACGCAATCGCGCGGCTCGGCGCCACCGTGCGGCTCAAGCGCCGCGCCGCCAACGAGGTGGACGCCGCGCTGGCGGTGCTGAAAGACGGCGCGCGGTATGACGCGCGGCGGCTTCGCGCCATCGTGGGCGGACACGATCGCCGCCTGAACGGCCTCGGGCCCGAGTTCATCGACGAGGGATCGATCGTCTACAAGATCGGCCGCACGACGGGCGCCACGAAAGGGCGCGTCACGGCGTTCGATCTCGACAACGTGGTGGTCAACTACGAGATCGGCAACCTGCGGTTCGACGGGCAGATCGAGATCGAAGGCATCGGCGCGCAGCCGTTCAGCGACGGCGGCGACAGCGGCGCGCTCATCGTCAACAGCCGGATGCAGGCGGTGGCGCTCCTGTTTGCGGGCAGCGATACGGGCGGGCGGCGCGGCGGCGGGCTGACGTTTGCCAACCCGATCCACCGCGTGCTGGCCGATCTCGGGGCGGCGCTCTTGTCGTAGATCGCGATCGAGGCGATCATGAGGCCGTCATGCCTCAGGTGTCACTCGCGCGGGCGCAGGCGGCCAAGAAAGCGGCCGTGAAGCGCTTCGGCGGCCTCGCGCCGGTCACCGGTGTCGGGATCACACGCGTCGACGGCGCGTATGCCGTGAAGGTGAATCTGAGCGAGCCGGTCGAGCGCGGCACCCTGCCGTCGAGCATCGACGGCGTGCGGCTGTGCGTTGAAGTGATCGGCCGCATCCGCAAACGGTAGCGGGTAGCGCAGGCCTTTCGGCCTGCGGGAGGCTGCATGACACGACCATCAAACCGCAAGTCCGCAGTCGCCGGCGAACAGCTCGCGCGCAAGGTGGCGCGCGTGCGCAAGGCCGCGCTGCGCCGCCGCGCTGAGGCCATCACCGCCGCTCCGCGCCGCGCGCGCGCGCGCGACGCAGTGATCGATCCGCGCTTCATCCGCGCCGCCGGCACCAAAGGCGTCGCGACGCTCGTGGCCGAAGGCGACTCCTGGTTCGACTATCTCTGGTACGACGTGCTCGACATGCTCGAGAGCGAGCATGGCTACGACGTGGAGTCCGTGGCGGGCAAAGGCGATCGCATCGAGGACATGGCCTATGGCGGCGGCCAGCTGGCGAACTTCAGGAAGGTGCTCGAGAAGCTGCTGCGGCGCGAAGAGCTGCCGAAGGCGGTGCTGCTGTCGGGCGGCGGCAACGACATCGCGGGCACGGAGTTCGCGATGCTGCTCGACCATGCCGCCTCGGCCGCGCCGGGGTTCAACGACGACGTCATCCGCGGCGTGATCGACGTGCGCATCCGCAACGCGTATGTCGCGATCCTCGCGGCCGTGACGGAGCTGTGCCAATCGACAACTGGGCACACCATTCCGATTCTCGTGCACGGTTACGACCGGCCGGTGCCCGACGGGCGCGGGTTCGCGGGCGGATGGCCGTTCCCCGGTCCGTGGCTGCGTCCCGGCTTTCACGAGAAGGGCTACATGACGCTCGGCCGCAACACGCAGATGATCGGATCGCTGATCGACCGCTTCAACACAATGCTGAGGCGCGTCGCCGCCGACGCGCGCTTTCCGCACGTGCGCTACGTGGATCTTCGCGGCACGCTGTCGCGCGGCGAGGCCTACGCCGACTGGTGGGGCAACGAGCTGCATCCAACCGCCCGCGGATTTCGCGCGGTTGCGAAGAAATTCGCGGATGAGTTGGCGCGGAACGCCCGGCGCGGTTGATGCATCCAACGGGATGGAATGAACGCGCTCATTCGCCCTGACACGCTGTATGCGTGGTGCGGGCCGTCGCTGCTGATTGTGACGGCGCGGGGCGAGTGCAGCCATGGCTTCACCGGGTTCTATCATCGCGAAGCGCGGCACCTGCGCACGTGGCGGCTCGAGATTGACGGCGAGCCGCCGTGGCTGTGTGAAGCCGCGGCGGTGTCACCCGACACGCTCGACTTCGCGTACACGTATCCCGAGATTGCGGAATACGGCGGCGGCGGCACCGGTCAGTCGGGCGACACCGAGCCCGAGAACGCGCGCGGCGTGCCGCAGCGCGCGCTGGATCTGCGCGTGCGCTACCGCGTCGAGCCGCTCGGACTCGCGATCACCGCAACCGTCGCCAATCGCAGCCGCCGGTCCCTGCAGTTCGAGATCGGCTGGGTGTTCGACGCGGACTTCGCCGACATCCAGGAAGCGCAGGGCGGCGCGCGCCGCCAGCACGCCGACACGCGCATCGACACGTCGCCCGACCGCGTCACCCTTTCGTATCTTCACGATCAGCTGCCGTATCGAACGGCGATTAGCTGCTCCGGCGGATGGCAGACGACTGACGATCGCGTCACGTCGCGCCTCGATCTCGCGCCGGGCGCATCGCTCGACATTGCTCTCACCGTCATCCCCGCCCCGGCCGATCGCGCGCCGCTCACGCGCGCCGACAGCGATGCCCGCGCCGCGCACGTGCGCGCGTGGCTCGACAGCTTCACGCATATCACCGCGCCCGGCAATCGCCTGTTCGAGCGCGTGCTCGCCGGCAACGTGGGCGACGTCGCGTCGTTTCCGGCGCTCGACGGCGAGCGCGACGAGTGGCTCGCGCTGCAGGCCGGCATGCCGCTGTATCCCGCACTGTTCGGCCGCGACGCCATTACCGCCGGCTGGCAGGCCGCCTGCCTCGACCAGGGCGCCTCGCTCGACGCCGCCCTCACGCGCCTCGGCCGCCTGCAGACCACGCGCGACAGCGACTGGCGCGACGAGGAGCCCGGGCGCATTCCCTATCAGGTGCGCAGCGGCCCGCTCGCGCTGCTCGAGCTCAATCCCTACGCCGCCTACTACGCCGACTTCGCCAGCCCGCTGATGTTCGTCATCGCGCTCGCGAATCTCCACGCCTGGACCGGCGACACCGCATGCCTCGACCGTCACTGGGACACGGCGCGCCGCATTCTCGACTGGGCCGCGGAGCGCGGCGACGCCGACGGCGACGGCTATCTCGAATACCGCACGCGGTCGCGCGAAGGCACGAAGAACCAGGGATGGAAGGACAGCGGCGACGCCGTCGTGTATGACGATGGGTCGCCGGTGCCGGCACCGATTGCCACGTGCGAGCTGCAGGGCTATTGGTACGCGGCGCAGCAACTGTTCGGCGGACTGAACTGGGCGCGCGGCGCGCACGGCGACGCGCGCGCGTGGATGGCGTCGGCCGCCGATCTGAAGGCGCGATTCAATCGCGACTGGTGGGTCGAGTCCGAATCGTTCTTCGCGCTGGCGATGGATCCTGACAAGCGGCTGGTCGCCGCGCCGGGCTCGAACGTCGGGCACTGCCTCGCGGCCGGCATCATCGACGCCGATCATCTCGAGCGCGTCGTCGGCCGGCTCTTCGCGCCCGACCTGTTCAGCGGGTGGGGCGTCAGGACGCTGTCCGCCGATCATCCGTACTACAACCCGGTCAGCTATCACCGCGGCACGGTGTGGGCGGTGGAGCAGGCCACCATCCTGTTCGGGCTGCGGCGCTTCGGCTTCGACGCGCGCGTGCACGATCTCGCCGGCGCGATGTTCGAGCTGGCGCAGCTCTATCCCGAGTACCGCATTCCCGAGTGCGTCGGCGGCTATCCGCGCGCGGAGCATCCGACGCCGGGCGCGTACCCGCAGGCCAACACGCCGCAGCTGTGGAACGCGTCGGCGTTTCCGCTGATGGTGCAGACCCTGCTGGGCCTGCTGCCGCTCGCCCCCTACGGGCTGCTCGTGCTGGATCCGTCGCTGCCGGAATGGCTGCCCGAGATCGTGGTGCGGGATCTGCGCGTGGGCGCCGCGCGCGTGTCCCTGCGCTGCTGGCGCGACGCGGCCGGCCAGTCGCACTTCGAGGTGTTGCAGAAGCACGGCACCCTGCGGGTCGTCCGCCAGCCGCCGCCGGAGTCGCTGTTTGCGGGCGCGGGCGCGCGTCTCGGCGGCCTCGTCGAAACCGTGCTTGGGTAATCGTCAAGGAGGAGAGTCATGAGATTTCCCCTGAAGCCGCTGCGCGATCAGGTGATGGTGATCACCGGCGCGTCGAGCGGCATCGGCCTGGTCACGGCGAAAATGGCCGCGCGCCGCGGCGCGCGCGTGGTGCTGGCGGCCCGCAACGCACAGGCGCTGCGGCACGCGACGGGCGAGATTCGCGAGGCCGGCGGGCGCGCGGAACATGTCGCCGCCGACGTGGCCGATCCGCGCGAGATCGAGCGCATCGCCGAGGCGGCCGTTCAGGCCTTCGGCCGCATCGACACGTGGGTGAACAACGCCGCCGTGTCGATGTACGGCCGCATCATGGATCTGCCGGTCGAAGACATGCGGCGGCAGATGGACGTCAACTACTGGGGCCAGGTCTACGGCTCGCGCGAAGCCGTGCGCCGCATGCAGCGTGACGGCGGCGCGCTCATCAACGTGGGCAGCGCGCTGTGTGACCGCGCCATCCCGCTGCAGGGCAACTACTGCGCCGCCAAGCACGCGCTGAAAGCGTTCACCGACGCGCTGCGCATGGAGCTCGAAGACGCGCAGGTGCCCGTCTCGGTCACGCTGGTCAAGCCGGCCAGCGTCGACACGCCGTTCTTCGAGAAAGCCCGCACCTACCTCGGCGTCGAGCCGCAGCCGGTGCCTCCCGTCTACGCGCCCGAAGTGGTCGCCAACGTCATTCTGCACGCCGCGCAGCGTCCGCTCCGCGAGCTGATCGCCGGCGGCTCCGGCGCGAAACTCAGCGCCGCCCGCTTTGCGCCGCGCGCCGCCGATCTCTACATGGAGCGCTGGACGTTCGACTCGCAGGGCACCGACATGCCGGCCAACGGCCGTCCCGACAACCTCTACGAACCCGTCGTCGACGATGGGGGAGAGCGCGGACGGAACTGGAACGGGCATACGCGCGAGAGCAGCGCGTATACGAGCGCGTTCCTGCATCCACGCGCGTCGATGACACTTGTCGCCGGCCTCGCGCTTGCCGCCGGCCTGGGGAGGCGCTATGCGCAGCACCGCGAGTTATAAGGGGCATCCGCTTCATCCGGCGCTGATTCCGTTCCCGTTCGCGTTTCTGACGGGCGCGCTGCTGTTCGATGCCGCGGGCTGGATTCTCGGCGAGCCGTCGTTCACGGCCACGTCCCGCTATCTGACGTGGGCCGGCATTGCCGCGGGCCTGCTGGCGGCCGTGCCCGGCCTCATCGACTATCGCCGCACGGTGCCGCCCGACAGCTCCGCGAAGAAGCGCGCGCGGAAGCACGGGCTGCTGAATACGATCGCGCTCGTGCTGTTCGGCATCTCGCTGGCGCTGCGCGGCGGCGACGCGTATCCGGTACCGGCCGCGCTCGTCTTTGAAGTGGCCGGGGCGGCGGCACTCGGCTACGCGGGCTGGCTCGGCGGCGTGCTGGTCAACCGCAACATGATTGGCGTCGATCACCGCTACGCGAACGCCGGCAAATGGAAAGAGGCGGACGTCGACGCCGCCGGCGGCGTGATCGATGCGGCAACGGAAGACGAACTGCAGGAGGGGCAGATGAAGCTGCTGCACGCCGCGGGGCGCCGCATCGTGCTTGGGCGCACGTCGAAGGGCTATGTGGCGTTCGACGATCGCTGCACGCATCGCGGCGGATCGCTCGCGGGCGGCGTGCTCATCGGCAGCACGGTGCAGTGCCTGTGGCACGGCTCCCAGTTCGATGTCGAGTCGGGCGGCGTCAGGTGCGGGCCCGCGTCCGCGCCCATTCGGGCCTATCCGGTCGACGTGGAGAAGGGCCGCGTGCGCATCCAGCTCGGCCATTCCTAAGCCCGGCTGTGCGATCCGGTGTCTTTTGTGCATGGGCTCCCGGAGATGGGCCTTTCACTCAAGTACCGTTTCGCTGGCTGTGCCGCGGCCGCTCTGCTGACGGCCGGCGGCTGCAACCGCAACGACACACCGCCGCCGCCGGAGGCCACGTCCGCGTCGCCCGCGACCGCGGCCGACACCGAGCGGGTGGTCGGGCCGCTCAGCCCCGCCGACGCCGAGGCGCTGGCGACGATGAACGATCGCCTGCGCGCCTACATCGACATCCACCGCGAGATCGAAGGCACGCTGCCGAAGCTGCCCGACGCGGCGACGCCCGAGCAGATCGACAGGAATCAGCGAGAGCTGGAGCGCAAGATGCGGGAACGGCGCGCCTCCGCAAAACCTGGCGATCTGTTCACGCCCCAGGCGCAGCCCGTCATCAAGCGTCTGCTGGCGCAGGTGTTTGACGGCCCGGGCGGCAGGGCGCTGAAGGCGTCGATCATGGACGAGAACCCGGTCGATCTCGCCAGCTACAAGCTCGCGGTCAACGCGCGCTATCCCGACGCCGTGCCGGTGAGCACCGTGCCGCCCGACGTGCTGCAGACGCTGCCGAAACTCAGCGAGGACCTCGAGTATCGCTTCATTGGCGACGCGCTGATTCTGCTCGACGTCCACGCGCACATCATTGCGGACTTCATCGAACATGCGATACCTGAATAAGCGCGCGATCGCGACACTCCTGGTGACCGCCGCGGCCGGCGGATTCTCAGCCGGATGCCGCAACAGCCATGCCGACGAGCAACGTCTCGTCAAGGCGCCCGAAGAGGCGCTGGTGGCGCTGCCGAACCGCGACGGCTCATTCAAATTCGGCGTGCTCGGCGATTTCGGGACGGGCGATCGCGATCAGTACGAAATGGCGGAGCAGATGGCCGCGCTGCAGTCGCGGTTCAAGTTCGAGACCATCGTGCTGGTCGGCGACAACCTGTACGGATCCGAACGGCCCCAGGACTTCCGCAACAAGTTCGAGCTGCCGTACAAGACGCTGCTCGATCGCGGCGTGAAGTTCTACGCGTCGCTCGGCAACCACGACTCGCGCGAGCAGCGCTACTACAAGCTGTTCAACATGGACGGCAAGCTCTATTACACCTTCAACCCCGCGGCGGACGTGCGGTTCTTCGCGTTCGAGAGCACGTATCCCGAGCCCGAGCAGATTGCATGGCTGGCGAAGGAACTGGAGAACTCGACCAGCAAGTGGAAGATCCCGTTCTTCCACCACCCGCTCTATTCATCCGGCGGGCGCCATGGGTCGGACATCCGCCTGCGCAAGGTGCTCGAGCCGCTGTTCGTGAAGCACAACGTCAGCGTCGTGCTGACGGGCCACGATCATTTCTACGAGCGCACCAAGCCGCAGAACGGGATCACGTACTTCGTGGTGGGCGCCGGCGGCAAGCTGCGCGACGGCGACATCGACACGCGCTCGGGCCTGACCGCGAAAGGCTTCGACCGCGACCTGACGTTCATGGCCGCCGAGATCATCGGCGATCAGATGTATTTCAACGTGATTTCCCGCACCGGGCAGATCATCGACTCGGGCATCATCACGCGCCGCGGCATCGAGACAGCGTCGCCGCCGGCGCCGCTGTCCGGCACGACGCCGCCCGCAGGCGCTACGCCGCCGGCAGGCGGATGATGAATTCCGCGCCGCGCCCGATGCCCGCGCTGCGCGCTTCCACCCGTCCGCCATGCATTTCGACGATGGCCTTGACGAGAGAGAGGCCGAGGCCGAGGCCGCCTTCCGACGCGTACCGGGATGAGCCAATCTGCACGAAGCGCTGGAAAATGACGTCGAGCATGTCAGGTGAGATGCCCACGCCCTGATCGCGCACGTTGATCACGGCATCCGCGCCCTCGACCCGCGCCGACAAATCGATCACGCCGCCTTCGTCCATGTACTTCGACGCGTTGTTGAGCAGGTTGCAGAGGGCCTGCACCAGACGGGTGAGGTCGCCCGTCAGCCGCACATCCCGCTCCGGCATGCTGACGTTCAGCACATGACGCCGGCGGTTCACCGAGGGGCCGCAGGCTTCGACGGCCTGCGTGATGACGGACGCGAGCGAGATGTCCTTGCGCTCGATATCCAGCTTGCCGGCGTTGATGCGGCCCACATCCATCAGGTCGTCGACGATTTTCGTGACCTGCGACGCCTGGCGCACGATCGTCTCGCGCGCGCGCCGCAGCTTGGGATCGTCGGGGCCGGTCATCTCCAGGAATTTTGCGGCGGCAAGGATGGCGGCCAGCGGATTGCGCAGCTCGTGGCCGAGAATCGCGAGGAAGTCATCCTTGCGGCGATCGGCGTCGCGGAGAGCGTCTTCCATCTGCCGCCGTTCGGTGACGTCCATCGTCACGCCGACCATCCGGTTGCCCGCGATGACGCGGCCGCGGATGAGCAGCCAGTGGTGCGTGCCGTCGGGCCAGGTGTTGGGCACCTCCGCCTGGAATTCGTCCCCTGCCTTGCGCGCGTCGCCGATCGCCTTCACGAAGCCGGGCCGCGCCGGCTCATCGATGGTGCCGATGACGTCGCGTTCGAGCGAGAGGCCCGACGAGGGCGGCAGGCCGTGGTTGGCCTTGCACTGGTCGCTGGCCGTCAGTTCGCGGGTCTCGAGATCCAGCTGCCAGGACCCGAGCCCCGCAGCCTCGGCGGCCAGCGCGAAGCGCTCGTCGTCGCTCGCAACGGCCGGCCGTGCGGCCGCACTCGATGGCTGTCGCGTCATCTGCGTATCCTGTCTTGGGAGCCGGATTCCGTACCATACGCCCGGGCGGCTGGGTTGGCAAGGAAGGCGTCGCACAAAAAAAGGACGCCTCCCCCGGAGGGGAGGCGTCCTGGTGTGCGTGACGCGGGCCCTGAAGGGCCGCGCCGCCTAATTGAACGTGTAGCGGAAGCCGAAGCGGATCTGCCACACGTCGCCGAGGCCCGACGTGGGCTCGTACGACTTCGACATCAGGGCGCCGTCGACGACGCGCATGCGATAGAGCATGCGGCCCTGGCTGTCGACGCTCGCGGTGCTGGCCGGGTTGAGCGGCCGGTTGTCCACGAGACGCTGGCCGACGCCCCACTCGCTGTTGAGCAGGTTGCCGACGTTGATCATGTCCACGCGGAACTGCAGGCCATGGCGGGCCTTGCCGAGCTCGCGGAAGATGTCCTGCGCCACCGAGAGGTCGGCGCGGGTGACCATCGGCAGGAACACGGCGCCGCGCTTGGCGTACTCGCCGCGGTGCTCGCTCAGGTACGGGTCCTGCGCGATGAAGGCGTCCCACGCCGCCGCCTGCTGCTCGGCCGTGTAGGTGACGCCACCCGACGTGAACGTCTGGAAGTTCATTTCCGACGTGTCGCGGTGGACGTAGATCAGGTCGTTGCTCGTGCCGCCGTCGCCGTTCATGTCGCCGCCGAAGACGAACGACGTCTGGCCGCCCGTGCGGCGCTCGAGATAGAGCGACACGGTGGTGGCGCCGAAGCTCAGATACTCCTTCGAGTACGAGATCGCGCCGAACAGGCGATGGCCGGCCATCGCCGCCGCGTAGCCGAGGCCCGGGTTGTTCGGGTCGCCGGCGTGCTGGTTGTTGTTCCACGAGCCGAAGGCGATCGAACCCGGATCCACCGTGTTCTCGGCCTCGCCGTAGCTGTAGGCCGCCTTGAAGAACAGGCCCTTGTTGAACGTGCGCGTCACCGACGCGGCCAGGTTCCACGCGCGGCCGACGTTCTGGTTCTTCATCACGATGTTGTTCGTGATGTTGCAGTTGATGCGCTGCTGCGTGCCCGACACCGTCGGACAGTTGTCGGTCGACCAGCGCGGGCGCGCGTCCGCGCCGGCGAACGTCCCGTCTGCATCGTCGAGGTTGGCGTCGATGTAGTAGACGCCGTTGACGTCGCGGCTGTAGATGAACTCCGCGGTGCCGGTCAGGCCCCAGGGCAGCTTGTGGTCGACCGCGAGGTTCGTTCTCCAGACCTGCGGGAACTTGAAGTCCGGGTCGGTCACGGCCAGGCCCGTGCTGGTGGCCGGTTCGCCGGTGACCGTCGCGGGCTTGTAGTGATCGGGATTCGGGTTGAACGGGCGCGTGCGCACGCGGTCGATCGACTCGAAGCCGGTGAGCATGCCGTTCTCGCCAATCTGGTTCGAGATCCAGACGTAGGCGGGCGGGCCCGTGAAGATGCCCGTGCCGCCGCGCAGCTGCGTGCCGCGCTCTTCGTTGAGCGACCAGTTGAAGCCGACCCGCGGCGACCACAGGATGGCCGCGTCGGGCAGCTTCTCGGTCTGGTACTGCACCGAGGCGCCCGTCTCGTCGCGGAACGTCAGGGCGTTCGCGATGGGGTTGGCGAAGCCGGTTTCGGCGAAGAACGGCACGTCGATGCGCACGCCGAGCGTGACCGACAGGTCCGAGCGCGGACGCCAGTCGTCCTGCGCGTACGCGCCGAAGTAGTTCACTTCGAGCGGCTGAACCGGCTTCTCCATGCCCGGGATGTTCGCCCAGCGCACCTGGAAGCGCCGCAGCTCCACCGGCGACGTCGTCCGGTTCGGGTTGGCGAGGAAGTCGTTCGCGTCGGTGTAGAAGTCGGCGAGCGAGTTATACACGTAGGCGCTCTGCGAGCCGGGGAAGAACACGTTCTCGGACTCGTAGCGCTGGAACGAGACGCCGCCGACCAGGGAGTGGTTCTCCATGAACTTGGTGACATCGTCCTTGATGAACAGCGACTTGTAGCGCAGCTCGTTGTTCGGCGTGAACGGCTCCGAGCCGAACGTCGTGTAGACGGTGCCGCCCTCGAGGATGTCGACCATCGGGAACAGGTTCTCGATCGCGCCCCGGCTTTCGTCGTGATAGCTGTAGCTGACGAGCAGGTTGTTCGCGATCGTGTCGCTCCAGATCGAGTTCCACTCGCCGGCGCCCGAGCGGATGTTCTCGAGAATCGTGTAGTTCGAGTTCTCGAAGTTCAGGCCGGTCGTGTTCGAGCGGCGCGATCCGAAGCCGAGCGACGACGAGTTGGAGACGAGCACGTCGGTGTCGGAATTGAGGTGGTTGTACCGGAACGTGAACTTGTTGTTGTTGTTCAGGTTGTAGTCCGACTTGATCAGGAAGCGCATCGCCGGCGTTTCGCCCGGATAGTCCTGATAGCCGCCCGTCGTGTAGTTGAAGTTGGTGGCGAGGAATGACGAGAGCGCGTCGAGGTCGGACTTGAGCACGCGCGTCACCTGGCCGCCGACCGGCTCGCCGCCGTTGTTGGCGCGGAACGTCGTGCCGGGACGCGAGTCGAGCTCGTTCTCGTAGTTGCCGAAGAAGAACAGCTTGTTCTGGACGATGGGGCCCGAGACCCAGCCGCCGGTGTTGCGGAACGTGAACTCGCCCGGGTTGAACTCGTTCGGGCCGGCTTCGGTGCCCACGAGGCTGTCGTTGCGCATCTCGTGGAAGAGCATGCCGCGGAACTGGTTCGTGCCGCTGCGCGTGACGCTGTTGACGCCGGCGCCGATGAAGTTGCCCTGCCGCACGTCGTAGGGCGCGATGTTGACCTGCACCTGTTCGATGGCGTTGAGCGAGATGGGCGCGACACCGGTGCGATCGCCGGGCTGGCCCGCGAGACCGAACGAGTTGTTGAACGCCGAGCCGTCGACCGTGATGTTGTTGAGGCGGTTGTCGACGCCGCCAAACTGCATGTTGCCGCCCGACTGGGGCGTGAGACGCGTGACCGACTCGAGCCGGTTCGAGAGGTTGGGCAGCGTCGAGATTTCCTGCCGCGAGATCTGCGTCGCCGCGCCGGTGCGGTTGGACGAGAACACGGGGTCGAGCGTGCCGCTGACGGTCACCGATTCGGTCACCGTGATCGGCGTGACCTTGAACTCGAGGTCCGTGGACACACCGAGGTTGACGGTCACATCGTCTTTGGTCTGCGGTTCGAACGCCGCGCCGGTGCCCGAGTGGGCGACCGTCACCGAGTACGGGCCGCCGACGCGCATGCCCGGAATCGAGAAGCGGCCGTCAGCGCGCGACGTGGCTTCGTAGGTCGTGCCCGAGGGCAGGTGGATGGCAATCACGCTGGCGCCTTCGACGGGCTGGCCCTGCGCGTTGACGACCGTGCCGCCGAGGGCGCCGGTGGTCACGCCCTGCGCTGAAGCGTGAGCCGTCGGCCACACCAAAGCGCAGAACGCGAGAAAACTAAGCGTTCTAACAATGCGATTCATTTGTTCTCCAACTGGGACGGATAGGTTCGTGCGCCAAGGATTCTCTCATTTCACACGGATGCGCAAAAGTACTTTAGCGGCGCGACGCCGGCGCGACGGCCGCGAGGAATCGCGCCGCGGAGCTGTTAGCTGTGCAGTAAGTCTTTTGCTGTGTTGGAGTTAGCCCTGTATACCGCTATCCTGTTAACACCGATGAGAATGCGCACCTTTCCGCGTGCCGTGCTGGTGCTTGCCCTGGTGGCGGCGCCGTCGGCCGCATTCGCCGATCCGGACGACGCCTTCGTCGACGCGCTGCAGTCGATGATGGCGGAGCTTCGTCCCGAGAGCCGGCGCGACGCCCGCACGATCAAGGCCGCGTACGGCCCGATGGTGTCGCGCGCGATGTTCGACGACCGCGGCGATCTCGAAAGCGCGCTGGAGCAGGAAGAGCTCGCGCTGATTCCGGATCACGGCGCCCATCTCAACATCGACCTGCGCCTCGACGGCAAACATCCAATCGCGGAAAAGGATCTGCGCAACCAGGCGCTCTATCTGGGCGCGCGTCCCGCCACGCTCGGACTGCTGTACGAGATTGCGTCGCGCGTGCCGTCGGGGCCGATCGAGATCACGAGCCTCGTGCGGCACGAGCAGTATCAGCGCGCGCTCGGCGCGTCCAACGGCAACGCGCGCACGAGCGTGCCGACCCACGCCATGGGCTTTGCGTTCGATATCGCGCTGGTGAACACGCCGCTCGCGCGCGTGTATGAGATTCGCGACGTGCTGCGCGCGATGCGCGACGCCGGCCTGATCTATTTCATTGGCGAAACGCAGCAGCTCGTGTTCCACGTCGTGCCGCGCCCGGCGGCCCTCGGCTACTACGAGGCGCTGCACCTGGTGTGGCTCCACGCGCCGATGCCGGTTGTGCCCGAGCCGGACGTGGCCGCGCTGATGCGCCGCGCGGTGCCGCCGCCGCCGACGGTGGAGCTCTCGTGGTGGCAGCGGCTGTTCTAGTCCGCCTCAGTAGCCCGGCTTCGCCTTCAGCACGCCAAGCTGAATCAGCAGGAACGTAAAGTCGTAGTAGCGCCGCTCGTGCGCAATTTTTCCGTCGCGCATCGTGAACAGCCGCACGCCCTGAATCGTGAAGCGCTTCCCCGAGCCGGCAAGCCCCATGAACTCGCCTTCGTGCGTGGCGCTCGCCGAAAACGGCTGCGCCACGCGGTCGCCGTCAATCAGCAGGTCGTCGGCCTGGAAATCCCAGTCGGGAAAGATGTCGAAGAGGGTGGTGTACGACACCGCGATCGCGCGGTCGCCGCTCACCGTGCCGAAAATGGGGCTCACCAGCGCGCCGCCCGGCGCGTGCCCCGCGGCCAGGGCCGCCGCGTCGCGGTTGCGCCAGTGTGGCTCCTGCTCCCGGAAGAACGCGCGGATCTGGTCTGGGCTCATGGCGGCATCCTAGCGCCAATCACCCTTTGACGGTGAACCCCTTCTTTCGGAGCAGGTCGCGCAGGCGATCGCGCTGATCCCCCTGCAGCTCGATGGTGTCGTCGGCCACCGCGCCGCCGATGCCGCACGCCTTCTTCAACTCCGTGCAGAGACCCTTCAGGAAGGCGGCGTTGTTGGGCAGATCGTAAATGACCGTCACGATCTTGCCGCCGCGTCCCGACTTCTCCATGCGCAGCTTCGCGACGATCCTGTCGGGCACCGCCTCGGATGCCTTGCGGCTGCTGCACTGGCAGTTGTCGATCGGCCACCCGCACGTGGGACACGTGCGGCCCCTGTCGGTGGAATAGACGAGACGGGTCATCGCTTCACCACCCCAACGATACCCCGGGTCTGGAAGTTGCAACTCCACCGGCGGAGGACAAATAAAAATGAAGAGGTTGACTCAGACGACGCTGGCCCTCGTGGCGGCGGCGTCCATCGCCGCATGCGCGGGCGACAATAATTCAAGGGCCGATGACGCAGCGGCCGGAGCCACGGGCACGACCGGCACCGCCGGCACGTCCACCGATCTCGATCGCAGCTGGATCAACGATCAGCTGGAAGACGGCGATCAGGAAGTCAGGCTCGGCCGGCTGGCGCAGGAGCGCGGCGCCGACGCCGACGTGCGCGCGTTCGGCGCGATGATGGTCGAAAAGCACACCATGGCGGGCACGGAACTGAAGCGCATCGCGAACCGGCACAACCTGCCGGCCGAGGACAACGCCGCCAGGGACGACGACGACGAGTTCGAGCGTCTGTCGAAGCTGTCGGGCGCCGAGTTCGACCGCGCGTACCTCGATCTGATGGTCGACGAGCACGAGGATGCCATCGACGACCTTCAGGAGAAGGCGAACAACAACGATGAGCACGCGGACGTGAAAGAATGGGCGACCAGGACGCTGCCGGAAGTGCGGCAGCATCTCGAGCGCGCCCGGACGCTTCGCGAGCGACTCGATCGGACCAACTAGGAGCTGGCCCCACACGCATGCAGGATCGGGAAGACACCACGCCGGGGGTTGCCAGACTGGCCGAGCTCCGGCCGGCGCTGCTCGACCTGCACAAGACACTGCTCGACTGGGAACGTGCCGCCTACGAGCGCGAGCACGGCCGCCAGTCGAGCGGTGAGTTGCTGCGGCTGCTGCTCGAACATCCCCAGTTCGAGTGGCTCCGCGCCATCTCGGCGCTCGTCGTCCGCATCGACGAGGAGCTCGAGGCCGACGCGTCGCCGCCGTCGGAATTCCAGGCGCTGATTGACGCCGTGCGCGCGACCGTGGGCGAGCGCGACGCGCTGTCGACCTTCGGCCGGCAGTACGAAGCCGCGCTGCAGGACAGCCCCGACGCCGTGTTCGCGCATCGCCGCGTGATGGCGGCGCTCACGCGCCGCCTCTAGACGTCAACGTTGCAACGCGGCGTCAGCCCGCCTTCGACTCCATCCAGGCGACCACGTCCTGGCGCGTCGCCACGAGCACGCGCGGCGCCATGTCCGGCAGCCGCACGCCCGTGGGCTCCACCATCGTGTTCGTGTCGATGACGATGTCCCCCTCCTGCAGCGGCCACGGCTGGTGGTGAATGTCGATGTGCAGCAGATGGTTGCTCGGGCTGACGGTGTAGAGGCGATAGCGCTCGGTGAGGAAGTGATCGAGCGTGCCCGGCTGCGCGTCGAACACGGGGCCCGTCGCGCGATAGCGCGCGTCGAACTCGCCGGCCGGCGGCGTGCCGGCCTCGATCCTCCGGCTGCGATAGTGAATCCATCCGTCGCGCGCCTCGACGCTCATCACCGCCGAAAAATACGGCAGGTGCAGCAGCGATCGCGCAAAGCCCACCGCCAGCGGGTTGCCCGCATCCAGGCTGAAAAAATAGACGCCCGGCTTGCCGCCGGCGACGACATAGGTGCGGACGTTGAGCTCGGGAAACGCCGACACGAACGGCAGGGCGGGCACGCCGCGCGGCGCGACGTTGGTCATGCGAAACGGGACGACGCCGAGCCAGGCCTGGCCCTCGAAGACGTCCATCTCGAGGCCGGCCGGCAGCGCGGTGCGCAGGAGGGTGTGATCGACCGGCCAGTGGAGGAAGGCCAGGTCACGCCACGTCTGCGTCATCAGCCACGGGCCCTCGGGCATCGGCCACGGGCGGTGTTCGGTGCGTTCCAGCGTCGCGTAATTGAAGTCGTTCATGTGGCAGGCCGGGACTTTCAGTCCCGGCGATCTCCGCTGCAAGATTCGCCCCGTCTCGCCGCTCGCGCCGCCGGCCCGTCCCTGTACAATCACGCCGTGCTGCGAGCGACCATCTGGCTGTCGGTGCTGGCGTGGGCGTCGGCCGAAGTGCTGCGGCGCGCCGGCGCCGACCGGCGCGACGCCGCGCGCGCCATGTACACGGCGGGCGTGCTGCTGCTCATGGGCCACACGGTTGCGGCCTTTCAGCTGCATCACGCCTGGAGCCACGGCGCGGCGTGGGAGGCGACGGCCGCGCGCACCGAGGCGATGACCGGTTTCGCGTCGGGCAGCGGGCTCTATCTCAACTATCTCTTCATCGCGGCCTGGGCCGCCGATGCCGCCTGGTGGTGGCTGCGGCCGCGCCAGTATCTGCACCGCGCCCGCGCGCTGGATCGTGCCGTGTTCGGCTTCTTCACCTTCATGTTCATCAACGGCGCCATCGTCTTCGCGGCCGGGCCGATGCGGATCGCGGGCGCCGCGGCGGTGGCTGCCGCCATCGTGGCCCGCACCGGGCTGCCGGAGCGGCGGGCAGCGGGAGGCCGCGCATGACCGGCGCCATCGCCACCGCGCTCGGCGCCCCGCGCGCGCGGCGCATGTTCTATGGCTGGGTAGTGGTCGGCATGGCGGCGCTCGCCATGGTGGGCACGCTGCCGGGCCGCACGCAGGGCCTCGGATTGGTCACCGAGCCGCTCATGCGCGACGCCGGTCTGACGCGCATTGCGTTCGCGCAGATCAATCTCGTGGCGACGCTCGCCGGCGCGCTCTTCTGCATCGGCATCGGGCGCCTGATCGATCGCCGCGGCTCCCGCCTGGTCTTGACCGTGAACGCGCTGCTGCTTGGCGCGGTGGTGATCGCGATGAGCCGCGCGTCGGGCCTCGTCGCCATGCTCGTGCTGATCACACTGACGCGCGGGCTCGGGCAGAGCGCGCTGTCGGTGGTGAGTCTCGCCATGGTGGGCAAGTGGTTTCGCGCGCGCCTCACGCGCGCGATGGCGGTGTATTCGCTGCTCATGAGCATCGGCTTCATGGCCGCGTTCCCGCTGGTCGGCGCCGTCGTGCTGGCCGCAGGCTGGCGCACGGCGTGGCTGGCGGTCGGCGTCGCGCTCATCGCGGGCCTCGCGCCGCTGGCATGGTTGCTGGTGCGCTCTGTGCCGGAAGAGATCGGCGACGAGGTCGACGGCGCGCGCCCCGGCGGCGAGGGGGCCTCGACCCTCGAAGGCGCGACGCTCGGTCAGGCGCTGCGGACGCCGGCCTTCTGGGTCTTTGCGATCGCAAGCGCGCTCTACGGTCTCGTGGCCTCGGGCATCGGCCTCTTCAACGAATCGATTCTCGCCGAGCGCGGCTTCGCGCCCGGCATCTATCACCAGGCGCTCGCGGTCACCGCCATGACGGCGCTGGCCGGCAACTTCCTCTCGGGCGCGCTCGCCGATCGCGTGTCGCTGCGCGCGCAGCTGCTCGTCGCCCTGGTCATGCTGGCCGCGGGCCTCGCGGCGCTGCCGCACGTGAGCACGACCGCCCACGTCATGGCGCAGGCCGTGGCCATGGGCCTGGCCGGCGGCTTCGTCATCGTCGTCTTCTTCAGTTTCTGGGGACGCGCGTACGGCCAGGCGCACCTCGGGCGCATCCAGGGCGCCGCGCAGGCGATGACGGTGGTGGCGTCGGCCGTCGGTCCGCTGCTGTTCGCGTGGGGCCACGCGCTGACCGGCACCTACGCCGCGGGCTTCTATCTGCTCTCGGGACTCGTCGTCATCATGGCCATCGCTGCCGCGACGGTCAGGATCCGGAATCTCGCCACGTAGCGTCACGCTATACACTCACGCCTGGATGGCTCGACACCGCGTTCTCCTCCTCTTACTGTTCGTGGGCAGCGGCTGTGCCGCGCTCGTGTACGAAGTGGTCTGGTTCCAGCTGCTGCAGCTGGTGATTGGATCGTCGGCCGTGTCGATGGCCGTGCTGCTCGGCACCTTCATGGGCGGCATGTGCGCCGGCAGCCTGCTGCTGCCGAAATACGTCGGCCGCGACGCGCATCCGCTGCGCGTGTATGCCACGCTCGAAGCCGCGATCGGCCTCTTCGCCATCGTCGTGCTTCTGGTGACACCGCTCGTGGGCTACGTGTACTCGTCGATTGCCGGCTACGGCTTCGGCGGCCTGCTGCTGCGCGGGCTCGTGGCGGCCATCGTGCTGCTGCCGCCGACCGTCCTGATGGGCGCCACGCTGCCGGCCATCGCGCGCTATGTCGAATTGACGCCGCGCGGCGTGGCGTGGCTCGGCTTCTTTTACGGCGGCAACATCGCCGGCGCCGTCATCGGCTGCCTGCTCGCCGGCTTCTATCTGCTGCGCGTCCACGACATGTTCGTGTCGACCTTCGCCGCCGTCGCGATCAACCTCGCGGTCGCAGCGGCCGCCTGGATGCTAGCCAAGCACTCCGCGGCCATACAGCGTGACAGCGAAGGCGCTGCACTGGAGCGGACACCTGTTGAGCGGGATCCACTGACAACCAGCTACCAGCAACCCTCCTCCGCGCTGCGCGCTTTGGAGGGCAGGCCAACAACCGTTTATCTCGCCATCGGCCTCTCAGGCCTCACAGCCCTGGGATCTCAGGTCGTGTGGACGCGGCTGCTGTCGCTGCTCGTGGGCGCGACCGTGTATGCGTTCGCCATCATCCTTGCGGTGTTTCTCACAGGCCTTGGCATCGGCAGCGCCATCGGCGCCGCGCTGTCGCGATCGACGCGGCGGCCGCGTCTTGCGCTTGGCGTGTGTCAGCTTGCGCTGATGGCGGCCATCGCGTGGGCGGCCTACATGCTCGCGGCCGGCCTCCCGTACTGGCCGATCAATCCGTCGCTGGCCACGTCGACGGCGATCGTGTTCCAGGTGGATCTCGTGCGCGCGGCGTGGGTCGTGCTGCCCGGCGCCATCCTCTGGGGCGCAAGCTTCCCGCTTGCGCTTGCGGCCGTGGCGCCGCGCGGCGGGGATCCCGGGCGCATGGTCGGCCGCGTGTACGCCGCAAACACCGCGGGCGCCATCGCCGGCGCGATTGGCGCGAGCCTGTTCCTCGTCGAGGCCATGGGGACCATGCGTGCGCAGCAGGTGTTCATGGCGCTGTCGGCCATCGCGGCATGCTTTGCGATGGCGCCGCTGCTGTGGACGAGCCCGAAAGCGAAGGGCGCGCCTTCCGAAACGCCGCTCGGCACCTTCGGCTTCACGGTTGTCGTGATCGCGCTCGTCGCGGCGATCTGGACGGTCAACCGCCTGCCCGCCGTGCCCGGCCTGCTCATCGCCTATGGCCGCTACATGGTGACGTGGCTCGGACAGGCCGATGTCGTGTTCGCCGGCGAGGGCCTCAACTCGTCGGTCGCGGTCACGCAGCTGCCCGGCGGCATTCGCAACTTTCACGTGAGCGGCAAAGTCGAGGCGTCGAGCGAGCCGCAGGACATGCGCCTGCAGCGCATGCTCGGCCATCTGCCCGCGCTGCTGCACGACGGGCCGAAATCGGTGCTCGTCGTCGGCTGCGGCGCCGGCGTCACCGCGGGCTCGTTCGTTACCTATCCGTCGCTCGAGCGTCTCGTCATCGCCGAAATCGAGCCGCTCATTCCCCAGGTCGTCACCACCTATTTCCGGGAGGAAAACCACGGTGTCGTCAGCGACCCGCGCGTGCAGATCGTGTATGACGATGCGCGGCATTACGTGCTGACGGCGGACGAGCAGTTCGACGTCATCACGTCCGACCCGATTCATCCGTGGGTGAAGGGCTCGGCTACGCTCTACACGCGTGAGTATTTCGAGATGGTCAAGCGCCATCTCAAGCCGGGCGGCATCGTCACGCAGTGGGTGCCGCTGTACGAAAGCGACCTCGCCGTGGTGCGCAGCGAGATTGCGACGTTCGTGGAGGTCTTCCCCGACGCGACGATCTGGGCGAACCTGCAGCAGGGGCAGGGCTACGACGTCGTGCTGATGGCCCGAAACCCCGCGGGCGGCAGTCAGGACAGCGGCGTCATCGATCTCGACGCGGTGATGCAGCGCTTCGCCGATCCGCGGTTCGCGCAGGCGAAGCAGTCGATGCAGGGCGCCGCCTTCATGTCGCCGCTGGATCTGCTGGCCACGTACGGCGGGCGCGGATCGGACCTGCGGCCGTGGCTGGCCGGCGCGGAAATCAACCGCGATCGCAACCTGCGCCTGCAGTACCTGGCCGGCATGCAGTTGAACCGGTACGAGGGCGGGCCCATTTACGACGCGATGGCGCGCTATCGCACGTTCCCCGAGTCGCTCTTCACGGGTGACGGCGCACTCGTGGCGGAGCTCAGGACCCTCATGGGGTTCGGCGATCGATGAACGCAAACAGGCCCGCGCCCGCCGCCGTCAGCGCAGCCTGAAGGTCACCCTGACCGTCACGAGCACCGGCACTTTCTGGCCGTTCAGCGTCGTCGGCGAGTAGCGCCACTTCGACACCGCTTCTTTCGCGGCGCCGTCGAGCAGCGGGATTGATCCAATCACGCGGATGTTCACGACGCGCCCGGCCTCGTCGATCGTCGCCTCCAGAGTCACCGTGCCTTCCACGCGCGCGGTCTGCGCGATCGGCGGATAGATCGGCTCCACATACGCGACGCGCTTCGGAAACTCCACCTGGCCGCCCGCGCGCACGATCTCAGGCTTCTGCGGTGGCGGTGGCTGCGTGATCGCGATCGATCCGGTACCGCCCGGCACGCCTGTCGCACCGAAGCCGGATCCGATCGGCAGCGCGCCGGGAGCTTCCGGAACGCCCGGCAACGGCGTGGCAACTTCGGGCGCAATCGTGTCTGGCGCGTGCAGCGGCGCCGCGTCGGGATTTGCCGCGGGAGCCGACCGCGGCGCCGACGGCGGCTGCACCGCCGGCGCGGGCGGCATTGCCGCGGGCGCCACGAACGCGTCGATGCGGCTCATCGCATCGGGCATCGAAACGCTGCCGACAAGCGGCAGCACAATCACCAGCAGCACGACGCCGGCGTGCAGGGCGATGGACGTAGGTACGGTGAGGCCGCGCGGCGCTCCGGCAGGCGCCGGCCGCGACGCGGGATCGAACAGGTTTGCAGGCATGGACCCTCCAGTCACACGGCAGGCGGACACGCAGGCGTTGCATCACCTACGTCCGCCGGTGGAGGAAGGGCCCTTCCTTGTTAGTGCTTAGACACCACTTCGCTAATCCTGGCGCAGGACGATCATCGGGTTGACCGTGGTGGCGCGTTGCGCGGGCACCAGGCACGCGATGACGGCCACGACGGCAATGAACCCGCTGACCGCGGCCATGGTGACCGGGTCGATGGGGCGCACGTTGAACAGCTGGGCCTGCAGATATTTCGTCAGCAGCGCAGACGCGCCAAGCCCGAGCACGAGTCCGACGCCCGCGAGCAGCAACCCGTAGCGCATGACCATGCTGAGCACGCTGCCGCGCGACGCGCCGAGCGCCATGCGGATGCCGATCTCCTGCCGGCGCTCGGTCACCGCATACGACAGGATGCCGTAGGTGCCGATCGCCGCCAGCACCAGCGCGAGGCCCGCAAACACCGACAGCAGCGTGGTGAGGAAGCGCGGCCGCGCCACGGCATCGTCGAACACTTCGTCCATCGAGCGGTAGCGCACCATGGGCAGCGACGCGTCGGCCTGCTGCACGATGCGCCGAATCGACGGCGCGAGCGCGTCGGCATCGCCGCTGGTGCGCACCACGACGTTCATGTTGCCGGTGGCATTGTTGTTGTACTGCAGCGACTGGTCGTACAGCAGATACAACTCGGTGCCGGTTTCGGCGGTGATGCCGCCCTGCTTGACGTCCTTGAGCACGCCGATGACCGTGCCGAACGGCGCCTGCGGATTGAAGCCGGGCTTGATTCGCAGGCCGATGGGATCGCGGTCGCCGAAGAACTTGCGCACGGTGGCTTCGTTGATCATCACGACGGGCGGGCCGCCGGCGTCCTGCTGCGTGAACGCGCGGCCTTTGACGACGGGGATGCCCATCGTCTCGACGTAGGACGGCGACACCGTCTGCCAGTAGTCGACGTTCTGCGGCGGCTGGTTGGGATCGCCGTTGTTGGGAATGTGCTCGAAGTCCGTGTCGTTGGCGTTGACCGCCCGCAGCGGCGGCAGGCCGGTCATCAGCGCCACGCCCTGCACGCCGGGCAGCGCGCGCAGCTGCTCCTGCAGCCGGTTGAAGAACGCGATGCGCTGCGGCGGCTGATAGCGCGTCGTCGGCAGCACCAGACCGAACGTCACCATTTGCGATCGGTCGAAGCCGGCGTCCACCTTCATCAGGTTGGCGAACGACTTGATCAACAGGCCCGCGCCGATCACGAGCACCACCGCGAGGGCCACTTCGGCGACGACCAACACGTTGCGCACGCGCCGGCGCGTCGCGCCGCCGGAGCTGCCGCGGGTGCCGGCTTCCTTGAGCGTGTGATTCAGATTGAGCCCGCGCGCCATCAGCAGGGGCGCGAGGCCGAAGATGAAGCCGGTGACGACGGCCATGGCCAGCGTGAAGGCGAGCACGCGTCCGTCGATCTCGATGTGGCTGGCGAGCGGAATGCCCTGGCCGTTGGTGGCCAGGATCGCGTTCAGGCCCGCATAGGCGAGGCCCACGCCGGCCGCCGACGCCAGGAGCGCCAGGATGACGCCTTCGGTGACGAACTGCCGCAGCATGCGGCCGACGCCCGCGCCCAGCGCCACGCGCACGGCAAATTCGCGCTGCCGCGTTTCGGCGCGCGCGAGCAGCAGATTCGCGAGATTCGCGCACGCAATCAGCAGCACGAAGCCGACCGCGCCCTGCAGCACCCACAGCGCCGTCGCGACGCTGCCGACGATGTCTTCCTTGAGCGAGCTGATGTTGAGGCGATGGTTGCCTGGCTGCGTGCCGTTCGGCGCGTGATTGTTCGGGAACTCCGTCCGCCACCGCTCGGTGATCGTGTCGAGCTCCGCGCGCGCCTGTCCCTCGGTGACGCCCGCTTTCAGCCGGCCGATCAGATAAAGAAAATGTCCGCCGCGGTTGCCGGGGCTCGCCGGATCGATCGTCAGCGGCAGCCACATCTCCACGCGCTGATCGTGCACGTCATAGCCGCGCGGCATGATGCCGACGATGCGCGTGGGCGTGCCGCTGACATCGACGACGCGGCCAAGCGCCTGCGGCGACGCGCCGAACGCGCGCTGCCACAGCTCGTACGACAGGATCAGGACATCTTCCGCGCCGGGCAGCGTGTCTTCGCGCGTGAACATGCGGCCCGCGATCGGGCTGACGCCGAGCGCCGGCATGAGCCCTTCGGTCACCAGGCCCACGACCGGGCGCATGGGCGTGTCGGCGCCGAGATTCGACGCGCTGATGTTGTAGCCCCCCACCGCGTCGTACGACGTCGACCAGTTGCGGAATTCGAGGTATTCGGGCACCGAGACCCAGAACTGATCGAAGCCGAGCGTGGGGAACTGGCTCGTGATGTAGACGAGCCGCTCAGGCTGCGGATAGGGCAGCGGCTTCAGGACGACGGCGTTGACGACGCTGAAGATGGCGGTGTTCGCGCCGATGCCGAGCGCCAGCGTGAGGATCGTGATGGCGGCAAAGCCCGGCGCCTTGATGAGGGCGCGGCTCGCGTAGCGCACGTCTTGCAGCACAGTCTCCATAAGTGCTGCGTTAGACGGAAATCCGCCGGGTAAGGTTGGATCGCGGCGTCAGCGCGCCGGCGGATCTGACGCCGGGAACGACTCGCGCTCGGCCTCGTCAACGCCGTCGCCGCCGATGTAGCCGCGATCGCGCAGCGTGGCCGCGCCCCAGGCGCGGGCCTGCGTCAGATCCGCGTGGCCGGTCAGGCCGCGATACACCAGCAGCCCGCCCACCGCCGTCAGCAGCCCGCCGAGAATGCCGCGCTGCCGCAGTCCCATGGCCGCCAGGGCCGCGCCGCCGGCCACCGCCGCCGTGCGCGCGGGATCGAGTGTCCGCAAACGATCCATCAGGTGCGCGGCCGGCTCTTCGTCCCAGACGCTGCGGGGGGCGCGTTCGTTCGACAGGTTCAGGTTATCCATGCCTTGCCGAGGTGCACATCGTGTGCCGGTAGAATTCCCTCATGGTCCGTGGCCTCGCCCTCCTCGTCGCCCTCGCGCTGTTTCAGGCGCCCGTCCCTTTTGACCTGGTCATTCTGAATGGCCGCGTGCTCGACGGCAGCGGCAATCCGTGGCGGCGGGCCGACGTGGGGATACGGGGCGGGCGTATCGCCGCCATCGGGTCACTGACGGGCGCGTCCGCGGCGCGCACGGTCGACGCGGCGGGCCGCATCGTCGCGCCCGGCTTCATCGACGCGCATTCGCATGCCGCCGAGGCACTGACGCGCGAGGCGCTGCGCGACGCGCGCCCGCTGCTGGCGCAGGGGCTCACCACCATCATCGGCAATCCGGACGGCGGCGGGCCGGTGGATCTCGCGGCGCAGCGCGCCGCGCTCGAAAAGGGCGGCACCGGCGTGAACGTCGGCCTGCTCGTCGGCCACGGCAGCATCCGATCGCACGTGATGGGCGCGGCCGATCGCGCGCCGTCGGCCGGGGAACTGGCGCGCATGCAGGCGCTCGCGGCCCGCGCGGTGCGCGACGGCGCCTTCGGCCTGTCGAGCGGCCTGTTCTACGCGCCGGGCAGCTTCGCGACGCTCGACGAAGTGATCGCCATCGCGCGCGAGACGGGCGGCGTCTATACGAGCCACATTCGCGACGAAGGCAACTATTCGATTGGCGTGATTGCGGCCGTGCAGGAAGTGATCGACGTCGCCGAGAAAGCCGGCGTCCGCGGCATCGTCACGCACATCAAGGCGCTCGGGCCCGACAACTGGGGCCTCGGCGCGGCCGCCGCCACGCGCATCGAGCTGGCGCGCGCGCGCGGCGTGGACGTGGTGGCCGACCAGTATCCCTATGCCGCCTCGTCGACGAGCCTCAGCGCCGCGCTGGTGCCGCGCTGGGCGCAGGCCGGCGGCAACGACGACTTCCGCACGCGCCTGGCCGACGCCGCGACGCGCGCGAAGATCGTGGACGAGATGCGCGAGAACATCCGCCGGCGCGGCGGCCCCGCGTCGCTCGTGATTGCGTCGCACCGCGCGGATCACGCGCTCGAGGGCCAGTCGCTCGATCAGATCGCCGAGGCGCGGCGCATGGCGCCGGAGCTGGCCGCGCTCGCGCTCGTCGAAGCCGGCGGCGCGTCGATCGTGTCGTTCAACATGTCGGAAGAGGACATCACGGCGCTGATGCGCAAGCCGTGGATGCTGACCTCGAGCGACGGCGGGCTGTCGCTGCCCACCGAAGGGCGCCCGCATCCGCGCAACAACGGCGCGTTCACGCGCAAGCTCACGCGCTATGTGCTCGAGCGCGGCGTCGTGTCGCTCGAAGACGCGATCCGGTCCATGACATCGCTGCCGGCCGCCACGTTCGGACTCGACGGCCGCGGCGAGATCCGCGCCGGCGCCTTCGCCGATATCGTTGTGTTCGATCCGGCCGCCCTCCGCGAGCGCGCGACTTACACCGATCCCCACCAGATGTCTGAAGGCATGTGGCTCGTGCTGGTCAACGGCGAGGCTGTGATCGAAAACGGCGCCTTCACGGGGAAGCGGCCCGGGAAGGTGCTTCGCAGGAACTAGTCCGCGAGGCCGAGCATCTTCATCACCAGCGGCGCGACGTCGATCGAGCGGAAGTGCGCGGGAAGGCTGACGCCGGCCGGCGCGCCCGCCAGCAGCACCGGCGTGGTCGAGTCGAGCCTGTGCAGCGCGGCATGCGAGCCGCCGCCCACGTGCACGCCGCCGCCCGGCACCGCGAATTCGTAGCCGGGCTTCGCCGTCACCCACATGTCGCCGCCGTCGTCGAAGCCCACGCCGCCGGCGAGGCGTTCGAGCGCATTCGGGTAGTCGCCGTAGACCAGTCGCCCGCCCTCCACCCGCGCATCGACCGACGCCAGATCGCCGCGCCAGCTCCACTCGGTGCCATGGTCATCGAGCGCCGATGACGAGCCGGCCACCGCGGCGGGGTCACCGGTCCAGAAATGCAGCTGCCCGCGATCGCGCGTGGCGATTTTGTAGCCGCGCGCGCCCGGCTCGATCAGCGCCGGCTGCCAGATCACCTGATCCACGCGTGTGTCCGACAGCATCGCCTCAGTGGCGCGCTCCATGATCGGGGCGCTCGCGACACGGAAATAGATCTGCGCGGCGCGCATGTTCGGGCAGATCATGAGTTCGTCGCCGTGGCGCCATCCATCGGCAAGGCGGGCCGGCGTGAAATCGGCGAGCAGGCCCTCGAGATCGATGCCGGCCTTGCGCTTGTCGTCGACGATGTCGCAGTGCGAGTGATCGGAGGTGACGAGCACGGCGTGCGTCTCGAGAAAGCGGTCGAGGCCGCCCGCACGCTCGAAGAAGTCCGCGAGCCCCTGGTCGATGCGCTCGAGCACCGGCACCGCCTCGACGGAGCCGACGTCATGGCTGCGATAGTCGTTGTCGGCGAAATACGCGAGCACGAAGTCGCCGCCGTCATGGGTGTCGGCGATCTGGTGCAGCAGCTCGATCGTCGACGTATCGTCCATCCCGAAGCGACGGGTCGCGCCGCCGCGCGGCGTCATGACGCTGCCGGCCGGGCCCGGCGTCGACACCCAGTCGCCGAGCAGCAGATGCGACGGGCCGCACAGCGTGAAGTGCGGCGGAGCCCCAGGCAGCATCTTCAGCATCTGCGGGGTGTCGGCGAGATGCGGCACGTCGCCCTTGAAGATCAGATAGTTGATGCACGTGGCGCGCAGGCCCGCGCGCTCCACCAGCTGGAACAGCGTCGGCACGCGCAGGCGATCGCCGTTCAGCTTTTCGAGGAAGTCGCGCAGGAACGTGCCGAACCCCTCGCGCGCAATCACCCAGAAGTCGTCGCCGTAGTAGTGCAGCTCCTCGCGGTCGCGCTCGTACCAGGATGCGCCGCCGATGCCGGTGTGCACGGGGTAGTGGCCCGTGGCGATGCTGCACGTGGCCGCCGGCGTGATGGACGGAAAGATCGAGGCGCCGCTCCAGGACACCTCGCCGCGCTCGACCAGTTTCGCGAACGTCGGCAGCCGCCCCGCATCCAGCGCGGGTTTCATGGCCCAGGGCGAGGCGGCGTCGATGACGATGAGCAGGACTTTCTTGCGGGCGATGCGTTCCACATACAGCCCAGATGCGAACGGCGGGCCAAGTTCACACCGCAGGTCGACGCCCGCCGTGGTCGATTTACCATTTACCATCCCAGCTCTGGCGTAGGATCGGCAGACGATGCGTCGAATCCTGACTTCCGTGGCCGTGATCCTTCTCTGCGCGGCGCCCTCGGCTGCCGCGGAGCCTCTTCTGCTGTCGGCCGGGGAGCTGGCCGGCCGGTTGACCGATCCCAAACTCGTGCTGCTGCACGTCGGCGAAAAGGCCAGCTACGACACGGCGCACATCCCTGGCGCGCGCTACGCGGACATTCGCGCCGGCCTGCATCGCCGCGATGCGGATCTGTCGCTGCAGATGCTGCCGCCCGACCTGCTGCGCGAGCGGCTCGCGGCGCTTGGCGTGTCGAACGACTCGCGCATCGTCGTCTATCACTCGGACGGATGGTTTTCGCCCGCGACGCGCCTGATGCTGACGCTGCACTATGCGGGCTTCAGCGACGTGTCGCTGCTCGATGGAGGCCTCGCGGCGTGGGTGCGCGAGAACCGAGCCGTGACGGCGGAGGTGCCGGCGCCGCGCGCGGGCACCCTGGCGCCGCTCTCGCTGCGGCCGGTCGTCGTCGATGCGGATTTCGTGCAGGCGCACCTTGCAAGAGCCGGTTACGCGGTGGTCGATGCGCGCACCGCGGCGTTTTATGACGGCACCCAGACCGGCGGCAACGCCGCCAATCCTCACAAGACGGGACACATCGCGGGCGCCCTGGGCCTGCCGTACACGACCCTGACCACCGAGGACGGCTTGATGAAACCGGTGGAGGAGCTGAAGGCGCTGTTCGCCGAGGCCGGGGTGAAGGCGGGCGACACCGTGGTGGCCTACTGCCACATCGGCCAGCAGGCCACGGCGGTGCTGTTTGCGGCCCGCCTGCTCGGCCACCCGGTGGCCCTGTACGACGGCTCGTTCGAGGACTGGTCGCGCCGGGGCCTGCCTGCGGAAAAGAAATTCTTCCCGGTTGAATAAACCCGGTTGACGGGGCGGCGGGCACGCGTGTTACAATCCATCCGGATTTACGGATAGATGCCTGTCGCCCCTTCACCCCTGCTGGACGCCCTCGGAGCGCTCTCTGACCAGACGCGCTGCCGGATGCTGCTCGTCCTCGAGCGGCGGGAGCTCACGGTCGGTGAGCTGGCCGACGTGCTGCAGCTTCCGCAATCCACCGTCAGCCGTCATTTAAAGGTACTGGCTGACACCGGCTGGGTCGGGTCGCGCCGCGACGGCACCAGCCGCTTTTACTCGTTCGATTTTTCCAGCTCGACTGCGGATTCAGGCCTGGAGGCCGTCTGGACGCTCGCTCGCGATCAGGTTGCGGAGCGGGCGGCGGCGGCGCAGGATCAACTGAGGCTCAAGTCGGTGCTCGCGCGCCGCGCCGCGCGCTCGCAAACCTTCTTCGCGTCATCGGCCGGGCAGTGGGATCGGCTGCGCGAGGAACTGTTCGGCGAGCACTTCTATCTGCGCGGCATGCTCGGCCTGGCCGACGATCGCTGGACCGTCGGCGATCTCGGCTGCGGCACCGGCATCGTCACGAGCGCGCTGGCGCCGTTCGTGGCGCGGGTGATTGCCGTCGACGCGTCGGAAGAAATGCTCGCGGCCGCGCGCGAGCGTCTCGGCGACGCCGCCAACGTGGAGTTGCGCGCGGGGCAGCTCGAGGCGCTGCCGATCGATCCCGCGGTGCTCGATGCCGCCACGCTGATGCTGGTGCTGCATCACGTGCCGGATCCGGCGGCGGCGCTCGCGGAAGCCGCGCGCACGCTCAAGCCGGGCGGACGGCTGCTGATCGTCGACATGCTGCCGCACGAGCGCGAAGAGTACAAGCAGCAGATGGGACATGTGTGGCTCGGCTTCAGCGCCGAGCAGATGGCGCGCCTGATGGAGGGCGCGGGATTCGAGGGCGTGCGCGTGCACACGCTGCCGGCCGATGCGGCGGTGCGCGGCCCCTCGTTGTTTGTGGCGACCGGCAGACGGCGCGACGTTGATTCTTAATTCGTAATTCACCAACTCTCAATTTCAGGAGATCAGAATGTCCACCGCAGTCATGAGTGAGCACGCGTACGACTTGACGAGGAAAGCGGGCCGCGAGCCCTTCAAGGTGAAGGACCTGTCGCTGGCCGAGTGGGGCCGCAAGGAAATCCGCCTGGCCGAACAGGAAATGCCCGGCCTGATGGCCGTGCGCGACGAGTATCGCGCGGCGCAGCCGCTCAAGGGCGCGAAGATCATGGGCTCGCTGCACATGACGGTGCAGACCGCCGTGCTGATCGAGACGCTGGTCGACCTCGGCGCCGACGTGCGCTGGGTGTCGTGCAACATCTTTTCGACCCAGGATCACGCCGCCGCGGCGGTGGTCGTGGGCCGCGACGGCTCGGTGGCGAAGCCGAGCGGCGTGCCGGTGTACGCCTGGAAGGGCGAGACGCTCGAGGAGTACTGGTGGTGCACGGATCAGGCGCTGATGTGGCCCGACGGTACCGGCCCCAACATGCTGCTCGACGATGGCGGCGACGCCACGCTGCTGGTGCACAAGGGCGCCGAATTCGAGAAGGCCGGGGCGATTCCGGCGTTCGACGAGAAGACCGATCCCGAAGAGTGGGGCGTGATTCTGGATCTGCTGCGCGCCGAGGCGAAGCACAAGCGCAACCGCTGGACGAAGGTCGCGGCCGGCATCAAGGGCGTCACCGAAGAGACGACCACGGGCGTGCATCGCCTGTATGAAATGCAGAAGGCGGGCACGCTGCTGTTCCCGGCCATCAACGTCAACGACTCGGTGACCAAGTCGAAGTTCGACAACCTCTATGGCTGCCGGCACTCGGTGGTCGACGGCCTGAACCGCGCGACCGACGTCATGCTGGCGGGCAAGCTGGCGGTGGTGTTCGGCTACGGCGACGTCGGCAAGGGCTGCGCGGAAGCGCTGCGCGGCCAGGGCGCGCGCGTGGTGGTGACCGAGATCGATCCGATCTGCGCGCTGCAGGCGTGCATGGCCGGCTATCAGGTCGTGACGAAGGAAGACGTGATCGGCCAGGCCGACGTCTTCATCACGGCGACGGGCAACTACAACATCATCACGGCCGACGACATGGGCAGGATGAAGGACAAGGCGATCGTCGCCAACATCGGCCACTTCGACAACGAGATCGACATGGCCGGCCTGAAGAAGGTGAAGGGCATCACGACGATCAACATCAAGCCGCAGTACGACGAGTGGGTGTTCCCGGACGGCCACTCGGTGCTGATTCTGGCCGAAGGCCGCCTGATGAACCTGGGCTGCGCGACGGGCCATCCGAGCTTCGTGATGTCGAACAGCTTCACGAACCAGACGATGGCGCAGATTGAGCTCTTCGGCAACACGGAGAAGTACGAGAAGAAGGTGTACGTGCTGCCGAAGGCGCTCGACGAGAAGGTGGCGCGCCTGCACCTCGCGAAGCTCGGCGCGAAGCTGACGCAGCTGTCACCCGAACAGGCGGCATACATCGGCGTGAAGGTCGAGGGGCCGTACAAGCCGGAGCATTACCGGTACTAACGAATTCTGAGTTGGTGAGTTAAGAGGTCAGAATTGCTGTCACTAGGGCGCGTCGGGAAACCGGCGCGCCCTTTTCGCCGGCCGTCGCGGCCAGGGCGTGGGGTCATTCAGGATGGCCGCAGACCGTGTTCGTCGTCACCGAGCATGTCGTCGGGCGCACGCGGGTCGAGCACAGGCAGGCGGGCAACCCGCTTCTGAATGGCCCGGATCTCGGCCTGCAGGTGCCTGGCGCGCCGGGGCTTGCGCACGCGTCCGAGGCGCTCGCGCAGCGCGGTGACGACCGCCTCGGTCAGGGTTTCGCCCGTTTCGCGCGCGAGGGCCCGCGCGAGGCGCCGCTTCCTCATCCCGCTACACTTATCCGGCATGCCCTCCTCCGTCACCGCCACCGGCTACGGCCGCGTGAATCTGATCGGCGAACACACCGATTACAACCTGGGCCTCGCCCTGCCGATGACGCTGCCGCTGCGCGTCACCGTGCAGGCGAGCCTGCGCAGCGACTTTCGCGTGGCCGTCCAGTCCGGCGCGTTTCCCGAGAACGGGCTCGTGACGTTCGAAGCCGGGGCGTGGGTGCGCGAGCACTGGTGGACCGACTACGTGCGCGCCGCGTCGGCGCTGCTGGCGCGTGAAGGGATTTTCGAGCACGGCGCGTCGCTGTCGATTGCGTCGGACATTCCGCCGGGCGCCGGGCTCGCGTCGAGCGCGGCGCTGTGCGTGGCGCTCGTGCAGGCGCTGGCGCAGCTCGGCGACGTCACGCTCGATCCGATGCGCATCGCGCGGCTCGCACGCGCGATTGAAACGGACTTCGTCGGCGCGCCGGTCGGATTGATGGATCAGATGGCCGCGCTCGGGCAGCCGGGGCGCGCGCAGCTGATCGACTTTCTGACCGAAACGGCGTCGCCGGTGGCGGTGCCGGCGGCCATCGGCATCGAAATCGTGGACTCGGGACTCGCGCACGACAACCGCGCCGGCGGCTATCGCCAGCGGCGCGAGGAATGCGCGCGCGCCTGTGCATTGCTGGGCGTCGCGTCGCTGCGCGAGATCGATGGCGACCTCGATGCGCCCGCGCGGCTGCCCGAGCCGCTCAACCGGCGCGTCCGTCATGTGCAGGCAGAGAATGCGCGCGTGCGCGAGGCGGCCGGCGCCCTCGCGCAGGGCGACGGGGCCCGCTTCGGCGCGCTGCTCACCGCGTCGCACGCGTCACTGCGCGACGACTTCGACGCGTCACTGCCGGCGATCGACGCGATCGTCGATCGCGCGCGCGCCGAGGCGGCGGTGCTCGGCGCCAGACTTACGGGCGGCGGCTTTGGCGGGAGCGTTCTGATCGCGCGAGCGACGCCACCGCGCTCGTGAGCGCATCGGCGTCGAGCGGCTTGGTGAGGTGCGCGAGAAAGCCCGCCGCGAGCGATCGCGCGCGATCCTCGGGCCGCGCGTACGCCGTCAGCGCAATCGCCGGCAAATCCGCCAGCGCGTCGTCGGCGCGCACCTGTTCCACCAGCCAGTAGCCGTCTTCCCCCGGCATGCCGATGTCGGCCACCAGCACGTCGGGCCGCGCGTCGCGCAGCGCCTGCAGGGCGTGCCGCGCCGAGGGCGCGGTGCGCACGGTCGCGCCGCGCGTTTCGAGCAGCAGCCGCGTCATCTCGAGCGCGTCGGGCTGGTCGTCCACGAGCACGACCGACAGGCCCGTGATGTCGCCGCTGGCGCGCGTCTGGTCGTCGCGCGCGGCCAGCGTCGCGCCCTGTTCGAGCGGCAGGCGCACGGTAAACGTCGCGCCGCGGTTTTCCCCTTCGCTGAACGCTTCCACCGTGCCGCCGTGCAGTTCCGCGACGTGCCGCACGATGGCGAGCCCCACACCCAGGCCGCCGTGCGTGCGCGTGATCGTCGAGTCCGCCTGCCTGAACCGATCGAACACATACGGCAGGAACGCCGGCGGAATGCCGACGCCGCGATCGCTCACCGACAGCGTCGCCTGCGCGCCGTCGCCGGTGAGCGTCACTGCCACGCGCCCCTGCTCGGGACTGAACTTGATCGCGTTCGAGAGCAGGTTCCACACCACCTGCTGCAGCCGCGCCGGGTCGCCCATCAGTGCGCCGTCGGGCACGTTCATCTGCACGTCGAGCGTGACGCCGCGCGCATCCGCCGCCGGCTGCACCGTGGCCACCGCCGCGCGCACGATGTCGGTGAGGTCCACCGGCTTCTTCTGCAGCCGCAGCTTGCCGGTGACGATGCGCGAGACGTCGAGCAGGTCTTCAATCAGTTGCGCCTGCGCCATGGTGTTGCGCTCGATCGTTTCGAGCGCCGACGACAGGCGGTCGGGCTCGAGCCGCCCCGAGCGCAGCAGCTTGGTCCAGCCGAGCATGGCGTTGAGCGGCGTGCGCAGCTCGTGCGACACCGTGGCGAGAAACTCGTCCTTCATGCGGCTCGCCTGCTCGGTCTGCTGATAGAGGCGCGCATTGTCGAGCGCGACGGCCGACCGCCGCGCGTAATCGATGGCCAGATGGAGATCGGTGTGGTCGTAGGGACGGCCCCCGAGACAGGCCAGCGTGATCGCGCCGAGCGTGCGTCCGCGCGCGACGAGCGGCACGGTGATCGCGGCAATCGCGCCGAGATCGCGCAGCGCCTCGTCGCCGGCGGCGGCCTCGGGCGTGTCGGCCAGCTCGGGCTCGCCCGTGCGCGTCACGCGCGCCGCGGCAATCGCGCGGCTCTCACCGAATTCGGGCAGCTCACGCATGCGCTGGGCCGCGTCCCACACCGAGGGATTGACGTGCGCCGCCGACGTCCACCGCAGTCCCTCGTCGGTGCGCTCGGCAACCGCCGCGAAGTCCGCGAAGCGCCCGATCGGCAGTTCCGCCACCAGCCGCGTGGTGTCTTCATGCCCGAGCGCCGTGCTCAGCGTCGTCCCAATCTCGGCGAGGATGCGCTGCGATTCGGCGGCGCGCTTCTGATCGTCGATGTCGGTGAAGGTGCCGAACCACTGCGTCTCGCCGTGGTCCTGAGAGGGAATGGCCACCATCAGGTGCCAGTGCCATCGGCCGTCGGCCAGCCGCAGCCGCAGCTCACGCCGCACGGGACGGCCGCGCTCCGCCGCGGCGCGCCAGGCCTCGTCGAGCGGGGCGAGATCCTCGACGTGCACGGCGGCGTGCCAGCCGAAGCCGAGGCCGTCGTCGGTCGGCACCCCCGTGACTTCATGCCAGCGCGCGCTCAGCGAGTTGAAGCCGCGATCGGCGCGCGCGGTCCAGACGACCTGCGGAATGGCTTCGACGAGGCGCCGGTTGAACCGCGCGCGTGTCTCGGCGTGCGCCTCGGCGCCGGCGCGCTGGATGAACTGCCCGATCTGCACGCCCAGCGCGCCGAGCACTTCGCCCACGACGCCGTCGAGCGCGAACCGGCGCGCGCCATCGATCTCGACGACGCCGTCGACGTCCGCGCCGGCGGCCACCGGCAGCGCGATGCGCGCCGCGCCGGCCGCGCCGGCCTCCTGCGTGCGGATCGCGCGCTCGCCGTGCGCCGCAAGGATCAGATCGTCCGGCTCGCGCGCCGCCGCCGCACGCGGCGGCCACTCGGCCGCCAGGCGCAGCGCGCCGGCGTCGGCCAGCCAGAGCCGCGCCGATTCGGCGCGCAGGCCCGTGGCCAGCACCTGCATCACGCGCGGCAGCTGCTCGAGCGATCGCGCGCCGGCAATGGCTTCCGCCACGCGGTTCTGCAGCGCGAGCCCCGCCTGCACGCGATTGCGATCGGTGACATCGGCCAGCATGGCGACGAACCCGCGCGCCCTGCCGTCCTCGCCCGTGTCGGGCACGAACAGGCCTTCGACATCCGACGGCCCCTTGCCGCGCCGATCGATCGTCAGCTCGAACTTCGCGCGCCGTCCATCCAGCGCATCGGCCGCGTGCATGGCGAGCGACCGCGCGGCCGGGGAGGGCACCGCCGTTTCGAGCGCGCCGGATCCGGATGCGGGGCCGAACCAGTCGAGCCACGCGCGATTGGCAAACGTCACCCGCCGGTCGGCGTCGACGTAGGCGATCAGCACCGGCACCGCCGTGGCGATCAGCGCCAGCTGCTTTTCGTTGCCTTCGAGCGCGCGCTCGACGCGCTGCCGGGCGTCGAGCTCGCGCGACGCCTGCAGGCGCAGATCCGCCGCGCGGGCGCTCATCGCCCACAGGCGGTCGGTGAGGTAGACCGCGAGGATAGCGACGCCGGCAAAGACGCTGGCGCGCGACACGGCGCCGGCTTCGCGGTCGAACAGGGCGCACGTGGCCACGGCGCAGGCCACGGCAAACAGACCGGGGCCGCGTCCCCCCAGCCAGGACGTAAAAATCACGGGCAGGATCAGCGGCAGCGGGGCTATCGAGCCGTGAGCCAGACCCGTTTGAGGCCCGAGCACGCGCGCGAGGGGAACAAACGCGACCGTGACGAGGGCCGCCACGGCATAGCGCAGCCAGCCTCTTCGCACATCCATGAACTGGATGCGAGTGTATCGAAGGTTGTCCGATCCAAAGCTCGGCTATTCGGCGCGCAGGGCCGCGAGCGGCGTGATCGCGGTTGCACGGCGGGCCGGCAGATAACTCGCGGCAAGCCCGACAAGCAGCATCGCGCCCATCGTGCCGCCGACGGCAAGCGGGTCGACCGGCGAGATGCCGAAGAGCAGGCTCTGAATGGCAAAGCCCAGCGCCAGGCCGAGCGCGAGGCCGGCCGCCGAGGCGATCGACGCCAGCGTCATGCCCTGGCGGACGAACATGCGCACGATGGTGCCGGCGTCGGCGCCGAGCGCCTGGCGGATGCCGATCTCGCGCGTGCGAGACGCCACGGCATAGGCCATCAGGCCATACAGCCCGATGGCCGCCAGCACGAGGCCCGCCGCGCCCAGCGTGCCGGCGAGCGTCGCGGCCAGCCGCTGCGGCACCATGCCGAACGCGGCGACCTCCGCCAGCGTGCTGGTGGCCACGACCGGAAGGTACGGATTGGCCGCGCGCACCATCTGCCGCACCGGTGCGGCCATGGCCGCCGACGCGAGTGCCGCGTCGTGGCGCACGAGCAGTTCGGCGCGCAGGAACGGCTGCTGATAGATCGGCACGAACAGATACGGCTGCGGCGGATTGCCGATGATGTGCAGGCGCGCATCGCGCGCGACGCCCACAATCGTGAGGTCGCCGCGATCGATCACCAGCCGCTTGCCGATCGCGCTCTGTCCCGGCCACGCGAGGGCCGCGAACCGTTCGTTGACGATCGCCACGCGCGGCGCGCCGTCGCGATCCGCCTCGGTGAAGGTGCGGCCTTCGGCCATCGGCATGCGCAGCAGCTCGAAGAAGCCGGGCGACACGATGTTCCAGTCAGGCTGAATCTGCCGATCGTCCGGCAGATCCGGTGTGCGCACCTCGCCCATGCCGAAGCGGCTGCCGTCGAGCGGCGTCTGGATGGCGAGGGCCGCGTGGGTGGCGCCGGGCATGGCGCGCGCGCGCGCCAGCAGATCGCGGTAGAACGGCTGCGCCGAGGCCTCCGTGTATCCCGCGATGCGAAGGTCGAGCGACGCGGTCACCACGTGCGCCGAGTCAAATCCCGGATGGATGTCGAGCGCCGACTTGAACGCGCGGAGCAGCAGCAGCGCGGCCAGCAGCAGCACGATCGACAACGCCAGCTGTCCGCCCACGAAGAGATGGCGCATCCGCATCCTCGCCGGCGCCTTCGCATCGTCTTTCAACGCCGGAACGAGCGAGGGGTTGGTGCTCTGCAGCGCGGGCACGACGCCCGTGAGCAGGCCCGCGGCGATCGATGCCGCCGCGGTGAAGAGCAGCACGCGCAGGTCGGGGGTGAAATCGAGCGCGAGCGGGAAGGGCAGCGGCGGCAGCAGGCCCCACAAGGCCGTGACCATCCACTGGCCCGCGGCGAAGCCGAGCACGCCGCCGACGAGGCAGAGGATCAGGCTTTCCATCAGGAGCTGGCCGACGATCTGGCGGCGCGACGCGCCAAGCGCGAGGCGCACCGCGATTTCGCGCCCGCGCGATGCCGCGCGCGCCAGCTGCATGCCGGCCAGATTGACGCACGCGATCAGCAGCACGAGGCCGACCAGCGCCATGAGCACGGCCATGAAGCCGCCCACCATGCCCGACACACCCGGGATCCGCGACGCGGCCGCCGCGCGAAGGCCGCGCCGCTCGTAGGTGTCGGGATGCTCGGCGCGCAGCTGCGCCATGACGGCATCGAGGCCGCTTTGCGCCTGCGCGATGCGGCCGCCCTCGGCGAGTCGCCCGATCATCACCATCCAGTTGGACCGCCGGCTCCGCAGCAGCTCATCGTCGGCCAGGCCCGGCGCCATGGCCGTCATCGGTACCCACACGTCCGGTTTGAGCACCGACGTGCCTGTAAATCCCGGCGGCGTGACACCCACAACCTGGAACGGCTCGCCGTTGAGCGTCAGCGCGCGGCCGACGATGCCGGCGTCGGCGCCGAAGCGGGATGTCCACAGGGCGTGGCTCAGGACCACGATCGGGTTCTTCACGCCGAGCCGCTCGTCGGCGGACGTGAACAGGCGCCCGAGATGCGGCTGGACGGCCAGCACCTCGAAGAAGTTGCCGGATGTCTGCTGGCCGAAGATGCGCTCGGCCGATCCGGCGCTTGCCAGACTGATCGGCCTGGGCTCGAGCGTGTAGCCGGCGATGCCGGCAAAGCCGTGCGCGCGCGCGCGGACATCGAGAAAGGTTTGATAGCCAACGGTGTCGAAGCCCTGCCCGTTGGTGGTGCGGCCGATGTCGACCATCTCGCCGTAGCGCGCGATGCCGGCCGGCGGCGCCAGCAGCAGCGTGTTGACGGCGGTGAAGATGGCCGTGTTGGCGCCGATGCCGACCGCGATCGAGAGCACCGCGGTGAGAGTGAAGATCGGTTGCCGCGCCAGCAGGCGCGCCGCGAGCCTCAGGTTCCGCATGATCCTGATACGTGCGAGCGGGCCCGAGGTGCACAGCGCGCGCTGGACGCGTGCCCGATGTTGTGCAGCGGGGCCGTAAAGAGATCGCAGGCGCGACCGCTCTTTGGCGCGCCCGCACCCCGGCTCCGCTGCACAACATCGGGCACGCAGCTTCGGCTCCTCCGGTTCGATGTTTGCAGGCGGCGGACGGAGGAGGGAAGTGCATGCCTCGAGGAGATAAATCGAGCTACACGGACAAGCAGGATCGGCAGGCCGAGCACATTGCGGAGGGCTATCAGAAGCGCGGGGTGTCGAAGAAGACCGCGAAGGCCCGCGCGTGGGCCACGGTCAACAAGCAGGACAAGGGCGGCAAGAAGTCGGGCAGCGGACGCGGGAAGAAGCGCGACACGTCGCCGTCGCGCAAGGGCGCCAAGAAGGCCGCCGCGAACCGGCGCAAGAAGAGCAGCAGCCGCAAGACCAGCACGCGGAAGAAGACCGGCGGCCGCAAGAAGTGAAGGAGAGCGCCGGCATCCTGCTCTACCGGCGCGTGAACGGCCGGCTCGAGGTGCTGCTCGTGCATCCGGGCGGGCCGTTCTGGATCAACAAGGACGCGGGCGCGTGGACCATCCCGAAAGGCGAGATCGATCCCGGCGAGGATCCGCTCGCCTGCGCGCTGCGTGAGCTGTACGAAGAAACCGGCCTCGCGTTCGACGGCCCCGTCACGCCGCTGCCTGCCGTGACACAGAAAGGCGGCAAGCGCGTGCGGGCCTGGGCCGCCGAGGCCGACTTCGACCCCGCCGCGCTCACCAGCGTCACCTTCGACATGGAATGGCCGCCGACGTCCGGGAAACGCCGCGTCTTCCCGGAAGTGGATCGCGCCGAATGGTTCGACCTGCCCGCGGCGCGCGCAAAGATCAACGCGGCGCAGGCCGCGCTGCTCGACGCGCTAGCCGACGTGAATTTTCGGACGCCGTGAAGGTACGGGTTCTGCCTTCCGCAAGACTTCACGCGTCACCGGCGCCGTGTCGCCTTCACCGAACGCGAGGAACTTCAGCAGATAGGTGATCGGGTTGCCTTCCGTCCAGCCGAAGTACGCGTGCGGCAGCTGCCCGGTGCGGTCGCGCAGATCGATCAGCAGCGCGGCAATCGCGTTGGGAATGGCCGGACTCACCACCGACAACACCTCGAACGATCCGACCCGCCGTCCCTGCACGTGCAGCACGTCGGAGAAGTTGGAGGCATCGCCTGGCCTGATCTCGAGGAACAGCACCTTGGCCTCCGGCGGCAGGTGATGTGCCTCGGTGGCCTCGCGCAGTTTGGCGGCGTACTCGCTGGGCTGGCCGGTGTCGGGCCGGTTGGCGATGATGCGAATCGGCTGGCCCTTGGCCGACTGCACGAAGATCTGCGCGAACTGGTCGTAGTCCACGCCGTGCGCGCGCAGCTCGGTCGATCGCATCACGCGCGAGAACAGCGAGCCGCCAATGATGCCGGCAATGAACCACGCCGCAATCCGCACGCCTTCGGGCCGCTCCACGATGTTGACGGCCGTCGTATAGAGGAACACGACGGTGATGAGGCCGAACGTCAGCCGCCGCGACGGCGTGCCGATCATGGCGGCCAGCGCCGTCGATGTCATCAGCACGAGCACGCCCGTGGCGTACGCGCCCGCCTGCGACTCGACGCCGGCGTCGAACACGATCGTCACGAGAATGCCGATCGCCGTAATCAGCAGAACGAGCGGACGGCTGGCGCGCGCCCACTCGGGCGCCATCCCGTATCGCGGCAGATAGCGCGGCACGAGGTTCAGCAGGCCCGTGAGCGCCGACGCGCCCGCGAACCACAGAATCATGATGGTCGCGAGGTCGTACGCGGTGCCGAAGATGACGCCCAGATCGCGATGCGCGAGGTAGGCGAGCGCGCGTCCGTACGCCTGTCCGCCCACCTCGAACTCGTGCGCCGGAATCAGCAGCGTGGTCACCACGCTGCTCGTGACCAGGTACACGCTCATGATGAGCGCGGCCGCCATCAGCAGCTTTTTCGTGTTGGCGATCCGGCCGGCGATTTCCGACTCCATCGTCTCGCCGTGCCCGGCCACCAGCGGCATGACGGCCACGCCGGTTTCAAATCCCGACAGGCCGAGCGCGAGCCGCGGAAACAACATCATCGAAAGGCCGATCATCGCAAGGAAGTTGGTATGGCTCGTATAGAGCCCCGCCCTCCATCCGCTGAACAGTTCCGGGTGCTGCGCGATGTGGATCAGGCCGTTGCCGATGACGACGAGATTCAGCAGCAGATAGACGCCGACGATGATGACGGCGACCCAGATGGCTTCTTTGAAACCCTTGAGCAGCACGCCCCCGAGCGCCAGCAGCAGGACGATCGTCACGCCGAGCTCGTGATGCATCCATGCAGGCGTGAACGGGTTCTCGACGATGTGCGCCGTGGCGTCGGCGGCCGACAGCGTGATGGTGATGATGAAGCCGGTGGCGGCGAAGCCGAGGAGGCACAGGACCGCGAGCTTGCCGCGCCAGCGCGGCAGCCGCTCTTCGAGTACCGCGATGCTGCCCTGGCCGTGTGGACTGAGCGCGGCGACGCGCGCATAGACCGGCAGCGCGCCAAACAGCGTGACGAGCACGAGGATGAGCGTGGCGACCGGGGCAAGATAGCCGGCGGCGAGGAACGCGATGCCGGGCTGATAGCCGAGGGTGGAGAAGTAGTCGACGCCGGTGAGGCACATCACCTGCCACCAGGGCGAGGTGTGCGTCCTGGCCGGCGTGGCATGAGGCCCGGTGGCCTCGATGCCTTTGTACATCCAGTTGGAAAACCGTCCGGGCACGCGCAAACTCCCAAGTGCCGGCGAGGTTAGCTGTCGGGCTCGAGGTTGGAAGTCCTCGTCCATTTCTGGATGCGCCCCTGGCGCGCGTCATGCGCGCCGCTGGGTCCCCCGCGCCGCCGAAGCGGCTTAGGCTAAGTCTTCACTATACGCCCGTCAGGCCCGCGAGCGCCGATTCGAAGTCCTCGGGATGCACCGCGCGCGCCTGAGCTTCGTCGCGCTCCACGATGCCCTCGCGCACCAGGCGCGCCAGCGACTCTTCGAAGGTGAACGAGCCGGTGCGGCGCGTGATCGTGATCTCCTGGTGCAGGTGCTGCAGCGCGTTCTTGCGGATGTGCTGCCGCGCGCCGTACCCGATCATCAGCAGCTCGCACGCGGGAATGATCCCGCCGCCGATTCTCGGCATCATCGTCTGCGTCAGCACCGCGGCCAGCGCGAGCGACAGCTCCTGGCGGATGGTCGCCTGCCGCTCGGCCGGGAACGAATCGGCGATGCGCGCGACCGTGGACGCGACATCGGGCGTGTGCACCGTCGAGAACACCAGGTGCCCGGTTTCGGCTGCGGCAAGCGCGGTGCGCATTGTTTCGGGATCGCGCATTTCGCCGACGACGATCACGTCGGGCGCCTGGCGGACGGCGGCACGCAGCGCGGTCGGGAAATCGGGCGCGTCGACGCCGACCTCCACCTGCTCCACGACGCTCAGCTGATGGCGATGCTCGTACTCGATGGGATCTTCGATCGTGACGATGTGGCGGCCGTCGCGGCGGTTGATCTCTTCGACGATGGCGGCAAGCGTGGTGGTCTTGCCCGAGCCGGTCGGGCCGCCGACGAGCACGAGGCCGCGCGGCAGACGCGTCAGCTGTTCGACCGACGGCGGAAGGTTGAGCGCGTCGAGGCGCGGCGGATGCGCCGGCAGCGCGCGAATGGCGGCCGCAGCCCGTCCGCGCTCGCGATGCAGGTTGACGCGGAAGCGCCCGAGCCCCGCGATGCGGAACGACGCGTCGGCGATGCCGGTGTCGCGATAGAGCCGCCGCGCGTGCGGCGGCAGGGCCGGCAGCACGGCCTCTTCGATTTCGAGGCCGTCGAGCCGCGAACTTTCGAGCGGACGAAGCAGCCGATCCACGCGCACCGACGGCGCGGCGCCGGCCACGAGCAGCAGGTCCACGCCTTCGCAGGCGCGCACCTGTTCGAGCCACCCGATTAAACGAACCGCCTCGCCCGAGGCGCTGTCGCCGCCATCCGTTCCCGGAATGGACGCGTGCAGCTCCTCGACGAGGCGGTTAATGTCGCTCAGTTAATGGCCTTTGCCGACCGTCCAGAAGTACACGGTGCGGCCATTGATGTTCTCGGTCGCTTCCGGCTCCCAGTCGCCCATGTCGAAGCTGTGCGACACGATGCGCGTGCCCGGCTTCAGCTTCCACAGCGTGGGCCGCAGCTTCATGTTGAGCGAGGGCAGCAGGTAGAGCGTGATGACGGTGGCCTCGCTCAGGTCCTGCTCGAACAGGTCGGCCTGCACGAACTTCACCTTGTCGCCCACGCCGGCCTGCGCGAGGTTCGCGTTGGCTTCCGCGATGCGCTGCGGGTCGATGTCGAAGCCGATGCCGCGCGCGCCGTACTTCTGCGCGGCGGTGATGACGATGCGGCCGTCGCCCGAGCCGAGGTCATAGACGACGTCGTTGGGCCCGACCTTGGCCAGGCGCAGCATCGCGTCGACCACCTCGGGAGGCGTCGGCACATAAATGACGTCTGGCGTCCGGGTCGCGGGGGCCGGCGTCTGAGCCGCGGCCGGAGCGGCGGTGAAGGCGGCCAGCGCCGCAATCGTCAGGAAAACTGCCATGCGTTTGTGCATTCGGGCTCCTCGAAAAGTTGGGACTTGATTATAAGACGCCTTGCCCCGGCTGGCCGGTCTCGAAGCTCGTCAGTCGATGGCCGCCACAATCAGCGTCGCATCGTCGGTAAACACCCCGGCTGAGAACTGCGAGACGTCGGCGAAGATGGCGTCGAGCAGCTCCTGTGGCGCTTTCCCGCTGTTGGCCGCGGCGACCTGGGCAAGGCGGGCTTCGCCGTAGTCCTGCCCGGCTGCGTTTTCGGCCTCGATGATGCCGTCCGTATAAAGGATGAGGCGATCGCCGGGCGCCACCGGCACCTCGTGCTGGCTGTAGGACGCCTCGGGCATCACGCCCAGCACCATGCCGCCGGTGGTCAGCCGCTCGACATTCCCGGCTCGTCCTCCGGACTCGCCGTTGCCCGTCTCGTCGGCGCGACCGCCGCTCCGCACCAGCAGCGGCGGGTTATGTCCCGCGTTCGCGAAGGTGAGTTTTCCGTGCGCGCGATCGATCACCAGATAGCAGAACGTCACGAACTTGCCGACCGCGATGTTGCGGCAGAGCAGGCGATTGACGCTGGTCGCCACCTGCTGTGGCGTCGCGGAATCCGAGGCGAAGGCGCGCACCGCGGCCTGGAGATTGGACATGAGCAGCGCGGCGGGAAGACCCTTGCCGGCCACGTCGGCGATCGTCACGCCTACTCGCGCGGCATCCGCGGCGGTGCCGCCCGGGCGCGGCACGCCGGTCAGCGAAATCACGTCGTAGCAGTCGCCGCCGAAGCCGCTTGCCGGATTCCACATCGCCGCGATGCGGATGCCGTGCAGCTGCGGCAGCGTCGACGGCAGCAGCGCGCGCTGAATCAGGCGCGCCTCTTCCTGTTCGCGCTCGAAGCGCGCGTCGGCGCGCCGCGACAGCGTGCCGTCCTCGATCTCGCGCCTCACGACTTCCACCAGTGTGACGTCGTCCCACGGCTTCTGCACGAAGCTGCGCGCGCCGCGGCGCATGGCGTCCACCGCGGTGTCGATGGTGCCCCAGCCGGTCATGACGACGATGGGCAGGTGCTTGTCGCGCGAGCGGATCTCGGTGATCAGATCGAGCCCCTCGCGGCCCGACGTCGTGTCGCGCGTGTAGTTCAGATCCATCAGCAGCAGATCGTACGTGCCGCGCGCGAGGCGATCGCGGACCGCGTCGGTGGAGTTCACGAGCTCCGGCTCGAAGCCGGCATCCACCAGCAGCAGGCGCAGCGCCTGAAGAATGTCGGCTTGATCGTCGGCCACGAGCACGCGGGCCGGCGCGGGAGTCTGATGCATGGGTGGGTTCAAGACCTGCGCCCGGGCAGGGAGCACGGGGCGTGCCAAGGAAGGCCAGAGGCCAGAGACCATAGGCCAGAGGCCAGAGGCCATAGACCAGAGGGCAGGCTTAGGCGGAAAAGCCTTTTGGCATGTATCTTCCTAAGTTGGGGCAAACACCGTTGAAAGAGCCCGGAATCCTCAATATCGTCCCGGAAGTGGGAATGACTCGTTCCGTTTACGGCGCCTCTGGCCTCTCGCCTCTGGCCTGTGGCCCGCTCTCATGAACGACGCCAAGGGCCGCATTCTCGTCGCCGACGATCAGGCCGACATCCGCAACGCCCTGCAGCTGCTGCTGGGCGAAGAGGGATACGACGTCGGGGCCGCGGGGTCGCCGCGCGAGCTGCTGGAGCTGCTCGATCGCCGCGACTTCGACGTCGCGCTCATCGATCTGAATTACACGCGCGACACCACATCGGGCCAGGAAGGCTTCGAGCTGCTCGAGCGCATGCGCGCGATCGATCCGACGCTGCCCGTCCTGGTGATCACCGGATGGGGCAGCGTGTCGGGCGCGGTCGAAGCCATGCGCCGCGGCGCGCGCGATTACATCGAGAAGCCGTGGGACGATGACAAGCTGCTGGCGGCGGTGGCGACGCAGCTGGAGCTGCGGCGCGCGCTGCGCAAGAGCCGGCGCCTGCAGGAAGAGAACACGCGCCGCCAGAGCCGCACGCTCCCGGATTTCATTGCCGCGTCCGAGTCGATGAAGAGCGTCCGCGAGGCGATGCAGCGCGTCGCGCCGTCCGATGCGAGCGTGCTCATCACCGGCGAGCACGGCACCGGCAAGGAAGTCGTGGCAAGCCTGCTGCACGCGTGGTCGAAGCGCGCGAACCGGCCGCTGGTCACGATGAACGCGGGCGGCCTCGGCGAAGGCGTGGCGGAGTCGGAGCTGTTCGGCCACGTGAAGGGCGCGTTCACCGACGCGCGCGCCGACCGCATCGGCTGTTTCGAGCTTGCCGACGAGGGCACGCTGTTCCTCGACGAGATCGCGAACATGCCGGTGAAGCTGCAGGCCAAGCTGCTGCGCGTGCTGCAGACGGGCGAAGTGCAGCGCGTGGGATCGTCGCGCACGATCTTCGTCGACGTCCGCGTGATCTCGGCGACCAACGCCGACCTCGGTCTCGAGATCCGGGAAGGGCGGTTTCGCGAGGATCTCCTGTACCGGCTCAATACCGTGGAGATCAAGCTGCCGCCGCTGCGCGAGCGGCGCGAGGACATCATGCCGCTGGCCGCGCATTATCTGGCGCACTACCGCGCGCGCTATCAGAAGGACATCACCGGCTTCGACAAGGCGGCCGAACAGGCGCTGCTCTCGCACATCTGGCCCGGCAACGTCCGCGAGCTGGGCCACAGCATCGAACGCGGCGTGCTGATGACCTCGGGATCGACCATGTCGGCGCGCGACCTCGGCCTGCAGTCCGCGCCCGCGCCCGCGCTGACGGCGGAAGACATGACGCTGGATCAGGCCGAGCGCGTGTTCATCCAGAAAGTGCTCGCGCGCCACAGCGGCGACGTGCGCAAGGCCGCCGAGCAGCTGGGCATGAGCCGCAGCGCGCTGTACCGCCGGCTGCAGCAGCATGGACTCTAAACGGTTGCCGGTTGTCGGTTGCTGGTGGCTGGTGCGAGCCGGCGGCGACAACGCGCCGCCGGCTGTGATCTATGACCAGGCGTAACGCGCGCAGCCTGGAGGCCAGCGTCACCCTGCTCGTGATCGCGGGCGGGTTTCCGGCAGTCGCGCTGCTGCTCTACATCATCTGGTCGCCGCTGGCCTTCCAGGGCGAGACGCCGCTCTGGAGCCGGCCCGAGTCGCGGTGGTCGCTGACCGTGCTCGTGCTGGCCGGCTATTTCGGCGCGGCCGCGGCGGCGCATCAAATGGTCGTGCGCTCGCTGCAGGTCGTCACGAACCTGCTTGGCGCCCTGCGCGAAGGCGACTATTCGATTCGCGGCACCGGCGCGAAAAGCGGCAGCTCGGTGGGCCTCGTGATGAACGAGGTCAACGACCTGGGCCACACGCTGCAGCGCCAGCGCACCGAGGCGATCGAATCCACGGCGCTGCTGACGCACGTCATGGAGGAGATCGACGTCGCGGTGTTTGCCTTCAACCCCGACAACCGCCTGCTGCTCGTCAATCGCGCCGGCGAGCGCATGGCCGCGAGGAGCGCGGCGCAGCTCGAGGGCCAGCCGGCCGCGGATCTCGGGTTCACCCCGTTTCTGTCGGGCGATACGCGCCAGATGGTCGATCGCCTCTTTTCGCACCGGCACGGCCGCTATGAAGTGCGCCGCGCCGTGTTCTATCGTGACGGCCGCCCGCACCACCTCGTCGTCGTCGCCGACCTCAGTCAGGCGCTGCGCGAAGAAGAAAAGCTCGCCTGGCAGCGCATCGTCCGCGTGCTGTCGCACGAGATCAACAACTCACTGACGCCCATCAAGTCGCTGGCGCACAGCCTGCGCCGCATCATCGACCGCGCGCCGGCGTTCCCGCGCAGCGATGAAGTGCAGCAGGGGCTGTCGCTCATCGAAGAGCGATCGGGCGCGCTCGGCCGGTTCCTGCGCGCGTACGCGCAGCTGGCGCGCCTGCCGAAACCGCAGCCGCGGGAGGTGCACGTCGCCCCGCTCGTGGCGCGCATCGCGGAGCTCGAAAAACGGCTGCCGGTGACACTGAGGACCAGCGTCATCGACCCGGTTCACGCCGCGCAGGCGCCGGGCCACGGCGCGCAGACGGCGGGCGATCTCGCGCTGCTGGCCGATCAGGATCAGATCGAGCAGGCGCTCATCAACCTGGTGCGCAACGCCGTGGACGCGTCGCTCGAAACCGGCGGCGGCGTCGCCATGTCCTGGCGCGCGGCCGGTCCCTTCGTCGAAATTGTGGTCGACGATGAAGGGCGCGGGCTGCCGGACACCGCGAATCTCTTCGTGCCCTTCTTCACCACGAAGCCCAACGGATCGGGCATCGGCCTCGCCCTCAGCCGCCAGATCGCCGAAGCCCACGGCGGCACCATCACGCTCGAAAACCGCGCCGACGCCCCCGGCTGCCGCGCCACGCTCAGGCTGCCTCTGAGTTAAGGCAGTGCTCTTGACAGAGCATCCATACATCTACTAACGTGTATTTCGCGTTGCGACGCTGGCTTCGGCCAGTCCTCCGCGACGTGTTTATCGAGAGTGGCTGAGGGAACAGGCCCTGAGACGCCACAGCAACCTGGCCGCAATGGCCGTGGTGCTAATTCCTGCCCCCTGGTGGGAGAGATAAGAAGACCGGCCGCGTCGCGGCCGTTTTCAGACTCCCGGTTGTGGATCGAGGCCGTGCACTGTGCGTGTGATTCGTCTGGGAGTGTTGGGGTTTGGCCATGTCGGCCAGGCCGTCGCGCGCGCGGCGGCGGGCGCCGCGCCGCGGCTGCGCGCGCGCGGCATCGTGCTGGCTGTCGACTGCGCGCTGGTGCGCGAC
>JAKFEY010000086.1:0-22836 GCA_036675475.1 Vicinamibacterales bacterium
CGTCCCTCGAGCCGCCAGCCGCCGCGCACGACGTCGCCAATCGCAGCCGGATACAGGCGGTGCTCGATCTCGAGGATGCGCGCGGCCAGAGATTCCGCCGTGTCCTCGGCGCGCACCTCGATCGCCTCCTGCCGCACGATCGGCCCGCCGTCCAGCGATTCATCCACGAGGTGCACCGTCGCGCCCGCGAGTTTCACGCCATGCTCCCAGGCCTGCCGCTGCGCGTCCACGCCCGGGAAGGCGGGCAGCAGCGACGGATGGATGTTGAGGATGCGGTCGCGGAACGCCTCGATGAACCCGGCCGACAGCACGCGCATGAAACCGGCAAGGCACACGACGTCGACCGCACGCGCGCGCAGCGCATCGATCAGCTGCGCGTCGTACTGCTCACGCGTCTGGCCGCGATGATCGAGCACGAGCGTCTCGACGCCGGCGTCCGCGGCGCGCGCGAGCCCCGCGGCGTCCGCACGATTGCTGATGACCACGGCAACCGTCGCCGCCAGCCGCCCGGCCGCGACCGCGTCGAGAATCGACTGCAGGTTCGACCCGCGCCCGGAAATCAGAACGCCTAAATTCTTCCCGGTTGAATTTCCCCGGTTGCCTGTCATGCGTTTTGCACCAGCCACGCTATCCCATGTCTCGTAGACGGCGTATCGACGGACTCGTCTGCCATGTCTACAACCGGGCGGCGGCGAAGCTGCCTCTGTTCAAGGCGGCCGATGATTACAGGAGTTTCCTGCACCTGCTGCTCCGCACGAAGCAGGAATGTCCCACCGTCAAGCTCCACGGATACTGCATCATGCCGAATCATTGGCATCTCATTATCTGCCCGGAGACCACGGCCGCGATGTCGCAGGAAGAATTTCGGGCGTATAGTTTTCTGTCATGACGTCCCGCCTGCTGACCCTCGCTCTCGTTTTTCTGACGCCGCTGGCCGCCTTCGGCCAGCAGCGGCGCGCGATCACGCTCGATGACACGTCGCGGATTGCCGCGGTCGGCGATCCGCAGCGATCACCCGACGGCCGATGGGTGGCGTACACCCTCACGACCACCGACGCCGAGAAAGACAAGCGCAACACCGACATCTGGATGGTGAGCTGGGACGGGCGCGAGCAGCTGCAGCTCACCTCGTCGGCCGACAACGAGTCGTCGCCGCGCTGGAGCCCCGACGGCAAGTACCTCGCCTTCGTCGCGTCACGCGGCACCGACGACGAGAAGAAGCGCGGCGGCCAGATCTGGCTGCTCAATCGCGCGGGCGGCGAGGCGCAGCGTGTCAGCGACTTCAAGGGCGGCGTCTCCGACATCGTCTGGTCGCCCGACAGCACCCGCATCGCGTTCGTCGCCAACGACGAGGACCCCGCCGACGAGCCCGAGAAACTCGAGGGCTGGAAGCGCAAGACGCCGCCGCCCATCGTCATCGACCGCTATCACTTCAAGGAAGATCGGTCGGGGTATCTCAAGGCGCTGTACAGCCACCTCGCGGTCTTCGATCTGGCCACGAAGACGTCGACGGTGATCACCAGCGGGGGCACTGATGACACGAGCCCGTCATGGTCGCCCGATGGCACGTCGCTCGCGTTTCTCAGCAAGCGCGGGGCGAGCGATCCGGATCGCACCACCAATACCGACCTGTGGATCGTCGACGCCAAGGCCGGCGCCGCGCCTCGGCAGGTCACCAGGACGCCGTTTGCCGAAAGCGGGCGCCCGGCGTGGAGCCCCGACGGGCGGCGCCTGGCCGTGCTCGCCGGCGACAACGACACCAACTACGCGTACGACCTCGCCAAGCTCGTGATCGTCCCGTCGCATCCGCCGTCGGGGCCGGTCGTCAACCCCGAGATCCACATGGCCGCCCTGGATCGCGCGGTCGGGAATCTCGCGTGGTCGCACGACGGCCAGACCATCGCGTTTCTGCTCGAAGACGATCGCACCACGCACGTGGCGACCGTACCGGCCGAAGATCCGCGCGCGACGCCGGCGCGCCTCACGAGCGGACGCATGTCGATCCGCGGCTTGAGCACCGGCCGCGACGGGCACTTCGCCGTGCTCGCCACATCTCCGACGAAACTGCCGGAAGTCTTCGCGCTCGAGAACGGCACGCTGCGCCAGCTCACGTCTCACAATGCGGCGCTGCTCGGGGAGCTGCAGCTCGCCACGACGGAGGACTTCGCGTCGACGAGCAAGGACGGCACGCGCGTGCACGGCCTCATCGTCAAGCCCGCCGGCTACAAACCGGGCACGAAGTACCCGACGCTGCTCATCATTCACGGAGGCCCGAACGGGCAGGACGAGCACGCGTTCTCATTCGATCGCGAGTTCCTCGCGGCCAACGGCTACGTCGTGCTCGCCATCAACTATCGCGGCAGCTCGGGCCGCGGCAACGCGTGGCAGAAAGCCATCCATGCCGACTGGGGCCACCTCGAGGTGATGGATCTGCTCGGCGCCGTCGACGAGGCGGTCAAGCAGGGCATCGCCGATCCCAACCGCCTCGGCATCGGCGGCTGGAGCTACGGCGGCATCTCGACCAACTACACCATCGCCACCGACACACGGTTCAAGGCCGCCGTCAGCGGCGCCGGCAGCTCGATGCAGCTGTCGCTCTACGGCGTGGATCAGTACATCATCCAGCTCGATAACGAGGTCGGCCCGCCGTGGAAGAACCTCGAGCCGTGGCTGAAGATGTCCTACCCGTTCCTGCACGCGGACCGGATCAAGACGCCGACGCTGTTCATGAGCGGCGAGAAGGACTTCAACGTGCCGATCATCGGCAGCGAGCAGATGTATCAGGCGCTGCGCAGCCTCGGCGTCGACACGCAGTTCGTGATCTATCCCGGCCAGTATCACGGCCTGACGATCCCGAGCTACCAGCGCGATCGGCTGCAGCGCTACGTGAACTGGTTCGACAAGTACCTGAAGCCGGCGGGCGGCACCGGCCAGCAGTAACGGCTAGACGTACCTGACGCCGGCGGACCCGGCCTCGATGGCGCCGATGCGGAACGGCGCCTCACCGGCAGCTTCGAGCGACGCCGTCACCGCGGCGGCGTCAGCTTCCGCGCACACGACGATGAGGCCGACGCCCATGTTGAAGGCGCGGCGCATGTCCTCGTCTGGCACGCCGCCGGCTTCCTGCAGCCACTGGAACGGCTGCGGCACCGTCCAGGCGGCGCGATCCACGCGCGCCTGAAGGCCCTCGGGCAGCACGCGCGGCAGGTTCTCGGTGATGCCGCCGCCCGTGATGTGCGCCATGCCTTTGATCAGGCCGCCGCCGAGCAGCGGGCGGATCGCCGGCAGGTAGCTGCGGTGCGTTGCCAGCAGCACGTCAGCAACGGTGCGCGTATCGCCGGGCCACGGCTCGCCGGCGCCGAGCCCCGCCATCTCGAACACAATTTTCCGCGCCAGTGAGTAGCCGTTGGTGTGCAGGCCCGACGACGGCAGCGCCAGCAGCGCGTCGCCCTCGCTGATGCCGGCGCCGTCGATCAGCCGCGCGCGCGGCACCATCCCCACGATGAAGCCGGCGACGTCGTACTCGCCGTCGGCGTAAAAGCCGGGCATCTCCGCCGTTTCGCCGCCAAGCAGCGCGCAGCCGTTGTCGCGGCAGGCGCCCGCGATGCCCTTGACGATCTGCTCGGCGACGTCGGGCGAGAGCCGGCCGGTGGCGAGGTAATCGAGGAAGAACAGCGGCTCGGCGCCCTGCACGAGGATGTCGTTGACGCAGTGATTGACGAGGTCGGCGCCAATCGTGTCGTGCACGCCGGCCATGAACGCCACTTTCAGCTTGGTCCCCACGCCGTCGGCGCTGGCGACGAGCACGGGCGCGTCGACGCCGGCCGGCACGGCGAAGAGGCCGCCGAACGATCCGAGGCCGCCCAGCACGCCGGGCGTGTGCGTGGATTGCGCGAGCGACTTGATGCGCCGCACCACTTCATTGCCGGCATCGATGTCGACGCCGGCCTGGCGGTAGTTGACGGCCACGGTCAGAACTCCAGCTTCTTGATGATCGCTTCCGCGGCTTTTCTGACGGCGCTGCCGTCGGCGGCCTGCCAGTAGCGGCGCCGCACCGTGACGTAGAAGCGCTCCTCGTCGAGGTCCTCCTCGAGCATGTCGAACGACTCGCGAAGCAGGTCGCCGACCGCGTCGAGGTCAGGGCGCGTCGCGGCCCAGTCGAGAAACGCTGTCGTGTTGCGGATGCTGACCGTGCCAAGCGCCAGCGCGATGGCGGCGCGGGCGGGATCGCGCGACGGGAGGCCGGCGTCGACCAGCGCCGTAAGCGCGCTCGGCCGCCCTGCCACCGCGAGCGCGGCGAGGCCGTTGGCGGCGCTCCGCAGCAGCGGCTGGAAGTCGGGATTCTCGATGCCGAACTTCAGCGCGTCGACGAGGTAGCGCTCGTGCGCCTCACAGTTGATGCCGAGCAGGCAGATGCCCGCGGCAATCGACGGCTGGCGCTCGCGCGGCGCCGTCCGCTGAATCGCCGCCAGCGTCGTCACGTACTTGCGATCCCCGATCTTGCCCAGTGCCAGCGCCGCATCGTCCTGCAGCGGGCCGTCGAGTTTGGCGACTTCGGCGATCTCGTCGACGGCATAGGCCGCCTTGTAGTCGCCGAGGGCCTCGATCACGATGCTGCGGAAGAAGTCCTGGCCGCGGACGACGAGCGCGGTCATGGCGGCCTGCGCCTCGGGCGTGCCGCTGGCCGCGAGCGTGCGCGTGAGCGCGGGGCGCACGAACTCCGACGCCTCGTTCTCGAGCGCGGCGAGCATCTTCGCGGACGCTTCGGGATTGGGCCGATGCTCGAACCAGCCGTACGCCACGGCGCGCACGCGATCGTTCGGGTCGGCCAGCAGCTGCAGCATCAGGCCGTCGGCGCGCGGGTCGTTGAAGCCGGTGAGCAGCACGAGCGCGCGAAAGCGCGTGTAGCCGTCCTTATGATTGGTCGCCGCCTCGATGAGCGCGGGCACGGCCTGCGCCGGCGCGGCGCGGCGGATGACGCGCGACGCGTCGGAACGGACGGAGAATTCAAGCGAGCCGAGCTTGTCGATGGCGGCGCCGAGATCCTGAACGGGCGCGGCGGTCTGCGACAACGCGGCAACCAGCAGCAGTGGCAGCAGGGTCATTTGGACAACTTCAGCGCGAGCTGCAGGTACGACGCCTCGTCCTGCGGGAACGCGACGGGATACTCCCCGGTATAGCACGACGTGCAGTACGAGCCGCGGCGCTCGCCCACCGATCCGAGCAGGCTCTCGAGGCTCAGATAGCCGAGGCTGTCGGCCTCGATGTATTTGCGAATCTCTTCGACGCTGTGCGTCGCGGCGATCAGCTCGGCGCGGCGCGGCGTGTCGACGCCGTAGAAGCAGGGAGAAATCGTCGGCGGGCAGCTGATCCGCATGTGCACTTCCTTCGCGCCGGCGGCCCGCACCATCTTCACGATCTTCCGGCTCGTCGTGCCGCGCACGATCGAGTCGTCGACGAGCACGACGCGCTTGCCCTCGAGGATGCTCTTGACCGGATTGAGCTTCACCTTGACGTTGAAGTGGCGGATCGACTGCTGCGGCTGAATGAACGTGCGGCCCACGTAGTGATTGCGGATGAGCCCCATGCGCAGCGGGATGTGCGACGCCTCGGCAAAGCCGGTGGCGGCGCAGACGCCCGAGTCGGGCACGGGGACGATCACGTCGGCTTCGACCGGCTGATCCTTCGCGAGCCGACGGCCCTGTTCGGTGCGCACTTCGTTGACGCTCTGGCCGAAGACGTAGCTGTCGGGCCGCGCGAAGTACACGTGCTCGAAGATGCAGTGCGAGGCCGGAGCCGGCGCGAAGGGGCGGTAGGAGCGCAGGCCGTTGGGACCCGCGACGATCATCTCGCCCGGCTCGACGTCGCGCAGATAGGTCGCGCCGATCAGGTCGAGCGCGCAGGTTTCCGAGCACGCGATGTACGAGTCGCCGAGCGCGCCGATCGCGAGCGGCCGGAAGCCGTGCGGGTCGCGCACCGCAATCATGCGGTCTTTCGTCAGCATGGTGAGCGAGAAGGCGCCGCGCACCTGCGCAAGCGATTCGATCAGGGCCTGCTCCACCGTCTCGGCCTTCGACCGGGCGTACAGGTGCAGCAGCACCTCGGTGTCGCTCGTGGTCTGGAAGATGGAGCCCTGCTTGACGAGGTGATCGCGCAGCTCCTGGGCGTTCACCAGATTGCCGTTGTGGCACACCGCGATCTCGCCGTGCGCGCAGTCGATGAGAATGGGCTGCGCGTTCTTGAGGCCCGACTCGCCCGCGGTGGAATAGCGCACGTGGCCGACGGCCGAGGTGCCGGCCAGGCGCACCAGGTCGGACTCCTTCACGTCGTTGACGTAGCCCATCGCTTTGTGCAGCTGCAGGCGCGCGCCGTCGCTCGAGGCGATGCCCACGCTCTCCTGTCCGCGATGCTGCAGCGCGTAGAGACCGAGATAGGTGAGGTTCGCCGCCTCCGGGTGGGCATAAATCCCGAAGACCCCGCACTCGTCTTTAAATTTGTCGGCGGGGACCCCTGCACCCCGCCTGGCTCGTCGCTCCGCGGGGGCCCCAACGCCCCGCTCCCGCTCCTCGCGCCCCGCGCGTCGCCCGTGCTCGTTCATGCCACCTTGCTTTCGAAGTATTTCGCGAGCCCCTGCGTCCAGCGCTGCTCCGCCTCGGCCACGGTGCAGTCGATGGCCGCCTGGCCCTCGACGCGGATGCGGATGCGATCGCCGCCCGTGCGCCCGATCACGGCCGCGGGCACGCCGAGCTTTGCGGCGCGGATGAGCAGCGCGTCGGTCTGTCCGGCGGCAACGCTCACGATCGCGCGCGACGCGCTTTCCGAGAAGAGCGCCGTCGTCGCCGCGTCGAAGCCGGAGCTTGCGCTCGCGACAGCCGCGGGAATCGCGACGGCGGCGCCGGCGCCGCTCGAGAAGCAGCACTCGGCCAGCGCGACCGCAAATCCGCCGTCGGCGCAGTCGTGCGCCGAATGGATCCACTTATAGGACGCCGCTTCCACGAGCAGGGATTGCAGGTTGCGCTCGAGCTCGATGTCGAGGGCCGGCGGCGTGCCCCGCACGATGCCGTGCAGCGCCTTGAGATATTCGCTGCCGCCGAACTCGTCCTTCGTGACGCCGAGCAGCACGATGTCGGCAGGCGCTTTCGGAAACACGCGCGAGCGGCTCGCCGACGCATCTTCGATGACGCCGAGCACGCCAATCACGGGCGTGGGCAGAATCGCCTGGCCGTCGGTTTCGTTGTAGAGGCTGACGTTGCCGCCGGTGACAGGCAACTCCAGGGCGCGGCACGCGTCGCCGATGCCGCGCACCGCTTCGGCAAACTGCCACATGATCTCGGGCCGTTCCGGATTGCCGAAGTTCAGGCAGTTGGTGACGCCGATGGGCGTGCCGCCGGCACACGCGACGTTCCGCGCGGCTTCGGCGACCGCGAGGCGCGCGCCTTCGTACGGATCGAGCAGGCAATAGCGGCCGTTGCCGTCCACCGACATCGCCAGCGCCTTTTTGGTGCCCTTCACGCGCACCACGCCCGCGCCCGCGCCGGCGGGCACCATCGTGTTGGTGCGCACCATCGAATCGTACTGGCGATAAATCCACTGCTTGCTGGCGATGCCGGGCGACGACAGCAGCACGAAGAACGCCTCGCCGGCCGCCGGGGTCGCGCCCAGGTTCGGCATCGCGCGCAGTTCCTGCTGCGACGCCGGCTCGCGGAACGGCCGCTTGTACATCGGCGCCTCGTCGGCGAGCGCCGTCGCGGGCACTTCCGCGATCACGGCGCCGTGATCCTTCACGCGCAGCAGCTTGTCGCCGGTCACCTCGCCGATGCGCGCGGCGTGCAGGTCCCACTTCTCGAAAATCTCCTCGACCTCGCGCTCGCGGCCCTTCTTGACGACGAGCAGCATCCGCTCCTGCGATTCCGACAGCATGATCTCGTACGGCGTCATGCCGCTTTCGCGCACGGGCACGTGCTTGACGTCGATCTCGATGCCGACGCCGCCGCGCGCGCCGGTTTCGCACGTCGAGCACGCGAGGCCGGCGGCGCCCATGTCCTGCACCGCCACGACCGCGTCGCTCTTCATCAGCTCGAGACAGGCCTCGAGCAGCAGCTTCTCCATGAACGGATCGCCCACCTGCACGGCGGGCCGCTTCTCGGCCGACTTGTCGTCGAACTCCGCCGACGCCATCGTCGCGCCGTGAATGCCGTCGCGGCCGGTCTTCGCGCCCAGGTAGTACACCGGGTTGCCGATGCCCGAGGCCTTCGCGCGCACGATGCCGTCGGCCTTCACGATGCCGAGGCAGAACACGTTGACGAGCGGATTGCCCGAGTAGGTCTCGTCGAACATCACTTCGCCGCCGACCGTCGCGATGCCAATGCTGTTGCCGTAGCCGCCGATGCCGGCCACCACGCCTTCCAGAATGCGCCGGTTCTTCGGCACGTCGAGCGGCCCGAAGCGCAGCGAGTTCATCAGTGCGATTGGCCGCGCGCCCATCGTGAAGATGTCGCGGATGATGCCGCCCACGCCGGTGGCCGCGCCCTGATAGGGCTCGATGAAGGATGGATGGTTGTGCGATTCGATCTTGAACACCGCCGCCATGCCGTCGCCGATGTCGACCGCGCCCGCGTTCTCGCCCGGTCCCTCCAGCACGCGCGGCCCCGTCGTCGGCAGCGTCTTGAGGTGCACGCGCGAGCTCTTGTAGCTGCAGTGCTCGGACCACATCACGGAAAACAGTCCCAGCTCGGTGAGCGTGGGCTCGCGGCCCAGCAGATCGACGATGCGCTGATATTCGTCGGGCTTGAGGCCGTGGCGCTCGAGCGTCGCGTTGTCGAAAGCCGCCATTACTTCTGCACCGCCATCCGGCCCTGTTCCGCCAGGGTCTTCACCACCGACTCGAACAGCACGAGGCCGTCGCCGCTGCCCAGAGACGGCTCGCACGCCCGCTCGGGGTGCGGCATCATGCCCACCACGTTGCGCCGTTCACTGCAGATGCCGGCGATGTTGCGCGCCGCGCCATTCGGATTCGCGTCCGGTGCGGCCTCGCCCGCGGCGTTGACGTAGCGGAAGATTACGCGCCGCTCGCGCTCGAGCCGGTCGAGCACCTCGTCATCGGCGAAGTAGTTGCCCTCGCCGTGATTGATCGGAATGTTGAGAATCTGGCCGGGCGCGCACGCCGACGTGAACGGCGTATCGGTCTGCTCCACCTTCACGCCCACGTATTCGCAGATGAACTTCAGGCCGCGGTTGCGCAGCATCGCGCCGGGCAGCAGGCCGGCCTCGAGCAGAATCTGGAAGCCGTTGCAGACGCCGAGCACCGGGTGGCCCGCCTCGGCGAACGCCTTCACGCTCGCCATCACGGGCGAGAACCGCGCAATCGCGCCTGTGCGCAGATAGTCGCCGTGCGCAAAGCCTCCGGGCAGGATGACGGCGTCGGCGCCGGCGAGCGACGTGTCCTTGTGCCACACGAACTCGGCGTCCTGGCCGAGCACGTGCTTCGCGGCGTGATACGCGTCGTGGTCGCAGTTCGATCCCGGAAAGACAACGACCGCAAACTTCATTGGGCGATCTCGATGCGATAGCTCTCGATGACGGGGTTCGCGAGCAGCTTGTCGGCCACCTCCGACACCATCGTCCGCGCCTCGTCGGCGGTGCCGGCGTTCACGTCGAGCTCGAAGTACTTGCCCTGGCGCACGGCGTCGACGCCGCCGTAGCCCATCGAGTGCAGCGCCTCGACGATGGTGCGGCCCTGCGGGTCGAACACCGACGGTTTGAGGGTGACGAAGACTCTAGCTTTCATTGAAGACTCTCTCGAAAACCTTCTCCACGTTTCGCAGCTGCTCGTCGAGGTCGAAGATTTTCTCGATCTCGCCGGGCGGCAGCACGCTGGTGATGTCGGGGTCGGCGAGCAGCAGGGCCTTGAAGTCCTGCTGTTCGTGAAACGAGCGCATGGCGTTGCGCTGCACGCGCTCGTACGCCTGCTCGCGCGACAGGCCGCGGCGCGCCAGCTCCAGCAGCACGGTGCCCGAGAACACGACCCCGCGCGAGCGCGCCAGGTTCTCTTTCATCCGCTCGGGATAGACGACCATGCCCGTGACGATGCGCGTGAAGCGGCGGAGCATGTGATCGAGCGCGATGAACGTGTCGGGCAGAATCACGCGCTCGACCGACGAGTGCGAGATGTCGCGCTCGTGCCACAGGGCGACGTTTTCGAGCGCCGCCATGGCGTTGCCGCGCAGCAGCCGCGCGAGGCCCACGATCTGCTCGCAGCCGATCGGATTGCGCTTGTGCGGCATCGCCGACGAGCCCTTCTGGCCCTTCGCGAACGGTTCTTCGACTTCGCCGATTTCGGTTTTCTGCAGCCCGCGAATCTCGAGCGCGAACTTCTCGAGCGACGCGCCCGTGATGGCGAGGGCCGTCATGAGCTCGGCGTGGCGATCGCGCTGGATGACCTGCGACGACACCGGCGCCGCCGCCAGGCCGAGGCGCGCGCACACGGCCGCCTCGATTTCGGGGCCGAGGTGCGCGAAGGTGCCGACGGCGCCGGAGATTTTGCCGACGGCGATGGCGTCGCGCGCGCGCGTGACGCGGGCGATGTTGCGGCCGACTTCCGCGTACCAGAGCGCGAGCTTCAGGCCGAACGTCATCGGCTCGGCGTGCACGCCGTGGGTGCGGCCGATCATCGGCGTGCGGCGATGTTCGAGCGCGCGCGCGCGGATGGCCTCCCGCAGCTTCACGAGCAGATCGAGAATCAGGTCGGTGGCGTCGCGCATCTGCATGGCGAGCGCGGTGTCGACGACGTCTGAGGAGGTCAGGCCGAAGTGCAGCCAGCGCGCCGCGGGGCCGGCGTGCTCGGCCACGGCCGTCGTGAACGCGATCACGTCGTGCTGCGTGACCTTTTCGATTTCGTCGATGCGCGCGACGTCGAACGCCGCCTTCGCGCGCAGCTCGCGCGCCGCGTCGGCCGGAATGATGCCGGCCTCGGCCATCGCATCGGCGGCCGCCAGCTCCACGGCCAGCCACATGTCGAAGCGGCGCTGCTCGTTCCACAACGCCCCCATCGCCGGGTTCGTGTAGCGCGCAATCACAGCGTCAGATGCTCCTCGGTGAGGTGGAAGCCGTTCTTGGGGCCGAGCACGGTGCCGACCAGCCCGGCGCGGCCGAACAGCATGTCCGCCACGCGCAGGATGTCCTCACGCGTCACGCGCTCGATGCCCGCCAGCGTTTCGTCGAGCGAGAAGTGCCGGCCGAAATAAATTTCCTGCCGCGCCAGGTGCGACATGCGGCTGGCGGTGTTCTCGAGGCTCAGCATCAAGCTGCCCTTGAGGTGATCCTTGGCACGCGTCAGTTCATCGGCGGTGACCGGCTCGCGGCGGATCAGGCGCAGCTCCTCGAGCACAACGTCGATGACCTCGCGCACCTTGCTGGTCGCGCATCCGGCATACACGGAGAAGAGGCCCGTGTCGCGGTACGAGCTGAGGCCGCTGTACACCGAGTAGGCCAGGCCGCGCCGCTCGCGCACGTTCTGGAACAGCCGCGAACTCATCGAGCCGCCGAGAATGGTGTTGAGGATGTAGCTGACGTAGCGATCCTCGTGGCGCTGCTCGTGACCAGGCGCGCCGACGCACACGTGGCTCTGCTCGAGATCCTTGTGCCGCTGCACGGCGCCCGGCACCATCACCGGCGGCGTGTCGACCATCGACGTGCCCACGCGCGGCAGCGGCTCGAACGCCTGCTCGAGCATCCCGCGCAGCCGCTCGTGATCGAGATTGCCCGCCGCGGCAATAATCACGTTAGGGGCGACGTAGGCGCCCGAGAAATATTCGGCCAGCACCGGCTGCGAGAACGAGGACACGGTTTCCGGCGTGCCGAGAATCGGCCGGCCGAGCGGATGGCCGCCCCACGCATGCTGCGTGAAGATCTCGTGCACGAGATCGTCGGGCGTGTCCTCGACCATCTTGATCTCTTCGAGGATGACGTCCTGCTCCTTCGCGATGTCGCCGGCCGAGAAGGCCGGCCGCGTGAGCATGTCGGCGAGCAGATCGATCGCAATCGGCAGATGCTCGTCGAGCACCTTGATGTAGTAGCTGGCGTATTCCTTCGCGGTGAAGGCGTCGAGCTGGCCGCCGATCGAGTCAATCTGCTGCGCGATGTCTTCGGCCGATCGCGTGGCGGTGCCCTTGAAGAGCATGTGCTCGATGAAGTGCGCGATGCCCGACTCGTGCGGCTCCTCGTGGCGCGATCCGCGCGCGAGCCAGACCCCGACCGTAATCGATCGGACGTGCGGCATGCGCTCGGTCACCAGCCTCAGGCCGGAAGGGAGCACCTCGCGAACGACCAGTTCGTCAGCCACGCGTGATTCTCTGTAACTTGCTGAAGGGAAAGGATTTAAGACAGGCCTTCAAGCAGTCGATCTTATCACGTGCGGCCGGCGTCTTTCAAGCACGCCGCGGCGGCGGGGCCTGGGGGAATAAACTGGATCCATGGATCTCGCCGAGCTGTCGCGCGCCGAGCTCGAGCAGGCGTTCGAGCGGCTGGCGCTTCCCCGCTTTCGCGCGACGCAGGTCTATCGCTGGATCCACCGGCGGGGGATCAGCGACTTCGCCGCGATGTCGAACCTCCCGGCCGACCTGCGCGCGCGGCTCGCGCGCGAATTCCGCATCGGCGGCCCCGTCATCCGCCGCAAGGACGTCTCGTCGGACGGCACCACGAAGCTGCTGCTCGCCCTCGAGGACGGCCGCGAGATCGAGTCGGTCTACATTCCCGACACGCCAAACCAGACCTTCTGCGTCTCCACGCAGGTGGGCTGCGCCATGGCCTGCGGCTTCTGCCTGACCGGCAGGATGGGCCTGACCCGCAACCTCACGGCCGGAGAAATCGCCGGGCAGGTGCGCCTGCTCGCGCACGAAACCGGCCTCGCCGACGCGCCGTTCAACATCGTGCTCATGGGCATGGGCGAGCCGCTGCACAACTACGACGCCACGATGAAGGCGCTGCGGATGCTGTACGACGAGGAAGGGCTCGCCGTGCATCCGAAGCGCGTGACGCTGTCGACGGTGGGCGTGGTGTCAGGCCTCGCGCGCCTCGCGCAGGAGCCGGACATGCCGAACGTCGCGATCTCGCTGCACGCGACCACCGATGAGGCGCGCGACCGGCTCGTGCCGATCAACCGCAAGTGGAAGATCCGGGAGCTGCTCGATCAGTGCCGCGCGCTGCCGATCGGCAAGCGCCGGCGCATCACGTTCGAGTACGTGCTGCTCGATGGCGTGAACGACACGCCCGCCGACGCGAAGCGGCTCGCAAAACTCCTGGGCGATCTGCGCGCGAAGGTGAATTTGCTGCCACTCAACGCCGCGCCCGGCATCCCGTTCGCACGGCCATCCGACGAGCGCGTGAACGCCTTCGCGCGCATTCTCGCCGACGCGGGAATGATCGTGTCGGTGCGCAAGAGCCGCGGCCGCGACATCCGCGCCGCCTGCGGGCAGCTGATCGTCGAAGGCCAGCGGAAGACGACCGGGCAGAAGGCGGCCGAAGCGTTCCGGTAATTACCCCTTCTTCTCGACCTTGGCCGCGGCCTTCTCGACTTTCTCCGCCAGGCCCTTCTTGTAGGCCGCGAAGCGCGAGGCGATAGCCGGATCGCCGACCGCCAGAATCTGCGCCGCAAGCACGCCCGCGTTGGTCGCGCCAGGCTTGCCGATCGAGACCGTCGCCACCGGCACGCCGGGCGGCATCTGCACCGTCGACAGCAGCGCGTCGAGCCCCTTCAGCGCCGACGAGTCAATCGGCACCCCAATCACCGGCATGGTCGTGTGCGCCGCGACGACGCCCGCGAGATGCGCGGCCGCGCCGGCGCCGACGATGAAGGCCTTCACGCCGCGGGACGGCGCTTCCTCAACCAGGCGCATGACGCGCGCGGGCGATCGATGCGCCGACGCCACGGTCATCTCCCAGCTGATGCCAAGCTCCGTGAGCACCGTCGCCGCCGCTTCCATCACCGGCGCGTCCGAGTCTGAACCCATCAAGATCAAAATCTGAGGCATGTCTTAGAGAGCGCTCCTTCCGATGTCTTTCCGGAAGTGCATTTTATCGAACGTGATGCGCGCCGCGGCGTGGTACGCGCGATCGATGGCGGCGCGGTAGCCGCTGCCGCGTCCGACGACCGTCAGAACACGCCCGCCGGCGGTGACGAACCGGCCGTCGCTGAGCGCGGTGCCGGCATGAAACACCAGCGCGTCGCCCTGCTCGGCGTCGAGGCCCGCGATCGGCAGGCCGCTGTCGAACGTGCCGGGATATCCGCCAGAGGCCAGCACCACGCCGGCAAACACCTCGCCGTTCCAGTCCAACTCCGGCGCCGCGGCAAGATGGCCGCGCGCGGCGGCCATCAGCACCTTCGCAAACGGTCCGGACAGCGCCGGCAGCACGACCTGGGCTTCGGGATCGCCGAAGCGCGCGTTGAATTCGATGACCTTCGGGCCATCCGCCGTGAGCATCAGGCCCGCGTAGAGGAAGCCCGTGTAAGAGTGGCCCTCGGCGCGCATTCCGGCAATGACCGGATCGATGATCTCCGCGCGCACGCGCGCATCGAGCTCAGGCGTGTAGAGCGGACTCGGGGCGAACGCGCCCATCCCGCCCGTGTTCGGTCCCTCGTCGTTGTCGAAGGCGCGTTTATGGTCCTGGGCCGACAGCAGCACGCGTGCCGTGCCGCCATCCGACAGGGCGAACACCGACACTTCGGGGCCGCGCAGGCACTCCTCGAACACGACCGTGCCGCCCGCGTCGCCGAACCTGCGATCCACCATCGCCTCGCGCACCGCCGACATCGCCTCTTTGGGGTCTAACGCGATGACCACCCCTTTGCCACCCGCGAGGCCATCCGCTTTGATGACCAGGGGCCAGCCGAAGGGGGCGTCGGTGACGACCGCCTCCGCTTCGGACGCATCGGCGGCGACCAGGAAGCGGGCGGTGGGCACGGCGTGCCGGGCCATGAAGGCCTTCGCGAAGGCCTTGCTGGTTTCCAGTCTGGCCGCCGCGGCGGTCGGGCCGACGATAGGCAGCCTTTCGGCCCGAAAAAGGTCAACGACGCCGGCGGCCAGGGGTAATTCGGGGCCGACGATGGTGAGGTCGGCGCGCTCGTCGCGCGCGAGGGCCGCCATGGCGGGAGGAGAATTCAGGTCGATTGTCCGTATCCGGACACTTGAACCGGCCCCCTGGGCCATCCCGGGGTTGCCGGGGGCAGCGACGATGGCGGTGACTTCGGGGTCCTGGCGGAGGCGCCAGACGAGGGCATGCTCGCGGCCGCCCGATCCAAGGACGAGGACTTTCATGAGTGTGTGCTAGCCTAATATATTCGGCAGGCGATTCAGGGCGTTCCCCGGGAGTCCGGCTCCCGGCAGCGGCCCTCTGTCGAGCAAGTTTGATGCGGCGGAAGGTGACCCAATCAAATCACCAAATCGCCAAATCACCAGATCAAGAAATCGTAGAGGGGGTGTCAGTTACTTTGGCCGAAGTCAAAGTCCAGGAAGGCGAGTCGATCGAAAGCGCGCTTCGCCGCTTCAAGCGGAAGGTCCAGCAGGAAGACATCATCAAGGACATCAAGAAGCACTCTTTCTACCTGAAGCCCGGCGACAAGCGCCGCGCCAAGCAGGCGCTCGCCCGCAAGCGCACGCGCAAGAAGCAGCGCCGCGAAGCAGAGTAGGCCGGGACTTCAGTCCCGGCGTCGGCTATCATTCAGGCACCCTAGGAGATCACGCATGCAGATCGAGGAACGAATCGTCGGTGAAGTGACGATTCTCGACCTGAAAGGCAAGATGACGCTCGGTGAAGGCGACGAGCTCCTGAAAGACAAGATCAACTCGCTCATGAATCAGGGGCGCGGGAAGATCCTGCTCAATCTGGAAGGCGTTCCGTACATCGACAGCGCCGGGCTCGGCGAGATCGTCCGCACGTACACGACGGTCAGCCGGCAGGGCGGCACGATGAAGCTGGTGAACCTCACCAAGCGCATCACCGACCTGCTGTCGATTACCAAGCTGCTCACAGTGTTCGAGACCTTCGACTCGGAGTCCGAGGCTCTCGCCACCTACTAGTACATGGGCCCGCGCGGGCGACCGCGCGGGCCGTTTTTCATGCTCCGGACTGCGGCCCCTCCCCCTCGCCTTCAGTCGCTGTTCCTGTCCCTGCGTCCCTCTCAGTGGACCAAGAACCTCATCGTTTTTGCCGCGCTGCTGTTCGGAGGCCTCGAGCTGCAACGGCGCGGGGATCCGCTGCCGGCGGCCGTGGCCGCGGTCGTGGCGGCGTTCGTCATTTTCTGCCTGCTCTCGAGCGCCATCTACCTGCTCAACGACATCCGCGACCGGGAGGGCGATCGGCGCCATCCGTTGAAGGCGCTGCGCCCCATTGCGTCGGGAGCCCTGCCCGTCCGCCACGCCGCCCTGACCTCGCTCGTCCTCATCGCCCTGGGGCTGCCGTCGGCGTTCCTGCTCGACCGCGAGTTCGGCATCGTCGCGGCCGGGTATGTGGCGCTGCTTGCGTTCTATTCGATCAGCCTGAAGCACTTCGTGATATTGGATGTGATGACCATTGCCGCGGGCTTCGTGCTGCGGGCCGTGGCCGGGGCGGTGGTCATCGACGTGCCGATCAGCGCCTGGCTGCTGATCGATACGATGCTGCTGGCGCTGTTCCTGGCGTTCAGCAAGCGCCGCCACGAGCTGGTGACGCTCTCCGGCGATGCCACGCATCACCGGGCGATCCTGCAGGAGTACAGTCCGTACCTGCTCGATCAGATGATTTCGGTTGTGACGGCCGCGACGGTCGTCGGGTATGCGTTCTACACCGTGAGCCCGGACACCGTGTCGAAGTTCGGCACGGACAAGCTGGTGCTCACGCTGCCGTTTCCGCTTTACGGCATCTTCCGGTACCTCTACCTCGTGCACCAGCGCGAAGGCGGAGGCAGCCCGTCGGAGATGCTGCTCAACGACTGGCCGCTGCTCACGTGCGTCGCGCTGTGGGCCGCGGCGGTGGTCGTCATTATTTACGGTCGGTGGTAGGCCGGGGCCGGCCCGCCGCCGACGGAGAGTGAACATGGCCGAATTTCAGGTGCGGTCCGACGCCGTCGACGTCGAGCACATCATGCGGCAGATCCGCCAGCGCATCCGCGAGAAGCGCGGCGTCGATTACACGGAAGAAGAACTGAAGCAGCTGGCGACGGTGAAGCTCGAGAAGTTTCTCGATCCCGGCGGCGTGCGATCGGATCTGGTGGCCCAGTTCCGCCACGCGCATCCGCCCGAGGCCGATCCGCCGAACTTCAAGTTCGAAGACACGACGCTGTACGAGACGCACCGCGGCGTGATTCGCGGCCTGCGCAAGCTGCTCAACCCGCTGCTGAAGCTGTTCTTCAACCCGAACCCGATCGTCGACGCGCTGCACATTCAGGCCGAGCTCAACGCGCGCAACGCGGCGTTTCAGTCGCGCCAGCGCGCGCTCGAGCACCTGCGCTACGAGGTGATGCACAACCTGGTCGTGGAGCTCACGCGGGCCGGCATCGAAATTCGCAACCTGAAGATGCGGCTCGATTCGATCGCCGGCCGGCTGGACTTCGACGAGCGGCGCCAGCGCGCCTTCGAGGGCGTGGTGCAGTATCGCAAGGAAACGCCGGAGCGAAGCGGAGGCGGGACTGCCGCCGCGCGCGAGCGCGGCGGCCAGCAGGGCCGGCCGCAACAGGAGCGTCCGCAACAGGACCGGCAGCAGAGGCGCGATCCGCAGCCCGCGCCGGCGGCACAAGCGGGACAGGTCGAAGGCGCCGAGCCGCGGCCGGCCGGCGCGCCGGGCGCTGAAGGCGAAGAAGGCGTTCAGCGCTCGCGGCGGCGGCGGCGCCGGAGGCGCCGGGTGCCCGGCGCGGGGGCTCCGAACGCCGGCGCGTCCAGCGAACCTGGCGGCGGCAGCGACGCGGGCGGTCAGGACACCGGATCGAGCGGCAGCAGCGGCGGCGATCAGGGCGGCGGCGAAGGATCGGACGAGTGAACCTCGCCGTCGTTGTTCAGCGCTACGGCGCGGAGATCAACGGCGGAGCGGAACTGCACGCCCGCTACATCGCCGAACGTCTGTCGCGTCACGCGAAGGTGCAGGTCTTCACGACCTGCGCGCGCGATTACATCACGTGGAAAAACGAGTACACGCCGGGTGAGGAAACTATCGGCGGCGTGCGCGTCGTGCGCTTTCCCGTGAGCCACCCGCGCGATCCGCGCGTCTTCGGCCGTCTCTCGCAGACAGTGTTCGAGTCGACGCATGCGATCGCCGATGAGCTCGCGTGGCTCGAGAGCGAGGGGCCCACGAGCCCGGCGCTCGTGCGACACGTCGCGAAATCGGCGGACGCGATCGACTGGTTCCTCTTTTTCAGCTACCGCTACTATCACGCGTTTCACGGCGCGCGGGCGGTGCCGGCCAAGGCCGTGCTCGTGCCCACTGCGGAGCGCGACGCGGCGGTCGGCGTCGAGATCTTCTCGCCGGTGTTCAGGGGCGTGCGAGGCCTGATGTACAACTCGCTCGAAGAGCGGGCGCTCATCACGGGCATTTCGGGCAACCAGGACGTACCGGGCACGGTCGTCGGCGTCGGATCGGCGATTCCCGATCATCCGCAGGGCGGCCGGTTCCGGCGCAAGCACAACGTGCGGCGCCCGTTCGCGATTTACGTCGGGCGCATCGACGAGAACAAGGGCTGCAAGGATCTCTTCGCGCACTTCCAGCGGTACGTGTCCGCGCATCCCCGCGGGCTCGATCTCGTGCTGATCGGCAACGCGGTCATCCCGGTGCCCGACCATCCGCGCATCCGGCACCTGGGGTTTCTGCCGGATCAGGACAAGTTCGACGCGCTGGCGGCGGCCGACCTGCTGATCATGCCGTCGTTCTACGAAAGCCTGTCGATGGTGGCGCTGGAAGCGTGGGCGCTCGGCAAGCCCGTGCTCGTCAACGGCCGCTGCGACGTGCTCAAGGGGCAGACCCTTCGCAGCAACGGCGGCCTGTACTACGACAGCGCGGAGGAATTTTCAGAAGCGCTCTACATGCTCGAAGCGGCCGGGCCGGTGAACGCGATCCTCGGACGCAACGGCCGCGACTACTTCAAGCGCAATTACGCCTGGCCGGTCATCGAGCGGAAGTATCTCGACATGTTCGAGCGGCTACGGAAGGAACCCGCGCGCGCGATGGAGCCGATGCCCGGCTGGTTCGGACGGCGCAAGCGCGTGCTGCCGCCCGCCGCGGAACGTGTCGCCGCGCTGCCGTCGGGGCCGGCGAGAGGAGGTGGCGCAGCCCTTTAGGGCTCGCGTCCGCATGCGCATCCACCAGGTCCTCGCCACGCTCGGCTACGGCGACGCCATCGGCCACGAAGTGCTCGGCATTCAGCGCGTGCTCCGCGCCGCGGGCCACGAGTCGGAGATCATCGTCGAAACCGCGGATCGCCGCCTCGAGGATCTCACCGTCGACTATCGCGACGCGCCCGGCTACGTCACGGCCGACGATGTGCTGATTCATCACTTCTCGCTCGGCTCGCGCGCGTCGCGCACGGCGTTCGCGCTGCCGGCGCGGATGGCGCTGATTTATCACAACATCACGCCGCCCGAGTTCTACGTCGGCATTCACCCGCAGCTCATGCTGCAGTGCTACCGCGGGCTGCGCGAGCTCAAGGCCTACGTGCCCCGCGTCGATCTCGCGCTCGGCGACTCGGAATTCAACCGGCGCGATCTCGAGAGCTACGGCTTCGCGCCCACGGCGGTGCTGCCGGTCGTGCCCGATTTCTCGCACCTCGACCTTCCGTCCGACACCGCCCTTGCCGGACAGTTCGACGATGACTGGGTGAACATCCTGTTTGTCGGCCGCTTCGTGCCGAACAAGAAGCCGGAAGATCTCGTGCGCTTCTTCCACGCCTACAAGCGCCTGCACAACCAGAAGGCGCGGCTGATCCTGGCCGGCTCGCATGCGGGCTTCGACGGCTATCTGGCACAGGTGCAGGGCCTGATCGCCAGGCTGGGCGTCACCGACGTTCACATCCTCGGCCAGATCAGCGACGGCGAGCTCACGGCGCTCTATGACGTGGCCGACGTGTTTCTGTGCGCGAGCGAGCACGAAGGGTTCTGCGTGCCGCTGCTCGAGGCGTTCCACAAGGAAGTGCCGGTCATCGCGTATGCCGCGACGGCGGTGCCGGAAACGATGGACGGGGCGGGCGTGCTGTTCGACGAGAAGGATCCGGTGCTGGTGGCGTCGCTCATCAACGCGGTCGTCACCGACGGCGCGCTGCGCGACGCGATCCTCGACGCGCAGGACGCGTCGCTCACGCGGCACAAGACGCGCGACTTCGACCGCATCCTGCTCGGGCATCTCGATCGCATGCTGGCGTCGCCGCGCAAGCCGCAGCCGCCCGTCACGCTCGATTTCTGGCGCCAGTTCGACGAGGCCGAGCAGCTCGAGGAGCTGCGGCAGTACCGGCCGGCCGCCTACCGCGCGCTGCCCCAGGCGCCGGACGCGTCGGTGATCGAGCGCGACGAGCGGCGATGAGAGTCGATCAGTGGATTCCCGCGGCGCACCGGCATGACGCCGTCGGCGACAGCGCGCGGCGGATGCGCGCCGTGCTGCACGCCCAGGGCCACGAGTCCGGCATCTACGCGCTGACGATCGACGAGGACCTGCAGGGCGACGTGCGGCCGTGGACCGAGGCCGCCACGAAGGGCGCCGACCTCACCATCTATCACTACGCGCTGCCCTCGCCCTTGTCGGCGCCGTTCGCGCGGTTGTCGAAAGGGCGCGTGCTCGTGTACCACAACATCACGCCCGCGCACTTCTTCGCGCCGTTCGACGCCAACGTGTTCGGCCTCGCGCGGGCGGGGCGCCAGGAGCTGGCGACGCTTGCCGGCGTGCCGGATCTGGCGCTTGGCGTCTCGGAGTTCAACCGCGCCGAGCTCGAGGCGATGGGCTTTTCGCCCACCGGCGTGCTGCCGCTGGCCGTGGATCTCGAGCGCCTCACGAACGCGCCCGACCGCCCCGCCATCCGGAAGATGCTCACCGACGACTGGGCCAACATCCTCTTCGTCGGCCGCATCGTCCCCAACAAGAAGATTGAGGATCACATCTTCCTGGCCGAACATTACAAGCGGTATGTCGACGCGCGGTACCGCTTCATTTTCGTCGGCAGGCACGACATCATGCCGCGCTACTACGCCATGATTCGCGGCCTGATCGATCGGTTCCAGATGCTGCCCGAACGCTTCGTGTTCACGGGCCCACTGCCGGATGAGGAACTGGCGGCGGTGTACCGCGCCTCGCATGCCTACGTGTCGCTCAGCGAGCACGAAGGCTTCTGCGCGCCGCTCGTGGAAGCCATGGCGATGGACGTGCCGGTGGTGGCCTATGAGGCCGGCGCGGTGCCCGAAACACTGGGCGGCGCGGGCCTGATGTTCTCGCCGAAGGCCTTCGAGCCGGCGGCCGAGCTGCTCGGGCAGGTGATATACGATGAATCGCTGCGAGCGCGCGTGATCGACGGTCAACGCGCGCGCGCGGCCCATTTTGCGCCTGCCCGGGTCGACGGCGACCTGCGGGCGCTGGTCTCGAGGTTTTCGTGAAGGTCGGTTTCGTCATCCAGCGGTACGGCACGGAGATTCTTGGCGGGTCGGAGTACCACTGCCGGCTGATCGCCGAGCGGCTCGCGTCGCGCCACCAGGTCGAGGTGCTCACGACGTGCGCGCGCGACTACATCAGCTGGGCCAACGAGTACCCGGAAGGCGTGGATCGCATCCGCGGCGTCAACGTGCGCCGCTTCGCGAACGCGCGGACGCGCGACATCCAGGCCTTCAACGCCTACAGCGACTGGATCTTCAACAACGAGCACTCACGGCAGGACGAGATGGAGTGGCTCAAGCAGCAGGGGCCGTGGTGCCCGGCGCTGCAGGAATATCTCGAGCGCAACGCGCAGAGCTACGACGTCCTGATCTTCTTCACCTATCTCTACGCGCCGACGGTGCTCGGCCTGAAGGCCGAGCCGTCCCGCAGCATCCTGGTGCCGACGGCGCACGACGAGCCGGCGATTCACCTCGGCATCTACAAGGATGTCTTCAGCCTGCCCGCGGCGATGGCCTACAACACCGCGGTTGAAAAGAAATTCCTGCAGGACACGTTCGACATCCGCAGCGTCGCCGACGAAACGATCGGCTGCGGCGTCGACCTGACGCCCCTTCGCGACGGCGGCACGCCCGATCAGGACGACGCCGAGGATCACAACATCGGCCCGGAGCCGCTGCCGGCCCACCTGCGGCAGCGCGGCGCCTTCTTCAGGCGCCGTCACCGCATCGACGGCAAGTTCGCGCTGTATGGCGGGCGGATCGATCCGGGCAAGGGCTGCGAGGAGCTGTTCGAGTACTTCTCCACGTACGTCGCCGAAGGCGGCGATGCCACGCTGTTCCTCATGGGCACCAAGCTGATGCCCATCCCCGAAGAGCCGTGGGTGCGGTTCCCGGGCGTGCTCACCGATCAGGAACGCCTGCAGGCGCTCGAAGCGGCCACGGTCGTGATCGTGCCGTCACCGTTCGAAAGCCTGTCGCTGCTCGCGCTCGAGGCCTTCGCCGTCGGTACGCCGGTGCTCGCCAACGCGCGCAGCGAAGTAGTGGCCGAGCACTGCAAGGCCAGCAATGCCGGGCTCTATTACGGCGAGCGTGAGGAGTTTGTCGAAGCGCTCAGGCTGCTGATGAGCGACGAGCGGCTGCGCAGGGCGATGGGCCGCAACGGGCGCGAGTACATCCGCCGCAACTATCGCTGGGACATCATCATCGGGAAGTACGAGAAGCTGTTCACCGCGCTGCGCCAGCCGGC
>JAKFEY010000021.1:0-85526 GCA_036675475.1 Vicinamibacterales bacterium
TCGAGCGCGTCAGCCGGCGCGTGCTCCACGCCCGCCGCCGCCAGCGCGCGTTCCACCAGCTGCTTCGCGCCGTCCCCCACCATCGTCCCGATCAACCCTTCCGAGAGAGGATCGCGGTCGAGATCGGCGAGGAGCGCGTTGACGCTGTCAGCGAGATCGCGGCGTGAGTCGACGAGCGTGCCGTCGAGATCGAAGACGAAAAGGCGTGGGGTGCCTGGCAATCACCCCGATTGTACCGGGTCAGTCGCCCGCGAGGGCGATGACCGGATTCACGCGCGAGGCGCGGCGCGCGGGGATCGACACCGCGACCAGCGAGACGATCGCGAGCACGAGGCCGACACTCGCGATCACCATGGGATCGAGGGCGCGCACGCCGAACAGCTGCGACTCGATGTAGCTGCCGGTGAGATACGCGCCGGCCAGGCCCATCGCGAGGCCGAACGCGACAATGCGCGCGCCGTCGGCCAGCACGAGGCCGAACACCGCGCGGACGCTGCTGCCGAGCGCCATGCGAATGCCGATCTCGCGGCGCCGCTGCGCCACCTGATACGCAAGCACGCCGTAGATGCCAATCGCCGAGAGGAACAGCGCCACGATGCCGAACGCCATCGCGAGCAGCATCGGCATCCGGCGGCTGATCAGCGACTCGTCGATCCGCTCGTCCATCATGCGCACGCTGTAGAACGGCAGCTCCGGATCGAGCGCGCTGACGCTGCGTCGGATGGCCGCGGCCGCGCTGTCGCCCGCCAGCGACGTGCGCGCCGCGATCGCAAACGAGGACGACGGGCTCTGCGACATCGGGAAATAGTACGCACCCACCCGCCGCGTCTCCTCGGTCAGCCCGATCAGCGGCACATCGTCGACGACACCCACGACGGTGAAGTAGCGCGAGTTTGGACCCGGCTTGAGGAGCTCCTCGGCGCTGCCGGGCGAGAACATGCGGCGGCCGATCGGATCGGTGCCGGCCCAGAACTTCCGCGCCAGCTTGCGGTCGACGATGATCACCTGCGGCGACGTGGCCGTGTCGCGGCGGTCGAACGTCCGGCCGGCGACGAGGTCGATGTGCATCATCTCGAAGTAGCCGTCGCTGACGGCGTTGGTGATCGGCGAAATGAGCGACTCGCCCGGCGACATGACATAGCCTTCCGCCAGAATCACGCTGTCGCTGTAATCGCCGCCGAACGGCAGCGTGTCGGTCAACGCCGCGGCCTCGACACCGGGAATGGCGCGAACCTTCTCGAGCGTGCGGGCCGCGAACGACCTGATCGGATCGTCGGCCGTGTAGCGCGCCCGCGGAAGGCTGACGTAGCCCGCGACAACGCCCTTCGCCTCGAATCCGGGATCGATGCCCAGCACCTGACGGAAGCTGGCGAACAGCAGGCCGGCGCCGATGAGCAGCAGGAACGCGAACCCGACCTGCGCCGTCGCGAGCGCGCGGCGCGCGAACATCGATCCGCGGCTGGCCGTCCCGCCGCGGCCTTCGTCGCGCAGCGCGAGATTCAGATTGAGCTTCCACACGCGGACGACCGGCACCAGACTCACGAGCAGCCCGACCAGCAGTGCGAGCCCGAGAATGATGGCCATCGTCGCCGGCTCCATCGTGATTTCATGGCCGCGCGGCATTTCGTCGAGGCCGAGCGTGGGCACGAGCGCGAGGGCCCACCGGCCCAGGAGCACGCCGATCACGCCGCCGGCGGCGGCCAGCAGCATGGTCTCGGTCACCAGCTGGCGCGCCAGACGCCCGATGCCCGCGCCGATGGCGCGGCGCGTGGCAAGCTCGCGCTGCCTGGTGCTCGAGCGCACGATGACGAGGTTGGTGATGTTGACGGCGCCGATCAGCAGCACGAACAGCACGCCGCCCCACAGCAGGTAGAGCACCGGCTTGATGTCGCGCACGAGGTCGTCCTGAAAGGCCACGGCGCGCGTGTGGAAGCCGGCGTCCTTGAGAATCTCGCGGAAGTGCGGGAACCGCTCATCGTTGCGCGCGTTGATCGCGTCGAGCTGCGCCTGCGCCTGTTCCCTCGTGGCACCGGCGGCGAGGCGCCCCACCATCTGATAACTGTTGCTGTGGCGCCGATCATCGGCCTTGTCGGCCGGCGTGAACGCAAGCGGCATCCACAAGACAACGTCGGGCCAGAGAAACTGGAAGTCTGCAGGCATCACGCCGACGATGTCGCGCTGGACGCCGTTGATGCGCATCTGCTGGCCGAGAATGTCGGCGCGCGCGCCGTAGCGCGTCTGCCAGAGGCCATGGCTGATGATCACTTTGGCGTCGCGGCCGGGCTCGCCGTCGGCTTCCGAGAACGCGGTGCCGAGCGCGGGCTTCGCCCGCAGCAACCGGAACAGCGCGGGCGTGGCCTGCACGCCGATCAGACGCTCGGCGGCATTCTCGAACCCAATAGTCGCCCCGGTGCGGCGGTAGAGCGCGAGCTCCTCCATCGTGTCCATGGCGGCGAGCCGATCGTAGTAGTCGGGCACGCCGTTCGAGGCGCGCTCGGAGCCGGCGTTCGGATAGCTGTTGAAGATGTTCACCAGCCGGTCCGGCTCGGGCACGGGAAGCGGCCGCAGCAGCACGGACTGGACGATGGCGAAGATGGCCGCGTTGGCGCCGATGCAGATCGCGAGCGTCAGGAGGACCGTGGCGGTGAAGCTGCGGTCCTTGGCGAGCACGCGAAACGCGAAGCGGATGTCCTGAATGAACGGCGGCATGCCTGAAGGTATAAACGTCGAGACAGCGGGGACGGTTCCAGGCGGGGTCAGGCGGGGTTCAGCGATAGAAAATCGGCCGGGCTTGTTCTTCCGGCACGAACTGGCGCACCTGGCGATAGATGGCGAGGAGGGTGCCCGTCTGAAGGCTGTCGTGGAGGGGCCCCGTCAGTGTCTGCGGCCCAGTCGCGGATGCGCGGCGAAGCTTCGCGTGGCTGCCTTCGGCGTTGACCACCTCGAAACCGAGCGTGCGCAACCCTTGAAAAAGGTGCCGGCTGCCGAGTCGCCGTAGCCGCGGCGTCACGATTCGATGCCGGTTTCGCAGGAGACAGTCACCCGCACGCGCTCGGCGAGGCCGAGCAGGGACCGTGAATCGGCTCGCTCATCGGTCGATATTGCAAGGTGTAGATTCGTTATATCAACCGTGTAATTTGAGTGCCGGGTATGATCGGGTTGTGACCGGCCCGTCAGAACCCCGCACCGACTTCATTCGCGACATCGTGAGCGCCGACCAGGCGTCGGGACGGCACGAGGGACGCGTCGCGACGCGCTTTCCGCCCGAGCCGAACGGCTATCTGCACATCGGGCACGCGAAATCGATCTGTCTCAACTTCGGCGTGGCGCGGGATTTTGGCGGTACGTGCAATCTGCGGTTCGACGACACGAACCCTGTGAAGGAAGACGTCGAATACGTCGACTCGATTCAGGAAGACGTGCGCTGGCTCGGCTTCGAGTGGAGCAACAAGTTTTTCGCGTCCGATTATTTCGAGCGGCTCTATGAGTGCGCGGAGCGGCTGATTCGCGACGGCAAGGCGTACGTCGACAGCCAGACGGCCGACCAGATTCGCGAGGGGCGCGGCACGCTGACGGCGCCGGGCGTCGAGAGTCCGCATCGCGGGCGCACGGCTGACGAGAATCTCGATCTGTTCCGCCGGATGCGCGCCGGCGAGTTTGCCGACGGCACGCACGTGCTGCGCGCGAAGATCGACATGGCGTCGCCCAACATCAACATGCGCGACCCGGTGCTGTATCGCATCAAGCACGCGCATCATCACAACACCGGCGACGCGTGGTGCATCTATCCGATGTACGACTACGCGCATCCGCTGTCGGATGCGTTCGAGCGCATCACGCACTCGCTGTGCACGCTCGAGTTCGAGGATCACCGCCCGCTGTACGACTGGCTCGTCGACGCGCTGCAGCCGCTGCTCGAGGCGCGGCCGCAGCAGATCGAGTTTGCGCGGCTGAACCTGAATTACACGGTGATGAGCAAGCGCAAGCTGCTGCAGCTGGTCACCGAGAAGCACGTGTCGGGATGGGACGACCCGCGCATGCCGACGATCTCCGGCATGCGGCGGCGCGGCTATCCCCCATCGGCGCTGCGGAAGTTCTGCGACGAGGTCGGGGTCGCGAAGCGTGAGAACCTCGTCGACCTCGCGCTGCTCGAACACTTCGTGCGCGAGGAACTGAACAGGACGGCGCCGCGCGTGATGGCGGTGCTGCGCCCGTTGAAGGTCGTCATCGAGAACTATCCCGAGGGCCAGGCCGAGGAGCTCGATGTCATCAACAATCCGGAAGACGAAGCGGCGGGCACGCGCAAGGTGCCGTTTGCGCGCGAGCTCTATATCGAGGCCGACGACTTCATGGAGGACCCGCCGAAAAAGTTCTTCCGGCTGGCGCCCGGGCGCGAAGTGCGGCTGCGGAATGCGTACTTCATCACCTGTACGAGCGTGGTCAAGAACGCCGCCGGCGCGATTACCGAGCTGCGCTGCACGTACGACGCCGCCACGCGAGGCGGCGATGCGCCCGACGGCCGCCGGCCAAAGGCGACGCTGCACTGGGTGTCGGCCGCCCACGCGCTCGAATGCGAAGTGCGTCTTTACGATCGGCTGTTTTCCGTCGAAGAGCCCGGCAAAGGCGACACGGATTTCCTGACGCAGATGAACCCCGGCTCGCTCGAGGTCATCGGCGACGCGAAGGTCGAACCGTCAGTCCTTTCAGCAAAGCCAGGCGACAGATTCCAGTTCGAGCGGCTGGGGTATTTCTGCGTCGATTCAGGCTCCAGACTCCAGACTCCAGACTCCAGGCCTGTTTTCAACCGTACAGCGACGCTGAAGGACAGTTGGGCGAAGGCGAAGGGTTAGAAGAGCCGTTTCTGCGCGGTGCTGGCCGGCCGGCGCACGTCGCCTCCCTGCCGCAGCGCGGAGCGCGAAGGCGCGTCGAACACCGTCCTGCCCCCCAGCGCCGGCGAAATCACGCGCTCGGTTTCCATCACGGCGTTGAAGTCGGCCTCGGGCGCGTACCGTCGCTCAACCGCGGCTGCGAATTTATGCAGCCGTTTCATGCCCTCGATCTTTTCGGTATCGCCGACCTTCGCGGCATCCAGGCTCCGCCGCAGCACGCCGATCGTCTCGTCATAAGTCTTGAGCGGCACCGGGAACGGATGCCCGTCCTTGCCGCCGTGCGCGAATGAGAACCGCGCCGGATCGATAAAACGCGTTGGCGCGCCGTGCACGACCTCCGCCACGAGCGCGAGTGACTGCAGCGTGCGCGGGCCCAGCTTTTCGACGAGCAGCAGCGACGCGAAGTCGCGCAGGTCGCGCTCGTAGGCGACGGCCAGGACCGCGCCCAGCCGCTTCAGATCGACATTCTCCGCGCGCACGTCGTGATGCACGGGCACCGTCATCTTGCGCGTGACGATGCCCTGGGCCTCGCGCAACGTCGTTTCGGGCTTCGTTCGCGCGATCTCGATCAGCGCGTCCTGCGCCGGCTTCGCGCGATGGTCCACCAGATTCTGAATCACGCCGCGCCGCTCGCCGACGATGGCGGTGTGCGGCTCGTCGGTGAAGTCGCGCACCGCGGCGGAATGCCAGTGATAGCGCCGCGCGAGCCGCGACTGCCCGTTCATGCCCTGCTGCACGATGGCCCACTCGCCGTCGGCCGACAGGATGAAGCCGTGCAGATAGATTTGAAAGCCGTCCGCGATGGCGTTGTTGTCGACGCGCGCAGCCAGGCGGCTGGCCCGTACGAGCGCGGCGCCGTCGAACCCGCGCTGGTCCGCAATGGCCAGCAGCTCCGCCGGCGTGTTGCGGGAATGGCGCCCGCGGCCGCCGCAGATGTGAATCCCGAGCTCGTGCGCGCGCGGATTGAGGCCACGCTTCAGCGCGCCCATCACCGAGGTAGTGATGCCCGACGAGTGCCAGTCCATGCCCATGACACTGCCAAGCGCCTGAAACCAGAACGGGTCGCTGAGACGCGTCAGCAGCTCCGATCGGCCGTAATGCAGGATGACGCTCTCCGAGATCGCCGCCCCAAGCGTCGTCATCCGCTCGGCGAGCCACTGCGGCACCCGTCCGCCATGCAGCGGAAGATCGGCGACGCCTGAGCGCTTCATACAGTTATTATGCGTCCCATGACTCGACGCCTTCTCGCCGTCCTCGTCCTGTGCGCTATCGCTTTCCCGATCTCAGCCCAGCAGGGCCGCACGCCCGCGCCCGACCGCAAGCCTGGTGAAGGGCTAGGGCCCTACAAGCGGCTGGTGATTCGTGGCGTCACGATCATCGACGGCACCGGGGCTCCGCCCGCGGGCCCGATGGACGTCGTCATCGAGGGCAACCGCATCGCGTCGATTCGGAGCGCGGGCACGCCGGGTGTGCCGCTGCGGCCCAACCGTCAGCCGCGCGAGTTCGATCACGAGATCGACGCCACCGGCTGGTTCATGATGCCGGGCTTCGTCAACCTGCACATGCATGCCGGCGAGGCGCCGAAGAGCCCGCGCGTCGAGTACGCCTACAAGCTGTGGCTCGCGCACGGCGTGACGGCGGGCCGCGGGGTCGAGCTGGGGCCGCAGGAGTTCGCGCTGCGTGAAAAGCAGCGCAGCGCCGCGAACCAGATCGTCGCGCCGCGCTTCTTCAACTATCAGCGCCCAGGCGCCGGCTGGGGCAAGGGGCCGGCCGACACGCCCGAGAAAGCGCGCGAGTGGGTGCGCTGGTGCGCCGCCAACGGCGTCGACGGCATGAAGCTGGTGGCCTATCCGCCCGCCATCATGGCGGCGCTGCTCGACGAGGCGAAGAAGCTCGGACTCGGCTCGACCGCACACCTCGAACAGCGCGGCGTGGCGCAGATGAACGCGCTCACGGCCGCGAAGCTGGGACTCGGCACCGTCACGCACTTCTACGGTCACTTCGAGGCGCTGCTGAAGGACTACGAAGTGCAGCCGTGGCCGTACCAGATGAATTACAACGACGAGCAGTGGCGCTTCAGCCAGGTCGCGCATCTCTGGAACAAGATCCACGAACCGGGCAGCCCTGAATGGAACGCATACCTGCAGGAGCACATCAAGCTCGGCACGATCATGGATCCCACCATGACGGCGTATGCCGCGGGCCGCGACGTCATGCGCATGCGCAACGCCGACTGGCACGACAAGTACACGCTGCCGTCGCTGATGGACTTCTACACGCCCAGCCGCGAGAACCACGGCTCGTACTTCTTCGACTGGACCCTCGCCGACGAGATCGAGTGGCGGCGGTTCTATCAGGTGTGGTTCCGCCTGCTCAACGACTACAAGAAGATGGGCGGCCGCGTCACGGTGAGCGACGATGCGTCGTACATCTACAACACGTGGGGCTTCGGCGTGATTCACGAGATGGAGCTGCTGCAGGAGGCGGGCTTCCATCCGCTCGAAGTAATCCGCGCGGCCACCATGCACGGCGCCGAAGCGCTGCACGAGCCCTCAGGCAAGCCGCTGGAATTCGGCATCGTCCGCGCCGGCATGCTGGCGGACCTGGTGCTGGTCGATCAAAACCCGCTGCAGAACCTGAAGGTGCTGTACGGCACGGGCGCGCTCAGGCTGAACGACACCACCGGCAAGGTCGATCGCGTCGGCGGCATACGCTATACGATCAAGGACGGCATCGTGTATGACGCGAAGAAGCTGCTCGCCGACGTGGCGGCCATGGTGGAGGAGCAGAAGCGGGCACGCGCGAGCAACGGCTCGCGCTAGCGCGGCGCCGTCAGGGCCTGGGCGATCTTGTCGCGGAACTCGTTCCGCGGGTTGATCCCGCCCGGGCTCTGCGTGAGCACCATGCCGATGGTGGCGCGCGCGGGATCGACCCAGCCCATCGTGCCGTCGGAGCCGGTGTGGAAGTAGCTGCCGCCGGGGGACAGCATCCAGCCGAGGCCGTACGCGCCGTCCGTGCCCATCTTCGCGCGAGGCGTGAGCATCGCCTTCACGCTCGCTTCCGTCAGCAGGCGCGTTCCGTTGTACACGCCGCCGTTCCGGAACATCTCGAGAAATTTCGCATAGTCCTCGGCGGTCGAAATCATCCCGCCTGACGCGCGGATGATCGGATAATCCGGCGGATCGCCGGGCGTAAAGCCCTGCCTGAACGTGACCTTGCCGTCCTGGCCGCGGCGGCCGCGATAGACCGTGGCCATGCGATTCAGCTTGGTCTCGTCGGCGTGATTGAGGGTGTCGCGCATGCCGAGCGGCTCGTAGATGCGCGTGATCAGAAACTGTTCGAGCGGCATCCCCGAGACCACTTCGATCACGGCGCCGAGCGTGTTGTAGCCGGCGTTGTTATAGGAGTACTCGCCAGGCTTCTCCTTTGGCCCCTCCGCGCCGAACTTCGCCACGGCGGCCTGCAGCGAGACCTCCTCGCCCGGCTTGAAGGGATAGAAGATCGGCTCGATCCGCAGGCCCGAGCTGTGCGACAGCAGCTGCGCGATGGTGATGCCGCGCGACTTGACGTTGTCGAACGACTTCAGATGCTTTGCGGCGGGATCGTCGATGGACAGCTTTCCGTCTTCGGCGAGCATCATGATGGCCGTCGCCACCACCGGCTTGGTGTTCGACGCCATGCGGAAGAGCGTGTCCTTCTGCATCGGCGCCCGCGACTCGAGATGGCGCAGGCCGACAGCCTCGTGCAGCACGACCTCGCCGCGTTCGGCCACATACAAGACCGCCCCGCGAAGGTGGTCCTGTTCGACGGCGCGCTTATAAAGGTCGACCGCCTCGCGCAGCAGCGCGGCGCGGTCGGCCGCAACAGCCTGGAGCGAGAACGCGAGGAGAACGAGCGGGAGAAAAGCGCGTCGGGCCAGTCGCATGCAGGGATTTTACATTTTCTAGCTACCCTGCCGGACGAGCTGTCCGCGCACCACCCCACCCGGATTGAGCGCCGAGTGCACGTTGAAATAGAACCCGGACGGGTTCGCGATGATGTTGTTGGCCGTCGCCGCGTCCGGGATCGCCACGTTGGTGAACGTGAGCGTCGCCGTGCCGTTGCCGCCCACGGTAATCGCGGTCGCCGCGCTGAGACCGGTGTTCACCACCGGGCCGCCGCTGGTGCCGGCCGCGCCTGTGTGGATATGGGCCAGGATCAGCGTGCTGCCCGCCGGCATATTGGCGATGTTGACGGCGAAGTTGGCCGTCCCCGCCGTGATCGCGCCCGCCGTGTCGCGCGTCAGGTTGAAGGTGATCGTCGCCGTGCCGGTCGCGCCGGCTTCGGCGCCCGTCACCGCCGGCACCTCATTCGATGACGCCAGCGTGGACGTGAACACCACCGTGTTGTCATCGTCAGGCTCGGTCGGACTGTCGTCGCATGCGGCGGCGCCAAAGGCGAGCGCCGCGATCAGAGCAAGAGCTGCGGGTCGTGTCATCATTGCCATCCTTCCGGGGAGTCAGAACTTCCGGGCCAGGTTGAAGCCGAGATAGACATTGTCTGGCTGGCCGCCGCGCGCGATCTGCGCGTTGGTCGTGTTGAAACTGTTCGAGAAGTTGAGCTGAAACTGGTGGCCGTCCGTCCGCTTTTCGATGCCGGCGGCCCACTGATGCGCGCCGGGGGTGAAGCCCGCGCGCGGCATGTACTCGCCGACGACGAACACCGTCGGCCGGATTTTCAGGCGTGCACCGACGCCGGCATAGAAGGTCTGCTCACGCGTAGTCGCGTGCTCATCCGGATCGGCGCCGGGAATGTCGTGATCGTGGCTCTCGTGCCCAGTCACGCCGGTGGGGATCTGCGAGTTCCAGACCATCACCGGCGACACATAGATCGCGATCCAGTCGCCGAGCGTGCGCGACAGCACCAGCCCGGCGGCTTGCGAGTACTGCGCGCGCAGGTTGTTGGTCCCTTCGACCGACGCGACGAGCGACACCGCCAGCGGCATCCGCTCGCTCTGCCGCAGTGTGTCGTGCCGGCCGAAGATCTGGATCGTCTTGTAGAGCATCGATCGATGCGCGCCGATCTGAAGATGCGACGCGGGCGCAAACCGGTACTCAAACCCGATGACCGCCCCGTCGTCCAACCCGAACGCCGACTTCGCGAGCTCGGCGATGGGCCCGCGCAGGTCGCGCGCGAAGCGATGCGTCAGCCGGAAATAGCTGCCGAAGCGATCGAGCGACGCGGTGGTGGGAAGAACGATGATGTCCTGCGCGACCGGACGCGCGATGACACCGGGCGACGGCGAGGCAGGAGCAGGCACCCCGGCTGGTGATGTCGCGCCGGGCTCCTGGGCCCACGTCGACCCCGCGAACCCCGGGATGAGGCAGACGGCAACGAAGAGGCACACTGCTCCAGCTCGCACGAGCCGCAGCAGTGGCAAGGGGCGTGCCTCTGACGCGTGTGCGCGATGCGAGAAAACAGGCGCGAATTATGGTCGAGACGGCGCCGCGTGTCTTCCTGCCGCGTAAGTTCTTTACGGCCGACGAAATCAGCTGCGTAACGTCTGCGCAGGGTCCAGACGAAGAATGCGCAAGGCCGGCAGCACGCTGGCGATGATGGCGACCAGCAGAAGCATGACGGCCACCGCAACCAGCGTCAGCGGATCGTTCGGTTCGACCCCCCACAACAGCGTCGCGATGTATTTCGTCAGCGCGCGCGCGATGACCGCGCCCACCGCGAGGCCGGCGAGCGTCAGCACGATGCCCGGCATCGTGACGGCGCGCATCGCCTGCGCGGCCGTCGAGCCAAGCGCCATGCGAATGCCGAGCTCTCGCGTGCGCTCGGTGATCGCGCTCGCGATCAGGCCGTGGATGCCGATCGCGGCCAGCAGCATCGACGCGGCGGCAAGCAGCGCGGACAGCACCATGAGGAATCGCTGCGAGGCCGTGGCGCTGGCGCGCACGTCGGTCATGCTGCGCACGGACGCCAGCGGCAGCTGCGGGTCGACCGCCGCGACAGCTGATCGCAATGCGTGATCGAGCCCGGCGACCGGCGCCGACGTGCGCACAATCCACGTCGGGCCGAACCACTGATGCACGAGATGGAACGTGCCGGCCGACGTCTGAGCCGCCGGCAGATAGACGATGGCGGTCGGACGCACCGGCCCGCCCGTGCCCCAGCCAGGATTGCGATACTGCACGTCGCCGACGATGCCGATCACTTCGCGCTCGGCGCCGGCCATGCCGATGCGCCGGCCGATGACGCCCTCGGGATAGTAGAGGCGCTGAAACGCGTCGTTCACCACGACCACCGGCGGCGCGCCGGTGCGATCGCGGCTCTCGAAATCCCGGCCGGCGCGCAGCGGCATCCGCAGCGTCTCGAAGTAGCCGGGCGTGACGTACGTGACATTGGCGATGAAGTTCGTGTCCGTGTCAGCTGCCTGCGCGCCGTCCATCGGACGGAAACCCAGATTCAGAATGCGCTCGTACGGCAGGCCGAGCGACACCGCGGCGGATTCCACGCCCGGCAGCGCCTGAATGCGCTCGAGCGTGCGATCGAAGAGCTGCTCGATCGGCTCGCGCGTCCGATAGCGCGTGTCTTCGAGCGACGCTCCGGCAGTGACGACATTGGTGAGATCGAAGCCGGGCGCGAGACTGTTGAGTGCGAGGAACGTGCGGGTGAGCAGGCCCGCGCCGACCAGCAGCACGAGGCCGAGCGCGACTTCGGCGACGACGAGCAGGCGGCGGGTCCAGCCGCCCGTGCCCGCCGAGGCGCCGCGGGTGCCGCCTTCGCGAAGACCGGCCTGCACATCCACGCGCGTCGCCTGGATCGCGGGCAGCACGCCGAAGAGCAGCGCCGCGACCATCGAAATGCCGGCGGTGGCGCCGACGGCGCGCCAGTCGAGCGCGACACCGCGCCACATGGCGTATTGATCGCCGCCAAGGGCCTGAAGGCCGCTGAGCATCAGATGACCGAGCAGGATGCCGAGCGCGCCGCCGATCGCCGCGAGCGCGAGGCTTTCGACGATCAGCTGGCGGACAACGGCGCGGCGGCCGCTGCCGAGCGCCATGCGCGTGGCGATTTCGCGCGCCCGCGTGCGGGCGCGGGCGAGCAGCAGGCCGGCAAGATTCACGCAGGCGATGAGCAGCACGAGACCGACCGCGGCCCACATGATGAGCAGCGAATCGCGCGAGCCGGCGGTGAGGTTCTGCTGCAGCGGCGCGAGCCCGTGCGTCACCGACACGCCGTCGGGCAGCGTGAACCCGGCCGAGTCGTAGGCGGCCTGCAGCTCGGCGTCAACCGCGGCCCAGGAGGTCGAGGCGGGCACGCGCGCCATGACGGCGAAGTTGGTGCCGCCGCCCTGGCCGGTGCGGCTCGGGCGCAGCGGCGTCCAGAGATCGACCGCCATGCTGCTGCGGAAATCGGCGGGCATGACGCCGACAATCTCGTGCGCCTCGCCGCGGACGAGCACGCGCCTGCCGACTGCCGCCGGGTCGGCGCCGAACGCGCGCAGCCAGAGGCCGTGCGACAGGATGACCGCGTTCGGACCGCCCGCGCGGTCTTCCTCGGGCGTGAACTCGCGGCCGAGCGCGGGCGGCACGCCGAGCACGCGGAAGAATCCTGCGCTCACGCGCTGTTGATCGACATGAAGCGCCTGGCCGCTCATGGCCAGGTTCACGCCGGCGCGCCAATCCGAATAGACGGCCACGTCGGCCGACTTCACATGCTCGCGGATCCGCTCCCAGGCCGCTCCGTCAACGGCCGCACCCTCGAAGACTCCGCGCGGCGAGACCTGCCGCACCCGTACGATCGCCAGCTGCTCAGGTTCCGGATAGGGCAGCGGCCGCAGCAGGATGGCGTCGACCAGGCTGAACACAGCCGCGTTGGCGCCAATCGCGACGGCAAGCGTGAGGATGGCGGTCAGCGCAAAGCCGGGACTGCGGCGCAGGAGACGCAGCGCATAGCGGCCGTCGCGCATGAGGGTTTCGACGAGCGGGATGCTGTTCATCTGAAAGATCTCCTCGCGGATGAGGGTGGCGTTCCCGAAATGCGCGTGCGCGCGGCGGCTGGCCTCGCCCGGCGCCATGCCGCGGCTGCGCAGGTCGTCGGTCATGAGCGCGATGTGCGCGTCCATCTCACGCGCGCGCTCGCGATCCCAGGCCGACCGTCTGAAGAAGCGGCGCAGGCGCATTACTGCGCCGCCGGATCCATCACGCGCGCGATGGCCGCGACAATCTGCTGCCAGCGGCTCGATTCCTGATGCAGCTGCTTCCGGCCCGCCGCTGTCAGCTTGTAATACCGCGCCTTGCGGTTGTTTTCCGTGGTGTCCCAGAACGACGCGATGAGGCCCTTGTCTTCGAGCCGGTGCAGCGCAGGATAGAGCGACCCCTGCTCGACCTGCAGCACCGCGTCGCTGCGCTTCTGGATGATTTCGGCGATCGCATACCCATGCGCCGGGCCGAGCACGAGCGTCTGCAGCACCAGCATGTCGAGGGTGCCCTGCATCATGTCGCCGGCCCGCGCGTCGCGCTTGCGTGGACTCATGTGCCTGATCTCACTCCACTAGACGATCTAGGCGAGTAAAAGGTTTGCTGGGCTGGCGCGCGCGAAGCTGTACCGGATCAGCGCATGAAGCCGAACAGGTCGTCGTCCTTCGTCGCCGTCTCGTCGAAGTAGCGCACCAGCGACCGCGCCGCCATCCAGGCCAGGCCGTCGCCATGACGGCCGAAGCCCAGCGCGAACAGGTGGCCCGGCAGGTTGCGATGCGGCCCGATGTACGGCGCGCCATCGGCAGCCGTCGACAGCGGCGCGTCCCACGCGAAGGCCGGCTGGATGCCGGACACCGCCGGATACAACAGCGACAACTCGTACATCAGCTGCCCCGTGCGCTGCGTCAGCACCTTGTCGCGCAGCCGCGCGGGCTGCGGCGGCTGATCCGCGCCGGTAACCATCACGCGGTCGTCCTTCATCCATCGCACGGTGTGCGGCGGATCGCCCGCGTCCATCAGCACGCTCTTGCGCTGGCCCACGGCGCGACGCATCGCGGCCGGCATGGTGTCGGTGACCACGAGATATGTGTCGCGCGTCACGAAATGGCGCCGCAGCTGCGGTACCAGCGGCCCCGCGGATCCCGTGGCGATGACGGCGGCGCGCGCCTCAATTACGCCCGCCGACGTTTTCACGTGCACGCCCCGGCCGCGCGGCAGGTGCTTCACGCGCAGCGCCGGCGACTGCTCGAAGATGCGCGCGCCCTGCTTCGCGGCGTGCGCGGCCAGGCCGAGCGCCGCGCGCACGGGATCGAACGTAAAGGCGTCAGGCGTCCGCATGCCCGCCTGCGACGGATCGTCGATCGCCGCCTCACGCGCAAGCGCGCCTGCGGCCAGGCGTGTGACCTCGAGGCCCGCGTCACGGCGCGATCCGTACTCCTTGCCCAGCGCCTTCGCGTCGCGTGAGATCGTCACCACCGATGTCGGCTCGAGGTCGCACTTGATCCCCAGCCTCCGGATCAGGGCCGCAAAGTCGAGCACGCCCCGGCGCGCCTGCTGCCACATCGCGCGCGATGCGCGCCGGCCGTGCAGGCTGTCGTGTGAGGCGAAGCTGCCGTCGAACGCGGGCAGCAGGACGCCCGCGCTGCCGGCCGTCGCGCCCGATGCCAGCCGCGCGGCCTCGAGCAGGACGACGTCGTGGCCGGCCGCGGCAAACGCGTAAGCACTTGCACACCCTGTGAGCCCGCCGCCGATGATCACGATGTCGGCGCGATCCTGTGCAGCGCCCCGCGCCGGCTTCCATTTGGGCCGGGAGGGTCGTCTCGATGCCGGCGTGCGGTCGTCCCAGAAACGGAGGCCATAACGCATGGCGACATCTTAATGTGAACCGTACCCGCAGGTGCTGCGTATCGGTTTCCATGCAGAACCTGCGGTATGCCTTCCGGCGCCTGGCCGCCGAGCCCGTGTTCACCCTCGTGGTGGTGCTCGCCATCGGACTCGGCATCGGCATGAACACCACGGTTTTCACGCTGGTCAATGCGGTGCTGCTGCGCGGCCTGCCGTACGAGAACCCCGACGAGATCGTGGTCCTGTCCACCTACGACAACGAGCGGCGCGATGACGGGCCGACGTCCTGGGCCGACTTCGAAGACTGGAAGCGCGACGCGAAATCCGTGCGCGCCATGGCGGCCACGTCGGGCATGCCGTTCAGCCTGGCCGGCGAGCCCGGAGCGCCGGAGCGAATCCCTGGCGCCAGGGTCACCACGAATCTGTTCAGCATGCTGGGGCAGCCGCTGCTGCTCGGGCGCGATTTCGTCGAGGCCGACGGACGGCCCGGCGCGCCTGCCGTCACGATTCTCAGCCACCGCGTGTGGGAGCGTCGCTTCGCGAGCGACCGCGGCGTGATTGGGCGGACCGTGCGCATCAACGAGGTGCCCACCGAAATCGTCGGCGTCATGCCGCCCGACGTGATGTTTCCCAACAACAACGAGGCCTGGATTCCGCTCATCCCCACTGCCGCGCAGTTGAAGCGCGACGCGCGCAGCCTCGAGGTGTTTGCGCGGCTCGCGACCGGCGTGGGCGAAACCGAAGCGCAGACGGAGCTGGGCGGCATCGCGGCGCGGCTCGAGCAGGCCTATCCCGACACCAACCGCAATCGCGGCGTGCTGGTGCAGACCATCAACGAGCGGCAGAACGGCGGACCGATTCGCGTGGTGTTCCTGATGCTGCTTGCCGCCGTGTCGCTGCTGCTGCTCATCGCCTGCGCGAATGTGGCGAGCCTGCTCATTGCGCGCGCGGTGGCGCGCACGCGCGAAATCGGCGTGCGCATCGCCCTCGGCGCCTCGCGCCGCACCATCGTCGGCCAGCTGCTCACCGAAAGCGTCGTGCTCGGCGTGCTCGGCGGCATTCTCGGCCTGGGGCTCGCCTACATCGGCGTCACGCTGTTCGACCGCGCCGTGGCCGACGTCGGCAAGCCGTACTGGATCAAGTTCGTCTTCGACTGGCGCGTGTTCGGCTGGCTCGCGCTCGCCTGTGTCGGCACCGGCCTGATCTTCGGCCTGGCGCCTGCGCTGCAGCTGGCGCGCACCGACACCAATGAAGTGCTGAAGGACGCCAGCCGCGGCCAGACCAGCGGCCGCGGCCGCTGGCTCACCAGCTCGCTCGTCGTGATCGAGATGGCGTTCACGCTCGCGCTGCTCGCCGGCGCCGGCGCCATGATCCGCAGCTTCATGTCGCTGTACAGCGCGGACCTCGGGGCTGACACGTCGAACGTGCTGACGGCCGGCATCAACCTGAGCGAAACGAAATATGCGGACGGCGCGGCGCGCTATCGCTTCGTCGAGCAGCTCGAGGAGCGCCTGCGCGCGCTGCCAGGCGTCGAAAGCGTCTCGATTGGCTCCACGCTGCCCGGCCAGGGCACGGGCTCACTGACGCTCGACATCGAAGGCCAGCCGCGCGCCACGCGCGACACGCCGCGCACCGTCCGCGCCGCGAGCGTCGGCCCCGGCTTCTTCGAAACCTTCCGGATCCCTGCGGCCGAAGGACGGCTGTTCACCGCGCGCGACGGCATGCCCGGCGCCGAAGCCGTGATCGTCAACCGCCGCTTCGTCGAGCAGTTTTTCCCCGGGCAGAATCCCATCGGCCGCCGCATCATGCTGCGCGGCGAAAACGGCCCCGACACCGTCTGGGCCGCCATTATCGGCATCATTCCGCACGTGCGGCACAGCGACCTCACCAGCAGCGATCTGCACGCAGTCGCGTATCGACCGCTGCGCATGACGGCGTCGAGCGGCTTCATCGTGTCGCTGCGCAGCCGCCAGCCGGTCGAGCCGCTCGCCGCGGCGCTTCGCTCGACCACGCAGGCGCTCGATCAGGATCTGCCGGTGTCGCAGATCCGGACCATGGACGACAACCTGGCGCGCCAGCGATGGCCCTTCCGCGTGTTTGGATCGCTGTTCGTGCTGTTCGCGATCTTCGGCCTCGTGCTGTCGACCATTGGCATGTATTCGGTGACGGCGTATTCGGTGGGCCAGCGCCGTACGGAGATCGGGCTGCGCATGGCGCTGGGCGCGCAGCCGGGCCAGGTGTCCTGGCTCGTGCTCAAACGCGGCCTTGTGCAGCTCGCCATCGGCGCGCCGCTCGGCCTCGCGCTCGCCTTCATGGTGATGAAAGGCATGGACGCCGGCGGCGACGGCCAGTCGCTGCTCATCGGCATCAAGCCTGGCGATCCGCTGACGATGACGTCGATCCTGCTGCTCGTGTCGACCATCACGCTCGTCGCCTGCCTGCTGCCCGCCCGCCGCGCCGCCCGGTTGAATCCTGTGGCGGCGCTGAGGAATTAGGCGCGACGGCCGCGGGGTACGTCGCCGCGGGATACGTCGCCGCGGGATACGTCGCTGCGGAGGTTGGTCGCCGCGGCGGGTCGTCGCCGCGGGGTAGATCGTCGAGCACGAAAAGTACGCAGAAATCTCGTAGTTTCAAAACTACGACGTTTCTGCGTACTTCGGCCGCGTACACAGGCCCTGAGGACCGGACTACCCGGCCGTCGCCGAGGGACCGTCCTCCTGCGCGTCCGGCTGGATTTGCCGGGCGCGCTTCACGATGAGGAACGCCGAGATGATGGTGCCGATCACGGCGATGGCGATGAAGATGCCGATGGCAATCTTGAAGGTCTCCGAGCCCATCCAGTAGACGAGCTCGTCGCCGTATTCGACGGCGAGCGCGGCCTCGATGCCGAAGCGCGCGAGGCGGGCCAGCGCCAGCGTCGGGAACAGGCGCATGCGGCTGAAGTGCAGCGCGCCCGAGGTCAGCACGAACGGCGTAAAGGGAAACGGCGGCGGGATGATGGAGAGCGCCGCCACCGTGAAGGCGCCGTGGCGGCGAAGACGCTTGCGAACGAACTGCAGCCGTCCTGCCGAGATGAACCGGCTCAGGCCGTGCTCACCCAGTTTCCTCCCCACCCAGTACGTCAGCAGTGAACCGATGAGCGAGCCTGTCGTGGCGAGCACCGGATAGAGCCAGGCGTAGCCGGGGTGGCGCGCCGCCATCAGGATGACGACGGCGTCGATGCCGAGCGGCAGAAAAAAAATGAGCGTCGAGTCGAGGATGCCCAGGAAGAGCACCCCCGACGCCGACGCAAACGTTCCGAAGACGCGGGCGATCAAGCCCGCCCATTATCCCCCGCTGCCGACGTTCCTAGAACCCGAAGCGCACGCCCATCTGCACGGTGCGCGCCGTTGAAGCGCTCGACGGCTTGCCGAAGTTCGACGAGGTCATCACGCCGGAGTAGCCCTGCCAGTTCACGGTGTTGAGCAGGTTCTGCGCGTTGACGAAGATGTTCATCGAGTACCGGCTGCTGCCGGCCATCGGCCCGCCACTCATGACCACCATCTGTTGCGGCGCCGACGCCGCCGCGGACGCGCCGCCTCCGTCGCGCATGATCACGGTCGTGCCGCCCGGGCCGCCTTCGCCGCCGCGCCGGCCGAAGCCGAGCGAGTACGAGAACATGCCGCCCATCGTGACGATGGCGTCGCCGCGCGCGCTGTTGCGGCCCACGCCCGCCGGCCGATCGGCCAGCACGGTGTCGCGGTTGTCGTCGCGCCCGGTCGTGATGTTGTACGGCACGCCCGATCGCCACGACGCGTTGAGGTTCACGTTCAGGCGCCCGAAGAGCACCGTGCTCATGTTGCCGCCGACCTGATGGCGCGACACGCCGGCCGCCGGCCCCCACTCGGCCGCGAGATTGCTGCTGTCGGCCGGCAGTGAGAACGGCCCGTTCGCGTCGTTCTCGATGTGATTGAGCATGTAGTTGAGGAACATGAACGTGCGCTTCGCCGGAATGGTGTAGCTCATGTTCACGTTCACGGAATGCTGCTTCTGGCCGCCCGTCGACTGCAGCTCGGTGATGTTGCCGAAGGCCGGATCCGGCCGCAGGCCGCCGAGCGACAGGTCGGGCGCATTGATGTTGACGCCGCGGAACCGATCGTAGCCGCGCATGTAGCTGTAGATGACGCCGCCGCCCATGTTGGCCCGCAGCTGCTGCTGCACGCCGAGGCTCGCGCGCACCGACCAGGGCATCGACAGGTCGTCGCCCATGACGTACTTGCTCGGCGGGGCGCCCTGCTGCAGCGTGCCGCCCGAGAACGGATTCGGATAGCCGGGGTTGAGCACGATCGTGTCGATTTGCCGCACGCCGTCCACCTGCAGCACCTGCTCGTAGGTGTTCGACTCGAGCCAGTCGTTGAACACGCCGAGGCTGCTGCGCACGGTGGTCTTGCCGCTCTTGAACGGCGACCACGTGAAGCCAAACCGCGGCGACAGATTCAGCGCATCGTCCAGGTTCTGCTGCATCTCCTGGCGGACGCCGAAGCTCACCGTCATGTTCGGCCGGATGCGCCAGTCGTCCTGCGCGAACAGGCCGAGTTGCCACTGCGAGTACTCGACCAGCGGATTGCCTTCGCGCACCGAATACTGCAGCGGACGATTCGCGCGATAGTCGTCGAGGCTGGCAAACGTGAAGGTGCCGAGATAGTTCGTCTGCTGATCGCTGGTCACCCAGTCGCCCTCGAGCAGGAAGCCCACGCGCACCGCATGCCTGCCCCGCGCGTAATCGAGGTTCGATGCAAACTCCAGGCTCGTGGTGTCGCGGCCGCCGCGCGACTGCGCGCCGCCGCCGGTGAATTCGTCGAGTACGCGGATGGTCTGGCCTTCCTGCACCGCGCGGCTGTCGCTCGAGTTGAAGCCGATCTGCAGCCGCGTTTCATTCAGCCATGACTTGCCCCACGGCCCGGTGTCGGACAGCCGCACCGTGGCGCCCTGCATCTGGTTCTCGATGCCCTGCTGCTGCAGGCTGTAGCCGCCGACGCCGCCAACTGCTTCATTCTTGTTGGCCATCAGCATGCCGCGCATGGTGTGCGACTTCGACACGGCGTGATCGATGCGCCCGTGAAAACTGAACGACTCGCTCGGCTGGCGCAACGATCCGGCGACCGGGCCCTCGAGCGTGCGCGCGTTGATTTCGGCCGCCTTATAGTTGCTCGACCCATTGAGCGACACCGAGAACGACGTCTTCTGCGGCACGATGGTGCCGCTCAGATTGAAGCCCAGCATCTGGTTGCGCATGTCGCCCTTGCTGGGCTGCGTCGCCGTCCGCGCATTCAGCGCATCGTCCGCGAAGTTGAAGTTCATGCCGCCGCGCAGCGGGCCGATGCCGGGCTGGGTGACGATGTCGATGTGCACGAGGCCGCTGCCGTGATTCTCGGCCGCGAAGGGATCGCGGCTGATGCGAATCGAGCGGATCTGATCCTTCGGAGGCAGGCGGCCGCCGCGGAAGCCGTCGACCCGGATGTTGGCGCCCGGGCCCGCCATCTCTTCGAGCACCGCCGCCATTTCATCCGGATCGTCGGGCAGCGCGTCGATCTGATCCTTGCTCAGGCTCGTGTCGAAGCGGCCGTTCTTCGGATCCGACGCGTTGGTCGCGGCATCACGGCCGACAGCCACCGACTCCTCCTGCCGCTTGATCGGCAGCTGCACCTCGCGGCGGAACTGCTCGCCCGCCTTGAGGCGCAGGTCCATGACGCCCACGGTTTCGAAGCCGTCGAACATGACCTGAATGTTGTAGCGGCCGGCCGGAAGGCCGTCGAACACTGCCGTGCCTTCCATGTCGGTGGCGACGTCGGTGCGGACGATGGCCCTGGTGCTGCCCTCGGCGCCGAACAGGCTGACGAGCGCGCCTGGAATGACCGCGTCGGACGGGTCGGTCACGACCACACGCAGGCGGCCCGGCTGCGCGGCGGCGCCCTGTGCGGCCGCCGCGACAGGCGCGGCGGCGAGAAGGAAGAGGCAGACGACGACCTTGAGTACGGCTCGCATGAATGTGTCCTACTGAAACTTTTTCGCGTCGATCTTCGGGTTGACTTTGACTTTTTCGATCGTCCACTCTTCGGTGGTGGTGCCGGCGATCGCGCGCTGCAGCGTGTGCGGGAACTGGATGCCGTCCACGTCCTTCCAGTCGCCGTAATAGACGCGGTGCTCCACCATCTTCGGCGGCGCGTTGCGCGCGGCGTCGATTTGCTTCTGCACGTCTTCCGGCACCGGGGCCGATGCGGCCGTTCCGACGCCGCCGCCACGCGCGCGGCCGCCGCCAGGCGCAATCACCGGCGCGCCCGCGGGAGCCGCCGACCGGGTAATGCGAACCTGCTGCGGCGCTTCGTAACTGAGCATCAGCGGCATGTTCGTCGCCTGATCGACGAACAGCTTCGCCTCGAACCCGCCGTCCGCCTTGATCTGAATGACATGCGCCTTGCCGTCGGGCGATTCCGCCTCGCCGGCGTAGGTATAGGTGGCCTTGAGGCCGGGATGCGCCTGGCCGAACCAGCCGATCATCAGCCGCGACAGCTCGACGCGCTGGCTGCGGACGAGCGACGCATTCATCATGGCCTGCTGCTCCGGCGTCGGCGCGCCGCCGGCACCGGCGGGTGGAGCCGCGCCGGCCACCACCATCTCGCGCACCATCATCGCGCCGCCGCCGCCACCGCCGGCCGGCATCGAGTGCGTCATCACCATCGGCCCGCCCGCCGCGCCGCTGCCGGCCGGACGAATGAACTGATCGCCGTTGAATCCCATCTGCATCGTCCGCGCAATGGGCGCCGTGAAGTGCTCGACGCGCAGGTAGCGATCCGGCAAATCGAGATACAGCTCCACGTCGGTCACGAGCTGCATCTCGCCCTGGTTGCGGGCCGTCTTGGCCTCGAGGCTGAACGTCCGCAGAGCATCGAGCCTGCCGCCGCCGATGGCCTGACGCATCGCGTTGAGAACTTCGGTGGCCTTGTCCTGCGCGAGCACCCGCTCGGCGGTGGACGCGGCAATCGCCATGAGGGCGACGATGAAGAGAGCACACACTTTCCGCATGGAATCCTCCGGGGCAGCCGATCTGCCCGTAACACGAGCGTTAGACGGAACGATGGTGCGCTTCGGTCTCCGGTTTCGGGTTAAGGGGGCGCAAAGAGTTTGTAAAGAACGTAAAAGCCTCTTTTTCAACGACTTAGCGCCATTGATCGGCGGCGCCGCGATGCTAGACTGCGCGTGTGAGAATGCTTCGGCGCGTGCCGTTCCGCATCGTCGTGCCCGTGCTCCTGATGGCGGTGCTGGCCGTGTTGGCTGTGCTCCAGTACCGATGGCTCGGGCAGGTGAGCCAGGCGGAGCGCCAGCGCATGCACGAAACGATGACGGCGCGGGCGCAGTCGCTGGCCAACGACATCGATCGTGAGATCTCGCGGCTGTATCTGACGTTTCAGATTCGCGACCGCGACGGGTCGCAGTTCGAGGCGCTGGTGGCCGAGCGGTACACGTTCTGGCGCGCCGGTACGCGCCATCCGGATCTGATCGCGGGCCTGTACACGGTCTCGGCTGACGGCGACCTGCAGAAATTCGACCCGGCAGACGGCGCGCTGCATCCCGTGGCGTGGCCCGACAACCTCGCCTCCATTCGCGAGCGCACCTTTTCGTCGCGCGTGACAGCGCAGAGCGGCGGCCCGAACACGTTCACCTTCCGGATGCCGCCGGCGATCAGCACAGAGCCGCTGGCGATTTCGGTCGTGGTGCCGTTCATGTCGCACACGGCGCGCGACGGCGCGCACGAATTGCGGCTGCTGCCCTCGCCCGGTTCGCTGTTGATCCTGATCAACGAGCAGAAGTTCACGGGCGAGATCGTGCCGCAGCTGGTGAAGCAGCATCTGGGGGACAGCCTGGATGAATACCGGCTGTCGATCGTGAGGAGCCGCGCGCTGGACGATGCGGTGTACGGCACGGCGCCGGACGCCATCGTGAAACTGGCTGAGGCTGACGTGCGCGTGGATGCGCTTGCGATTCGCCCGGCCATCAACGAGCGGCTGCTGGCCACCGAGCTGCAGGTCGTGGCGGTGAGGCGCGGCATCGAGGCGAGTGGCGGCCGCGGCGCGACGCCGCCCGGAACGCTTGCGGCAACGGTGGTCGATCGCGGCAGCGCGCCGCGCATTGCGCTCGCCAGCGGCACGATCGGCACCGGCGGCTGGCAGGTGCTGCTGAAGCATCGCGCGGGATCGCTCGAGGCGGCGGTGCAGCGCGTGCGACGCCGCAACCTCTTAATGAGCTTCGGGATGCTGACGCTGCTTGCGGCCAGCGTCGGCCTGGTGCTGGTGTCGGCGCGGCGCGCGGAGCGCCTGGCGTCGCAGCAAATGGATTTCGTGGCCACGGTCTCGCACGAGCTGCGCACGCCGCTGGCCGTCATTCGATCGGCCGGCCAGAACCTGGCGGCCGGCGTGGTGCAGGATCCGCGGCGTTACGGCGATCTCATCGAGACGGAGGGGCGTCGCCTCACCGACATGGTCGAACAAACGCTGGCGCTTGCGGGCCTCTCGGGCGAGCGCAAGCCCGTGGCGCAGCAGCCGGTGGATGCGGGCGACGTGGTGCGATCGGTGCTCGCGGCGCCCGAAACGGCGACGCGCGCCGACGGCATCGCGTTCGACGTGCGCATCGCCGACGAGCTGCCACTGGTGCTCGCCGACGAGATGCTGCTGCGCCGCGGCGTGCAGAACCTGGTCGGCAATGCGCTGAAGTACGGCGCGTCGGGCGGCTGGGTGGGCGTGACGGTGGACGCGTCAGGATCGCGGCGCGGCCGCGAAGTGCGCGTGACCGTTGCCGATCGCGGCCCGGGTGTCGCGGCCGAGGATCTGCCGCACATCTTCGACGCGTTCTATCGGGGCCACCGGGCGGTAGCCGATCAGGTGCAGGGCAACGGCCTCGGCCTTCATCTCGTGAAGCGCATTGCCGAAGCGCACGGCGGGCGCGTCACCGTGCGCACGGCGCCCGGCGAGGGGGCGGCGTTTACGCTGCACATTCCCGCGCGCGCGGATCTGGCGATGCCGTCGTTTGCCGGCGAGCCGCAGGCGGCGAAGTAGCGCGTGAAAAAAGTCTTCCTCGTCGAGGACGAGCCGGGCCTGGTGCTCACGCTCACCGATCGGCTGCAGAGCGAGGGCTACCGCGTCGATCACACCGCCGACGGCACCAGCGCCGTGGAGCGCGCGGCCTCGGAGGCGTTCGACGTCATCCTGCTCGACGTCATGCTTCCGGGCGCCAACGGCTTCGACATCGTGCGCGATCTGCGCAACCGCGGCGTGATGACGCCGGTCATCATGCTCACCGCGCGCGGCCAGGTGGCCGATAAAGTCGTGGGCCTGAAGCTGGGCGCCGACGACTATCTGGCCAAGCCGTTCGACATGATGGAGCTGATGGCGCGCATCGAGGCGCAGATCCGGCGCGCGGCGTCGGCGACGCAGGCCATCACCTCGCAGCAGTACGCGTTCGGCGCGATGGCCGTGGACTTCCGCAAGGCGGAGGTCCGGCGCGACGGCGTGGAGATCGAGTTTTCGGCGCGCGAGTTCCAGCTGCTCAAGTACTTCATCGAGCATCGCGGCGCCACGCTGTCGCGCGACGAGCTGCTCAACGAGGTATGGGGATACAACGCCATGCCGTCGACGCGCACCGTGGACGTGCACGTGGCGTGGCTCCGGCAGAAGATCGAGCCGAATCCGCGGCATCCACAATTCGTTTTGACCGTGCACGGCCTGGGGTATAAGTTCGTGGGCTGATGTTCTCCGAGACGTACACCGCGAACCTGCGCGGATCGCTCACCTCGCTCGCGCTGGCCGCGGGCGTCATTCTGCTTCTCACCCTGGTCTTCGCGTGGCGCCTGCGCCGGTCGCGCCGCGGCCTTCCCCTCAGCTCGGCGCTTGCGCTGGCCTTCATCGCGCTCTCGGCCGCCGCCATCGCCTACTGGTGGCTGTTCTACGACACGTTCTATCGCATGCGCGTGAGCGAGACCGAAGTGGTGCTCGGCCTGCAGCTGCCCGAGCGCGAAGTGCGCATCCCGCGCGCGCAGGTCAGGGAGCTTGCGCTCGAGCCCGCGCCGCGCGGCGCCGCCCGCCTCGTCATCGACACCACCGGCGGCCGGTACTACTCGCCGGCAGGGCCGCGCGCGGCCCGCATCGCAGTCATCGAACGCGTGGAGGACCTTCTGACACCCGACATGTCGCAGATTGCGGAACGCTACGTCCGGCTGGTGTTGCAGGTGGGACAGCACGACCCGAACTTCGTTGACGCGTATTACGGCCCGGAAGCGCTGCAGCCGCCGCAGGATCGCAAGACGCCGATCGGTGAGCTGCTGACCACCGCCGCCGCCCTGCAGCAGGATGCGGCGTCGTTCACGCTGCCGGCCGACGCCGACGACCTGACGAAACTGCGCAAGCAGTATCTGGCGCAGCAGCTGACGGCCGTGCACGCGCGGCTGCGCATGCTGAACGGCGAGCAGTTCCCCTTCGACGTCGAGTCGAAGCTGCTGTACGACGCAGAGGCGCCGGTCAATTCCGAGGCGTCATTCCAGGCCACGCTCGACGAGCTCGCCACGAAACTGCCGGGCGACGGTCCGCTCATCGCCCGCTATGAAGCGTTCCGCGCGCGGTTCGTGATTCCGGCGGATCGGCTCGACCGCGTGTTCACGCGCGCGATCGCCGAATGCCGCGCGCGAACGCTGGCGCACCTGACGCTGCCCGAGGGCGAGAGCTTCACCGTCGAATACGTGAAGGACAAGTCGTGGAGCGCCTACAACTGGTACAAGGGCGGCTATCGGTCCGTGATTCAGGTCAACACGGACCTTCCCATCACCATCGACCGCGCCATCGACCTCGCGTGTCATGAGGGCTACCCCGGGCATCACGTGTACAACGCGCTGCTCGAGAAACACCTCGTGCGCGATCGCCGGTGGATTGAGTTCTCCGTCTATCCGCTGTTCTCGCCGCAGTCGCTGATCGCCGAGGGCACCGCCAACTTCGGCATCCCTGTGGCGTTTCCGGGCTCCTCGCGCGTGGCGTACGAAAAGACGGCGCTCTTTCCCGAGGCCGGCCTCGACCCGGCGCAGGCCGAGGCGTACTACGCCGTGCAGGCCCTGATCGATCGTCTGAGCTACGCCGGCAACGAAGCCGCGCGCCGCTACCTGAACGGCGAGATCACGCGCGAGCAGGCCGTCGACTGGCTCATGCGGTTTGCGATGATGCCGAAGGATCGCGCCGAACAGCGCACGCGCTTCTTCGACCAGTACCGCAGCTACGTGATCAACTACAACTACGGCAAGGATCTCGTGCGCGCATGGGTCGAGCGCAATGGCGGCACCGAGGACAAACCCGAAGAACGGTGGCGCGTCTTCGGACAACTGCTTTCGTCGCCCAGACTGCCGTCGGGGCTCCGGTGAAATTCAGAGTTGGTGAGTTGAGAGTTAAGAATTGCTGCTGATGCGGGCGATCGAGATCAGCGAACCGGGCGGGCCCGAGGTCCTTCGGCTCGTCGAGCGTCCGGATCCCGTGCCGGCTGCGGGCGAGGTGCTGATCGACGTCCAGGCCGCGGGCGTCAATCGCCCTGATGCCATGCAGCGCTCCGGCAACTACCCGCCGCCGAGGGGCGCGTCCGATATTCCCGGCCTCGAAGTGGCCGGCCGCGTGGCGGCTGTCGGCGCCGGCGTCACGCGCTGGCGCGAAGGCGACATGGTGACCGCGCTTCTGTCAGGCGGCGGCTACGCATCGCGGGCCGTCGCGCCGGAGCCGCAATGCCTGCCGGTGCCTGACGGCCTCACAGCCATCGAGGCCGCAGCACTCCCGGAAACATTTTTCACCGTCTGGACTAACGTCTTCGATCGCGGGCGCCTGAAGCCGGGCGAAACGCTGCTGGTGCACGGCGGCGCCAGCGGCATCGGCACCACCGCCATCCAGCTCGCGCGGGCGTTTGGAAGCCCGGTGTTTGCCACCGCCGGCTCAGAGGAGCGATGCGCGGCGGTGGAAGCGCTCGGCGCGACGCCCATCAACTACCGCACCGAGGACTTCGCCGCGCGCCTCGAGAAGACAACTGCCGGCCGCGGCGTCGACGTCATCCTCGACATCGTCGGCGGCCCTTATCTGGCGAAGAACATCGCGTCGCTGGCGCGCGACGGGCGGCTGGTGATGATCGGCTTCATGGGCGGCACCGACGCGTCGTTCAACGCGCGGCAGATCATCCTGCGGCGCCTGACGATCACGGGCTCGACGCTGCGCATCCGCACGATTCAGGAAAAGGGCGCGATCGCGCGGCAACTGGAAGAACACGTGTGGCCGCTACTTGCGCGCGGCGAGGTGAAGCCGATTATCCACGCGACGTTTCCCCTGGAGCGCGCTAGTGACGCACACCGAGCCCTGGATCAGGGCCACGTCGGGAAGATCGTGCTGACGGTCTGAGCAGCCACGCCAGCCACGCGCTGTGGTGCACGACGATGAGCAGCGTGAACAGCGCGAGCACATCGGGCGCAAGACTGGTTGGCAGCACGCGCGTGGCGTACTGAATCACCGCAAAGACAGCCGATGACGCCAGCACGCCGATGGCCAGGGACCACGCGTACGGGCGCGCTTCGCGCAGGCCGATGGCCGCGGCCACCGAGGCGAGCGCCAGCGCGATGCGGACCGCGAGAGCAATGATGGTTTCAGGGTCGCGCGTGTAGAGGCTGGCGCCGGCCCGCAACAGCAGGCCGGCGGCCAGGAAGGGCTCGAAGAGAAAGAGGATGACGGCCAGAAGCCGGTGCACGATTGCTGCGAGCGTACCCTAGAGCGACGGCACAATCGACATCCGGCCGCAGCTCGCGCGCGGCGCCGGATAGCTGCTCGATCGGATCGCCGCGAGCATCATCTCGGCCATGATGGCGTAGCCGTTGTCGTTCGGATGGAAACCGTCGGACGAGTACGACGAGGGCGCATAGAAGCGGTCTTCACAGAGAAGATCCACGACGGCGACGTTGGCTCGCGAGGCCAGCGGGTTGATACCCACGCGCGAGAAGTCGACCGAGATCTGCTGCAGCACGCGCCGCTGATCTTCCGTGTAGTTGTTCGTGAACGGCGCGCCCGCGAAATTCGGCAGGTTCGCGATGACGATGCGCGCCGAGGGCGCGCGCTCGCGAATGCCGTCGACGAGCGTCCCCATCTCGGCGGCAAACTGGCGCACCTGATCTTCCACGTACGCGCGCGGATTGCCGTTGGCCGATCCGCTCACCGACCGCGCCACGACGTTCGTGTCGTTGCCGCCAGCGAAGATCGTGATCACCGTCGAGTCGCGCGGGACGAACGGAACCTGGCTCACAAGGAAGTTGAAGTCGACGCGGGGCCCGTACGCCTGGGAGATCGACTGAATGCGCGGGCTCAGCACCGCACCGGGCATCCCAAGATTGCGGAAATCCACCGTCTTGCCAGGCTCGGTCAGCGTGCGCTTGATGATCTGCACGTAGCCCGTGCCGTTCGGGCAGTCGATGAACGGCAGGCACGACACGCTGGCGCCAATCGCAATGGCGTCGCTGGCGCCCACGGCGGTATAGCTGACCTGGGCGCCTCCGCTGCCGCCGCCCGTCTCATCAGGCGAGGTGGGCGACGCGGAGCACGCCGCGCCGGCAGCTGCGGACACGAACAGAACGAGGGCTGCGCAGACGCGGAGCGCACGCCCGCTGAAGGCGGTATTTAACTTCATGACTTTATAGATTGTCGGGGGGAGCAGGCCGAGAGATAAGTGTAACATAGCGCCGTAACCCCTTCTAAATGTTCGGCTTTCTCATACGCGAGCCTTGGTTCCGCGTCGTCCAGTTCGTCTGGATCCTTGTCGCGGCCTTCTACCTCATCCCGGGCCCCTGGGCCGCGTGGCGCGCGTATTTTGGCGACGCCCTGCTCTCGCTGGTCTTCCTGCCCTTCACGATCGCCGCGCTCGCCGCCGGCGTGAACCGGCTGTCGACTCGAAACGAGCGGCGATTCTGGCAGGCCCTGACCGCGGCGTTCGCCGTGTGGTTCGCGTACGGCGCGATCGCGTACTTCATTCCCGACGAGGGATGGACGCTCGCGTGGAGCGTCGCCGGCGATTGCGCGTTTCTCGGGTTCTACCTGCTCATCCTGCTCGGCATCGAGCTCAGACCGCATCTGCAGACGATGGATCCGGTGGAAGACCGGCAGCGCCGTCTGCGATCGACGGCGATCACCGTCCTGCTGTTCGGATGGCTCTGCTATCTCGTCGTCATTCCCGCGGCGGTGGGCGCCGCGCGCTATGAGTCAGAGCTGCCGTCGTTCATCCTCTATCTCACGCTCGATGCGCTGATCGTCGGACGCCTGCTGTGGGTGCGGCGCGAGAGCTGGTCGGTGCGCTGGGCCACGCTCTACGGCCTGCTCGCGCTCGCGATGACCTGGATGTTCACGAGCGACCTGCTCGAAACGCTGTACGTCGCAGGCATCTTTCCGGTGGGATCCGGCACGCCGCTCGATCTCTGGTGGACCGTGCCGTTCGTCCTGCTGGTAGCGGTTGCGCGCGCCAGGCACGCGCCGTTCGAAGCGGGGCAGGACGTGCTCAATCAGGACTGGACACCGGGCGGCCGGCTGGGCAACGACCAGCTGCTGATGGGCGGCGCCATCCTGCTGCCGATCCTGCATCACGGAATGTATGCCCTCGGCCTGCTGCCGCCGGAAACCGAAGGCTACCGCCAGGTGCTCGTCCAAATCACGCTCGTCTCGCTGGCAGGCCTGGCGATCGTCTCGTTCCGGCTGCTCGAGCTTGAGCGGCGCCGCGTGGAAGGGCGCGAGCGGGTGCTGCGCCGCGAGCTCGACCAGGCGCGGCGGATGGACGCGGTGGCGCGCGTGGCCGGCGCCGTCGCGCACGACTTCAACAACCTGCTGCACGTGATTCGCGCGCGCGTCGACCTTGCGTCCGACAACCTGCCGCATGGCCATCAGGCGCACGAAGACCTGCGCGAGATTCGTTCGGCCGCCATGCGCGCGTCGGCGATGGCCACCGACCTGCTGACGTTCGGCCGCCGCCACCCGGTATCGGCCGAGACGGTGTCGCTGCACACGTTTATCGACGCGCTGCGGCGCCAGCTCAAACTGATGGCGGGAGAGCGCGCCACACTCACCATCCACCTGCGCGCGTCGCTCGACGCCGTCTCGATTGACGCCATCAAGTTCGAGCGCGTGCTGCTCAACCTCGTCGCCAACGCGCGCAACGCCATGGCCGCCGGCGGGCGCATCGAGATCGAAACCTGGAATCCCCCGGGGGCTCCCGGCGCCGCGCCGCGCATCGCGCTCGCCGTGCGCGACACCGGCCAGGGCATGTCGGCCGACGTGCTCGAGAAGGCGTTCGAGCCGTTCTTCACCACACGGCGCGACGAGGGGGGCTCGGGCATGGGCCTCTCGAGCGCGCACGGCATCGTGCAGGCGATGGGCGGCTCCATCCGCGCCGACAGCGAAGTCGGTGTGGGCACGTCCCTCGTCATCGAACTCCCGGTGACCAGCACCACGCCTGAAGCGCCGGCCGAGCGCGCGCGGGGGTCTCTGCTGATCGTCGAAACGGATCCGCACATGCGGCAGATGCTGCGCGGCTATTTCGCGGATGTGTGGAAGCCGGTGCTGACGACCGGCAACGCGATGGAGGCCCTGCAGATTGCCGGCACCAGCGGACAGACCATCAGCCTGCTGATTACCGACACGACCCCGTCGGGACTGACCTACGACGTGCTCATCGCGCGCCTGCGCGCGCTGCACCCCGCGATGCAGGTGGTGCTGATGGCGCCAGAGGACTACACGGGCACGCCCGACAACTGCCTGGTGATGCGCGAGCCGCTGTCGCTCGACACGCTCGCCGCGGAAGTGCGCGCGCTGCTAGACGTCTAGCTCCTGCGCCTCTTCGGCGCGTTCCATGATGAAACGGAAGCGCGCCGACGGGTCCTTGCCCATGAGCTCGTTGATCACGCGGTCGGTCACGATCTGATCCGAGATCTCGACACGCAGCAGGCGCCGCGTCCGCGGATTGAGCGTGGTTTCCCACAGCACTTTCGGCATCATCTCGCCGAGACCCTTGAAGCGCGTGATGTCAGGCTTCCCGCGGCCGCCGCCGTGGCGCTTCAGCAGCTCCCCCAGATGCGCATCGTCGAGCGCCCAGAACGTCTCTTTGCCGATATCGATGCGATAGAGCGGCGGCTGCGCCAGAAAGACGCGGCCGTTCGCAATCAGCTCCGGCATGTGCCGGTACATGAAGGTGAGCAACAGCGTGGCGATGTGATGTCCGTCTGAATCGGCGTCGGCAAGGATGATGATGCGGCCATAGCGCAGGCGCGCCAGATCGAAGTTCTTGCCGAGACCGCATCCGAGCGCCGTCACCAGATCCGACAGCTCCTTGTTCTCGAGCACCTTCGCCATCGACGCGCCCTCGGTGTTCAGCACCTTGCCGCGAAGGGGCAGGATGGCCTGCCGCGCGCGATCGCGCCCCTGCTTGGCCGACCCGCCGGCCGAATCGCCCTCGACGATGAACAGCTCGCTGTCTTCGCGGCCGGGCGACGAGCAGTCGCTCAGCTTGCCGGGCAGCGTCAGCCGCGACGAGGTCGCGCTCTTGCGCACGACCTCCTGCTGCGCCGCGCGGCTGGCCTCGCGCGCGCGCGCCGCCATGATGATGCGCGCGACGATGTCGTTGGCCGTGCTGATGTTCGAGTTGAGCCAGCCCTCGAGCCCCGGCCGCACGACGGCGTCGACGATGCCGGCGACCTCGGGGTTGTTGAGGCGATCCTTCGTCTGCCCCTGAAACTGCGGTTCCTGCAGAAACACGCTGAGCACGCCGACAATGCCTTCGCGGATGTCTTCCGCGGTAATCGTCACGCCCTTCGGCGACAGGTTGTGGGTGTCGATGAAGTTGCGAACGGCCTTGCCGAGGCCCGCGCGGAAGCCGTTCTCGTGCGTGCCGCCGGATCCGGTGGTGATGCCGTTGACGTAGCTGCGCAGGTGCTCGTCGGTGCCGAGCGTCCACTGAAACGCCAGGTCGATGCGCACGCCGCTTTCCTCGTGCTCACGGGTCAGCGTAAAGGGCGCGTCGTGCACGGGCTTCGACGAGCGATCGGTCAGAATCTTTCTGAGATAGTCGCTGAGGCCTTCTTCGTGCTGAAACACCTCGCGCTTCGGCTGTCCCGCTTCCGCCGCTTCGTTCTCGAACGCAATCTTCACGCCCCGGTGCAGGTAGCTCGCGACCTCGAGGCGCTCGCGAATCACCGCCGCGTCAAACTCGATCTTCGGAAAGATGGTTGGGTCGGGACGAAAGAACACCGTGGTGCCCGTGCCGCGCGCCGCGCTGGTCTTCCTGACCGCGCCCTGCGGCACACCCTGCTTGAAGCGCTGCTCCCACTCCGCGCCGTCGCGGCGAACGGTCGCCACCAGCTCCTTCGAGAGCGCGTTGACCACCGAGGCGCCGACGCCGTGCAGGCCGCCCGCCGTCTTGTAGTTGCCGTGCTCGAACTTGCCGCCGGCGTGGAGCGTGGTGAAGATCACCTCCAGCGCGCTCTTCTTCGTCTGCGGATGCTTATCCACCGGAATGCCGCGCCCATCGTCACTGATGGTGATCGAGGACTCGTCGTCGTGCAGCGTCACGCTGATGTTCGAGGCGTGGCCGTTCATGGCCTCGTCGATCGCGTTGTCGAGCACCTCCCAGACCAGATGATGCAGCCCGGTGGAGCCCACGCCGCCGATGTACATGCCGGGGCGTTTCCTGACAGGCTCCAGGCCTTCCAGAACGGTGATGTCTTTAGCGGTATAGGACGAGGCCACGCCTGATGATAGTACGACGACTAGAGCTTCGCGAGGATTGCGATTTGCCCGGAATGATAGGCGTGGTGCTGCGCGAGGCCGTGCAGCAGCACATAGCGTGTGACGCCTGCGCCGGTTTCACGGTTGCGGGGATCGCGGGTGGGTTCGAACAACTGCTCGTCGGTCAGCGCGCGGAGGTCGGCGATGAGCGCGTCGTGCGCCGCCTTGAGCGCGTCGACCTCCGCGCGGAAGGCGGCTTCGCCGCTGCCGGTCTCGGGCGGCCAGTCGCCTTCGGGCGGTTCGCCCGCGGGAGCGCCGTTCATGCGGTGGCGCACTTCATTCGTCCAGGCCGTCATGTGACGCACGATCTCGCGGATCGAGTGCGAGGCCTTCGCCGGCTTCGCGTTGGCGGTGGCGAACGACGCGCGCGCAATGACATCCATCACGGGATCGCCATGCCACGCGTCGCCGTCAATGGCGCGCTCCAGCTGGTCGATTAACCGCGACACCTCCGTGTCGCGTGGGAGCGACACTTTTTCGTTCATCAGCCCTCAATCAGCATCTGGGCCGGATCCTCGATCAGCTCCTTGATGCGCACGAGGAAGCGCACGGCCTCGGATCCATCCACGATGCGGTGATCGTACGTCAGGGCGGTGTACATCATGGGCCGCAGCTCGATCTTGCCGTCGACGGCGGCCGGACGGTCCTTGATCGCATGCAGGCCGAGAATACCGACCTGCGGCGGATTGAGAATCGGCGTGCTCATGAGCGAGCCGAAAACGCCGCCGTTGGTGATGGTGAACGTGCCGCCGCGCAGATCGTCGAGCGACAGCGTGCCGTTCTTCGCCTTGCCGGCAAAGTCGCGCACGCCCTGCTCGATTTCGGCGAACGACAGCCTGTCCGCATCGCGCAGCACGGGCACGACCAGGCCTTCCTCGGCGCCCACCGCAATGCCGATGTCGAAATAGTGCTTGAGCACCATCTCGTCGCCCTGAATTTCGGCGTTGAGCCGCGGGAACTCGCGCAGCGCGGCGACCGACGCCTTCACGAAGAAGGACGACAGGCCGAGCGACACGCCGTAGCGGTCCTTGAACGCCTGCTTCCGTCGCTCGCGCAGCTGCATCACCGCCGTCATGTCGACTTCATTGAACGTCGTCAGCATCGCGGCGGTGGACTGCACTTCCACGAGCCGGCGCGCGATGGTGGCGCGGCGTTTCGACATGCGGATGCGTTGCTCGCTACGCTCGCCCGTCGTGGGGGCGTGGGTACGTGGCTTTGGGGTGGTCGCGGTGGGCGGTGGGGACGTGGCCTTCGTGGGTTCCGTTCGCGCCTTGATGTCGTCAGGCGTCACGCGCGGGCCTTCGGGCGTGACGGTGGAGAGATCGACGTTCTCCTGACGAGCAAGCCGCCGCGCCGCGGGAGTTGCGGCCACCGAAGCGGCGCTGCTCGAGACGCTCGCAGCCGCCGCCCCTTTCCCCTTCGCCCCTTTCCCTTTCCCCTCTTCCCTTGCGTCCCCTTTTCCCTCTGCCCTTTGCCCTTTCCCCTCGCTGATGACCCCGAGCACGTCGCCAATCTTGACGTCAGCGCCGTCTTTGTGCGCGATCGCGGAGAGCACGCCCGACTGCGGCGCCGCGACTTCGACGTCCACCTTGTCGGTCTCGAGCTCGACGAGCGGCTCGCCCACCGACACGGCATCGCCTTCCTGCTTGAGCCACTTCGCAATGCGGGCGTCGACAACCGACTCGCCCATTTCGGGAACGACGATGTTAGCGGGCATGAGTGGGTTTCCTGTCCTGGACCTTGAACGCGGCGGCAATCAGCACCGCCTGGTTCTGCGCGTGGCGCGCCGCCGATCCTTCGGCGGGACTCGCGCTGCGCGGGCGCGCGATGTAGCTGAAGTTGTAGCGGCCCGCGACGATCGACTGCAGATGGGGCCGCACGAACTCGAAGGCCCCGTAGTTTTCCGGCTCTTCCTGTACCCACACGACCTGATCGAGCGCGGGATAGCTCTCGATGACCTTGCGGATGTCATTGATGGGCAGTGGATAGAGCTGCTCCACGCGGCAGATGGCCACGCCCGGCGATTCCTTGCGCCGATCGCTCGTCAGCAGATCGATGGCGACCTTGCCGCTGCACAGCACCAGGCGGCGGATGTCCTTCTCGCGCCCGCGCGCCTCCACATCGTCAATCACCTGCTGCCAGCGGCCTTCCGCGAGCTCGCGCGGCGAGGAGGCCACGGCCGGGTGGCGCAGCAGGCTCTTCGGCGTGAGCACGATGAGCGGCAGCGGATCGTTGTCGAGGAGCATCGCCTGCCGGCGCAGCAGGTGGAAGTACTGCGCGGCCGTGGTGCAGTTGGCCACACGCATGTTGATGTCGGCGGCGAGCTGCAGGAATCGCTCGGGGCGCGCGCTGGCGTGATCGGGCCCCTGCCCTTCGTGCGCGTGCGGCAGCAGCAGCACGAGCGACGGCTCCTGGCCCCACTTCGAGCGCGCGGAGACGAGGAACTCGTCAATCACCACCTGCGCGCCGTTGATGAAGTCGCCGTACTGCGCTTCCCAGACGACGAGCGTGCCGGGCGCCTGCACGCTGTAGCCAAACTCGAAGCCGACGGCCGCGTTTTCGGAGAGCGGGCTGTTGTGAATCTCGAACGACGCCTTTGCCTGCGCCAGCGACTGCAGCGGCACGAGGGTGTCGCCGCTTTCGGGATCGTGCAGGACGGCGTGGCGCTGGCTGAAGGTGCCGCGCTCGACGTCTTCACCCGTGAGACGGATAGGCGTGCCGTCTTCGAGGATGCTGGCAAAGGCGAGCTCCTCGGCCGCCGACCAGTCGATGGCGCGGGCGTCGGGATCGTCGAACATCTGCCGGCGCCGATCGCGCGCCTTTTCGAGCTTGCGATGCGGCGTAAAGCCGTCGGGCACGTGCAGCAGTCCGCCGTTGAGCGCGGCCAGCCTGTCGAGCGGCACGGCCGTCTTCACGCGCGCGGCCGCGCCCGGAGGGGCGAGCTCGGCGTGCGGCTCCACGAGATCCTGCTCGGGATTGAGCGCGTCGAACGCGGCCTGCAGCTCCTGCATGCGGGCGTCGAGCAGGCGATCGGCCTCGCCCGCCTCGATGACGCCGCGCGAGGCCAGCGTTTCGGCCCACAGCTGACGCACGGTCGGCTGCGCCGTGATCTTGCGATAGAGCATCGGCTGCGTGAACGCCGGCTCGTCGCCTTCGTTGTGGCCGTAGCGCCGGTAGCCCACGAGATCGATCAGCACGTCGCGCTTGAACTTCGCGCGATACGCCACCGCGATTCGCGCCGCCTCGATGCACGCCGTCACATCGTCGGCATTGACGTGGATGATGGGAATCTTGAAGCCGCGCGCCAGGCCGCTCGCGTAGAGCGTGCTGAACGAGTCTTCGGGATCGGTGGTGAACCCGAGCTGGTTGTTCGCGATGATGTGGATGGTACCGCCGGTGTAATAGCCGGCAAGCTTGCAGAAGTTCAGGGTCTCGGCCACCACGCCCTGGCCGGCAAACGCGGCGTCGCCGTGAATCAGGATGGGCAGTGCGAGATCCGGATCGAAGACAGGCGCGCCGCCCTTCGACGCGTCGGTGGCGGCGGCACGCGCCATCCCCTCGAGCACCGGATCGATGGCCTCGAGGTGGCTCGGGTTCGGCGGCATCGAGACGTGCATCTCGACCTGCCGGCCGCCCTTGATGGCGCGGATCGCGCCCATGTGGTACTTCACGTCGCCGGCAAACGAGCGGTCGCCGGAGTGCGCGGCCGACCGCACGGGATCCTTGAACTCCGCGAGGATCTGCGCGTAGGGCTTGTTGAGGATGTGCGCGAGCACGTTGAGACGCCCGCGGTGCGCCATGCCGATGAACACGCTGCGCGTGCCTGCTTCGGCAATGTCGCCAATCACCTCATCGAGCACCGGCACGAGCATGTCGAGCCCCTCGATCGAGAAGCGCGTCTTGCCGGGGAAGGTGCGGTGCAGGAAGCGCTCGAAGCTCTCGACCACCGTGAGGCGTTCGAGAAGGTCGCGATCGTCGATGGGATCGGTGGGCGGACGGAACGTGCCGCGCTCGATGGCCTGCCGCAGCCACTGGCGCTCTTCCGGCACGAAGATGTGCGCCAGGTCGTAGCCGGTGTTGCCGCAATACACGGCGCGGAGCCGCTCGATCGCCTCGAAGGCATTCGCGGCGGTCTCGGCGAGCGGGCCGCCGACCAGCGAGGCCGGCAGTTGTGTGAGGTCGGCTTCACTGAGGCCGTAGGTTTCCAGTTCCAGGGCGGGATCGCCCTGCCGTTCGGATCCGAGCGGGTCGAGCGTCGAGGCCAGGTGGCCGTAGCGCCGAATCGACCCCGACAGCTTGACCAGGCCCACATACAGCTCGGGGCGGAAGGCGGCGCCGGCGGATGCGGAGGACGACGCGGCCGGCGCGGCTGCCGGCACCTCTTCCGTAGGCGTCCACTGGTCGAAAATGGCACGCGTCGCTGGGTCCACCGCCTTCGGATCGGACCGGTAGCGGTCGTAAAGCTCGAGCACATAGCCCCGGTTCAACCCGGCGAAGTCCTGCCAGCCAGCCATATCCGGTTAATTCTTACACAACCACCGACAGTAAAATCGGATCCCGCATGGCATCGCCGCCGCACGCCGAGATCATCCGCGCGTTTCGCCGCAATGCCACGCATGTGCGGCAGGCGCTGCGCGTCGTGAAAGAGGCCGGCCGCGAGCCCGTGCACGTCGTCGACGGCTACATCCAGGATGCCGGATGGCTCGAGCGGTACCGGCGGCTGTCGACGCCGGTTCGACGCGCCGCGATGGATACCGACAAGGCGAGCCTGCGCCGCGCGCTCGGCGCGCTCGAAGATGATGCCGGCGGCAACACCTCGCCCGCGCTCGCCCGCGCGCGGCAGGCGTTCGACAGTGTGCAAGCCGAACTGGATGCAACCGTCGGTCTCGGCGGCCGCAAAGTCGCGCGCGGCGAGATGTTCAGGGCGTGGATGGACGCGGCCGTCTTCTACGACCGCACGGACACGCAGAAGCCGTACGAAGAACTGGTGGCCGCGCACGGCAAGGCCATCGAGAGCATGGCGGCCGAACTAACCGAGACCTACGCGGAGGCGATCCTGGCCGCCGACGAGGCCGCGGCCGAAGCGATGGGCGAACCGCTCATCCTGCCGCCGCCGGAGAAGACCCCGCCGCCACCGCCCGACCCGAAAGAAAAAGGACGATGGAAGCAGGTGCTCGCATCGCTGTTCAGGAGGAGGAGCGACGAGTAACTGGAAACTGAGGATCGATCCCGCTCAACTGAACATGTTCTTGAGCACGAACCAAACGTTCGCCGGGCGTTCGGCGAGCCGGCGCATGTACCACGGGAACCAGTACTCGCCGTAGCTGATGAGCACGCGCAGCGATTCGCCCTCGGCCACGAGCTGCTGCTGCGCGCCGCGCTGAATGCCGAAGAGCATCGCAAACTCATAGTGCCGCTTCGGCACGTTCCGCTCCTCGATCATCTTGCGAAGCCGGCCCACCAGGGCCATGTCGTGCGTGGCAATGTGCAGCAGCGTGCCTGAGGCCAGCGCGTCGGGCTGCAGCATGCGCGCCGCGAGCTTGAAGTAGTTCTCGTCGACGTCCTTCTTGTCGGGGAACGCCACGGCCGGCGGCTCGAGATAGGCGCCCTTCACCAGGCGGATGTTGCAGCCGAGCGGCAGCAGCGCCTCGATGTCCTTTTCGGTGCGGAACAGATAGGCCTGCAGCGCAATGCCGATGCGATCGGAGTGCGCGCGGCCGCGCTTGAACAGCTCGATCGTGCCGTCGACGTACTCCGAGCTCTCCATGTCGATCCAGATGATGTTGTTGCGCAGCGTCGCATGGTCGAGCAGACGCGTGAGATGGCGGAAGCACATCTCCTTGTCCTGATCGTAGGCAAGCTGCGTGGGCTTGACCGAGATCTGCGCGTCGAGCCCGCGCTCGGCAACCATGTCCATGACCCGCACGTAGTGATCGGCCACGGCCTGCGAATCTTCCGCGCCGGCCAGCGACTCGCCGAGCCGCGTCAGGATCGTGTTGATCTTCTTCGTCTTCAACACCTGCGCGGCTTCGAGCGCATCTTCCACGCGCTCGCCCGGCATGAAGGTGGCGACCGACCGCCGCACGAACCCCCACCGCATCGCCTTCTCTCGCAGCCACACGCTCTGCGAACCCGCCAGCAGCGCCTTCCGCATCACACTCATCAGCACTCCTCCGTCAGCCCGGCTCCAGCGCCCGGCCTACCACCCACCGCGTCCGCCCCGGCCCTCACCAGGCGGCGGCGCGGTCAGCGGCTTGGTTGTGCCGCGATGGCACGTGTAACACGTCACCTTCGGCGCGGGCGTTTCACCGGGCGCCGCCCCGGCCGCCGGCTCGCCGACGCCGGCCAGGTGCTTCGTGTTGATGTCGGTCACCATCAGCAGCATCGCGCGCGCAATTTCCTTCTGCGGCTTTGCGTCGGACGCGAAATCGAACTTCGAAAGGTCGTCCCCTTCGCCGACATGACAGTGCTGGCACCGCACGCCCAGCCCGCGCGTGAAACCGCGCATCACCCGGACAACCTCCGGGCGCGTCATGGTCGAGGGAAGCACCATGAGGTTGGTCGGCGGCGGCTGCGGGGCGCGCTGCGCCTGCTGCGGCGGTGCCTGGGTCTGCGGCGGCGGCGCCTGGCCCTGCGCGTGCAGGGCGGCACCCGCGGCAACCATCACGACGAGCGCGTATCCGAAACGGCGCATAAGGTCTCCTCTATTTCCCGAACGCAAAGAGGGTGTTGCGCGAGCGCACGTAAATCCGGCCGTCGGCAAGGGCCGGCGTCGCATAGATGTCCTCGCCGATGTCGTTGACCGCGATGGGCTCGAGATTGCCGTCCGGACGCAGCACGGCGATCTTGCCCTTCTCGCTCGTCATATAGATCTTGTTGTCGCCGGCCACGGGCGAGGCATAGAAGTTGTCCTGTACCCCCGCAATCCTGCCCTGCTTCAACATCTCCCCTGTCTCCGGATTCAGCGTCGTCAGAATGCCGCGGTCGTTGATCATGTAGAGCATGCCGCCGTACACGAGGGGCGAGGGCAGCTGCGGCACCGCGCGGTGATACTGCCACACGACGTTCTTCGCGGTCATGTCGCCGCTGCCGCCCAGACGGATGGCGAGCATGCCGTTCTTGGTGGCGAGCGCGGCGCGATAGTAATCCCACTCGTCGCGCGACAGCGCGCCGTCCTTGTTGAGATCCATGAAGTCGAGCCAGCCGCGCGCGTGATCGCTCGGCATTTCAGCCGCGACAAGCTTGCCGTCCTTGTTGGTGTCGTTGTTGGCGAATACCTTCTCGGTTTCCTCGGCCTGCACCTCGCGCCCGGGATCGTTCTCGCCGGATCCGTAGCCGTTGATGAAGAGCGTCTCTTCGCCGCGAATGCCGATCTTCGCGATCACGGGCACCGACTTCATCTCGAACGACAAGCCGCTGACCCACCACTTACGCTCGCCGCTGGCAGGGTCGTACGACGTCAGGCGAAACGATCCGGGCAGCAGAATCTCGTCGCGGCCGTCCTTGCCCTTCCAGACGATCGGCGTGGAGTGGCCGCTCTTCGCTTCCGGCCGCGCCGTCTTCCAGCGCTGCTTTCCGGTCTTCTTGTCGACGCCGATGATGTACGAATCCAGACTCTGATCCGCCGCCAGCACCACCAGGTCGCCGACGATGATGGGCGAGGCGCCCATGCCGTACACATTAATGAAGGGCCCCAGCGGCATCCGCCACCGCTCTTTGCCGTCGAGGTCGTACGCGACGAGGCCGAAGTCGTGGAAGAACACGTACACGCCCGAGTCGTCGACGGCGGGGCTCGGCGAGGCGGCACTATTGCGCTTGTCAGCCGGCGGCGTGGCGAGCCCCGACAGCTTCGTCTCCCACAACAGCTTGCCGTCAGCGCTGACGGCGAACGTGAAGAGATCCTTGTCGCGGAAACCCGTCATGTAAAGACGGTCGCGGAACAGAATCGGCGAGGAGTGCCCCTGCGGAAGATCCAGCTTCCAAATCAGGTTGTTCGTGGGACCGAACTCGGTCGGCAGATCTTTGGCGGCCGAGATGCCGGAGCCATTGGGACCGCGGAATCGCGACCACTCATCGTGGGGAGCAACAGCCGCCGTGGCCGCGAAAAAAAGAGCGAAGAACAGCCTCAATGCCATGGAAGCGCCAGTATATGCTCAGCCGTGCCCTGGCTTGTGCGTCCCCTCGTCTGGTTCTCCACCGCGTCCATGGCCCTGACGATCCTGCACGAGCTGACGCACGCAACGGTCGCCTATAGCCTTGGCGTGCGGTCAACCCTCTTCAATTACGCCGTCGATCTGGACATGACGCCGGCTCAGGCGGCGGGTAGCGAACGAGTGCTCATCGGCATCGCGGGTCCGTTGGCCTGTCTCGTGCTGGGCGTCGCCGCCTGGCTGGTGTTCAGGCGAGCGCGCGAATCTGCGGCGGCGGTTCCACTGCTTTATCTTGCGGTCTTCGGAGTGGGCACATTCGTCGGCAATCTGATCTCGGCACCTTTCATTGGTGACTTCTCCGTCGCCGCGGTCGCCCTTGATTTGCCTATGGCCGGCCGATATGCCATCAGCGCCCTTGGTGCCGTGGGTGTGGCCGCGATCCATGTCGTCGCCGGGCGAGAATTGATCCAGTTCGTCCCGGCTGCAGCGCGGAAAGGAACGGGAGTGCTCGGCATCATCGCGCTGCCGGTGGTGCTCGGCACCGCCGCCGTGATTCTCGTCAATCAGCCGATGCCCGCGACATTTGTGAGCGTGCGCGCGGGCGAGGCGTCCTTCTGGCTCTTTGCGGTGATCGGCGCGGTGTTGCCACGCGAACAGTCGAGTCATCCGTGGGCGGCTCTCGAAGGGCGATGGACTGACGGCGTCGCGCTTTTGCTTGCGATCCTTGTGGTGCGGGTGCTGGTCCACGGCGTAGCGTTTACGCCGTAATCGCAGCGAATGCCTATGATCAACGTGATCTGGAAGTTTGTCGTCAAAGAAGAGGCCGTTGCCCTTTTCGAGCGCGCCTATGGGGCCGGCGGCGACTGGGCACAGCTTTTCTCGCGCCATCCAGGCTTCGCCGGCACATCCCTGCTGCGCGACACTGCCCGGCCGCGCACATATCTCACCATCGACACCTGGGAGTCACTCGCGCATCGCGACGCGATGCTGGCCGCCGCCAAAGCCGAGTACGCCGCGCTCGACGCGCAGTTCGAAGGCTGGACGGAATCGGAGACGGAAGCGGGCGTCTTCGAGGTTCTCCGTTTCCGTTAAGGTGCCGACTCGAGGAGTAGCATGACTGACTGGGCGGGTTCGCGGCGTTTCTAACGCTTGCGCTGGTCGTGCCGGCGGAGCCCGCCCACTGGACCATCTGGCTCTGGCGTGCGGCCGCACTGCTATTCGCGGCCGACGCCATGTGGCGAGGCGTGCGTCGCGCACGGGGCCGCGATGACTTTTTCACGGAGTGGGTAAAGAAGGGATACTCGCAAACCCAGGCCTGAGTCTCCACCGATTGGCACGCTTCTCTCAGAACTCTGGCCGGCCAGAGTCGTGCGAAACGCATGCCGCGCGTTGCGGTTTTCGCCATGATGACGCTGCGCGACATTCTGGTCGAGGACGCGCAGCCGTTTACGCCGTGAGGCGCGTCATGCTATTTTTTCGTTGTCCCTAGCGGGGCCTGTGCATAGAACAGGGCCCCTACCTGCGCCGGCGCTTCTCGCCGCGGGCGTGGATGTAGGCATCCAGCGAGCACACACTAAAGGTGTGCGTGATGCCCATTCTCGGACTTGCCACTGTCATTTACCCCGTCCCTGATCTCGATGGCGCGAAGGCCTGGTACGCCAGAGCTTTCGAGAAGCAGCCGTACTTCGACCAGCCGTTCTATGTAGGGTTCGAGATTGGCGGATACGAGCTTGGCCTGCTGCCCGATGAAGGGCGGCCCGGTGCGGAGGGCGGCGTGGCCTACTGGCGCGTGCCCGAGATCGACAGCGCCGTCGAGGGCTTCGTGAAGGCGGGCGCCGCCCTGGTGAGCGCGGCGAAGGATGTCGGCGACGGCATCAAGGTCGCCACGGTCGCGGATCCGTTCGGCAACTCGATCGGCCTCATCGAGAACCCGCACTTCGATCTGTCGAAGGCGCCGGCCTAGCGTCGACATAGTCGACGCCTTCGTCCCCGAGGCGATTGCGCATGACGTCAATCGCTTCGGGGTTCTCGTCGACGAGCACGAAGCGGCGGCCGAGCGCGCGCGCGACGGCGCCGGTGGTGCCGCTGCCTGCGAAGAAATCCAGCACGCGATCGCCCGGCTTCGTCGACGCGCCGATCATGCGGCGCAGCAGGCCCTCCGGCTTCTGCGTGGGATAGCCGGTCTTCTCTTTCCCGGTCGGCGAGACGATGGTGTGCCACCACACGTCGGTGGGCAGCTTGCCGCGCGCGGCTTTCTCAGCCGTCACCAGCCCCGGCGCCATGTAGGGCTCGCGATCGACCGCCGACGCATCGAACCAGTACTGCGACGCGTCTTTCACATACACAAGAACCGTGTCGTGTTTCGCGGGCCACTTGCGCGTGGCGCGCGCGCCGTAGTCGTAGGCCCAGATGATCTCGTTGAGAAAACAGTCGCGCCCGAAGATGCCGTCGAGCATCACCTTGGCATAGTGCACCTCGCGGTAGTCGAGATGCAGGTAGAACGTGCCCGACGGCGCGAGCAGCCGGCGCGCCTCGTGCAGCTTCGGCTCGAGAAACGCGAGGTAGTCGTCGAAGGCATCGCCGTACGCGCGCGAGGCGGTCACGGTGGTTGCGTAGGTGTGCCCCTTGAACCCCACGCGATCGCCCGCATCGTCCCGCGCGGTCGCGAGGGTCCGGCGCGTCTGCGTGCGGCCGGTGTTGAAGGGCGGATCGATGTAGATCATCTGGAACGACGCGTCTGGCAGCGACGGCAGCACGTCGCCGTTGTCGGCGAGCACCACCCAGTCGCTGTCGCGCGTGAGATCCAGGTCGATCATGAGCCGTCGAATGACGGCGGCACGTCAGGCGGCTGAGGCACGACGCGCACGAACTGGCCGCGCTGCAGCAGCTCGCGGCCGCGGCCGCCGCGGCTCGTCACTTCGTACTTGGCGGTGCTGATGGTCTGCTCGGCGCCGCGCGTGGTCTCGACCACCATCAGGTCGCGATCGCCCTTCGACGCCATGAACCCCAGCACCCGGTCATCGTCTTTCGCCAGCTTGATGAGGATGACGCCGCGGCCGGGGCCCGACAGGAAGTTCACCTCGTCGGCCTTGCACAGCAGCGCGCGCGCCTGGCGCGTGGCGACGATCACCGTTTCGTCGCCGGTCACCATCTCGACGTTGATGACCTCGTGGCCGTCCGGCACGCGGGCGAAGCGGCGGCCGGCGCGGGTGCTCGCCTCGACGAAGGGTTCCACCGAGAACCGCAGGCTGTAGCCGTCGCTCGTGACGGCCATGGCGTGCAGGGGCGGCGCGTCCCCTTCCTTCTTCGCGGTGATGTGCTTCGCCACGCGCGGATCCAGGCTCTGGGCCGCCACGACGCGTTCCCCATCCTTGAACTTGAACAGCCGCTGAATCGGCTCGCCGTGGCCCGTCGAGGCCGGGATATCCACGATGCGCGCGGTGTAGGCGGTGCCGAAATTGGTGAAGAAGACCACGGTGGCGCGCGTGCTGCCGCCGACGGCCGCCAGCACCGTGTCGCCCTCACGCAGCCGCGTGGTCGACAGATCCTTCACTTCCTTCTGGCGCTTCACCCATCCGTCGCGCGTGACGATCACGACGTTGTCTTCTTCGACGATGAAGTCTTCGGCCGTGTATTCGGCCTCGCCCTCGTCGCTCGAGATTTCGGTGCGGCGCTTGTCCGTCTTCGGATCGCCGTACTTCTGCCGTACCTGCTCGATCTCGATCTTGACGATGTCCCAGCGGCTCGACTCGTCCTTCAGCAGCGCCGTGATTTCGCGCGCGCGGCGGCGCCGCTCCGCGAGCTCCTTCTGGATGACCAGGATTTCGAGGCGCGCCAGGCGGTAGATCTTCAGCTCGAGGATCGCGTCGGTCTGTTCGGCGTCGAGCGCGAACTTCGACATGATCTTCTCGGCCGCGTCGGCCTTGCCGTCGGACTTGCGGACGATCTTCAGAATTTCGTCGAGCGCGTCGAAGACCTTCTCGAAGCCTTCGAGAATATGCATGCGCGTCTTGAGCGCATTCAACTCGTGCTCGAGACGCTTCGTGACGACGTCGAGGCGGAAGTGGAGGAAGTGCCAGAGAATCTCGTGCAGCGACAGCCGCTTCGGCGCGCCGACGAACTCGTTCTCGGTCGGCTCGAGGCACGTCAGGTTGACCGGGAAGCTGGTCTGGAGCGGCGTGTTCTTGTACAGATACGCCATCACCATCCGCTCGTCCGCGTCTTTCTTCAACTCCAGCGCAATCCGCACATCGTCGGTCGAGACGTCCTTGACGTCGACCAGCGGCGGCAGCTTGCGTGAGAGCACGACGTCGGCGATGCGCTCGACGAGCGTGGCCTTGTTGGTGGCGTACGGGATGCTGGTGACGTAGATGGTCTTGCCCGTGCGGGTGGACGGCCCTTCTTCCCAGGTGCCGCGCAGGCGGATGGCGCCCTGCCCCGTCTTGTAAATCTGCTTCAGCTCGTCCTGGCTGTTGAGAATCTGGCCGCCGGTTGGAAAGTCGGGCCCTTTCACCCACTTGCACAGCTGCACGCTCGACAGCTCGGGATTTTCGATGAACTTGATGAGCGCGGTGCAGACTTCGTGCAGGTTGTGCGGCGGAATGCTCGTGGCCATGCCGACCGCGATGCCGGTGGCGCCGTTGATCAGCAGATTGGGAATGCGCGACGGCAGAACGACCGGCTCGGTCTTGGTGCCGTCGAAGTTGGGCCGCATCGCCACCGTGTCCTGCTCGAGCTCGCCGAGCAGCTCGTCGGAGATTCGCGCGAGGCGCGCCTCCGTATAGCGGTACGCTGCCGGATTGTCGCCGTCGAGCGAGCCGAAGTTTCCCGATCCGTCGACCAGCGGATATCTGAGCGAGAAGGCCTGCGCCATGCGCACCATGGCGTCGTAGACCGAGGCGTCGCCGTGCGGATGGTAGTTGCCGAGCACGGCGCCGACGACCGTGGCCGACTTGCGATGTTTCGCGTCGAACGTGAGGTTCTGCTGCCACATCGAATAGAGGATGCGGCGCTGAACGGGCTTGAGGCCGTCGCGCACGTCCGGCAGCGCGCGTGACGTGATGACCGAAAGCGCGTAATTGAGGTACCGCTCCTGCGCCGCTTCGTGCAGAGCGACGGCTTCGACGATGCCGGCGCCGCTGCCGCCGTCGCCGCCGCGTTTCGCGCCGGCCGGCGGGGCTTCCATGTGATCGAAAAGGGAGTCGGACTTCGGTTTACGGCGAGCCATGCGTGAAGAAGTGTAAACCAGCTGCCAACCTGCTGTAGGCTACCCCTCGATTCCATGGCCATCAATACGCCCCGGCAAGTGCTGTTTGCCAGCCTCATTGGCACCACCATCGAGTTCTTCGATTTCTACATTTACGCGACGGCAGCCGTGCTGGTGTTTCCCCGGCTCTTCTTTCCGAGCACGGATCCAACCGCCGCCACGCTGGCGTCGCTCGCGACGTTCGCGCTGGCGTTCGTGGCGCGGCCGATTGGCTCGGCGCTGTTCGGCCATTTCGGCGATCGTGTGGGACGCAAGACGACGCTGGTGGCGGCGCTGCTGACGATGGGGCTGTCGACGGTGGTGATCGGCATGCTGCCGACCTATGCGTCGATCGGCATCGCGGCGCCCGCCCTGCTCGCGCTGTGCCGCGTGGGCCAGGGCCTGGGTCTCGGGGGCGAATGGGGCGGCGCGGTGCTGCTGGCCGTCGAAAACGCGCCCGAAGGCAAGCGCGCGTGGTACGGCATGTTTCCCCAGCTGGGCGCGCCGCTGGGGTTCTTTCTGTCAGGCGGGGTGTTCCTGCTCCTGTCACAATGGCTGACCAACGAGCAGTTCTTTGCGTACGGGTGGCGCATTCCGTTTCTGGCGAGCGCGGTGCTGGTGTTCGTGGGCCTCTACGTGCGGCTGTCGATCACCGAGACGCCGATCTTCCAGGAGGCGGCGACGCGGCACGAGCGCGTGAAGGTGCCGATGCTGGCGGTGTTTCGCGATCACCCGCGCACGCTCTTCCTCGGCATCCTGATTTCGCTGTCGGCGTTCGTGTTGTTCTATTTCATGACGGTGTTCGCGCTGTCGTGGGGCACGTCGAGGCTGGGCTACACGCGCGAGACGTTCCTGCTGCTGCAGCTGGTGGCGATCCTCTTTTTCGCGCTGACGATCCCGATGTCGGCGGTGGTCGCGGATCGCGGGCGGCGGGCGACGGCCATCTGGGTCAACGCGGGGATTGCGGTGTTCGGCCTCGTGATGGCGCCCATGTTCCTGGCCGGCACCATCGGGGCCGTCTCGATGATGATCGTGGGCATGGCGCTCATCGGCATGGTGTACGGGCCGCTGGGCACGCTGCTCTCGGAGCTGTTTCCGACCAACGTGCGCTACAGCGGCACGTCGCTGGCGTTCAATCTCTCGGGCATCTTCGGCGCGTCACTCGCGCCCTACATCGCCACGTATCTGGCCACCACCTACGGCCTGCAGTACGTCGGCTATTACCTGTCGGCCGCGGCGCTGCTCACCCTCGTGGGCCTGCTGTCGGTGCACGAAACAAAGGACGAGGCGCTCTAGAGGGGCGCCCCTCCGATGATCAGGCGCATCTGGTGGGTCGCGGCCGCATATGCCGCGCTGACGCTCACCCTGACCTGGCCGCTCGTGATTCGCGGGTGGGATCATCAGCTGGGCGGCGGGGCCGACCCCTGGCTCTTCATCTGGACGATCGGCTGGAACGTGCACGCGTTCACGCACGCGCCCTGGGCGATCTTCGACGCCAACATCTTCTATCCGCACCCCAACACGCTTGCCTACAGCGAGCATCTGATTGGCCCGGCGCTGATTGCGGCGCCGGCCGTCTGGATCACCGGCAACGCCGTGCTCGGCACGAATGTCGCGGCGGGCGTGTCCGTGTTTCTCTGCGCGCTGGGTGGGTACTTCCTGGGACGGCGGCTGGGGTTCTCACGCCCGGCCGCGTTCCTGTGCGGGCTCATCTTCGCGTTCACGCCGCCGCGATTCGGGCGCATCTATCAACTGCACCAGACCGCAATTTACTTCGTGCCGTTCGCGCTGGGTTTTCTCTACACCTATCTGCGCGACGGCCGCGCGCGCGACCTGCGTTGGGCGGCGGCCATGCTGTCGCTGCAGGCCCTCACGTCGGGTCATGGCACGGCGCTGCTGCTGCTCGGCGCCGTCATCACGATCGCGCACCATCTGCTGACAGGCGGCCGTGTGGAATGGCGCACGCGCGTGCGCGACACGGGCCTCACGGGACTGCTGCTGCTCCTGCCCACCGTGCTGCTCTTCATCCCTTACTGGCGGGCGCGGCAGCAGGCCGGTCTCGTGCGCGCGCTCGACGATGTCGGGGTGACAGGCTCGAGCTGGCTGGCCACGACCTCGCGCGTCGATGCGTGGCTCGTGTCGCAGCTTCCGGCGTGGCCGTGGCTGCAGGCCGAACCGGACGTCGCGCTGTTCCCTGGCATCAGCGTGCTGCTGCTGGCCGCCGCCGGCGTTGCCGCCGCGCGCCGGTCGCGCATCGTGTGGCTGTTCCTGCCCGTGCTGCTCGTCACGATCTGGCTGACGATTGGGCCGCCGTTCGGTCTCTGGCAGTTCGTCTACCAGGTGCCCGGCCTCAGCTTCATCCGCGTGCCCTCGCGCTTCATGCTGCTCGGCATGCTGGCGCTGGCGGCGCTGGCGGCGCTCGGCTTCGAACGTCTCGCCGCCCGGCTGCCGCGCAGAGAGTTGATGGCGGTGACGATGACCGTGACGGCGCTGCTCGTGATCGAGTTCGCGTCGCTGCCGCTCGACCTCCGCCTGCACCACATCAAGCCGTACGCCATCGACCGCTGGCTTGACACGCTTCCGAAACCCTTCTCTCTCGTCGAACTCCCCGTGCCGCAGTCGTCGCTGAAACCGCTGGTCGTGCGGCGTCACGCCGAGTACATGCTGCACTCGATGGCGCACTACCAGCCGATCGTGCAGGGCTACAGCGGCATTGAGCCGCCAGGCTTCGAGGCGCTGGAACGCACGCTCATGCGCTTCCCCAATACGAACAGCCTCGACGCGCTTGCCGCCATGAACGTGACGTACGCGGTCGTGCACATGGACTATTTCCCGCCGGAACTGATTGAATACGCGGAGGCAGGCCTCGATCGGTTCGAGGCGGATGGCCGGCTTCGGCTGGTGCACACGGAAGGCGCGGGGCGGGTGTATGCGATTGTTCGTTAGCGCGGTGCTGCTCGGGGCGGCGATGCTGCAGGGCGTGCCGGCGATCAGCGAACCGGTATGGGCCAAGGCCGACACCTTCTGGTTTCGCAAGAGCGTGCCCGGCGGCAACGTGTGGCTGAACGTCGACGCGAAGCACGGCGCGAAGTCGCCGCTGTTCGATCACCAGCGCCTCGCCATCGAGCTCAACCTCCGCACCGGCTACGAGTTCACGCCGCTTACGCTGCCGTTCGCCGACCCGGCCGCACGCTTCACGGTGAAGTACGACGGCTCGAACGCCTACATCCAGGAAGGCGCAATGGCGGTGGAGTTCGTGCTCGACGGCTATCCGTGGCGGTGCGATCTGCAGATCAAGTGGGACTGGAACAAGGTGCCGCCGACCGATTACGAATGCAAGCCCGCAGGTTCACGGGGTTCGACACGTTCGACGGGTTCGACCAGTTCGGGTTCTCTGTCGCCTGATGGGAAATGGGAAGCGTTTGTGCAGAGCTCCAACGTCGCCGTGCGGCCCGCCGGGGGCGGCACCGTGAAGATGCTCACCACCGACGGGAAGCCGGGCGAGGCGTACGATGCGGGCTCGCTGCGCTGGTCCGCCGATTCGCGGACGCTCTCCGCGTACCGGCTCAACGCGGCGATCTGGGAGGCGGACGGCGTGAGCGGCAACGTCGAGAAATTCATCGCGGCCGTCACGCTCACGCCAACCCGCTAGCTACTGCCCGCCGCCGGCAGGCGGCGGCAGCTTGTCGCTGATCGGGGTCACGCGGCCCGCGTGGGCCTTGTTGAACGCCTCGACATCCTGCATCAGCTTGTTGAAGTCCGTGCCCGCGGTCTCGAGCTGCTGCGAGAGATCGCGAAACACGTTCTGCGACGCCGCCGTCGGCCGGTACCCGACACCGCCGGCCACGTCGCTTGCCTGTCCGCCCACTTCGCCGAGCAGCCAGACGAGATTCAGGTACAGCTTGTACTTCTCGACGTACCACTTGTCGTCGCTGTGCATCTCGGTGCGCGACAGGTAGTGCAGCTCGGTGTCGTACATCCGCTTGTAGATGGCGGCCAGCTGCTGATCGAGCTGCTTGTTGGACGCATGCTGCTTGCGCAGATCCTCCACCTGCATGCGCATGATCTCGATGCGGTTGATCTTGTCCACCGCTTCGTTCAGCGCGCTCACGATCTGCCGCTGCAGGTCGGTGCTCGCCAGCAGATCCTCGTCGGTCGACGGCAGCGTCACGTCGCGCAGCACCTCGAACGGCTGCGCGTGCTGCGTGCCCTTGTACGTCATGCGCACGGTATAGCTGCCCGGCGCCACGCGGGGCTGCCAGCGCTGCGACCCGATGCCCCAGTGCGTGACCGGCCGCTCGCGCGCCGTCCATCGGCCCGCATCCCAGATGTACGGGTTGTCAGGCGGCACCGACCGCAGCACCGGCTGATTGGCCGAGGGGAACGTCATCGCCCACGACACGCGATTGAGCCCCTTCTTCGCGCCGTTGATCGTCTGCGTGTTGACCAGGCCGCCCTTGGCGTCGAGCACTTCGAGCGTGATCGGCGTCGTCTGATCGGCGCCAAGCGCGAAGACGAAATCCGCGTTGCCGCCCGCCGCCACGCGCGTGGCCGGCACGGGCTTGAGCAGCTGCAGATCGCCCTGGGCCGTGAGCGTGTCTTCGTTCTCGAGCGCCCACACGTCGCGCAGAATCCAGAGCCCGCGTCCGTAGGTGGCAATCGCCACTTCAGGCGCGTTCTTCGGCACTTCAATCCAGTTGACGGGCGCGGCCGGCAGCTTGTCCTTGAACTGCTTCCACGTCTTCCCGTCGTTCAGCGAATAGAAGAAGCCGTGCCCCGTGCCGGCAAACACCATGCCCTTGCGATGCGGGTTCTCCGCGATCGACAGCGTGTAGTCGAGCGGATGCCCCTTCGGCAGGTTGCCCGTGATGTTCGTCCACGTCTTCCCGAAGTCCGTCGTCTTATAGAGGTACGGGTCGCGGACGTCCATCAGGTGATAGTCCACGGCCATGTACGCGGTGCCGGGCTCGAAGTGCGAGGCATCGATGCGCCGCACCAGTCCGAGCGGAGGCATGCCGACGTTCTTCGACAGATCCGTGAAGGTCTTGCCCTCGTCGCGCGAGATCCACACCTTGCCGTCGTTGGTGCCGACCCAGACGACGCCCTTTTCGGTGCGCGACGGCGCAATCGCGGAAATCGTCGCGCCGTAGAACTGGCCGAGGTTGTCGCCGACGACGCCGCCTGAGAACAGCACCAGGTTGGGATCGCCGGTCGAGAGATCGGGATGGAGTTCTTCCCAGGTCTGACCGCGGTCGCGCGTGCGGAACAAGGCCTGGCAGCCGAAGTACACCGAGTTGTCGAACCAGTCGATCGCCAGCGGCGGCGACCACTGGCAGCGATACTTCAAGCCGACCGGATCGCTGTCGAGCGTGTGCATCCACGGGCTGACCGAGCGGCGCAGCCCGCTGTTCTCGTCGAACGTGGCCACATGCGCCGCGTAACAGGTGCCCCAGACGAACTTCGAGTTGTTCGGTTCGGGATAGGTGTATCCCGATTCGCACGACGGCATCGTCTCCTGCTCCGGGCCGGCAGGCGCGCCACCGCCGCGTCCGCCGCCTCGGCCGCCGCCGCGTCCAGCCGGCGCTGCCGGCGCCGGGGGCGGCGCATAGGACGGCACGTTGGAGGGCACGATCGGACGGTTGCTGGCAATGCGCATGCTGCCGTCATCCTGACGGTCGCTGTACACCCAGTACGGGCTGCGCTGATCGACGGTCACACGATACATCTGGCCGATCGGCAGCGACACACTCGTGTTGCCGGTGGGATTGCGCGGTGATCCATAGATGCCCATGCCGCCGTCGCCGGTGACGATGTAGTGGCCGGCCATCGTGGGCGTGGTGTCCCACCAGATGTCGTGACAGTCGCCGCAGCCGCCGCCGCCGCTCTCCCAGATCTTGCCGCCGTCGCGCGAGCGCCACAGCGTGCTGTTGGCAACGAGCAAGTGATCCGGATCGTCGGGCGACACGCGCACGCGGATGTAGTAGCCGGCGCGGCCGATCAGGCGGCGATCCCAGCTCACGTTCTTCCACGACTTGCCGCCGTCATCCGAGCGCCACATGGAGCCCTGCGCCTCGGACTTGAGGCGCGTCTTCGATCCCCACGGCACGACGCCGTCGCTGCCGGTCTGGATCAGCGCATACATGCGGTTCGGGTCGGAGGGGGCAATGGCGACGTCCGTCTTGCCGTACGGCGATTTCGGCAGGCCCGGATCGGTAATCTTCGCGAACGTCCTGCCCGCATCGCGCGAGATGTAGATGCCGCTGCCCATGCCGCCGCTCTCGAGCACGTGCGTCTGCAGGAACATCTCCCACGTGCTCGCGATCACGACATTGGGATCCTTGTGCGCGATCTGCAGGCCCGAGCAGCCGGTCTTCTCGTCGACGAACAGCACGTGCTGCCACGTCTTGCCGCCGTCCTCGCTGCGGAACACGCCCCGCTCACGCTGCGGTCCGGTGGCGCGCCCCAGCGCGCAGGCCATCACGATGTTCTCGTTGGTGGGGTGAATGACGATGGTGCCGATGCGGCCGGTGGCCTCGAGGCCCATGCGCGTCCAGGTCTCGCCGGCATCGGTCGATTTGTAGATGCCGTCGCCCATCATGTCCATGTCGCGGACGGCCCAGCCTTCGCCGGTGCCGGCCCACACGATGTTGGGATTGCTTTCCGCGACGGCGAGGGCGCCGATCGCCTGCGAGGACTGGCCGTCGAAGGTCGGCTTCCAGGTGGCGCCGCCGTCGGTGGTTTTCCACACGCCGCCCGAGGCGGCGCCGGCGAAGTAGACGCCGGGCTTGCCGGCGACGGCGGCGGCCGCGGCGATGCGGCCGGCGTTGGTCGGGCCGACATATTCGAAGCGCGGCGCGCCGACCGGCTGTGGCGGCTGCGGCCCGCCGCCGCCGCGCTGCGCGAGCGCGGGAGAGGCCGTCAGGGCCAGAAGGACGAGGGCAGAGCCCAGCGGATGTAAGCGGTTGCAGACTGATCGCATGCGCGGAAGTCTATACTGCACCCCCGTGCGGCGCACTACCCTGCTGCGGGCGGCGGGTTTCGCGGCGCTTCTGGCGTCGGCGCCAGGGTCCGCCCGGGCCCAGACGGTCACCGCGCAAATCGATCGGTACGCCCGTGGCGAGCACGACGCGATCGTCCGGCAACTCGAGGCCATCGAGGACCTCGGCGGCTACGAGGCGCTGCTCGAGGCCCTTCGACAGGAGGTGCCGGCGTGGGTGGCGGCGGTCCCCGAGTCAGAGCGCCCGGCCCGACGGCTGGCGGCCGCCACCTTCGCGCTCGAAGCGGCCCGCGCGGCGGATTCGGTCGACTGGAAATGGGTGCGCCGGCTGAAAGCGCAGGCCGAGGAGCGCGAGGGGGCCGATCGCATCTTCTGGAAAGCGCCGCCCCTGCTCATCGAGTGGGGCTGCGCGCTGCTCCGGCAGCACGGCTCACCGACGCCGCAGGAGCGCACCTGGCATCTGGCCGCCATCGCCGTCGCGCACCGCGCGGGCGACTTCGAGTTTCTGATCGGCAGTCCGTGGGACGCGCGGATGAATCCGCCGGACGAAATCAGCCATCTCGATCACGCGTCGCAACGATTTCCGGACGAACCACGGTTCGCGCTCGCGGCGGCCATTGCCGTCGAGTGGCGCACGTGGCCCGCGCCGCGCTACGGCGGCTGGCTGCGGCAACAGGCGGAAGCCATGAGCCGCCTGAAAGGCCTGACCAGAGACGAGGCCGTCGGCGCGGAAGCGATGCTGCGGCTCGGCGCGCTGCACGCGCGGCTCTTGCGCACCAACGATGCGCTGACGGCGCTCGCGGCCGTGGAAACGATGACGCGCGAGCGGTATCTGATTTATCTCGCGCGCTACTTCAAAGGCGGTCTGCTCGAGCGCCGCGGCTACGGCAAGGATGCCGAAGCGGCCTACCGCGCGGCGCTCGACGTGATCCCGCAGGCCCAATCCGCGACACTTGCCCTGGCGGCGCTGCTGGCCATGCAGGACCGCCGCGTGGAGGCGGCGGCCCTGATCGAGGCGCAGCTGGCCACCGAGCCGCAACCCATCGATCCGTGGCGGCAGTACAGCACCGCGGACGATCGATTCTGGCCGGCGCTGGCCGCCCGGCTGCGCGCGGAGATCGCGCGATGACGCGCGCGGCGTGTGCGGCAACGGCGTTCGTGCTGGCCGCGTCAGCGCCCGTTGCGGGCCAGGACCAGCAGCGGCCGGCCTTCCGCGCCACGCTCGATGTCGTGACCGTTGATGTGTCGGTGCGGACCGGCGCGACGCCAGTCGGCGGCCTGACGGCCGGGGACTTCGTGCTGCTCGACAATGGCGTGCGGCAAACGATCGAGAGCGTCGAGATGGCACAGGTTCCGGTGGATGTCTCGGTGCTGATCGACGCGAACGAGGACGTCACGATCGGGCTCGAGACCATCCACGACGACATCCGGAAGATCGCCGCGGTGCTGCGGCCCGACGATCGGCTTCGCGTCATGTCGATCAACGAGAGCGTGCGCGACACGATTCGGGCGCGGACGGTGCCGGGGTTTCCCGCGCTGGCCGCCATCACCCCGCAGGGCCTGTCCTCGGCCAACGACGGTATCGCCGCTGCCCTGCTCCGATCCGCAGGCGGCGAACGGCGTCACGTCGTGATCGCGGTCACCAACGGCATTGACGCCGTGAGCACGCTGAGCGCGGCGCAGGTCCTGGCGCTGGCGAAGCAGTCGCCGGCCATCCTGCACATCGTGCAGCTCGACATGACGCCGGTGGGGGAGCCTCCCGATGTCCGGTGGGTCACGGGCCGGTCACGGCTCGATGTCGCGCGCGCTGCGCTGACGGGCCTGAACCCGCCGACCCGCATTTTCCACCGGCCATACAACGATCCGCGCGAGGAAGAAATCCTGCGCGCGGCGGCCGAGGCGACGGGCGGAGCGCTGCACCGGCCCGGCCTTCTGCGCGGCGCATCCGTTTCGCTGATCCGCACGCTGCTCGAGGACTACCGGCGCAGCTACCTGCTTCGCTACACGCCGTCAGGCGTGGCGCGCGAGGGGTGGCATGCCCTTGCCGTCACGATTCCGGCCCATCCCTCGTACACCGTGCACGCGCGCCGCGGATATGGCATTGACGCCGCAGGAGCGCGGGCCGCGCAGGCCAGCGAGATGCCGGAGCCCGACATGTCGCGCGTGCCTGGCGCGCTCGACACGCTGGTCGACGCCTACAATCGCGGCAACTACGAGCGATTCGAACAGGTGCTGGCCCGCGGCACCGCCGCAGCCGTCATCGCCAGTCTTCGCACGAAGGGTAATCCGTGGCCGGCGAACCCAAGCCGGGAGGCCGCGTTCGTCATCGAAGTGAGCGACGCGGCCATCCGCTCGCGGCGTCCCGGCAGCCTCGAAGCCGCGCGCGACCTGCTGCGTCACCATCGCACCCTGGTGCGTCACCCGCTCGGCCCCGATGCCTTCGAGAAGTACTGGCTCTGGTCCCTGCTTGCGGCGCTGCAGGGCGGCGGCCAGCCGCAGCTGACGCGCGAGTTTGCCGATTATGCGCTGGCGCGCTTTCCGGACGAGCCCCGGTTCCTGCTTGCGCGGGCGCTTGCGGCCGATCAAGCGCGCGCATTCGCGCCGGCGCAGGGGCGTGATGGCGCCGGGCAGGACGCCCACGTGCGCGAGGTGACATCGGGGTACGACGCCGCCGCCCGCTTCGAGGACACCGCTGCCGAAGCGCGCGTGCGCAAGGCGTATTTCCTGCACCGCATCGGGCGCCACGCCGAGGCGCTCGCCGAGCTCGACATGGTCACGGCGGCGCAGACAAGCGCTGACGCGGCGGTCGCGTACTTTCACCTGCTCTTCCGCGGCCGGGTGCTCGAGGCGCTCGATCGCCATGGCGAGGCGCGAGCCGCCTACGAACACGCGGGCGCGCGCCAGCCCGGGGCGCAGTCGCCGAAAGTTGCCGTGATGCGTCTGTTGCTGCGCGCGGGCGATCGCCCGGCAGCAGAGGCGCTTGCGGCGGGCATCGCAAGCGCGCCCGAGGGCGCCTTCGATCCATGGTGGGCATACTGGCTCGGCGATGCGCGGCACTACCCTGCCATCGTGGCGACACTGCGGGAGCGCACGCGATGATGCGCCCGGCGTCGCTCATCGTGGCCGCCGTGCTGCTGGCGCAGGCCGCAACGTTCAAATCCGGCGTCGATGCGGTTTCGGTGGACGTATCGGTGCGCGACGGGTCGAAAGTCGTGACAGGCCTCCGTGCGGCAGACTTCGAGCTGTTCGACAACGGCGTTCCGCAGGACGTGGCCGACGTCAGCTTCGGCAGGCTGCCGATCGACGTGACGCTGGCCCTCGATGTGAGCTTCAGCGTGGCGGGCGCGCTGCTCGAGCGCCTCCGGCAGGCCGTGCGTCAGCTCATGCGCGATCTCCGGCCGGGCGATCGCCTGCGCCTCATCGACTTCAACATGCGCGTGGTGGAGGTCGTCGGCTACACGGACGAGGCCGCGGCCGTCGATGCGGCCCTCGCGTCGGCCGCCGCGGGCGGCGGCTCGTCCATCCGCGACGCGCTCGCGGTCGCACTGGTGTCGGCATCCGAACCGCAGCGCCGGCAGCTGCTCGTCGTGTTCACCGACGGCGCCGACAGCACCAGCATCACGACACCCGAGGCGCTGCGCGATCTCGCCACGCGCAGCAGCGCGTCAATCGCCGCGGTGCTGCCGCCGGCGCCTCGCGATCCCGGCCCTCAGATGCGGCAGGGCGAAGCGCTCTTCGAGGCGCTCGCCGAGGACACCGGCGGCACCGTGGTGCGGGTGCGGCCCGGGATGCGCCGCACCACCGGACCCGGCGGGAGGACGAGCATCACCATGGGCGGGGACATCGCCGATCTCACGGAGACGTTCAGGAAGGTGCTCGACGACTTTCGTTCGAGCTACGTGCTGCACTACACGCCGAGAGGCGTGGCCGCCGGCGGGTTCCATGACCTCGAGGTGCGCATCAAGGGCCGGCGGTCGGTCACGGTGCGTGCGCGGCGCGGCTATCAGCGCTAGCGCCGCGCGCGGGCCGTCTACTACTTCGCGCCGATCGGAATCAGCCGCGGATTGCCGTAGCTCGCGTTCGCTTCGATCTTCGAGCTGCGGCCGACGCCGCCCGCGCCCATGCCCGTGGGCCCGCCGGTCTCCTCGCGCTCCTGATAGGTTTCGACGCTCCTGGTCGGCACCCAGAGGTCGAGCCCCTTCGCCTGCCCGTAGGTCACGACGATGCGGCCGGTTTCGGCCTTCGATTCGACGTAGAACTCCGTCTGGTGAATCACGCCGGTCGACGGCTCGAGCCAGAACTTGCCCGCCACCGCCGCGTTGCCGCGCGTGCCGAGCACGTACTTGGTGTGCTCGCCGCGATTCTCCTGAAACCGCAGGCCGACGACTTCGACGCCGTCCATCTTCTTCCTGCCGTCGATCGAGTACGTGAACTTCGAGGGATCGTCGGGCGACATGAAACGCAGCGCCAGCAGCGGATCGTTCAGGCGCACGACAATTTCGGCGAGGAAGTGCCGCTGCGACTCGCGCGTGTACGTGCGAATCAGATCGGCGTTGGCCGGGGTCGGATCCGCGAGCAGCGCGGGCAGGCGCGGCTGCGCGTCACGGATCTTCGCGCCGTTGATCGCATAGGCGTCGCGAAGGGCCATGGCGGTGCCGCCGTTGTTGATCAGCACGAGGTCGGAGCTGACGCGCGTGGGCACGCCCATCTGCCCGGTGCTGGCATCGATGATGGTGTAGCGCTCGTCGAGCACCACGGCCATCAGCCGCTGCTTGTACGCATCGACGTAGGCACGGCCCGCCTTGAGCGCGGCGTCAACGGCGGGATCCTGCGCCGCCGTCAGGCCAGGCGCCAGCGCCGCAATCATGAAACCGGCAAGAGCACACCTGCGCATAAATCCTCCTCGGTCGATTCAGTGTCAGTCGATCCAGTCCGCGACAAAGATGTTCGTGTCGCCGGCCACCGCCGCGTTGCGATTGGAGGCGAACACCAGCTTCTTCCCGTCCGGACTCCACATGGGGAATCCGTCGAACTCGGCGGCGTACGTGACGCGCTCGAGGCCGGTGCCGTCCACATTGATCATGTACAGGTCGAACTCGCCGCGCCCCTGCTGGCTCGTGATGTTCGACGAGAAGATGATCCGCCGGCCGTCGGGATGAAAGTACGGCGCGAAGCTCGCGGCCGACGAGTTCGTCACCTGGCGGAGGCCCGATCCATCGCGGTTCATCACGAACAGCTCGAGCGAGGTCGGTTGCCAGAGGCCGTCCTTCAGCAGGATCTTGTAGCGATCGAGCTCGGCGCCCGCCGTGAGCGTGCGGCCGCGGAACACAATCCGCGATCCGTCCTTGTTGAAGAACGGGCCGCCGTCCGGCCCCACGCGGTTCGTCAGCCGGCGCACGTCCGATCCGTCGCCGTTCATGGAGTAAATCTCCATGTCGCCGTCGCGCACGCTGGTGAAGACGATGCGGCCGTCTGGGCCGATGGTGGGCTCGGCGTCATAGCCGGGCGAGTTGGTGATGTTGCGCAGGCCGGAGCCGTCCGCGTTGCCGCGATAGATGTCGTAGCCCGGATAGATCGGCCACACGTAGCCGCGCGACATGTCGGGCCGCGGCGGGCACGCCGGGCCCGCGCCGTGCGTGGAGGCGTAGACGATTTCGCGCCCGTCAGGCGTGAAGAACCCGCAGGTCGTGCGGCCCTCGCCGTTGCTCACGCGCCGGCGGTTCGAGCCGTCCACGTTCATCGTGTACTGCTGATCGCACGCCGCGCCATCGGGCGTGCTCTGAAAGATGATGCGGGTGCCGTCGAACGAAAAATAGGCCTCGGCATTCTGGCCGCCGAACGTCAGCTGGCGGATATTGCGGAGATGGCGCTCCCCTTGCACTGGCGCAAGGACGGGCGAGGACGTCTGCGACGGCGCGGGCGTGGCCGGCGCCGAGGCGGCCGGCATGCACGCCAGGGCGGCAACGGCTGCGAGTGCGAGGGTTGGGCGAAACATCCGAAAGATCATATATGAGTGAGCGAAGGAGCCGGCCCCGGGCGGCCGAGCCCGTGGCCATCGGGCGCAAGCAGCAGATCCTGCAGCTGGCCCGGGAGGGCCTTGCGCCCAGCGCGATCGCCGACCGCGCCGGCGCCCCGTTCGCCTCCGTCATGGCGCACCTCTACGGGCTGGTCGGCGAAGGCATCCTCAAACGATCCGACATCGCCTTTTCCTTCGACCAGGAGACGCGCGACGCCATCGAGCTGGCGATTGAGGAGAGCAACACGACCGATTCGCGCGTGCTGCGCAAGGCGCTGGCGAAGCAGGATGTGCAGATCCGGCGCGAGGATCTGGCGGTGTACCTGACGCTGCGCGACGCGCGCGTGGCGCTCGGCGACATGTACGAAATGGTGCGCGACGTGGAGCTCGCCCTGCACGACCGCATCCGCGCCGCCTTCGTGGCGGCGTTTGGCGACGAGCAATGGTGGCGCGAAGGCGTGCCGGCCAACGTCCGGGCCGAATGCGCCGCGCTCTACGAACACGACCCCGACCCGGCGCCCGACGCCTTCGCCTACACGACGCTGATTCACCTGCGCGAGATTTTCGACAAGCGCTGGGACGTGCTGTCGCCGGCGCTGCCCAAGGCGCTGCGCGCCGATCGCAAGAAGCTGATGTCGGATCTCGTCACGCTCAACCGCATCCGCAACGCCGTCATGCACCCGGTGCGCCGCGCCGCCTTCACCGACCGCGAATTTCTGTTCGTGCGCGAGTTCGCGCGACAGCTCGCCGCCGGTAGCCGGTAGCCGGTTGGCGGTTGCTGGTCGTTGGTTGTTGGTATGAGCCAGCCGGGACAACGCCCGGCTGGCTGTCTTAAAATGGCCCGACGGCCGTTGTGCCGTCGGGCTCGCACCAACAACCAGCAACCGGCAACCTTTCATGCGCCGCATCATCCATGTCGACATGGACGCGTTCTATGCGTCGGTCGAGCAGCGCGACGACCCCTCGCTCAAAGGCAAGCCGGTTGCCGTAGGCGGGCGCCCTGAGGGCCGCGGCGTCGTGGCGGCCGCCAGCTATGAGGCGCGCACCTTTGGCGTGCGGTCGGCGATTCCGATGGCCCGCGCGATCCGCCTCTGCCCGCAGCTCGTGATCATTCCCCCGAACTTCTCGAAGTACAAGGCCGTGTCAAACCAGGTATTCGAGATCTTCGAGCGCGTGACGCCGCTCGTGGAAGGCCTGTCGCTCGACGAGGCGTATCTCGACGTCACCGAGAACGCGTGGCACGAGCCGCTTGGGGTGAACGTCGCGCGCCGCATCAAGGCCGACATCAAACAGGCGACGGGCCTCACGGCGTCGGCCGGCGTGGCGCCGAACAAGTTCCTGGCGAAAATCGCGTCGGCGTGGCGGAAGCCCGACGGCCTCACGGTCATCGCGCCCGATCGCATGGAGCAGTTCCTGCTGCAGCTGCCGGTCGACGCGCTGTGGGGCGTCGGGCCCGTGACCTCGAAACGTCTCAAGGACCGCGGCATCGAAACGATTCCCGACGTGCGCGCCGCGAGTGACGAACTGCTGCACGACGCGGTGGGCAGCGCCGCCGAATGGCTGCGCGAGCTGTCGCTCGGCATCGACGATCGCGAAGTCACGCCCGAACGCGAGGCCAAGTCGAGCAGCAGCGAAACGACGTACGCCTACGACCTCACCGATCTCGAGCAGATGCGGCTGCAGCTCGATGAGATGGCGCGCGACGGCGCAGCCTGGCTCGCGCGGCGCGAGCTGCTCGCGCGCACGGTCACCATCAAGGTGCGGTACGGCGACTTCACCACCGTCACGCGCAGCGACACGCGCGCGCCCACGCGCGACGCCGATCAGATCGCCCAGCGCGCCGTCGCCCTGCTGGACCGCACCGAGGCCGCGTCGCGCCCCGTCCGGCTGCTCGGCGCCGGCGTCCACAACCTTGTGGCACCCTCGGACGTCGTAAGCCTGGAACCCGAACTGCCCTTCGAATAGGTTCTTGTGTATACTCCCCGGATTCCGGACGTATCCCTATGGACCAGACCCACGTCGACCGCGCGTACGCCGAAATCCGCCAGCGCATCATCGACGGGTTCTACCCGCCGGGACGGCCGCTGTCGGAAGTCTCGCTGGCCAACGCCCACGGCATGAGCCGCACGCCCGTCCGCGAGGCCCTGTCGCGCCTCTGCCACGAGCGCTACGTCGAGCGCATGGCCGGGCGCGGCTTCTTCGTGTCGCGCGTCACCGTCCAGGCCATCAACGACACCTTCGAAGTGCGCCGCCTGCTCGAAGGCTGGGCCGCAGGCCGCGCCGCCGAGCGCGCCACGCCCGAAGCCATCAACCGCATGCGCACCCTCGCCGAGCGGCAGGACGATGAGGTCAGCGGCGTGGAGGCGGGCAACAACAACCGCCACTTCCATCTCGCGGTGGCCGCCGCGGCAGGCAACTACCTCGCCGCCGATCAGATCGAGCAGTGCCTCGCGCAGATCGATCGCTTCATTACGCTTGGCGTCGGGTTCGCGCCCTTCAAGACCGGCTCGGGCGCGGCGCACTCGGAGATCGTCGCCGCCATCGAGGCGCGCGATCCCTCCGCCGCCCGCCACCTGATGGAAGAACATCTCGATCGCGGCCTCGCCCTCATGCGCGACGCCGTCGTCGCCGGCGCGTTCGCTAACGTCGGCGTAGTGTAATTGTCAGGATTTCGATCTTCTCGACCGGCATCTCGCCGGTGACGGCCGCCGCTTCAATCGCCTCCACCACCTCCAGCCCGCCGATCACGCGGCCGAAGGCCGTGTATTTGCCGTCGAGCGACTGGCATACCGCGGTGCAGATGAAGAACGACGTGCTCGCGCTGGCCGGATCGTCGCCGCGCGCCATCGACAGGACGCCTTTCACATGCGGCGTGTCGTTGAATTCGGGCGCGAGCGTGGCGGGCACGAGCGTCTGCTGCTTCGGCGTGAGCGGCGCGGCGCGATGCGCAAGCGCGCCGGTCTGAATGACGAAGCCCTTCACGACGCGGTGGAACAACGTGCCGTCGTACACGCCCGCCGACGCGAGCCGCAGGAAATTGCGCACCGTGCCGGGCGCCTTGCCGGCCAGCATCTCCACCGTCATCGGCCCGCGCGTCGTCTGAATCTCCGCGATGTAGTCGCCGAGCGCGGCGTCCGGCACATCGGCAAACGGCTCCGGCTCGGGCGGTGGGATGGGACGGATCGTGACTTTCTTGATCACGACGCGCTCCTCTGGCTGGCCGCGCGGGTTGGCGGGCAGCGCCGAGATCTTCCGGACCACGTCCATACCTTCGGAGACGCGGCCGAATGCCGTGTACTGGCCGTTGAGCGCGAGCTGATCGCTGGCGTTGACGAAGAACTGCAGGCCGCCGCTGTCCTTGTTGCCCGGCACGAGCACGGCACCCACAATCCCCGCCACGAACGGCTCGTCCGAGAATTCCGCGCGCAGCACGCCGAGCCCGCCGGTGCCGTACCGATGCGACATCTTCGGATCGCGGCTCAGCGGATCGCCACCTTGAATCAAGCCGAGCTTGATCACCCGGTGAAAGGTCGTGCCCTCATACGCGCCTTCGCGCGCCCTGGTGATGAAGTGCGCCACGTGGTTGGGCGCCTTGTCGGCGAGCAGATCGAACACGAACGTGCCATGCGTGGTCTCGACGACGGCCTGCTGGTTCCTGATCGCTTCCGGAGGCAGGGACGACGTAAGAAACTGTTGAGCCTGGAAAAGCAAAAACGCGAGCAACGCGAGGCGCATGCCTCACATTAACTCGCGCTTTGCTCGAGTTCCAGTCCTTACGGCTTCCGGCTTCAGGCTTGCGGCTTAAGCCTCCGGCTTTTTCCTCGGCGTGCGGCGGCGCTCGACCTTCGGCTTGGCAGCCTTGTCAGCCTTCTCCGCCTTGTCGGCCTTCGGCCTGGCGGCGCGAGCGGGCTTTTTCTCCGGCTTTGCTTCCGCGCGGGCCTCGGGCTTCTCGCGGGTGGCCACCGGCGTGCGGCGGCGTCCGCGCGAGCTCGCGTGCGACATGCCCAGCGCCTCGGCTGTGCGGTCGACCACGTGGCTCGGCACGGCGGTTTCGATGTCGATGGCGTCGGCCGCCACCGCTTCCTCCACCGACGTGTCGCCTTCGGCGCCCGGCTGCGCATCGCCGGCCGCCGCCGTGGCGGCCTGCAGCGCCTGGCCCTGGAACAGGCGCACGGCGCCCTGGCGATCGCGCTCCATGCGCACGAGACCGTCCTTCTGCGCCGCGCGCAGCAGATCGATCAGCGTGGCGAAGCCAAACGCGCGCTCGTCAAAGCCGGGCGCGTTGGTCTTGAGCAGCTGCTTCATCTGGCGGATGTACAGCGGCCACCGCGTGTTGGCTTTCGCCGACGCGAGGATGCGGCGCACTTCGGCGACGCCTTCCGCCTGCTTCGCGGGATCGGCGACGGCGGCGGGTTCGCCGTGCGGCGCGCGCTCGTGATGCGGATGGCGGCCGTGCGCCTCGGCGCGCGGCTGCGCGGGCGCCTCAGGCTTCTCTTTGTCCTGCGTGGCCGGCAGCTCCGGCATCTCGAACCCTTCGCGAAGCTCGACGAGCAGATCGCGCCCTTCCTGCTTGACCGTGACGAGGCCGAGCTTTTCGAGCTTCTCTACGAAGTCGCGGAACGAGCCGGCGCCGAAGCTGCGCTCCGAGAACGTGGAGTCGAGCTGCAGCAGCGTGCTCTTGAGCAGGCCGAGCTGCGGCGAGACTTCGCGCTCCGACAGCACTTTGAGCGCGCGCTTGACGAGCGGCACCGACTGCTCGAGCGGCTGCCGATCGAGCGGCTGATGACGCTCGCCCGGCTTCTGCGAGCGTCCGCCCTGCTGGCGGCGCGAGCTCGACAGCAGGTTCTCGTAGGCGATGAACTCGTGACAGTTCTTCTGCATGATGTTGCTGGTGAACTGACGTCCGCCAACAACGAACACTTTCTTGTCGTACTGCTTCAGCTTCTCGAGCAGGCTGATGAAATCGCTGTCGCCGCCGACGATGACGAAGGCGTTGATGTGCGGGTGCGTGAACGCCATCTCGAGCGCGTCGAGGGCGAGATTGATGTCGGCGCCGTTCTTGTCGCCACCCGGCGTGAGGTTGCGCTGCACCATCTTGATGGCGTGCTGCGTGAGCAGCCGGCTGTAGTCGCCGGCGCGCTGCCAGTCGCTGTAGGCGGTTTTCGAGACGACCTCGCCGCGCTCCTTGAGCGCCTCGAGGACGAGGCCCGCATCGAATTGGGTGCTGAGGGTGTTCTTGACGCCGATCTCGATGTTGTCGAAATCGATGAAGACTGCAAGGCGCAGCCGTGATTCTGCCACTGAAAAACTTCCTATCTGAGGTGTTCAGGTCCGGTCGGGCGGCGGGAGTGCGGCTCAGCCTCCGGCCCATGTAAGGGGCGGGGGGCACAGAACCGGCCTGTGTTCGTTCTTTAGTCTACCTCGGACGCCCCCCAGGTACCCAATCGGGCTTCCACGTGGTGTTCGCGAGCCACCGGATGGGCTCGAGCATCGAACGAATTGCCTCGAGCATGTGGGGGAAGTCGATGGCGCGCACCTCGTCGCCCGGCTGGTGATAGTCCGTGTGCAGACCGAAGCTCGACACGGTGTGCGCGGGAATGCCCTTGCGCGCAAAGCGGATGTTGTCCGATCGGGTGAAGAAGCTCTGATCGGGATGCGGATCCTGCACGAGGCGCGCGCCGTGCTTCGCGAGCTCGGGCCCGAGCGTCGAGCGCTCGTACCCGGTCAGCCACAGCGTGTGCGCCGGCACTTTCGGATCGGGACGGCCGATCATCTCGAACTGCAGGTTGGCGATCACGCCGCCAAGCGGCGTCGTTTCGGCGAAGTAGTTCGACCCATGTCCCCCGCGCTCTTCGCTGCCGAACCAGGCAAACACCACGGTGCGCTTCGGCCGCGGCCCCTGCATCAGCGCCTTCGCCAGCTCCATCACCGCCACCGTCCCCGACGCATCGTCATCCGCGCCGTTGAAGATCTTGTCGTCGCCCTTGGCGTTGGGCTGCATGCCGACGTGATCGAGGTGCGCGCTCAGCAGGATGATGTCGCGCCGCAGCGTGGGATCGGTGCCGGTCAGCTGCGCGACGACGTTCCAGGTGTGGGTGGGCGTGTCGGCGTATTTCAGCGGCGGATCGAAGAGCACGCGCGCGCCGGCCGGCAGCTTCGTGAGTGCCGCATAGGTGGCGGTGTCGACCGCGATGGACGTCGCGCGCGGGGCGGCGGTGGCCGGCAGGTCGACGGCGCGCGGGCCCGCGCCCGGCAGCCGCGCGGCCGTCGCGTCCCACCGCTGGCGGATCTGCGTCGTCTCGGGGACGATGATGAGCGACGCCGGCGCCATCGCCGCGCGGTCGTCGGCGCTGGTGGTGGCGGGCGCGAGTACCGCGGCGCCGGCTCTGACCGTCGTGCCCGGCTTGTAGACGACGAGTGGCCCGGCGATGCGCGCGACCGTGCCGAGCGCGAGCACGATCATCTCCTTGCCGTGCGTGAGCGTCATCGGGCCGGCGGTAAGCACCGGAGGAGCGGTGGACTCAACGGCGCGAAGCTCGATCTCCTGCACGAAGGAGCGCGGCTGGCCCTGGTGGCGATCGCCGAGCGGCTCGAGCCCCCAGCGGCGCAGGTGCGAGGCGATGTACTCGGCCGCGATCCACTCGTCGCGCGTGCCGCTGCCGCGCCCGTTGAGCGCATCGCCGGCCAGAAACTCCATGTGGCCGCGAAGCGACCCCTCGGTAATCGCCGCGGCGGTGCCTGGCGCAACCGGTTGAGCCGGGGCCTGGGCAGACAGGGTGATGGACGTCAGGATGACCGCGGCGGAGAGAAGTCGCGTGCGCATGGGGGGATAATACCCGGATGAGCGATATCGCTTCACGCGGCTATGCGCACCCCGAGGTGCTGGTGTCGACCGACTGGGTGGCGGGGCACCTGCACGACCCGAATGTCCGGCTCATCGAGTCGAACGAGGACACGCTGCTCTATTCGGCCGGGCACATTCCCGGCGCGGTGCACGTGGACTGGACGTCGGACCTGAACGATCAGATCCGGCGCGACTACATCACGCAGGAGGGCTTCGAGGCGCTGATGTCGCGCATCGGCGCGACGCCGGCCACGACGGTGGTGTTCTACGGCGACAAGAACAACTGGTGGGCGACCTACGCGCTGTGGGTGTTTCAGTTGTTCGGCCACACCAACGCGAAGGTCATGGACGGCGGGCGGCTGAAGTGGGAGAAGGAAGGGCGCGGGCTGACGCGCGAGGTGCCGTCGTATCCGGCAACCACGTACACCGCGCGCGCGCGCGACGACAAGTCGAACCGCGCCTTCCGCGATGACGTGTTGACGCACGTCGAGGGACGCGGCCAGCTTGTCGACGTGCGCAGCCCTGAGGAGTACGCGGGCACGCGCATGCACATGCCCGATTATCCGAACGAAGGGGCGCTGCGCGGCGGCCACATTCCGGGCGCGAAAAGCATTCCGTGGGCAAAGGCCATCAACCCCGAGGACGGCACGTTCAAGACCGCCGCGGAGCTCGAGAAGCTGTACTGCCAGGACAACGCGCTCGACAAATCGAAAGCCACGGTGGCGTACTGCCGCATCGGCGAGCGCAGCAGTCACAGCTGGTTTGCGCTCAAGTACCTGCTCGGTTTCGAGAACGTGCGCAACTACGACGGCTCGTGGACCGAATGGGGCAACAGCGTGGGGCTGCCCATCGAGAAGTAAGAGTTGGCGAGTTAAGAGTTAAGAGTTGCTGTCGAAGCTGCAATCGTTGCTTGATCTTTTCGCGGAGTACGCCGGGCCGGCCGAGCGGACGGAGCTGCTGTTGTCGTACGCCGACAGGTTCAAGGACGTGCCGCCCGCGGTGGCGACGCGGCCGTTCGATCAGTCGGCGCTCGTGCCGCACTGCGAGTCGGAAGCGTATGTGTGGGCGGTGCCGAATGCGGACGGCACGCTGAAGCTGCACTTCGCGGTGGAGAATCCGTCGGGTATTTCCGCGAAGGCGCTGGCCGCGATTCTCGACCGCACGCTCAGCGGCCTGCCGGCCGAGGAGATCGCGACGGTCGATCCGGAGATCGTCGAGAAGATCTTCCGGCAGAATATTTCGATGGGCAAAGGCATGGGCCTGATGTCGATGGTGCAGCGCGTGCAGCAGCTGGCGAAGCGCGCGGCGGCGGCGCGCATCTCGGATCCACAGGGAGACACTCAATGAAGCGGTTTGGATTGGCCTTTCTTCTCGGCGGCGCGGTGGCGCTGGGTGCGTGCAGCAGCTCGGAACAGACCCCCGACGCCAGTCAGGCGCCTGCGACGACATCGGCGCAGAAACCGGTCGCGGAACTGCCGGGCATCGATCAGGGCCGCGTGCTCGAGCACATCACACGTCTCGCGTCGGATGAATTCGAAGGACGCCTGCCGGGCACGAAGGGCGAAGATCTCACCGTCAAGTACATCAGCGACCAGTTCCAGGCCGTGGGTCTCGAGCCGGGCAATCCCGACGGCACGTGGGTGCAGAAGGTGCCGCTGGTGGGCATCACCGGCAAGCCGTCGCCGCTCACGCTCGCCGGCGCCGGGAAGGCCACGCTCACGTACGGCGACGACATGATTGCGTGGACGCGGCACGTCGCCGATCGCGTGTCGCTCGACGCCTCCGACATGATCTTTGTCGGCTACGGCGTCGAGGCGCCGGAGTTCCAGTGGGACGACTACAAGGGCATCGACACGAAGGGTAAGACGCTCGTGATGCTCGTCAACGATCCGCTGGTGCCGGGCGCCGACGGCCAGCCCGATCCGAAAGTCTTCGGCGGGCCGGCCATGACGTACTACGGCCGCTGGACCTACAAGTACGAGAAGGGCGCCGAGAAAGGTGCGGCGGCGGTACTCGTGATTCACGAAACCGGCCCGGCCGGGTACGGCTGGAACGTCGTGCAGGGCTTCGGCGGCGAGCGCTTCGATCTGGAAACGCCCGACAAGAACCTCGGCCGCGCGAAGGTGGAAGGCTGGATTCACCTCGATCGCGCGCGCGAGCTGTTCAAGGCCGCGGGCCAGGACTTCGACGCGCTGAAGAAGGCGGCCACGTCGCGCGACTTCACGCCGGTGCCGCTCAACACGAAGGCGTCGATGTCGATTGCCAACACGCTGCGCCGCGTGCAGTCGCAGAACGTCATCGGCAAGCTCACCGGATCCGACGCCACGCTCAGGAACGAGTACGTGGTCTACACCGGCCACTGGGATCACCTGGGCGTCGGCCCGGCCGTCAACGGCGACACGATCTACAACGGCGCGGTGGACAACGCCACCGGCATCGGCGCCATCATCGAGATCGCGCGCGCGTTCAAGGCCGTGCAGCCGCAGCCGAAGCGCTCGATCCTGTTTCTGGCCGTGACGGCCGAGGAGCAGGGCCTGCTCGGCTCCGAGTACTACGCCAAGAATCCGCTGTACCCACTGAACAAGACGGTGGCCAACATCAACATCGACGCGATGAATCCGTACGGCCGCACGACCGACCTCGTGATTGTCGGCATGGGCGCGTCGGAGCTCGATGACTACGCGAAGGCGGTGGGCGCTGAACAGGGACGCACGCTGAAGCCCGATCCGGAGCCCGAGAAGGGCTATTACTACCGCTCGGATCACTTCAACTTCGCGAAGGTCGGCGTGCCCGCGCTCTACGCCGACGGCGGCGTGGAGTACGTCGGCAAGGCGTCAGACTGGGGCCGCAAGACGCTCGACGAGTACACGGCGACGCGCTATCACCAGCCGCAGGACCAGGTGCTCGACACGTGGGACCTGAGCGGCCTCGCCGAAGACGCGAAGTTCTTCTTCGCCGTCGGCTACCGCGTGGCCAACGCCGGAAAGATGCCGGAATGGCGCGAAGGCAACGAGTTCCGCGCCATCAGGCTGAAGTCGCTCGGCGGGCAGTAGCAGACGTCGCGTACGGCGCCTACGTCGCTTTCCGCTTCGCAGGCCGGCTCAGATCCCGGATGGCGTCCTTTCCGACCCATCGCGCTGGAGGCACTGTGGAGGCCGCGAGCCTGCGCGCGACCTTCAGGGCCTCCGCGCGCATCGCCGGGCTTCTATGCCCGATGCCGCGCAGCGCCCAGCTCACGCCCTTCGTCACAAAGTTGCGATCGTCGAGGGCGGCCGTCGCGGTTTTTCCTGGAGCCGCGGCGCTCGAGCCATGCGAGCGCCGCGCTGAGGGATGGAGGCGATGTCCGGGGCATGCCCCGATGATTATCGTCCGAGCCGGACCACGACGCCGCCCATGATGTCGGCCGTCGTGCCGACGAAGTCCCACTCGATGCCGCGGATGCGGAGCTCGCCGAAGAGGCCGACGCGATCGTTCAGGCTGACGCGCGTGCCGCCCGCGAACGAGATAGTTGGCGTCCAGTCTGTTTCGATGGCGTCGCCGCTCTCGCGAAACGTGCCGATGCCGGCTCCGAGGTACGGCGTGAAGCGGCCGATCGGCAGGTGATACTGCAGCTGCGCCTCGGGCCCGATCACCGTCGACGGCCCGAACTGCTGCTCCGGCTTTGCGAACACCACGCTGCCTTCCACGACGAAGTTCGCGCCAAGGTCGCGGCTGACACGTACGGTGAATGCCGGCGTTGTCCCGGTCCCCGACAAATCGAAGTTCATCGCGCCACCGCCAGCAAGCAGTGACGTTTCGTTCTGTGCGTATGCGGACACCGGGCCCGCGATGAGAAGGGCGGATGCAAATGAAAGTGTGCGAATGAGTGTCATGGCGTTGTCCTGATTTTCAAGCGGCGTTCCAACTTAGAAATCCCGTTTCACGATCACGCCGAAGCGAAGCTGCGGGCGCTCGTTGTCGTCGAGCACCGGAGGGAAGCCGGCGATGCCGTACGCGACGAGCGTCCAGCGGTCATCGAGCCGCAGGCCGGCGTCGGCGCCGACCGCGAGCCGCGTGCGAAGGCTGCGGTTCTCGCTGACCTGCTGAAACGGCTCCGGATCGTGACTGTGCGACGGAAGGATCCAGGTCTCGGTTTCCAGGTCCACCAGCTGCAAATCGACCCCCGCCAGCGCGCCGGCCTGCACGCTCCGCGACGCCGGCGTCCCCGCGCGCAGAAGCAGAGAGGCGTCGAGCACCGACGTCTCGGTGATCGTGGTCGTGTCGGCGTTGAACGTCACGTCCCGGCGCCACCGTTGCGAGGATGGAAAGCGCCGACCCGCCTCGACACGAAGACTCCAGAGCCTCGACAGCGGCATGTCGGCGCCGACTGCATAGATAGGCCTGGATCCGGGTGTCGCGTCAGCGCTCGATCCGATCATGCCGACGGCGACATTCAACGTGGCGCGCGGCGCATCAGTGGATGTTTGCGCGGCCGCCGGCGCGGCCATGCCAAGAGCGGCAATCAAGAGTGCGATGCGGCGATGCGGCATGACTAGAACACCCGCTTCAGCATGATCCCGGCGCGCGGCTGCACGCGGCGGTCGTTGCTCCACGGAGACTGATACCCGATGATGCCGTGCAGCAGCACGGACCAGCGATCGCCAAACGACCGGCCGGCCTCCATGCCCGCCGCGAAGATCGGCCGCGCCTCCATCGTCTCTTCACGCCGCACGTCGATGTCGTCGAGATTGTCGAGACTGTGCGGCTGCGCCGTCATGCGTTCCACGTCGACCCAGTTCACGCCGACGCCTCCGAGCACGGCCACTTCGAACCTGCTGTCCCCGGGAGGCGAGTTGAAGCGCGCGAACAGCGACAGATCGCCAAGCGCGGTCTCGTCGATCTCCGTCGTTCGCTGCACCGGAAAGGCGCGCACGAACTCCGGAGCCTGCGGATCGGGCCGATACAGGTACACCGTCATCTGCTCGCGCGACTGCCGGTGGCGCGGCAGGCGCTGGCCCGCCTCGAGGCGGAGGCCCCATCGGCGCGTCAAGGGGATGTCAGTGCCGATCGAAAGCGCCGCCAGCGACCCCGACAGGGATTCGGACGTCGACCCCACGCTTCCCAATGCCAGATTGAGTGATGGCGATGGCTTCTCGCCTTGCGCGCGGGCCGGAGCCGCGACGGCGATCACCAGCAGGCCCGCGGCCATGAATGTGCGCATACCTGTTATGCGTATCAGAAGGGCAATGCGGCTCGCCCGCGGGCGGGCCACGCACGGCGCCAGGTCTCGACACCGAGAATCTGGCGGAGATTCGGCTTCGACAGAAAGTGATGCTCGACGGACTTGTGCTGCGTCTTGTGGGCGCGCAGCGCCGCTTCCTTCCTGCCGGCCCAGGCCGACACGTCGACGACGATGTCGACGCCAGGCTTCTGAGCGGCGTCCGGCGACGCTTCTTCCCAGGGCTCGAGCGGTGTCGTCCACAGCAGCTCCTCGACGGCGTGCGCGTCGCCAAGCTCCGGATACCAGCGCGCGTCGGCGGCAGCCGACACCGCGTCGCTCGTGAACCGCGAGATGGCCACGTGATCGGGATGCACGTTGAAGCCGTTCGGATCGAACGAGCCCACCAGCGCCGGCGTTTCGGCACGGATGATGCCGACGAGCGTGCGCCGGATGTCGTCCGGCGGCGCCGAGGCCAGCTCCTTGTCCTTGTAGCCGAGCAGATGAATTTCCGAGATGTCGAGCACGCACGCCGCATCGCGCAGCTCGGCCTCGCGCGTCTCGCCGAGATCCTCGGCGCGGCACACGGGCGGATCGCCGCACTTGCCTTTGTCACCGAGCGTGGCGCACGCCAGCACGACGCGCCAGCCCTTCGATCGCAGCAGGCAAATCGTGCCCGCGGCGCCAAACGTCTCATCGTCGGGGTGGGCATAGATGAAGAGGGCCGACGGCATTGCGATATCGTAGCGTTTGCCGGGGCTGAAGCCCCGGCCTACCATGCGCTGCAGCTGGGCCGGCACCGATCCGCTCTACATCAGGTACCACGACGAGGAATGGGGCGTGCCGCTGCACGACGACCGGCGGCTCTTCGAGATGCTGATCCTCGAAGGCGCGCAGGCCGGCCTCAGCTGGATCACGATTCTGCGCAAGCGTCCGGCCTACCGGAAGGCGTTCGACAATTTCGATCCGAAGAAGGTCGCGCGCTATGACGCGAAGAAGAAGCGCGCGCTGCTCGCCGATGCCGGCATCGTGCGCAACCGTCTGAAGATCGAATCGGCCATCACCAACGCGCAGGCCTTCCTCGACGTGAAGAAAGAGTTCGGATCTTTCGACAAGTACATCTGGCAGTTCGTCGGCGGCAAGCCGATCGTGAACCGGCGGATGACGATGACGGATGTGCCGGCGGTGACGCCGGAGTCAGACGCGATGAGCCGGGACCTGAAGACGCGCGGCTTCCGGTTTGTCGGCTCGACGATCTGCTACGCGTTCATGCAGGCGACCGGCATGGTCAACGATCACGTTGAGGGCTGCCCTGCCCGAGGCCGAGCAGCGGCGCGAGGATCATCCCGGCGATGAAGCCGCCGATGTGCGCGAGATAGGCGACGCCGCCTGTCTCCGACGAGGTCGCGGCCACCGACCCAAAGCCGTTGACGAACTGCATCAGGATCCAGAGGCCGAGCATGAACACGGCGGGCACGGCCGCCACGCCGCCCCACGTGAGCACGTACACCTTGTTGCGCGGGAACATCAGCAGATAGCCGCCGAGCACGCCGCTGATGGCGCCTGATGCGCCGACGGTGGGGATCATCGAGTCCTGGTTGAACAGAATGTGCGCGAGCGCCGCCGCCACGCCCGTGGCGAGATAGAACACGAAGAAGCGGCCGTGGCCGATGCGGTGCTCGACGTTGTCGCCGAACACCCAGAGGAACAACATGTTGCCCAGCAGGTGGCCCCAGCCGCCGTGCAGGAACATGGACGTGAACAGCGTGGACCAGACCGGCAGGTCGATCAGCGGCGGCAGGTCGGTGCCCTGCGAGTACTCGCGCGGCACGACGCCCCAGCCTTCGACGAACGCCTGAAGCGCCGCTTCGCCCGGCTGACTGAGCTCGAGGAAGAACGCCAGGATGTTCAGCGCGATGAACGAGATCGTGACGAACGCAACGCCTTGACCTTTGATGTTCTCGTCGCCAACGGGCAGCATGGGGAAACCCTCTGGATGATCTGGTGATTTGGTGATTTGGTGATTTGGTGATTTGGTGATCTCGTGATCTGTCAGGCAGATACCGTCGCCGGTTCATCCGCCAGCAGGCTTCCGAGCCACTTTTCCACATCAGCGCTGCTCCAGCCCTTGCGCTTCGCGTAGGCTTCGGCCTGGTCGCGGCCGACGCGGCCGATGTTGAAGTACTTCGCTTCGGGATGGCTCAGGTAGATGCCGCTGACGCTGGCGGCCGGCCACATCGCGAACGAATCAGTGAGGCTGATGCCCACGGCGGGCGCGTCGAGCAGCCGGAACAGCTCGCGCTTCTCGGTGTGGTCGGGACACGCCGGATAGCCGAAGGCCGGGCGAATGCCGCGGTACTTCTCGTCGACCAGATCGTCGCTGGTCAACCGCTCTTCGGCGCCGTAACCCCAGTCGCGCCGCGCCTGCGCGTGCAGGTATTCGGCAAACGCCTCCGCGAGGCGATCGGCAAGCGCCTTCACCATGATCGCGTCGTAGTCGTTGCCCTCCGCTTCCAGCTTCTTCGCAATCGCGTCGACGCCGATGCCGGCCGTCACCGCGAACGCGCCGATGTAGTCGGGCGCGCCGCTCGATCGCGGCGCCACGAAGTCGGCCAGGCTGCGGTTCGGGCGGCCGTCGGCAATCTCTTCCTGCTGCCGCAGCATGTGGAACTTCGCGAGCTGCTCCCGGCGTCCGTCATCCTTGTACAGAATAATGTCGTCGCCGTCGCTGTTGGCGGGCCAGAAGCCATAGACGCCGCTGGCCTTGATGGCCTTGTCGAGCGCGAGCTGGTTGAGCAGCGTCAGCGCGTGATCGTGCAGCTCCTTCGCGGCGGCGCCGTACTGCGGATGCTCGAAGATCGCGGGATAACGGCCCTTCAACTCCCATGCGGTGAAGAAGAACGTCCAGTCGATATAGGGAATCAGCTCGTCGATCGACGGCTCGATCACGCGTCGGCCGACGAACCAGGGCGCGGGCAGCTCGATGCTGTCCCAGTCGGTCTTGAGATGATTGGCGCGGGCCTTCTCGTACGGAATCAGCGCGCGACGCGTGCGGCCCGAGTACTTCTGCCGCGTCTCCTCCTGCGCCGCGCGGTTCTTCGCGTCGAAGGCCGGTCGCAGCTCGTGGCTCATCAGATTTGACACCACGTCGACGGCGCGCGAGGCGTCGAGCACGTGGACCACCGGCCCCGAGTAGTTGGGCGCAATCTTCACGGCGGTGTGCTGCGGGCTCGTGGTCGCGCCGCCGATCAGCAGCGGCATCGTGAAGCCGCGCCGCTCCATTTCCTTCGCGACGTACACCATCTCGTCGAGCGACGGCGTGATCAGGCCGCTCAGGCCGACCATGTCGACCTTGCGCTTCTCGGCCTCGTCCAGAATCCTGTCGGCCGACACCATGACGCCCATGTCGATCACTTCGTAGCTGTTGCACCCGAGCACCACGCCGACGATGTTCTTGCCGATGTCGTGCACATCGCCCTTCACGGTGGCCATGAGCACGCGGCCCACGGCCTGCGTGTTCGCGCCGATCGAGAGGGCCTGTGCCTTCTCCTCCTCCATGAACGGCTCGAGGTGCGCGACGGCGCGCTTCATCGCGCGCGCGCTCTTGACCACCTGCGGCAGGAACATCTTGCCGGCGCCAAACAGGTCGCCCACGATTTTCATGCCGTCCATCAGCGGGCCTTCGATGACCTGCAGCGGCCGGTCGAACGTCTGGCGCGCCTCCTCGGTATCCTCCACGATGAAGTCGACCACGCCGTGCACCAGCGCATGCGCCAGCCGCTTTTCCACCGGCGCCTCGCGCCACGACAAGTCCACTTCCTGCTTGCGCCCCGCGCCCTTGACGCGCGCGGCGAACTCCATCATTCGCTCGGTCGCCTCGGGACGCCGGTTGAAGATGATGTCCTCGACGTGCTCGAGCAGCTCCTTCTCGATGTCTTCATAGACCACGAGCTGGCCCGCGTTGACGATGCCCATGTCGAGGCCGGCCTTGATGGCGTGAAAGAGGAACGCCGAGTGAATGGCCTCGCGCACGTGATCGTTGCCGCGGAACGAGAACGACAGGTTGCTGATGCCGCCGCTGATCTTGACGCCGGGACACGTCTCCTTGATGATGCGCGCGGCCTCGATGAAGTTCACCGCGTAGTTGTTGTGCTCTTCGAGGCCGGTGGCAATCGCCAGCACGTTCGGGTCGAAGATGATGTCGGACGGATCCCACCCCGCCGTCTCCACGAGCAGCTTATAGGCGCGCTGGCAGATGGCGACCTTGCGCTCCACCGTGTCGGCCTGGCCCGTTTCGTCGAACGCCATGATGACCGCCGCCGCGCCGTAGTCGCGGATGGTCTGCGCCTTGGCGAGGAAGTCCGCCTCGCCTTCCTTCAGCGAAATGGAGTTGACGACCGACTTGCCCTGCACGCACTTGAGGCCGGCCTCGAGCACCGTCCACTTCGAGCTGTCGATCATCACCGGCACGCGCGCAATCTCGGGCTCGGTGGCGATGTAGTTCAGGAACTCGGTCATCGCATGCTCGGAATCGAGCATGCCCTCGTCCATGTTGACGTCGATCATGTTGGCGCCGCCGCGCACCTGATCGAGCGCCACCGACACCGCTTCGGTGTAGTTGCCGGACGTAATCAGCCGCGCGAACCGCTTCGATCCCGTGATGTTGGTGCGCTCGCCAATCATCTGGAAGTTGCTGTCGGGCAGAATCGTGAGCGGCTCGAGGCCGCTGAGGCGGGTGTGGTGGATCGCCGCAGGGCTGAGGCCCTGCGCTACCCCGCCCTGCGCTACCGCGCCGGCCGGGCGCGGGCGGGGCGCCACGCCGTCGACCGCCTTGACGATGGCCGCGATGTGCTGCGGCGTCGTGCCGCAGCAGCCGCCGACGATGTTGACGAAGCCGCTCGAGGCGAAGTCGCGCAGCAGGCGGCCCGTCTCGTCGGGCTGCTCGTCGTACTGGCCGAAGGCGTTGGGCAGGCCGGCGTTCGGATACGCGGTGACCCAGCACTCCGCCATGCGCGAGAGCTCGGCCAGGTAGGGCCGCATCTCGGTGGCGCCCAGCGCGCAGTTGATGCCGATCGAAAACGGCCGCGCATGCTCCATCGAAATGTAGAACGCGTCGAGCGTCTGGCCCGAGAGCGTCCGTCCGCTGCGGTCGGTAATCGTCACCGAAATCATCAGCGGAATCTCGACGCCCTTCTCGCGCTGCACTTCCTTGATGGCGACAATCGCCGCCTTGGCATTGAGCGTGTCGAAAATCGTCTCGAGCAGCAGCAGGTCGACGCCGCCGTCGACCAGGCCGCGCACCTGCTCGGCATACGCGTCGCGCATCGCGTCGAACGTGATGCCGCGAAACGACGGATTGTTCACGTCGGGCGAAATCGACAGCGTGCGGTTCGCAGGCCCGATCGAGCCGGCGACCAGGCGCGGGCGCTCCGGCGTGCGGCGCGTGTAGTCCTCGGCGGCCTTGCGCGCGATGCGCGCGGCTTCGACGTTGAACTCATACACGAACGGCTGCAGCGCGTAGTCGGCCTGCGACACGGCCTGCGCGTTGAACGTGTTGGTTTCGATGATGTCGGCGCCGGCCTCGAGATACTCGCGATGAATCGCCTCAATCACGTCGGGCCGCGTCAGCACGAGCACGTCGGCGTTGCCCTTCAACTCGTGCGAGTGCGACGCGAACCGCTCGCCGCGATAATCGGCCTCCTCCAGCTTGTACCGCTGGATCATCGTCCCCATCGCGCCGTCGAGGACGAGGATGCGCGTTGCCAGAATGCTGTTCAGGTGCTCAGTCGTCATTTCTTCCCAATCGCGAAAAGCGTGCGCGGGCCGCGCACGAACATGGTGCCCCCCGCAATCGCGGGCGTGGCCATCAGCGGCTCGCCCATCGCGTTCTGCGCAAGCAGCTCGAAGGAGGGGCCGGTCCTGACGACGAAGATGTCGCCGTCTTCGCTCGACGCGTACAGGCGGCCGTCGGAAATGACCGGCGACGCGCTGAAGCCCGAGCCCTTGTGCAGCAGGCGCGAGCGATAGACCTCGGCGCCGGTGCGGTAGTTGTAGCTGTCGAAAATGCCGGCGTTGCCGAGCACATCGGCCACACCGGACGCGTCGACGCCCCGGAACGACGGCCAGATCTCGAGCGCGGCCTGCGCGGCGCGCGCGCTGGTGGACACGACGGCGAGCGATGCGACACACAGCACGAGCGCGACGCGCGGCCTCATCGTTTCTCCTTCTTCGTGCCGCCGGCGACCAGCACGGTGAACGGGTCGCCGGTTTTCCGCGCGCCGACACGCAGCTGCACGCGTGAGAAGCCGGCGGCCGCCATCATCTTCTTGAGCTCGACGTCCTTGAACCCGAGCCAGCGATCCCCGAGCGTCTCCCTGACCCACGCCTGATCGTGCTGGCGCAGATCGAGCACGAGCAGCTTGCCGCCCGGACGCAGCACGCGCTCGGCCTCGGCGAGCGCCTTCGCAGGATCGCTCGCGTGGTGCAGCGCCTGCGACAGCACCGCGACATCCACCGACGCGTCCGCGAGCGGCAGCTCTTCGAGCTCGCCGCGCTTCCACGCGATGTTCGCCACGTTGCGCCGCTTCGCGAGTGCCTTCGCGCGCGCGAGCATGTCCGGCGATCGATCGATCGCCGTCACCCTCTTCGCCCACCGCGCCGCTTCGATCGTCAGGTAGCCGTCGCCGCAGCCGAGGTCCGCCACCTCGACAGCCGGCAGCAGATAGCTGATGGCGCGCGCCCACGCGGGCCAGCTGCGCCCAGGCACGAGCTGCCGCGCATCCTCAGACGCGCCATGCTCGGCGAAGCTTTCCTTGCGCAGCCTCAGCACTTCCTGCAACTTCGCATCGTCGGCGCGCAGCACCGGGTCGGATGCCTGCTCGAATTGTGCCCGCAGCATTACCCAGAGGGCTTCACTGGCGGCGGGGACCCCTGCACCCCGCCTGGCTCGCTCACTCGCGGGGCCCCCTGCGCCCCACTCCGTTCGCTCGCGCTCGTCCCGGGAATCGCGAATCGCCGGGTTGAGCCGGAACCATGTGTATCCGCCGGATCGCTCTTCGGACACCAACCCGGCGTCGCGCAGCAGGCCGAGATGGCGCGACACGCCCGACTGGGCGATGCCGACGATGCCGGTGAGTTCGGTGACGTTGAGGGCCTCGGCGGCGAGCAGGCGCAGCACGCGGAGGCGGACCTCGTCGCCGAGCAGCCGGAACAGGCCGGCAGACGCACGCATATCTATCAATATATATGTATGGATTGGTTTAGGCAAGAGCCAGAACTCGTTGACTGGGCTATACTTAGCCCCGCGTGACGTCAGAGTTCACGTTTGAAACCGAGCACGGGCCGATCACGGCGCGTCGCTATTCCGCGCACGAGCCGCGGGCGGCCGTCATTTTCGCCCATGGCGCCGGGGCCGGGCAGATGCATCCCTTCATGATGGCGGCCGCATCCGCGTTCACCGCCGCCGGCTTCGAGACAGTGACGTTCGATTTTCCGTACATGGAGGCCGGACGGCGCGCGCCGGATCCCGCTCCCACACTGGAAAAGACGTTCGCCGCGGTCGCCAGAGAGTGCTGCGGCCGCTGGCTGAACGGCGGCACGCCGTACTTCGTGGGCGGCAAGTCGATGGGTGGGCGCATCGCCTCGCAGGCGGCGGCGCATGGCCTGTTCGATCGCGATCCCGTGGGACTCGTGTTCCTCGGATATCCGCTGCACCCGCCGTCGAATGCCGAGAAGCGTCGCGACGAGCACCTGTCGAAGGTGAAGAGCCCGATGCTGTTCGTGCACGGCACGCGCGATCCGTTCGGATCGCCCGACGAGATGCAGGCGCTGGTCAAAACGCTCAAGCGCGCGACGCTCGCCATGATCGAAGGCGGCGGGCACTCGTTCGAAGCGCCCCAGCGGGATGGCGGCGATCGCTCGACGCAGGCGTTCGAAGCCGCGATTGCCTGGATGAAAGATATCTGTTGATCTGGTGATCTCGTGATCTGCTGAGTTTAGGGCGCGCGGCTGGCGTGCGACACTGGGCCATGACGCTTTTCGCCGCCGCGGGTGCTGCTCTGCTCGTGTTTGCCGGCGCGCCCGGATGCTCGTCTCCGGATCAGGCGCCGACCTTCTCGTTACCTCCCGCTACTTTCCCCGACATCGTCGCCACTGCTGCCACGGATCCGGCTGATGCGTTGAAGGCGCTCGAGGCGCGGCGCGGCGGCAGTCCCTCGATCGAAGCCGACGTGCTGCGCGCGCGGCTGCTGGGCGAGGTGGGGCGTCACGGCGAGAGCGCGGATGCCTGGGACGCGGTCGCGGCGTCTGAGCCGTCGCTCGCGGCCTTTGCGCGGCGCGCATCGCTCAGCGCGAGCCTGGAAGCCGGCCATCTCGATCGCGCGAACGCCACTCTTACCACTCTGCTTGCCGAAGGCGGCCCGACCGAGCACACCGATCTCGCGCTGCAGGTGGCGGCGCGGCTTCGCACGGCGGGACGGCACGACGAGGCGCGCGCGCTGTTCCGCCGCGTGCTTCAGGCGCATGCGTCGGGATCGCGCGCGGAAGAAGCACGCATCGGCCTGGCGGAGTCGCTGGCCGCAACCGGCGACACGGCCGGCGCGCTCGACGAACTTCGGCGCGTGCGCCTGACGTTTGGCAACTTCGAGGCGTACGAGGCCGCGAAGCGCGCCGAAATCCGCATCGCGAATGCGGCCGGCGTGGACGTTCCGCCGGTCACGGCGGCCAACTACGCGACGATGATCGAGCGGCTGCTCGCGCGCTCGCGCTACGACGAGGCGATCGTCCTGTACGAGCAATGGAAACATGTAAATGGAGCCGACGCCGCCAGACTCGAGGCGGCGATAATCGATACGCTTTATCGCGCGCGCGACAACAGCAAGGCGCGCGATCGCATTCGGCGCTTTCGCAGCCGCTGGCCCGGCAGCACTTATGACGATGAGCTGACGGTGCTGGATTTCCGCATCGCCATCCGCGAGGCGCGGACGGCCGATGTGCGGAAGCTTGGCTACGCGATCATGCGCGGCCGCGTCAGCGGGGTCTCCGCATCGGATGAGCGCAGCATCGGCCGCCTGGTCGGGTCGTACCTCGCCGCCGTCGGCCAGGTGAAAGAGGCGCTCGAGGTGTTCCGCGAGTTGTTTCAATCGAGCCGCTCGTCGAGCGAACAGGAAGATCTGCTCTGGCGCGCGGGCATCACGGCGCTGCGTGCCGGCGACCTCGATCGCGCGACATCGAATCTGCAGGGTCTGATCGACCGCGGCCCCGGCGCCGAAACCACGCGCATCGCGCGGTTCTGGATTGCCGGCGCGGAAGCGAAGCGCGGCAACACGGCAGAAGCCGCGCGCATCTGGACCAGCCTGGCCGACGAGCAGCCGCTGGACTACTACGGCCTTCGCGCGGCCGATCGCATCGGCCGCACCGATCGGATCGGGCCGTCGGCGCCGCCGCCGCCGGATTTGTCGATGCGCGACGAGACGCGCGCCGCGCCGGAGCTGCGCGCCGCACAGATTCTTTCAGCCGCGGGGTTCGCGCCGCAGGCGGCGGCCTTCGCGCGGCAGGCGGCCGAGCGCTTCCCCTCGGATCTCGGCATCGCCTATGAAGCCGCGCGCGTGAGCGCCGCGGCGGGCGAATATCGCGCGGCGCATTCGCTGATGGCGCGCCGCTTCCCCACCTACATGGCGCGCGGGGGCCGCGATCTGCCGCCCGATTTCCTGAAGCTGTTCTGGCCGATGGCCTTCGAAGCGCAGATTGTCGAGGCGGCGAAGCGCGCCGGCATCGACCCGCTCGTGATGCTGTCGATCGCGCGGCGCGAGTCGCGCTACGACCCGGGCGTGCGCTCGGTGGTCGGCGCGATCGGCCTGTTCCAGTTCATGCCGTACACCGCCGAGGAGCTGGCCGGCCCCGCCGGGCTCACCGACGTCAGCGAAGGCGCGCTCAAGACGCCGCGCGCGGCCGCGCGCCTGGCCGCCACCTATCTGCGCGAGCTGCTGCGCCGCTTCGACGGCGAGCTGGCTCCCGCCGCCGCGTCGTACAACGCGGGCGAGGATCTCGCGACCATCTGGTGGAAAGCCCACAAGGCGGCGGGCGTCGACATGTTCGTGGAGATGATTCCGTACGCCGAAACGCGCGGCTACGTGCGCGAGGTCGTCGCCAACTACGAAACGTATCAGTGGTTGTATGGAATTGAGCGTCGGTGAGGTGAGAGTTAAGAATCAGCCGGCCAGGGCGGCGAGGAACCTTCCGAGCTCGCGTCTGAACTCCTCGGTGCATTCGTGCCCGCCGTCGAAGCGCACGCTGCCGTGCGGCGCGCCTTTCTCCTCGAGCAGCGTTAGGTCGGCCTGCATCTTCGCGTCGGTGTACCACTCGTCGCGCGTGCCGCCGGCGACCAGCGCGATCGGGAAGTTTTCGGCCGGCGCATCCTTCAGCTCCGGCGGAATGTCGCCGGCGAGCGCCACGATGCCGTCGGCGCGGCGGCGGCCGAGCACCGCGGCGCGCCACGCCATCGACGCGCCCTGGGAAAAGCCCACGCACACGATCACGTCGGCGCGGCGCTCCCGCTGCAGCGCCACGGTCGCCTCGTCGACATACTCGACGTTCTCGGCAATCGTCAGCTCGCGATCCTCGCGCGTCATCCAGCTGGCCACGACCTGATCGTTGCGTCCGTAGAACGGATGCAGCGCCTGGATCGACGCAATCGTCCACTGGTCGATGCCGGGCACCGTCTCGAGCATCTCGATCATGGATTCGGCGCGCTGCGCGTAGCCGTGAAACGCCAGGAGGAGGCGCGACCGCTTGCCGTCGTACGCGGCGTCGCGCACGACGACCCGGCCATGGGCGCGCGCAGGGACGGAGAACACGTTCATGCGCTGATAAGCTTATCCGCATGGCAACGCGCGAGCGCGGAGAGATCGAAGAGCGGTGGAAGTGGAACCTGGCCGACATCTATCCCGGCTGGGAGGCCTGGGACGCCGCCCGGGCCGAACTGGGCCGGGGTGTCGACGAGTACGCCACGCTGCAGGGCTCGCTCGCCGGCGGCGCTGACGCGCTGCTGCGCGCATTCCAGCTCTCGGATTCGCTCGGGCAGATTGCGTACAAGGTGTGGTACTTCGTTTCGCTCAGGTACGACGAGGACCAGCGCGACAACGACGTCAACGCGCGCAAGCAGCAGGTGCAGGAGCTGCTCGCCCGCTGGCAGCAGGCCGCCAGCTGGTTCAACCCGGAACTGCTGCGCGTGCCGCTCGACACCGTGCGCGGCTGGATGGACGCGCTGCCCGACCTGGCGGTCTATCGCTTCGCCATCGAAGATCTCTACCGGCAGCAGGAGCATGTGCTCGACGAGCAGGGCGAGCACCTGCTGTCGCTTGCGTCGCGTCTGGCGGGCGTGCCGTACGATTCGTACGCCGCGCTGTCGACCTCCGACGTCAAGTTCCCCACGGTCACGCTGAGCGACGGCAGCGACGTCACGGTGTCGTACGCGCAGTATCGCGCGATCATCGCGACGCGCCGCGATCAGGACGATCGCCGCAAGGCGTTCGAGGCGATGTACGGCACGTACGCGGGCGCGCTCAACACGTACGCCACGCTCTATCACGGTGTCTGCCAGCGCGACTGGTTCCACGCGCGCGCGCGCGGCTACGACACGACGCTCGAGGCCGCGCTTCACGGCGACAACATCCCCACCTCTGTGGTCGAAACGCTGATTGCCGCCACGCGCGAGGGCGTCGAGCCGCTTCGGCGCTATCACCGGCTGCGCCGCCGCGTGCTCGGGCTGAAGGAATACTTCCCGTTCGACTTCTCCATCCCGCTGCAGGCCTACGACCGCCGCTACCCCTACGCCGGCGTTCTCGACGACATCGTCCGCTCGGTGGAGCCGCTGGGCGCCGAGTATCAGGCGCGGATGCGCCAGGGGTTCGATGGGCGCTGGATCGACGTGTACGAGAATGCCGGCAAGCGCAGCGGCGCGTATTCCGCGCCCGTATACGGCGTGCACCCGTACATGCTGATGAACTTCAACGACACGCTGGACGATGTGTTCACGCTGGCGCACGAGATGGGCCACTCGATGCACACGATGCTGTCGCACCAGCGGCAGCCCTTCATCTATTCGAGCTACACCATCTTTGTCGCCGAAGTGCCGTCGACGCTGAGCGAAGCGCTGCTGCTCGAGCAGATGCTGGCGCAGTCGGCCGATCGGCTCGAGCGGGCGGTGCTGCTGCAGCACGCCATCGACAACATCACGAGCACGTTCTACACGCAGGTGATGTTCGCCGACTACGAGCTGCAGGCGCACCGGCTGATCGAGCAGGGCGAGCCGATGACGGCCGACGTGCTCGACAAGCTGTATCTCGACTGCTTCAACGCGTACTACGGCGACGCCGTCGACACGCATCCGCTGACGCGCATCACGTGGGCGCGCATTCCGCACTTCTACAACTCGCCGTACTACGTGTATCAGTACGCCACCTGCTTCGCGTCGGCCGCGAAACTCGCGAAGCAGATCACCGAGGGCAGTGACGCGTCGAAGGCCGAGGCGCGCGAGCGCTATCTGGAGCTGTTGTCGTCGGGAGGCAGCGACTATCCGATGGAGCAGCTGCGGCGCGCCGGCGTCGACCTCGGCGAGCCATCCACGGTGCGCGCGGTCGTCGATCAGCTGGATGCGCTGGTCAGCCGACTCGAGCGTGAGCTGGAGAATTCTTAACTCTTAACTCGCCACATCTGAATTTCAACGCGCTCTCACGCCTTTGATCAGGACCGCGTCCACGGGCACCGCTTCGTGGCCGTCGACGCGCCGCACCGGCACGTTCGCGATCGTGTCCACGACGTCCATCCCCTCGAGCACGCGCCCGAACACCGCGTATCCGTACATGTCGGGCGAGATGCCGCGGTGATTGAGCTGGCTGTTGTCCTCGACGTTCACGAAGAACTCCGCCGTGGCGCTGCGCACCGATGAGGAGCGCGCCATCGCCACCGTGCCGCGCAGGTTGCGCAGGCCGTTGGCGGCTTCGTTGCGGATCGGCGGGCGCGTGGGCTTCGACTGCATGTCGGGCGTGTAGCCGCCGCCCTGAATCATGAAGCCGCGCAGCACGCGGTGAAAGATCGTGCCGTCGTAATGTCCCGCCTTGGCGTACGCCAGGAAGTTCTGCACCGACACCGGCGAGCGGTCCTGCCGGAGCTCGACGACGATGTCGCCGAGCGAGGTTTCGATGACGACGACCGGGTTGGCTGGATTGGCCGGCTGGGCGGGCGCAGGCACCGGGGCTTGGAGCAACGCTGACAGGACGAGCACGAGGAAAGCCATGAATCATCATGGTAATCCCGGAAACCGGATGCACTGATCCTGTTGGCTGGATCCAGCCGGGCGTGGGCGCGTCTGCCCTGACGGTCGACCGAGGGGGAATGGCGTGCAACCTCTGACGAGAGCACAGCTTGGAGGGACGAGCCGTTTACCAATTTCGGAGGCGGGCCGCCGGGCCGTACGGCACGCCCTTTTCATAGCAGGAAGGCGCACATGGTACCGCCGAACAGGGCCTCCGGTCTGCGCGCGGCGGATTCTTAACTTTTTCACGAGCGCCCGATCCGCGAGGTCGCGCGCTGCAAGGTCCCCCGAATGGGCATTCTCGACAAGCTGCGACCCCAGCCGCGCTGGAAGCATGCAGACCCCGCCGTCAGGCTCGACTCCCTGTCTCAGATCGACGATGCGGCGGTGCTCGCCGAGGTGGCGTCCACCGACACCGACGCGCGCGTGCGCCGCAAGGCGCTCGACATGGTCGAGGACGTCGACGTGATCGCGGCCATCGCCGCGCGCGACGCGGATGCGGGCGTGCGCGACGCGGCGGCCGATGCGCTCGCCGAGATTGCGGCGAATCCGTCCGCCGATGCGGGCGTCGCGGCACGGGCGGTGGCGGGCATCAGCGACGAGCGGCGCCTGGCGATTGTCGCGCGCACGTCGCCGCATGCGGCCGCGCGGCAGGACGCGCTGGCGCGCGTGCATGAGCCGAAGACCCTGGGATCGATTGCGCGCAATGCGCATGACGAAGCCATTGCCCACGCGGCGTCGGGCCGGCTGGCCGATGCCGCCGCCCTGCTGGACGTGGCGATCAACAGCACGCACAAGGACGTCGCCATGTCGGCGTTCGAGCGAGTCATCGACGAGCAGGCCCCCGCCGGGAACGAAGACGCGAACAATCGCGAGCGGCTCGAGCAGATCGCGAACCGGTCGCAGCAGAAGGCCGTGGCGCGGCGCGCGAAGGCCATGCTGCAGGCCATGGCCGACGCCGAGGCCGCGCGGAAGGCCGCGGACGAAGAGCACCGTAAGCAGGTCACGTCCGTCGTCGAGAGCCTCGAGCGGCTCGCGGCGCAGGACCACGACGAGGACTGGCGCGCGGCCGACGCGGCGCTGGCGCGCGCGCGCGACGCGTGGGCGTCGGCCGGCGGCGTGTCCGACCCGTCGCTGACCGCGCGCGTCGACAAGGCGTCGGAGGCCGTGCGGACGCGCATCACGGCGGCGCGCGAGGCGGAAGCCGCC
>JAKFEY010000080.1:0-4506 GCA_036675475.1 Vicinamibacterales bacterium
CCTTGCCAAGGTTTTCGGCACGCAGAACGACCGCGAGCTGAAGAGGCTGCGGCCTTACGTTTCCCAGATCAATGCGTTCGAGCCGGCGCTGCAGGCGCTGACCGACGCCCAGCTCACGGCCAAGACCGCGGAGTTCCGCGGCCGGCTGGCCAACGGCGAGCCGCTCGACGATGTGTTGCCCGAAGCCTTCGCGGTGGTCCGCGAGGCCGGCAAGCGCGTCATGGGCATGCGGCACTACGACGTGCAGATGATCGGCGGCATGGCGCTGCACCGCGGCTTCATCTCGGAGATGAAGACCGGCGAAGGCAAGACGCTCGTCGCCACCCTGCCCGCGTACCTCAACGCCCTCGGCGGCAAAGGCGTCCACGTCGTCACCGTCAACGACTACCTGGCGCGCCGCGACTCGGAGTGGATGGGCCGCGTCTATCGCCTGCTCGGCATGACGGTGGGCGTCATCCAGCACGACATGACCGACGTCGAGCGCCAGGTGGCCTACGGCGCCGACATCACGTACGGCACCAACAACGAGTTCGGCTTCGACTATCTCCGCGACAACATGAAGTTCGATCTCTCGCAGTACGTGCAGCGAGGGCATCACTTCGCCATCGTCGACGAGGTCGACAGCATCCTGATCGACGAGGCGCGCACGCCGCTCATCATCTCAGGGCCGGCCGAAGAGTCCACCGATCTCTATTACGAAGTCGACCGCATCATCCCGAAGCTGACGCCCGGCAAAACCGTCCAGGGCAACGTCAAGGCCGAGGATCGCGAAGCGCTGGAGCTGACCGGCGACTACATCATCGACGAGAAGCACAAGACGGTGCAGCTCACCGAAACCGGCATGGCGAAGGCGGAAAACCTGCTGGCGCATCGCCTCGCGCCCAACTCGTCAGGCCTGTACGACCCGGCGAACATGCCCCTGCTCCATCACGTGAACCAGGGCCTGCGCGCGCACACGCTGTTCCGCCGCGACGTCGACTACATGATCAAGGACGGCGCGATCCTGATCGTCGACGAGTTCACGGGCCGCCTGATGCCCGGACGCCGGTGGAGCGACGGCCTGCACCAGGCCGTCGAGGCCAAGGAGAAGGTCAAGATCGAGCGCGAGAACCAGACGCTCGCCACGGTCACCTTCCAGAACTACTTCCGCAAGTACGCGAAGCTCGGCGGCATGACCGGCACGGCCGTCACCGAGGCCGAAGAGTTCAACAAGATCTACAAGCTCGACGTCATCGAGGTGCCGACCAACCGCCCGCTGGCGCGCGTCGAAGAGCCCGACGCCGTCTATCGCACCGAGCGCGAGAAATACGACGCCATCGTCACCGACGTGCTCGAGAAGCAGAATCAGGGACGGCCCGTGCTGGTCGGCACGGTGTCGATCGAGAAGTCCGAGCGCCTGTCGTCGGCCATGAAGAAGCGCGGCATCAAGCATGTCGTGCTCAACGCGAAGTACCACGCGCAGGAAGCCGAAATCGTGGCGCAGGCCGGCCGCAAGGGCACGGTCACCATCGCCACGAACATGGCCGGCCGCGGCACCGACATCCTGCTCGGCGGCAATCCCGAGTTCATGGCGCGCCAGCAGATGCTGGCCGATCAGATCGCCGAGCGGCTGCCGAAGGGTCAGGAAAAGTTCGTCGACGATGAGGAGTTCGTTTACTTCTATCACCTCGACAACTTCTATCGCACGCCGCGGAAGCCGTACGAAGACGCGTTCCGCGCGCTGAAGGCCGAGACCGACGCCGAGCACGACGAGGTGGTGGCCGCCGGAGGCCTGCACATCATCGGCACCGAGCGCCACGAGGCGCGCCGCATCGACAACCAGCTGCGCGGCCGCGCCGGCCGCCAGGGCGACCCCGGCTCGTCGCGTTTCTATCTGTCGCTCGAAGACGACCTGATGCGCATCTTCGGGTCGGATCGCATCTCGGGCCTCATGCAGCGCCTGGGCATGGAAGAGGGCGTGCCGATCGAGCACGGCATGGTCACCAAGGCCATCGAGCGCGCGCAGAAGCAGGTCGAAGCGCAGAACTTCGGCGTGCGCAAGCATCTGCTCGAGTACGACGACGTCATGAATAAGCAGCGTGAGAACATCTACACGCTGCGGCGCCAGCTGCTCGAAGGCAAGATCAACCTCGACGAGGAAGTCGTCGATACGCGCGAATATCTGATGGTCACCGCCGAAGACATCGTCGGCGGCCTGGTTGACCAGTACATCGGCAAGGACAAAGAGCCCGACGAGTGGGACTTCGAGGGCCTCGCGCAGGCCGTGACCGAGGAGTTCGGCATTCCGCCCGAAGTGCTCGACGGCGTGAAGCTCGAAGAGATGGGGCCGGACGAGATGGCCGGCGCCCTGCTCGATCTCGTGGTCGATGAGTACAAGACGAAGGAAGCCACGCTCGATGCCGGCATCCTGCGGCGCGTCGAGCGCGACATCATGCTGCAGATCGTCGACGCGCAGTGGAAGGATCACCTCTACAGCCTCGACCACCTGAAGGAAGGCATCGGCCTGCGCGGCTACGGCCAGCGCGATCCGCTCGTCGAGTACAAGAAGGAAAGCTTCACGCTGTTCCAGGCCATGCGGGAGCGCATCGACGACGAGATCGTGCGCTACCTGTGGAGGCTCAGACCGGTGGTCGAATCCACCGGCGAGGCGCGCGCCCCCGAAGTGCGGCAGCCGCGCCGGCCCGCGCAGATCACCATGAACCAGCCGCGCGCGGCGTCGGTGCTGGAAGGCCTTGCGGACGCGCGGGCCGCGGGCGGCGCGGACGCTCCTGCCCCGCCCCGCACCGGCGGCGACGATGCGACGCCGAAGACGGTGCGGCGCGACGAACCGAAAGTGGGCCGCAACGACCCGTGCCCCTGCGGCAGCGGCAAGAAATACAAGAAGTGCCACGGAGCAGCGTGAAATGAATCCAGTGACCGACCGACTGACGGAAACCTCCCATGGGCCTGCCGGCCAGATCGAGTCGGGGCTGGCCGTCGCGCTCACGTTCGATGACGTGCTGCTGGTGCCGCGGCACTCGCAGATCCTTCCGAGTCAGGTGACGGTCGGCACGCAGCTGACGCGGCGCATCCGCCTCACGGTGCCGCTGCTCAGCGCGGCGATGGACACGGTCACCGAGTCGCGCCTCGCCATTGCCATGGCGCAGCAGGGCGGCATCGGCGTCATCCACAAGAACCTCACCATCGAAGAGCAGGCGCAGGAAGTCGATCGCGTGAAGCGATCCGAGAGCGGCATGATCGTCAACCCGATCACGCTCTCCCCCACGCACCGCATCTTCGAGGCGCTCGACCTGATGCGGCAGTTCCGGATCTCCGGCGTGCCGATCACTGAGGACGGCAGCAAGGAAGGCCGGCTGGTCGGCATCCTCACCAACCGCGACCTCCGCTTCGAGACCAACGTCAACCGCCCGATCAACGACATCATGACCAAGTCGGGCCTGGTCACGGTGCCGGTCGGCACGACGCTCGACGATGCGCGCGAGATTCTGCATCAGGCCAAGGTCGAGAAGCTGCTGGTGGTGGACGCCGAGTTCCGGCTGAAGGGCCTCATCACCGTCAAGGACATCCAGAAGCTGATCAAGTATCCGAACGCGTCGAAGGATCCGCTCGGCCGGCTGCGCTGCGGCGCGGCGATTGGCGTGACCAAAGACACGATGGAGCGCGCCGACGCGCTCGTGGCCGCGCACGTCGACATGCTGGTGCTCGACACGGCCCACGGCCACTCGCAGGGCGTGCTCGACATGGTCGAGAAAGTGCGCGAGCGCTATCCCGACGTCGACGTCGTCGCCGGCAACGTGGCGACGGCCGATGCCACGCGCGCGCTGATCGATCGCGGCGTCGACGCGGTGAAAGTCGGCATCGGCGCCGGCTCAATCTGCACCACGCGCGTCGTCGCGGGCGTGGGCGTGCCGATGATCACGTCGGTGGCCGCGTGCGCGCGTGCCGCCGCCGAGCGCGGCGTGCCGGTGATTGCCGACGGCGGCATCCGCTACTCCGGCGACATCGTGAAGGCGCTGGCCGTGGGCGCCAACGCGTGCATGATCGGCAGCCTGTTTGCGGGCACTGACGAGAGCCCGGGCGAAATCATTCTGTATCAGGGCCGCAGCTTCAAGGAGTACCGCGGCATGGGATCGATTGGCGCCATGCGCCAGGGATCGCGCGATCGGTACTTCCAGGACGAGTTCGATCTCGACGCGCAGAAGCGCTCGAGCGGCTCGAGCTTGCCGTCTGACGGATCCGACAAGCTCGTGCCGGAAGGCATCGAAGGCCGCGTCGCGCACAAGGGCAGCGTGCAGGCCATGATCCACCAGCTCGTGGGCGGCCTGCGCGCCGGCATGGGCTATTGCGGCTGCGCCGACATTCCCACGCTGCAGCGCGAGGCGCAGATGCTGCGCGTGACGCCGGCCGGCCAGCGCGAAGGCCACGTGCACGACGTGATCATCACGAAGGAAGCACCGAACTACCGCGTCGGGTAGCGCAGGCCTTTAGGCCTGCGGCGACGGCCTT
>JAKFEY010000062.1:0-21115 GCA_036675475.1 Vicinamibacterales bacterium
GTGTGTTGCGCGCGTTCGCCGCGCCAAGCTTGAACACCTTCGCGTGCTGGCCTTTGATGGCATTGCGGGTGTCAACAATGACGTCCGCGTTGGCAAGAAGGCTGGCGTAGTCGAACGCCTTGTGATCGGTGATCACGACGACGCAGTCTGCGGCTGCCAGCTGGCGGGGCGTCATCTCTACGGCATTCAGATCAAAGCCACCACCCCATTCGCGGCCCTCGAGATGCGACACCCACGGGTCCGCATAGTCGACCCGCGCCCCCTTCTCGACGAGCAGGGACATCACGTCGAGCGCAGGCGATTCGCGCATGTCGTCGATGTCGCGCTTGTAGGCAATGCCCGCAATCAGCACGTTTGACCCGTTGATCGACTTCCTGCGGCTGTTGAGCGCCTCGGCGACTTTGTCGACCACGTAGTGCGGCATGTTGCCGTTGATGTGGCCCGCGAGCTCAATGAAGCGCGGCTCGAAGCCGGTCTGGCGCACCTTCCACGAGAGATAGAACGGATCGATCGGAATGCAGTGGCCGCCGAGACCGGGGCCAGGGTAAAAGGGCATGAACCCGAACGGCTTCGTCGCAGCTGCCGACACCACTTCCCACACATCGATGCCGAGGCGATCGCACATGAGCGCGAGCTCGTTGACCAGGCCGATGTTGACGGCGCGGAAGGTGTTTTCGAGCAGCTTCACCATTTCCGCAACGCGTGTGGACGACACCGGGACGATGGTTTCGATTGCGGCGGAATAGAGATCGGCGGCAAGCGCCGAACACACCGGCGTCAGCCCGCCGACAACCTTCGGCACGTTGTGCGTGTTGAATTTCGGGTTGCCCGGATCGACGCGCTCGGGAGAAAAGGCCAGAAAGAAGTCGACGCCCGCCTTCAGACCGCCACGCTCGAGAATGGGCTGCACAACTTCATCAGTCGTTCCCGGATACGTGGTGGATTCGAGAATGACGAGCGTGCCAGGCTTCAGAAACTCCGCAATCCGCTCGCTGGCCGACACGATGTACGACATGTCGGGGTCTTTCGTCTTCCGCAACGGAGTGGGCACGCAGATGTTGATCGTGTCGAGCTCCGCAACGCAGGCGAAATCCGTCGTCGCAGACAGCTTGCCGGCGGCGACCAGGCTCGCGACATCGGCAGTTGCAACGTCCGGGATGTAAGAGGTCCCTGCCGTTACCGCGTCGACCTTGCGTTGATCGAGATCGATGCCTACGGCGGTGTAGCCGGCTTTGCCGAACTCGACTGCGAGGGGCAAGCCGACATACCCAAGCCCAATCACGCCGGTCCGGGCAGCTTTCGAGCGGATGCGTTCGCGCAACGCGACCGCGTTTAAAGGCAGAGCTTCTGCTGACATGGAGGCAAGGATGATAGCAGAAGCGGCACCAAAGGCCGGTAAAGCCCGTCCGTCGCAGGCCTGAAGGCCTGCGCTACCGGTCGATCTTATGGGTCGGCGGCGGCAGTGGGCCGCCGGCCAGGCGCGCGGCAAGCAGCACGGCTTCGATCAGGCTGCCCTCGTCCGCCTCGTTCTTTCCGGCGATGTCGTACGCGGTGCCGTGGTCGACCGACGTGCGGATGATCGGCAGGCCGAGCGTGACGTTGACGGCCGATCCGAAGCCGAGCAGCTTCACCGGAATCAGCCCCTGATCGTGATACGCGGCGATGATGATGTCGAACTCGCCGCGCGCGGCGCGCACGAACAGCGTGTCGGCGGGAAACGGGCCGGTGACGTCGATGCCGCCGGCGCGCATGGCCTCGATCGCCGGGCGCATCACCGCGTCTTCCTCGCCGCCGATCAGGCCGCCCTCGCCCGCATGCGGATTGAGCGCGGCCACGCCAATGCGCGGCGCCGGCACGCCGAAGCGCGGCATCTCCAGGAACGCAAGCTCCACCGCGTCACGCAGCTTGGACGCCGTCAGCGCCGACGGCACATCAGCCAGCGGAATGTGCACCGTCGCGAGCACCACGCGCAGCCGCGGCGACCAGAACATCATCGCCACACGCGTCGCGCCGGTGAGATGCGCGAGCAGATCGGTGTGCCCCTTCCATGGATGTCCCGCGAGCGCGAGGCCCTCCTTGCTCACGGGCCCGGTCGCGATCGCATCGACTTTCTTCTCGAGCGCATCACCCACTGCGGTCGCGATCGCGTCATACGCCGCCTGCCCGCCCGCCGCCGACGGACGCCCGATCTCGAACGCCGCCAGCGCCTCGTCACGCCACGGCCCGTACAACACCGGACGGCAGCACGTGGTCACGCGCGGAGACGCCGCGGCCTTGCGCGCAATCTCCGGACCGATGCCTCCCGGATCTCCGACGGTGATGGCGATGACAGGCAGCGGCATCAGGCGCAACAACCGGCAACGCGCCGGCCTCCCGCAAGCATTCTTCGGCCTCGCGATTGGACGCTCGGCCTGGGCCGCGCAACAGGGAGCTCGGGTGGATCCTCGCTCAGGTGCGTAGCTCGGGCGCTATCTGCTCGCATGTACAACCACACCTTCGCTCCGGATCCACCACTCGCTCTCAGCGCGGCCGATGCCGGTCCATAGCGCCGCTTCATAACTGCAACGAAATCCAGTCCGCCACGATCTTGGTGTTGGCCTGGCGATCGAGCGCGTTGAGCGCGCGCTCGACGGCGGCGAAGGCGGCAAGACCGCGCTCGCGATCGTACGCGCGCGCGAGCCGCGCGAGGTCGTCGGCCATGTCGGCGTTCGTGAGCATCGAGCGGTCGCCGCCCGCGATCAGAATCTGCATGTCGCGCAGGAACGCGGCGGCGGCCTCGAGGCGCGAGGCGAGCGCGTCGCGATCCTTCACGCGGCTCGACGGCGCCGCTGCCGCGGTTTTCGCCACCGCAAGCCGCTGCGCCGGATGGTTCGTCGACGCCGCGGTCGACAGCAGCTGAAACGCGACGTCACGCGCGTCGGCCAGCTCGCCGCCGCTGCGCGCCAGCGCCTGGCCCACGCTGCCATCCGACAGCGCCGCCAGCGCGCGCGCGTCACGCTCACTCATGTCGTGCTGCTCGATCAGCACGCGCACCAGCTCGGTGTCGGCGAGCGGCGCAAACCGCAGCTGATAGCACCGCGAGCGCACCGTCGGCAGCAGCGCGTCGGGCTGCGCGGTAATGAGGATGAACATCGACGCGCTCGTCGGCTCCTCGAGCCGCTTGAGCAGCGCATCCTGCGCGGGACCGGCCGCGGCTTCCACGTGGTCGATGATCACCACGCGCCGGCGTCCCTCGAACGGCCGGTACGCCACTTTCTCGAGCGCCTCGCGCACCTGCTCGATCTTGATCGACCCGTTCTCACCGGGCTCGACGATGATGACGTCGCCGTGCACGTTGCGCGCGATGCGCGTGCAACTCGGACACGCGCCACACGCGTCTCCCTCATCCGTCCGCTGCGGACAGTTCACCGCCTGCGCAACCGCCACGGCGGTCGTGAACTTCCCCACGCCCTCAGGCCCGCTGAACAGCAGGCTCTGCGGCAGCGTGTCGCGCGCAATCGCCGACGCGAGCAGCTTCAGGATCGGTTTATGGCCGGCGAGGTCGCGGAAGGGCACGGGGACATTGTACGGGTTCGAGGGGTTCGAGGGGTTCGAGGGGTTCGAGAGGTTCGGGGGGCTCGAGGGGTTCGAACGTCAGGTTCGGCAGGTTCACGCGCAGGGGCGGTGTCCGGTGTTCCTCAGCGCTCTGACAGCGCGAGCGTTGAGCCTGTGGACGCGTCTCCGTTGAGCGGGCGTGGCACTTACCTGCGCAGCAGGAACGCACCCGAGCATCGCGACCGCGCAACGGAGATGCGTCCACAGGCGTCTGCGAGCAAGGCCCCCCGGCGCGAGGAAATGCCGGACCAAGCCCCGAGCAACGCGACGCAGCGACGGACTTGCCCGAGCTCCCTCCGCGGCCCCCGTGGGCGCGGAGCCGCGGCTATCCCTTTACGACACTTCGCAGCACACAGGCGGCGGAGGCGGCTTCGGCGGATCCTTCGCCTCGCGCTTGCGGCGCTCCTCTTCGCGCTTCCGCTCCTGCTCCGCCTTCTTGCGCTCTTCTTCGAGGCGCTTCTTCTCCGCCCTGGCCGCCGCCTCGCGCGCCTTCTTTTCTTCCTCGGCGCGAATCTCCTCGAGCGTCTTGGCGTTGCCGCGGAAGATGCGCCGCCAGATGCTCGGACGCTCCTGCTGCGCCGGCGGCTGGCCCGCGCGGCCAGCCGTGCCGGCCGGCGGCTCGCCCGCGACAGGCGGATTGAAATCCGGCGTGCCGGGCAGCGGCGCCACCGGCGCGTTCGGGTCCGGCGTGCCGGCCGGGGGCGCGACGCCCGCCGGATACGAATGCTCACCGGGCACCGTCAGCGGGTGATAGCCGCCATGCAGATCGCAGTACTCCGTCGGCGCCGCGCCCTTGCGGTAGTACTGCGTCACCACGTACGACTTCTCCACGATGTTGCCCGTGTCGTCGTACGAGTAGCCACCGGTGCGGCACCCGTCGGTGGCGAGCTTGCCCGAGACCGAGCAGATCGCCACGCCCATGATGTCCTTCGGCCGCTCGAGCCACTCGGCCTTGTCGCCGCGCGTGGCGTCGCGCATGAAGCGCGCCCAGATCGGCACCGCCACCTGCGCGGCATAGCCGCCGTTGAAGATCGTCTTCGGCTGATCGAACCCAACCCACACACCGGTCACCACCGACGGCGTGAAGCCGATGAACCAGCCGTCCTTGTAATCGTTGGTCGTGCCCGTCTTGCCCGCGGCCGGCAGCCGGAAGCCTTCCGTGCGCGCACCGTACGCCGTGCCGTGATCGACCACGTCGCTCAGCATGTCGGCCATGAAGTACGCCGTCGCCGGCTCGAGAGCCTTGCGCGGATTGTCCTTCGCCTCGAACAGCACGTTGCCGTCCTGATCCACCACCTTGCGGATGAACTGCGGATCGCGCACCATCCCGCCATTCGCAAACGCCGCATACGCCATCGTCATCGCATCGAGCGTGACGTCGCCGGCGCCGAGCGCCAGTGACGGCACGGCCGGCTGATCGCCGAGCTCGAGCTTCTTCGCGTATTCAACCGCCGTGCGGACGCCCACCGCGTTGATCATCTGCACCGCCGCGCGATTGCTCGACGTGCGCAGCGCCGTGCGCATGGTCATGGCACTGCCAACGGAGTGCTCGTCTTCGGGCACCCACGCGCCCTGGGGCGTCGCGGTCGGCGCATCGAGGTTCGCGATGATGGTGCCGGGCGACGCGCCGCGCTCGAGCGCCGCCGCATACACGAACGGCTTGAACGCGGACCCGGCCTGGCGCTTCGCCTGAATGGCGCGGTTGAATTTGCTTTCGCGGAAGTTGCGGCCGCCGACGAGCGCGAGCACCTCGCCTGTGCGAGGATCCGCCGCCAGCAGCGCCGCCTGCAGATAATCAGGCGCGCCCTTCTCAGGCGTCCATCCCTTGATCACTTCCGCGCGCGAGTCGTGCCGGAAGCCGCCGCGCGTCTCGAGCTTCGCCAGCCACTCGGCGACGTGCTTCTCGGCGGCCTGCTGCATCTCGGGATCGAGCGGCGTGTAGACCTTCAGCCCGCCCTGATAGACACGCTCCCAGCCGAACTGCTCGACCAGCAGCTGCCGCACCTGCTCTTTGTAATAGAGGCCGAAGCTCTCGTGAATGCTGAGGCCGTCCTTCAGCTTCACCGGCTCCTTCCGCGCACGTTCGTATTCCTCGCGCGTAATATTTCCCTTGTCGACCATCGTTTCGAGCACGACATTGCGGCGCGACACCGCGCGGTCCATGTTGATGGTGGGCGCCCACGTCGAGGGCGACTTGATGAGGCCGACCAGCAGCGCCGACTCCGCCACCGACAGCTCCGAGGCCGGCTTCGCGAAGTAGCCGCGCGCGGCGGCCTCGATGCCGTACAGGCCGTCGCCGAAATACACCTTGTTCAGATAGAGCGCGAGAATCTGATCCTTCGAATAGGTGTTCTCGATCTGCGCCGCGAGGACGATTTCCTTCAGCTTCCGGCGATAGGTCTTGTCGGTGGACAGGAAACTCGTGCGCGCCAGCTGCTGCGTCACCGTGCTGCCGCCCTCGGCCTTCCGCCCCGCACGCAGGTTGCGGAAGATGGCGCCCGCCACGCGGACGAAATCCACGCCCTCGTGATCGTAGAAGCGATGATCCTCGGCCGACAGCACGGCCTTGATCACGTTCGGCGAGACGTCCTTCAGATCGACCTCGAGCCGCTGCTCCTTGAAAATCGTGAAGACGGGCTTGTCGTGGCGGTCGAAGATGGTCGTGGCCTGATCCATGTGGCCCATCTCGCCGATGGCGTCGCGCTGCGGCAGGTCGATGCCGACGTCATAGGCCAGCCACGCCGCCGACAACCCGGCGGTCCAGAACAGCACGCCCACCAGCACGAGCCCCGCCACGGCGATGGCGGGGCTTCGCCGGAACAGCCGGCGGCCGCGCTCGCCCGTCCATTCGCCGACTCTCGAAAAGCGTTCTTTCACAATGACTCCATACCTATCCTAAGACCGCCAGCAGCCGCTCGGGACTGAAAGGTTTCTGCAGGATCTCGTCAGCGCCCAGCCGGGCCGCATCGCCCGGATTCAGCGACGTCCCACTCGTGATGATGATGCGCGGCACGGGGCCGCCCGCGGCCCGGAGCGCCGCCGAAATCTCCCGGCCGTTCCGGTCAGGCAGCGTGAGGTCCAGCAGCACCGCATCCGGATGCTCCTCCGCAGCCTGCAACAGGGCTTCCCTGCCCGTTCCCGCGGTGACGACGCGGTGGCCGGCCATCTCGAGGACGAGCCGCATCACCTCGAGATTGGCGGCATCGTCTTCCACGATTAGGACGCACAGGGACTCGGATGGGGTCGGGTGGAGATCCGGCACACCAGTCCGAATGCATGAGGAGTGCCGCCTACGGCCGGGCTGCCGCGGCTGAGTTTCGGCCTGTTTTTCCTGCCCTGTCAGGCGATTCCACGTCTCGTCGTCGACGCGGTCCTTCAGGATGACTTTTTGACCGGGTAAAGGGTGCGTGCCCGTCCCGGTTCAAATCAGCGGCGAGCACAGCCGCATCGTCGAGTCGATGAAGCGGCTGACGACGGGGCGCGACTTGTAGTCGGCGACCGTGAAGGGGACGCACTTCTCGAGGTCGCGCTTGAAGTCGGCCTCGAGCTCCGCCGTGACGGTGGGGTCGTAGATAACCAGATTCGTTTCGTAGTTGATCGAAAAGCTGCGGATGTCCATGTTCGCCGAGCCGATCGAGCAGATCTGCGAGTCGACGCACGCCGTCTTCGCGTGGAAGTATTCGCCCTGATACAGCATCACGGCCACGCCTGCGCGCGCCATGTCGACGGCGTAGGTCATGCCGGCGCGGTACGCCGGTGACCACTCGCCGCCGCGCGGCGCGATCATCAGCTGCACGTCGATGCCCGAGAGTGCGGCGCTCTTCAGCGTTTCCGAGAGGCTGTCGTCGAGAATCAGGAACGGCGACTGCAGATAGATGTGGTCGCGCGCCAGGCCGATCATCGCGAGATAGCTCTGGCGAATGGCCTTCCACTCGGAGTCGGGACCGGCGCTGACCACCTGAATCGGCAGGCGCGGGCCCGTCTCGTCGAACTCCGGAAAATGCTCGTCGGTGAAGACGTTCTCACCGGTGGTGTTGTGCCACATCGTCGCGAACACCGACTGCAGCACGAGCGCGGCCTCGCCCGACACGCGCGTATGCGTGTCGCGCCAGCCGCTGAACCCGTCAGGGCCGGTGAGGTGCTTCTCGGTCATGTTCAGCCCGCCCGAGAACGCGACGCGGCCGTCGATGACGGCAATCTTGCGGTGGTTGCGATAGCTGAGCGTGTGCAGCTGATAGATCGGCGCGAACGGAAACATCTGGATGCCCATGCTGCGCATCCAGCGCACGTAGCGGTTGCTCAGCATCCAGAAGCTGCCGACGGGGTCGTACAGGATCCGGACCTCGACGCCCTCTTTCACTTTGTCGCCAAGCAGCCGGCCGACCTCTTCGGTGAAGGGATCGGATGCCCATTCGTAATAGAGCATGTGGATCGACTGCTTCGCGCCGCGCAGGTCTTCGATCAGGCGCGGATACTTCTCGCTGGCGTTCTGCAGAATCTCGAAGCGGTTCGCCAGCGTCAGCGGCGCGCCCGACGAGGCCCACAGCATTGTCGCCAGCCGGCCGAACTGGCCGCAGGGACCTTCGGCCAGCGCTTCGATCTTGGCGTGCTGCTGCTCGATCAGTTTTGCGGAGCGCTCGGCGATCTCACTGCCGCGGAGGAGCTTCGTGAGGATCTTGCCGCGGCTGAACGCGCGCCAGCTGCGGCCGAACATGCCGTAGATGACCAGTCCGCCGATGGGAAAGATCACGAGCAGCAGGAGCCACGCAAACGTCGACTGCGGCGTGCGGTTCTCGAGGACGAGGTAGACCGCGATGCTGATGGTGTAAATGGCCACCGCGGCGAGCAGCGCCGTCGACCAGGTGAGTTCGAGGGATGTCAGGTCTGGGAAATGCGGTTAGGTTAACACGCATTTCCGTGATTGGAAGATTGGGCTGAGTTGTGAAGTGGCGGGGTCGACGGGGCTCGAACCCGCGACCTCCGGCGTGACAGGCCGGCGTTCTAACCAACTGAACTACGACCCCGCGGTCGTCTGAAGCGCCTTCCGAAACAGGTGTCAGGCTGATTCGGCCCTCCTGGCCCGCTGTGGGCTTCGGAGGATCCTCCTTCGCTCGCTTCGCGAGCTATGGAGGATAAATGGGCGGTACAGGACTCGAACCTGTGACAGCCGGCGTGTAAAGCCGGTGCTCTACCAACTGAGCTAACCGCCCGGCGGAATCAGTTGCCGACTGTCGAACCTTGCAATCTTAGCGGATTGCCAATTTCACGGCAAGAACCGACAGCGCCACGGCAATTCCGGCCACCGCCCGATATTCACGATTCCTCAGGGCCCGCTCGACGCTGAAGGTCCGCGCCACGCCGCCGAGGCGGCCCGCCTTGTAGTCAGGATAGGCCGCGCCGAACTTCTGCGTGAGGAACGCCTCCTCACGCCGGATGGCGGCGGTGTAGGTCAGCGCGAGATAGACCAGCGCCAGCACCGCCACGGGAACGCTCCGTGCCGCAATGATGAAGCCGGCCGTGATGATCGCGGAACCCACATAGAGCGGGTGCCGCGTCAGCCGATACGGCCCTGATGTCGTCACCTCCTTGCTCTTCTCGAGGTGGCCGGCGGCCCAGATGCGCATCGCCTCGCCTGCGGCGGCCACGGCCGCGCCGATCAGCAGCGAGTCGCGCGTCGGCGTCGCGAGCACGAGCGCCGCGAGGCCGCAGATGAAGCCGAGCGCCACTCTCCTTCGCGCAAGCGCTTCCATCAAGTTCATCGCCCAGCCTCGAGCCGGCGCGTAATCGCCGCCATCATCTCGGGCGCCGGAAGTCTCGCCATGCACCAGCGATCGGGCACGTGACATTTGCGCTGGTAGTGGCACTCGCACTCATCGAATTTCGTGATGACGATATCGGCGGGATGCCAGGGGCCGTTGCGCGCGGCGCTGGTGGGCCCGAAGGGCGACACGATGGGCACGCCGAGCGCGCCTGCGATGTGCGTGGGACCCGTGTCGCCCGACACCATCAGGCGCGCGTCGCGCAGCAGCGCGACGAGATCGAGCAGGCCGAGCGCGGGCGCGATCACGGCGGCGCCCTCCGAGCCGCTGACCACCGTTTCGGCGAGCATCTTCTCGCCCGGGCCCCACGTCACGACCGACCGAAGGCCGTGGCGCGCGCGCAGAAACGCCGCGACTTCGCCGAAGCGCTCGGCAGGCCAGCGCTTGTTGGGCCAGGCGGCGCCGGGGTTGAGCACGGCGTACGGCTCGCCGGCGAGCGTCCGCTTCAATTGTTCGACAGAGGCGGTGGGCATCGCGGCGAGCGGAAATTCGAGCGGGTCGGACTCCGGCTGAATCGCGGGCGCGAGCACGGCCGCAAGCGCGAGGTTCTTTCTGATGACATGCGCTTCGGGCGTCTCGGGATTCGGGCGCTCGGAGGTTTCCGTGTAAAACGGCCGGGCGCCGCGCTCCCGCAGGTGCCAGATCGAAAAGCCGAGCACACGCTTCGCGCCCGACACGCGCGCCAGAATCGCCGACTTGAACAGCCCCTGAAAATCGATGGCCGCGTCGTACTGGCGCGACCGGAGCGCAGCCGCCGCGGTGAGATACGCCTTCAGCGTGCGCGCCTCGAGCACAATGCGCGCGTCGAGCGCCTGCACGAGCCCGACGATGTCCTGGTGCGGGGCGTCGACGAGCCAGTCGATGCGCGCATCCGGAAGCGCGCGACGCAGCGCCGCCACGGCCGGCACGGTATGAATCACGTCGCCGAGCGATCCGAGGCGCACCACGAGGATGCGCATCACGCCTTCCCGCCCGACTGCGCGATGCGCGCCAGCAGATCGCGCGTCGAGTGGTCCTTGGGGTCGCCCACGATGGCGGTGCGGCCGCCGTACGCGCGCACGATGTCGCGCTCGGGCACGGTGTCGGGCGTGTAGTCGGTGCCTTTGCAGTGCACGGCCGGCTTCAATCGCTCGAGCAGGCGATCGACCGTGCGATCCGGAAAGATCACGACGTAGTCGACCGCGCGAAGCGCCGCCAGCAGTTCCGCGCGCTCCTGCGCCGGCATGATGGGCCGGCCGGGCCCCTTGAGATCTTCGACCGAACGATCGGCATTGATGGCGACGATCAGGCGGTCGGCCTCGGCTTTCGCCGCCTCGAGATAGCGGACGTGGCCGACGTGCAGCAGATCGAAGCAGCCATTCGCGAAGGCATGCGTCAGGCCGGCCGCGCGATCGGCCGCGACGCGCGCTTCCAGGGCGGCCTCGTTAAGAATCTTTCCCGCGGTCTTCACAGCCCGCTTCGCACCGCGGCCCGCAGCTCGTCGGCCGAGATCGTCGCGGTGCCGCGCTTCATCACCACCAGGCCGCCCGCGAAGTTCGCGAGCCGCGCGGCCTCCTCGAACGTCGCCCCCGCGGCGCGCGCGAGCGCGAATGTGGCGATCACCGTGTCGCCCGCGCCCGTCACGTCAGCGACTTCGTCCGATCCGAAGATCGGCACCTTCATCGTCGGCGCTCCCGGCTGGAACAGCGCCATGCCGCGGCTGCCGCGCGTGACGAGCATGGCTTCCGCGCCGGTCTTGCGCAGCAGCTTGCGCCCCGCCGTTTCGAGCACCCTGGCGTTGTCGTCGATGCGCACGCCGAGCAGCGCCTCGACTTCCGATTCGTTCGGCGTGCAGGCGGTCATGCCGCGAAAGTCCAGCAACTGGTAGCGCGAGTCCACGAACAGCTGCGCGGCGCGCGGGCGAATCCGCGCCACGGCGCGCGCGGTCACCATGCCCGACCCGTAGTCGGACGCGATGATCGCGTGCGCGCCGCGCGCCGACCGCGTGGCGCGCGCGACGACGTCGCGGATGACCGCCGGCTTCGACGCGCCGGTGCCCGGGCGATCGATGCGCACGATCTGCTGCTTCACTGAGTGCACGCCGCCGGCCAGGATGCGCGTCTTCACCGGCGTCGACATGTCCTTCGGCCGCGCGACGTTCAACTTCACGCCACGCTCCTCGAGCGCCGTCACGAGCCGATCGCCTGCCGCGTCGCGGCCTGCGGCGCCCGCCAGCGTCACGCGGCCGCCAAGCGCGGCCACGTTCGAGGCGGCGTTGCCCGCGCCGCCCGGCACGATCTCGGTCGTGTCGTACTCGAGAATCAGCACGGGCGCCTCGCGCGACACGCGCGACAGGCGCCCATAGATGAACTCGTCGGCGACGAGGTCGCCCACGACGAGCACACGCGCGCGGCGAAAGCCGTCGATGAGCGACAGAAGGCGACTCATGGGCGTGGTACCTGATTGAGGAGAATCCGTGACGCCGCTTCAGCGAGGTTGGCCACAACGAGTGATGCGCCAGGCACCTGGCCGTGATGCTTCGCGAGCTCGCCCTCGCCGTACCCGGTGCGCACCAGAATGCCGGGCAGGCCGGCGTTTTTCGCAGCCCCCATGTCGCTGGCCTTGTCACCGACATAGAACGACTGCGCCTTGTCGATCGAGAGCGCCGCGCACGCCTGATCGAAGAGCCCGGCTTTCGGCTTGCGGCAATCGCAGTCGAGCCGGAACTTCTCCACCACCGCATTGCGGGCGTGCGGACAGACGAACCAGCCGGCCACGCGCCCGCCGGCGTCGCGAATGCGCTGATCGATGTGGGCGTTGAGCGTCTCGAGCACCTGCTCCTCGATCATGCCGAGCGCCACCCCCGCCTGATTCGTGATGATGGCAATTTGATAGCCGGCGCGCGTCAGCAGGCGAATCGCGTCGAGCGCGCCCGGAATGAAGACGAGGCGCTCGAGGGCGTTCAGGTAGCCGACGTCTTCATTAATAGTCCCGTCGCGATCGAGGAAGACGGTCTTCATGCCTGCAGAAACTCCTCGGCGCGTGCGTAGACGGTGTCGGCGGTGATGCGTGTCATGCAGCGATGATCGATGGGACAGTCCCGCAGCATGCAGGGACGGCAGAACACGTCATGCGCGATGGCGGCGCCCGGCCCGATGGGCGCCGACACGCGCTCGTTGGTCGGCCCGAAGATCGTGAGCGTCGGCACGCCCATGGCCGCGGCCAGGTGCGCCGCGCCGGAATCGTTGGCCACCACGAGCGCCGCGTGGCCCAGCGTGCCCATCAACGTGCGCACGTCGCTCTGCCCGATGACATTCGCGACGCGCGCGGCCTCGGCCGGCGCATGGACCCGAAGCCAGGATTCTATCGCACGCCCGGTGTCGCGATCGCCGGGCGCGCCGACCAGTGCCGCGTCCATGCCGCGCTCGCGCACCAGGCGCGCCGCAAGCGCCGCGGCATGCTCGGGAATCCAGCGCTTGGCGTGGCCGTAGGCCGCGCCGGGCGCAAACACCGCGAGCGGCCGCGACGCGTCGACGCCGGCCTTGCGCAGCGCCTCGGCCCCCCGCGCGCGCGTGGCCGGCGTGGCCGCCAGCCGCGGCGCGTTGTCCACGCCGTCGGCCGCGTCGAACCGGCGCGCCAGCACGCGATAGAAGTCCGCGTGATGGCCGCGCTCCGCCTTCGCCGGCCGGCGCGCGGCTCGCGTCAGCAGGACGCCCCGGCCGCGCCCGCCATACCCCCAGCGCTCGCGAATGCCCGCGCGCTTCGCCACCCACGCGGACCCGAACGAGTTGGTGAACAGCACGATGCGATCGAACGCGCCGGCCTGAAGCGATCGGATCGCGTCGCGTCCGGCACCGCCGGCCATCGCCATCGTCTTCACCGGCTGCGCGTCGTGTGCCTCGTTGAAGATCGTCAGCACCGACGGCAATCCCGCAATCGTGACCTCATCGTCGGCGAACGCGCGGCGGAATGCGGCAATCGCGGGAAGGGCCATCACGGCATCGCCCAGCCAGTTCGGCGCGCGCAGAGCGATTCTCATTCGGATATTTCTTCGCCCGACGCCGCGGGAAACATCCCGGGCACGGCGGCCACGTCCGGCGGAAGATCGCGCCAGCGGCGATGCATCCAGAGCCACAGCTCCGGATAGCGGCGCACGTACATCTCGAGCACGTCGGTGCAGCGCTGCGTGAGCTCGCGCACCGGGTCGGGAGAGCCGGGCGGCGGCAGCGGCACGGGATGCTCGTAAATCATGCGGTAGCGCCCGTCCGGCAGCGGCAGCGCGAAGACCGGAATCACGGGCGCGCCCGTCTTCAGCGCGAGCGCCGCGAGCGCGGATGTCGTGGCGGCCGGCCGGTTGAAGAAGTCGACATACACCGCGTCGGCGCTCTGGATGTGCTGATCGATCATGATCGCGACGGTTTGATTCGACGCGAGCGCGCGCATCACCCTGCGCACCGCGCCGCGCCGGTAGATGACGCCGTTGCCCGTGGCGGTGCGCGCCTTCTCGAGCAGCGCGTGCAGCATCGGGTTGTCGAGCGGGCGCGCGAGCACGTGCATGGGCGGCAGCGCCAGCGGATGCGCCATGCCCTGCAGCTCCCAGAAGCCGAAGTGGCCCGAGAAGATCAGCACGCCGCGCCCCTGCGCCAGCGCCTGCTCGACGCGCTCCTGCCCTTCATATTCCACGCGCTTGCGGATGCCGGCCGCGTCGAGCGTGCTGAATTTCAGGATCGCGAGCAGCAGCCGGCCGAAGTGGCCGAACATGTGGCGCGCGATGGTGCGGCACTCGGCCTCCGAACGCAGGGGAAACGCGGCCTGCAGCTGGCGCACCGACAAGCGCCGGTGCGCGGCATCGAGCGCCCAGAACGTGAGGCCGACGGCTGTGCCCACCGCGGCGACACCACGATCGGGCAGCACGCGCGCCAGCGCGCGCACCGACGCCACCAGCGCGTATTCGAGCTTATGACGCATGACGCGGCCCGGCGCGAAGCGCGTACAGCCTGGTTGCGGCATGCGTTGCTCGTACGTCGGCGACGCGCGCGATCAGCCAACTGGCAAATTCTTCGGGTTGATCCAGCACCAGCTCGAGCTCCGCGACATGCAGCGCGAGATCCACGCACCACGACTCGCGCAGCCGCACCGCGTCTTTCGCGGTCGTGAGCACGAACGCCGCGCCGGCGGCATCCGCCTGCCGTGCGATGCTCTCGATCTCGTCCGTCGTGTAGTGATGATGGTCCCCGAACCCGGATGCCCCGGCCACGTGCCACCCCGCGGCGCGGACGGCCGCGGCGAACTGCTCGTTGTCGGCAATGCCCGACACCAGAAACGCGCGCGCCCCGGCCAGGTCTGCCGGCGGCGGACTGACGCGGCGCTCCGCCGCGAAATTCTTCCCGGTTGAATTTCCCCGGTCCGCATCCGCGGCGCCGCCAATGGTGACGATGGCGTCGGCATGCGCCAGCGCCTCGACCGGTTCGCGCAACCGCCCCGCCGGCATCACCCGATCGCGCAGGTCGCGCGGCTCAATCATCACGATGTCGATGTCGCGCGCCACACGCAGATGCTGAAACCCATCGTCCAGAATGTGCACGGTGGCCCCGAGCTGCTCGGCCACGACGCCGGCCCGGGCGCGATCCGCGCTCACCACCACGATCGCGCCATCGAGCTGCTCGGCCAGCATCAGCGGCTCGTCGCCCGACTCGGCAAGCGAGCCGCGCACGCCGGGGGCGTCGCGCACCACCACCGGCGCGTCCGTCACGCGCGCGCGGGCGTAGCCGCGGCTGAGAATGGCGGGACGCTCACCGGCCGCCAGCAGCGCGCGCGCGACGAGCGCCGCCATCGGCGTTTTCGCGCGTCCGCCGACCGCGATGTTCCCGACGCTGATGACCGGACGGCTCAGCCGGAGCGGCTCGGCCGACGCCCGCCGCCATCTCGTGATCGCGGAATGAAGGAGGTGCAACACGATTCAGTCCGCCGTCATGCTATCTGAAGAGCGCCGTCCACGATGGCGCTGCGAGCTCCTGCGCGGGAACCGCCGTGACCCTCGGCGCGATCGCATAGCGACGACTGCCGGGATAGATCACCACGAGCTGATCGAGACTCAGATCGGTCAGTGCACTTCGCATCGAGGGCGTCAATACGGGCGCATCCGATCGCTTCACCTCTATGCCGTATCGCCGCCGGCTTCGAAAGAGCAGCAAATCGAGCTCAGCGCCACCGTGCGTGGCCCAGAAATAGGCTTCGTCCGGCTCGAGCGCCCGAAGCACCTGCTCCACGACGTAGCCCTCCCAGGACGCACCCATCTTGGGATGCCGAAGCAGATCGGTCTGCGTCCTGATACCCAGCAGCTGATGCAGCAGGCCGCTGTCTCGCACATACACCTTTGGCGCCTTCACCTGCCGCTTTGCAAGATTCTCGTGCCACGGCCGCAGCTGGCGCACCATGAAGACGTCCGAGAGCACGTCGAGATATCGACGGATTGTCGGCTCGCCCACTCCCAGACTTCGCGCGGGCTCGGCATGGTTCCAGATCTGCCCGTGGTAATGCGCCACCATCGTCCAGAACCGAAGCAGGGTTGGCGCCGCAATCCCGATGCCGAGCTGCGGCACGTCGCGCTCGAGGAACGTGCGTACGAACTGCTCGCGCCAGCGCCAGCTGTCCTTGTCGCTGCGCGCAAGAAACGCCCGGGGAAACCCGCCGCGACGCCAGTGCCGATCGAGGCTCCGGTGTCCGAGCTCCCGCAGGTCGAACCCGCCAACATCGATCACCTCGATTCGTCCCGCGAGGCTCTCGGAGGATTGCCGCAGCAGGCCGGGAGAGGCGCTTCCGAGCACCAGAAAACGTGCCGGCAGAGGTTTGCGATCGGCGAGAACCCGCAGGATCGGAAACAGGTCCGGACGCCGCTGGATTTCGTCAATTACGACAATGCCGCGCAGGGGCGCGAGGGCCGCCATTGGCTCGGCGAGCCGAGCGAGGTCCGCCGGATCCTCGAGGTCGAAATAGGCGTGGGAACCTGCCGGGACAATCCGGCGCGCCAGCGTCGTCTTGCCGGCCTGACGAGGTCCGACAAGCGCGACGACCCGTCCGCGCCGGAGGGCCCGGCGGACGGCGGACGCGAGCTCGGAGCGGGCGCGGCCTGGCACCTTGAAATCCTAACATGCCATGTTAGAATTTCAAGGCATTTTCAGTTGACGATCCGGAACGGCCGGACCTGTCCGCGCGGACTGTCGGACGGGAAGATGGCCGCGATGGCGTCGAGCGTCCGGGCTTTCGCGCCCCGGTTCGCCTCGACCAGCGCCCTGGCAGCGGCGCCGAGGCGCGCGCGCAGCACCGGATCGCTGAGCACCTTGAACAGCTGATCGCTGAACTCGCGCGCCGACGCCACCTGCACCGCGCCCTGTCCCTCCACGAACGTCTGCGCAATCTCCGCGAAGTTCTGCATGTGCGGCCCGAAGAGGATGGCCTTGCCGTGAATGGCCGGCTCCAGAATGTTGTGGCCGCCCCAGTCCACGAGGCTGCCGCCGACAAACACCGCCGTCGCGACGGGGAACAGATGCGGCAGCTCGCCAATCGTGTCGAGCACGACGACGTCGTGCTGGGGCTCGGCGTCGACCGGCAAGTCCGTGCGGCGGGCGACGCGGAAGCCGGCGTGGCGCACGAGGTCGGTGACGTCGCCAAACCGCTCCGGCTTGCGCGGCGCGATGACCAACAGCGCGTCGGGCCACGCGCGCTGCACCGGACGGAACGCGTCGAGCACGGCCTCTTCCTCGCCCCGCAGCGTCGACGCCGCGATCACCACGTGACGGCCCGGCCGCACCTTGAAGTAGCGCAGCACGCGGTGCGCGCCGCGTCCGGCGGTCATGGCGGACGGCAGCTCCACCGAGTCGAACTTGAGACTGCCCGTAATCACGACGCGCGCCGGATCGGCGCCCATCTCGATGATTCGCTGCGCCGACTGCTCGCCCTGCATGCAGAAGCGATCCACGTCGGCGAGTACCTCTTTAAAGAAGAAGCGCGCGAGCTTGTAGCGCGGATACGAGCGCTGCGAAATCCGCCCATTGACCAGCATCGTCTTCACGCCCTGCCGGCGGCACTCGCGCAGCAGGTTGGGCCACAGTTCCGTTTCCATCATGACAAACAGCCGCGGGCGCACCAGCTTGAGCGTGCGGCGGATGATGAAGCCGAGATCGAACGGAAAAAAGAAGACGCCGTCCACCTGCTGCAGGTGCGTGCGCGCGACCTGCTGGCCGGTCATCGTGGTCGTGGAGACGAACAGCCGCAGCCGCGGATACCGGGCGCGGAGGTCCGCGACCAGCGCGCGGGCCGTGAGCACTTCGCCCACCGACACGGCGTGAATCCAGATCGAGTCGTCGCCATCCAGATTAAAGGAGAGCGGCAGGTACCCGAGCCGCTGCGGCAGGCTGCCGACATACTTGCGGTACCGGACGGCCTGGTAGACGAAATAGGGCGATGCCAGCACGAAGATCGCGAAAATCGCGACGGTATAGAGCGTGTGCATGCGACAGAGCGAGTATGCACTAAAATGGTCGATTGGGGAGGGTTCGAGCAGCATGGCAATCAAGGTAGGAATCAACGGCTTCGGACGCATCGGGCGCAACATCATGCGCGCCGCGATGGCGTATGACGACATCGATATCGTGGCGGTCAACGACCTCACGGATGCGGCCACGCTGGCGCACCTCCTGAAGTACGACTCCATCCTCGGAAATCTCGCGGCCGACATCACCGCGAAGGGCTCGACGATCAGCGTCGACGGCGATGCGTTCGAGGTGCTGTCGCAGAAGGATCCGGCTGCCCTGCCCTGGAAATCGCTCGGCGTCGACGTGGTGTTCGAGTCGACCGGCCGCTTCACCGGACGCGACGATGCCGCGAAGCACATCACGGCGGGGGCCAGGCGCGTCATCATCACGGCGCCGGCGAAAAAACCCGACGTTACGGTGCTGATGGGCGTCAACCACGAGACGTACGACCCGGCCAGCCACCAGATCGTGTCCAACGCGTCGTGCACCACCAACTGCCTCGCGCCGATGGCCAAGGTGCTGCACGAGGCGTTCGGCATCAGGCACGGCTGGATGACGACGGTGCACTCGTATACGAACGATCAGCAGCTGCTCGACCTGCCGCACAAGGACCTGCGGCGGGCGCGCGCCGCGGCGCTGTCGATCATCCCGACGACGACCGGCGCGGCGACGGCGGTTGGCGAAGTGATGCCGGAGCTCAAGGGCAAGCTCGATGGCATCTCGATGCGCGTGCCGACGCCGAACGTCTCGTGCGTCGATCTGGTGACGAACCTCGAGAAGCCCACGACGGCAGAGGCCATCAACGCCGCGTTCAAGACGGCCGCCGACGGCCCGCTGAAGGGCATCCTCGAGTACGTGGAGGCGCCGCTCGTGTCGATCGACTTCCGCGGCAACCCGCACTCCTCCATCATCGACGCGCCGTACACGAAGGTGATGGACGGCACGTTCGTGAAGACGCTGTCGTGGTACGACAACGAGTGGGGCTATTCGAGCCGCTGCGTGGACCTGCTTCGCTTCATGGCGGGCAAGGGGCTCTAGGTGGCGGCCCGGTCCGTCCGCGACCTGGATCTGAAGGGCAAGCGCGTCTTTCTGCGCGTGGACTTCAACGTCCCGATCAAAGAGGGACGAATCAAGGACGACACGCGCATCCGGTCGTCGCTGCCGACCATCGAGCATGTGCTCGCGCAGCAGCCGGCGGTGCTGCTGCTGGCGTCGCACCTCGGCCGGCCCAAGGGCAAACCGGCGCCCGAGTTTTCGCTCGCACCCGTGGCGAGCCGTCTCGAGCAACTGCTCGGCCGCAAAGTCGTGTTTGCCGCGGACTCCATCGGCGACGCGGCAACGAAGGCCATCGCCGAGGCCGGCCCCGGCGGCATCGTCCTCCTCGAGAACCTTCGGTTTCATGCCGGCGAAGAAAAGAACGACCCCGCGTTCGCGGCGGCGCTCGGCGAGCTGGCCGACGTCTATGTGAACGACGCCTTCGGCGCGGCGCACCGCGCGCATGCTTCGACGGAAGGCATCGTGCGGCACGTCGCGGCGTCAGGCGCGGGCCTGCTGATGGAGGCGGAGCTCAAGCACCTGGGCGCGGCCATCACGACACCCGATCGTCCGTTTGTCGCCATCCTCGGCGGCGCGAAGGTGTCGGACAAGATTGAAGTCATCGAAAATCTGTTGAACAAGGTGGACGCGCTGCTCATCGGCGGCGCGATGGCCTACACGTTCTTCAAGGCGCAGGGGCTGCCGGTTGGCACGTCGCTGGTCGAGCAGGATCGCGCCGACACCGCCAACGACGTGCTGCGGCGCGCGGCCGCGCGGCCCGAGCTGCGATTCGAGCTGCCGGTCGATCACATCGTGGCGCCGAAGCTCGAAGCCGGCGCGCCTGCCGAAACGCTCGACGTCACCGACGCGGCCATCGGCGAGCGCATGGGACTCGACATCGGCCCGAAGACTGCCGCACGCTATGCGGCGATCATCGGCGGCGCAAAGACCGTAATCTGGAACGGGCCGATGGGCGTGTTCGAGATCGACGCCTTCGCTGGCGGCACGATGGCGGTGGCCAGGGCGGTCGCCGACGCGGACGCCACGACGATCATCGGCGGCGGCGATTCCATTTCAGCCGTCGCGAAGGCCGGCGTCACGGATCGCATCACGCACATTTCCACCGGCGGCGGCGCCAGCCTGGAATTCCTGGGCGGCCAGACCCTGCCCGGTGTCGCCGCACTCGGAATGCGCGGCGGCGCGAGTGAGCGGAGCGAGCGAGCCACGCGAACGGAGCGGGGCGACGGGGTCCCCGCGAGTGAGCGTGTAGGGGAGGCCGAGGGGCAAAGCCCCTCGGGTAAAAAATGAGACGACCCATCGTCGCCGCGAACTGGAAGATGTACAAGACGGTGCACGAAGCCATCGTCTACATCAAGGAGCTGCGGAAGATCGCGAAGGATGTGCACGACGTGGAAATCGTCGTCGCGCCGCCGTTCACGGCGCTGCATCCGGCGATGGAGGCCGCGCGCGCGTCGAACATCGCCGTGGCCGCGCAGGACGTCTATTTCGAGAAGGAAGGCGCGTTCACGAGCGCGGTGAGCGCGGGGATGGCGAAAGAGGCCGGCGCCGAGTTCGCCATCGTCGGCCACTCGGAGCGCCGCCGCGTGTTTCACGACACGGATGAGATCGTGAACCGCAAGGCGCGCGCCGCGCACGCCGCCGAGCTGACGCCCATCATCTGCATCGGCGAAACATTAGAGGAGCGCGAGCGCAACGAAACGCACGCCGTGTTGGATCGGCAGATCAAGGCCGGGCTCGACGGCTTCACCGGCGACGAGGTCGCGGGGTTCGTCATCGCGTACGAGCCGGTGTGGGCCATCGGCACCGGCCGCAACGCGTCGCCCGAGCAAGCCAACGAGGCGCACGCCCACATCCGGCAGCGGCTGCGCGCCTGGTTCGGCGGCCCGGCGGCCGAGGGCTGCCACATCCTTTATGGCGGCAGCGTGAAGCCCGAAAACGTGGCCGCCATTGCCGCCCAGCCCGAGGTGGACGGCGCCCTCGTCGGCGGCGCCAGCCTCGACCCCGCCGCCTTTTACGAAATCCTCAGGCAGAGCGGGCGTTAAACCGAAACCCGTCGAACCCGTCGAACCCGGGAACCTGGGAACCTGGGAACCTGCGTTATACTGTCTTCTTATGTTTTACGCCGTGACCGCG
>JAKFEY010000030.1:0-221245 GCA_036675475.1 Vicinamibacterales bacterium
CGCATCAGCGGATGGTCGATCGCTTCGAGGCGAACGCCGCAAATCACGCCGGTGATCTTGCCGACATTGGGATTGATCGCCGGCGCGTCCTGGAAGAACGCCTCCAGGCTCGTCTTCTTCTCAATCTGCTTGGCGAGCGCGCGCGGGGTGTAGCCGGTCAGCCAGCAGAGCACCTTCTCCAGCTCCTTCGTCGTCCGTCCTTTCTTCTCGACCTTGGCGACGTAGTGCGGATAGACGCTCGCAAACGGCATCTTGTAGACGCGATGGTTGTCGTGAGTTTGCATAGGAAAGCGCCGCCTTCGGGTGTACCGCGTCTGCCGCCCCGCACCTCAATCACCTTTCATCGTCCATCGCGCCAGTAGCCCGGGCGCCTCTTGCCGTGGGCCAACGCGATTACGAGAATGCGCCGAGCATCGACGCGATAGACCACCGCGAATGGATAGCGGCGCAACAGATAGCGGCGCGTGCCATGGTCGTACGGAGGCCATGCGTTCGGGAGGTCACGGATCGCCGATTCCGCTTCGAGAAGTTCCGCTTCGAAGGCGGCTGCGGCTGTCGGACTGCGCTCGGCGTACCATGCGGCCGCCGCGGCCGCTTCCTTTACGGCCTCTTCGAGGTATTCAACGGAGAGGGCCACGCTGGGTAGCCGCGTGAATGCGCCGGCGCGCTTCCCCCCACGATACGGTGGTCGCGGTGCCAGCGTCGAGTTGCTCGAGGCGGGCGCGAATCTCCGTAGACCAGGCGGCCTCTGCGTCCGCGTCGACCTCGTGATCCAGGCTCTGAATCAGCTCGCCGGCGAGCGCGGCCCGCTCTTCATCGGAGAGCTGCAGGGCCTCAGCAAGTAGACGCCGCGAATCCATGCTCTGAAGATTAGCACTTTCCCGGAAGCTGGCAAGGGCACGCTGGGGCGCTACATGTTGTGGAGCGTGAGCCGCGTTGGCGTCTGCCGAAGGCTCACGCTCCGCCACCAGCCTGCTCGATCAGGCGCATCGCCGGCTCGCTCACAAAGATGGGCGCGTGGAAACGTCGGCCCCAGGCGAGCGGCGTGACATCGCGATACTCGTGGCGCGCGGGGTCGCCATGCCCGGGATGCAGCCGCTTCCAGATCGACGCGCGCGCGTTGGGGTCGGCGCCGTGTTCGAGCAGCAGCTCGGCGAAGGGCGCGACGAACGGGCCTCGCTTGCGATAGTTCATCCAGAAGTTCGGCTGCGACACGACCGCATTGAACAGCGGCGTGTAGCCGCCGAAGCCGCTCGGGCCGATGGCGGCGCGGGCATTGACGCCGGCGCCCTGCGCGATCAGCCACCGCGCGATCTCGAGCTCGTCGTATTCCACGCACATGTGCAGCAGCGTCGTCCCGTCGAGCGGCGTGCCGACCGTGGCGTCGAGCGGATCCCTGCAGCCCATCTCCGCGGGATAGATCTCTCGGTGCCTGAACGTGCGGTGCAGCAGGCCGGGATCGCGGTCGAGATGCGCAGCGAGCAGGTCGATGCGCCCACGATGCAGCGCCATGACGGGCGTGTCGGGCAGCGCGAGCCCGTGCGCGGCGTACAGCTCGAGGATCGCGTGCTTCGCGTCCGGACTTCGGCTGTCGGTTTCGAGGACGACGCTGACGGGCGCGGCGCGGGAGCCGTCGTCGTGCACAGCGGAAGTGCCGAGAGTGAGCATCAGCGCCGTGCCATCGATGTTGAGCGTGTAGGCGGGTCCGCCGAGCGCCCCCTCGTCGAGCGGCGGGCGTCCGGCCATGTCGTAGAGCATGCGCGCGGTGCCGACGTGTCCCTGCAGCGCCGCGCGTCCTGCGGCGTGCTCCATGTCGCTGGCGCCGAGCGAGTGCAGCAGCCGGATGATGCGATCGCGTCCGAGGTTCGCGGCGTACGACATCGGCGGTCCCCAGTTGCTGTCGCGCCGGATCAGGACGTGTTCGTGAATGAGTGCGGGATTGCGTGTGACCAGCTCGCGGACGGCGGCCAGGTCATCGTCCCAGATCGCGCGCACGAGATCGACGGCCTGCACGAGCCGAGGCCAACTCGGCGCCTGGTAGCTGCGCGCGAGCACGAGCTGCGCGTCGGCGAGGACGGACCGGCAGACCACGAACGGCGCTTCAGCCGCGACGTCTCGAGGCCAGACATTGCTGTCGTCTGGTGCAAACCATTGTTTAGGCGCCTACTCTCCCAACCTCACCAACCCCTCCCACTCGCGACCGATCTTCCACGCCGGCAGCTGGTGCTCGTCGGCGAGGGTGCGCGCGAAGCGGAGGGCTTCGAACTGGTCGGTGAACTCGGCCTCCTGGCTCGCGCCCCGGTAGACCGTCCACACCGATACGAAGTCGTTGACCGAGCCGCGCTCGGTGAAGTGCACGATCACATCGCGCGCCTGGTTGGGGCCGTCGGAGTAGAGATAGGCGTGAGACAGCATTGAGACCTCCCTGTTGTTAAGCGCGCCACCTTTAAAGTACAAGGCCGAGCGTTTCCGCTCGGCCTTGTGGTCAACCGCCGAATCTGTTCGCAGGGCTAAAGCCCTGCGCTACCACCCTAGGCACAGCCACTGGTCGTTCCGCAGTTGCTGCACTTGTAGCAGGCGCCGCTGCGAATCATGATCGACCCGCAGGTCGAGCACGGGGGCGCGTCTTCCTGGTTCTCGATGGCCGCGAACTGCGACATCGAGCGGTTCGAGGCGGGTTCCTGATCCGCAGGCCTAAAGGCCTGCGCTACCGCCTTCACCTCCAGCGGCAGCTGCTCCGGCGTCGTCGCGGGAACGTTCTCGCGGTTGTTCACGCCGGCGCGGTACTGCGCTTCGGGCGACAGGAACTTCGCGGCCATCCAGCGGAAGATGTAGTCGACAATCGACTTCGCGAAGCGCACGTCGGGGTTCTTCGTCATGCCCGACGGCTCGAAGCGCACGTGGCTGAACTTGTCGACCAGCTCCTGCAGCGGCACGCCGTACTGCAGCGCGTAGCTGATGGCCTGCGCGAAGGCGTCGGCGAAGCCCGAGATGGTCGAGCCCTCCTTCGCCATCACCAGGAACAGCTCGCCCGGCTGGCCGTCCTCATAGAGGCCCACCGTGATGTAGCCCTCGTGGCCCGCAATGTCGAACTTGTGCGTGACCGCCTGACGCTCGTCCGGCAGCTTGCGCCGGCGCGGACCGGCGGATTCGACGAGGCCGGCAATCGCCGCGGCCGGCGACTTGTCCCGCGAGGTGTTCAGCGGCTGCGTGCGCTTGCTGCCGTCGCGATAGATCGACACGGCCTTCGCGCCGATGCGCCACGAGTCGATGTAGGCCTGCTCGATCTCCTCGACCGAGGCCTCTTTCGGCACGTTCACCGTCTTCGAGATCGCGCCCGAGATGAACGGCTGCACCGCGCCCATCATGCGCACGTGGCCCATGTAGTGAATCGACCGGCTGCCGCGCGCCGGCTTGAACGCGCAGTCGAACACCGGCAGGTGCGCGTCCTTCAGGTGCGGCGCGCCCTCGATGGTCTCGTTCTCGTCGATGTACTCGATGATCGCCTTGATCTCGGCCTGGCTGTAGCCGAGCTTCGTCAGCGCCGAGGGCACCGACTGGTTGACGATCTTCATCAGACCGCCGCCCACCAGCTTCTTGTACTTGACCAGCGCGATGTCAGGCTCCACGCCCGTCGTGTCGCAGTCCATCATGAAGCCGATGGTGCCGGTCGGCGCGAGCACCGTGACCTGCGCGTTGCGATAGCCGTGCGCCTCGCCGAGCTCCACCGCCTCGTCATAGATCTCACGCGCGCGGTTGTAGAGCTCCTTCGGCACGTTCTGCTTGTCGATGTCCTTCAGCGCCGCGCGATGCTTGCGGATGACGCGCAGGAACGGCTCGCGGTTCTTCTCGTAGCCCGCGAACGGCCCGCCGTGGTCGCGCGCGATGCGCGCCGACTGCGCGTACGCCGCGCCGTGCATGATGGCCGTCAGGATGGCCGCATAGTCGCGGCCGTTGTCGCCGTCGTACGGCAGGCCGCGCGCCATCAGCAGCGCGCCGAGGTTCGCATAGCCCAGCCCGAGCGGCCGATACTCGTGCGAGTTCTTCGAAATCGCCGGCGTCGGATAGCTGGAGTTGTCGACCAGAATCTCCTGCGCCGTGATCATCACGCGGCACGCCGCCTCGAACGACTCGTAGTCGAACTCGAGATCCTCACGCAGGAACTTCATCAGGTTGAGCGACGACAGGTTGCACGCCGAGTCGTCCAGGAACATGTACTCCGAGCACGGGTTCGACGCGTTGATGCGCGACGTCTCGGGGCAGGTGTGCCAGTCGTTGACCGTCGTGTCGAACTGCATGCCGGGATCGCCGCACACCCACGTGGCCTCGGCAATCTGACGCATCAGATCGCGCGCCTTGTAGGTCTCCATCGGCGCGCCGTCGCGCACCGCGCGCGTCGTCCACTCGCCATCGTCCAGCACCGCGCGCATGAAGTCGTCGGTCACGCGCACCGAGTTGTTGGAGTTCTGGAAAAACACCGACGCGTACGCCGGACCGGTAAATGACCCGTCGTAGCCGGCGTCGATCAGCGCCCAGGCCTTCTTCTCTTCCTCGACCTTGCAGTTGATGAACTCTTCGATGTCGGGATGCTCGGCGTTGAGGATGACCATCTTCGCCGCGCGGCGCGTCTTGCCGCCCGACTTGATGACGCCCGCGAACGCGTCGAAGCCCTTCATGAACGACACCGGGCCCGACGCCGTGCCGCCGCCGGCGAGCACTTCCTTCGACGAGCGGATCGCCGACAGGTTGGAGCCCGTGCCCGAGCCAAACTTGAACAGCATGCCCTCGGTCTTGGCCAGCGTCAGGATCGAGTCCATCGTGTCCTGCACACTGTTAATGAAGCAGGCCGAGCACTGCGGCGCCTTCTCGAAGCCGCAGTTGAACCACACCGGCGAGTTGAACGCGGCCTTCTGGTACACCAGCAGGTGCTTCAAGTCGTCGGAGAAGTTCTGCAGATCGTCTTCGCTCGCGAAGTACTTCTGCTTGCGCGCCCACTCGGTAATCGTGTTGACCACGCGGCCGATCAGCTGCTTGACGCTGCGCTCGCGCTCGGGGGTGCCCAGCTGCCCGCGGAAATATTTGGAGACGACGATGTTCGTCGCGGTCTGCGACCAGGCCTTCGGGATTTCGACGTCCCGCTGCTCGAAGACGTTCTCCCCTTTTTCGTTGCCGATGATCGCCGAGCGCATTTCCCATTCGATCTCGTCGAACGGGTCCACACCCTCGCGACTGAAATACCGTTCGAACTCGAGACCGGGGATCGATGCCCCCACCTGGACGTGACCGCCATTCTGCGACACCGTCGATTCGATCGGCTGAGCAGCGCCTCTCTGCATGAAACCTCCGCCTACTTTCGAGTGCCGCCTCCCCCGAAGCCACACCCGCGAAAATCTGTAAAGTCGTACACGCGACGCGCCCACGATTGAAGGTCGTTGACGCTAGCTCCTGGCGAATGCTGGGTGAACCCGCGGTGGCCTGTCGCTGTCTTATTCGGACGCCAAATATGCGCCTTGTTTACAGGGCTGTCAAGCCCGAAAGCACCATATATTGTGTCTCTTTACAGGCCGGGACGCCAGATGCTGCGAAACCCCCGGTAAGTACTGGCGTTTTTGCAACAGCCCTAATTTCTGCCGGGCCCGGCTGAGCTTTCACCGAGCCTGGACAGGCTCCAGACTCCAGGCTCCAGACCCCAGGCGCGACACCGCCTCCCCGCTTTCGGGATTCTCATTAAATAGACCTGCAAAACCCGGCGCTTTCTGGCAGGACGCGCCCGGCACGATCCTTTCTATCCGGCCTCATCCGTGCGTCATCTGGTCCACGACCTCCACTACGCCCTGCGCGCGCTCCGCAAGGCGCCGCTGGCCACCGCCGCGCTCATCGTCAGCCTCGGCCTCGGCGTCGGCGCGAACGCGGCCGTCTTCAATTTCATCAGCGCCCTGCTCCTCCGCCCGCCCGCCGGCATCGACGACGCCGGCAGCCTCGCCATCGTGCGGACGGCGCGATCCGGCGCCGGCGACGCCGGCCTGGCCTCGCATGCGGATCTCGCGACGCTGCGACGCTCGGGCGCCTTCAAGGCCGTCGCGGCGTACGACGACAGCGTCGTCACGAGCGCCACGTACGACGGCACGATGCGCCAGGCGCGCGTGGCCGCCGTGACCGGCGATCTGTTTCGCACGCTCGGGATGAAAGCGTCGCAGGGCCGGCTCATCACGGCCGGCGACAGCGGCACTGCCGTCATCAGTTACAAGCTCTGGGAAACCGTCGGCCGTCCCGACCTTGTTGGCGACAACAAGACCATCACGATCGATGGCGCGCCGATGCCCATCGTCGGTGTCGCGCCCGACGGGTTTCGCGGGATGCACCCGGGCCGCACCACTGATGTCTGGCGGCTGCTCAAAGAACCGGCGGCCGAGGCCGATCGGCATGCGCGCCATCTCGCGGTGATCGCGCGCACGGATGATCGCGACGCCGCCGCACTGCGCCTCGGCGATCGGTTCAGCGTGCTGCCGTACGCCTTCATGGAGCCGGACCGCGCCGCCGAAACCAGCCTGCTCGCGGCGGTGCTGAGCGGCGCCACCGCGCTCGTCCTGATCTGCGCGTGCGTGAACGCCGCGAGCCTGCTGCTGTCGCGCGGGAATGCGCGACGGCGCGATCTCGCCGTCAAGCTGGCGCTGGGCGCCGGCCGCGGCGGTCTTCTGCGGCAGCTGCTGCTCGAAAGCGGCATCGTGGGCGCTGCCGGCGGGCTCGCCGGCCTGCTCTTCGCGTATTGGACGACGACGATCGTGCCGTCGCTGTTTGCGCCCGAACATGCCGAGATGCTCAATGCGCGGCTGTCGCCGGCCATTGTCATCACCGCGCTGGCGGGATCGACACTGCTCGGCACCCTGCTGGGCGTGCTGCCGGCGCTGTACGGCACGGCGCCGATCACCGCGCTGGACCTGCGCGGCGACGCCGGCAGCATCGCGCCGACCGGGATGGCCTCGCGGCTCCAGACCGGGCTCGTCGTCACGCAGATCGCGCTCTCGACGGTGCTGCTGGTGTCGGCGCTGCTGCTCCATCGCAGCCTGAGCGAAGCGCTCGAAGGCGATCTCGGCGCCGGCGCGCGCAACATGGCCGTCGCGACCATCTCCGAACCGCCGTTCTCGTTCAGGCCGGCGGAAGGTCAGCGCGAGTTCGCGCAGATCGTGGCGCAGGTGCAGAAGGCGCCTGCCATCGTCAGCGCCGGCCTCACCGCGGCGCTGCCGCTGGGCGCGAGCAATCGCGGCGTCTTCAGCGTCGAAACCGCGCCCGGCGTCACCGAGCGCGTCGAAGCGGACACCAACGTCGTCTCCCTCACCTATTTCGACACCATGCAGACGCCGGTCATGGAGGGCCGTCCGTTCAGTCCTGCCGACACGGGACGGGCTCCCGCGGTGGCCATCATCAACGACGTGGCGATGCGGCGCTTCTTCGGCGGCTCCGCCATCGGCCGCACGCTGATCGACGCCCGCGGCGATGCGATCGAAGTCATCGGCGTCGTCCAGGCTGGCCGGTATCGGACGATGCAGGCGTCGCCCGCGCCGATGGTGTACCGGCCGATCGCGCAGGAGTATCTGCCGCGGATGTTTCTCGTGATGCGCGCGCGCGTCCCGCCCTCGTCGGTGCTCTATCGCCAGGTACGCAACTCGATGCAGGTGGGCCGCATGCAGGTGGTGCGCATCGCGAGCCTCGAGCAGCACTTCGCGGAGGCGCTGGTGCTGGACCGGTTCGTGACGACGCTGGTGAGCGCGTGCGGGCTGATGGCGCTGCTCCTGGCCATCGCAGGCGCCTACAGCCTGATGCTCGACTCGGTGCAGCGGCGCACGCGTGAGATTGGGCTGCGCATCGCGCTCGGCGCCGGCGCGCTGCGGATCAGCGGATCGATCGTCTCGTTCGGCGCCGGCCTGACGGCCGCCGGTGTCGCCGGCGGACTGGCACTGGTGATCGCGGCCGAGCGCATCGCGCGGATGTTCGTGTTCGGGCTGCCGCACACGGATCTGCTGACGATGGTGGGGACCGCGGGCGTGCTGCTGGCCGTGGTGCTGATGGCGTCGGTGTTCCCGATCGTTCGCGCGGTGCGCGTGAACCCGACGATCGCGCTACGGCACACGTAACGTGTTCACCACCTTGCCGGCCGCGTCGAGGAACTCGATGCGCGGATTGCCGGTGGCGTCCACGGTGATGTTCAGGCGCGGGCGGCCCTCGGCGTCGGCGAGCGAGACGATGGCGGCCTTGTCGCTGTTCTTGCCGACAAAGAGGCGGCGCGGGCCCGCGGGCGCGGCGGCGCGCGCGGCGGCCAGGGCCTTGTCGCGCTCGGCGCGATCGGTCAGCTTGTTCGCCGCGTTCAGCGCGTCGACGAGCGTGCCGAGGCCGGTGTCGGCGCGGTCCCACACCTGCAGGCCGGCGCTGCGGCGGCCGTTCGACTCCTGATAGCTGATGCCGATGGTTTGATCCTGCCGGAACTGATCGAACATCATGCCGGCGTTGGCGCGGGGCTGGCCGTCGACTTCGCGTCCCGTGAACGTCAGCCCGCCCACCTCGTCGCCCGCCTCGTTGAAGAACAGCATGCCCGCGTAGGGGCGCGGACGATCGATGGTCCGGCCCTCGATCACGCCGGGATGCTGACGGTCCTTGTTCGAGATCACCATCCGCAGGGTGCCGTTGGCGTCGACGATGTCGAGGCGCTCGGCGGAGATGTGCCCGAACGTCTGCGTCGACTGGGTGAACGCCGCCGTGCTGAGCCCGATCAACGCGAGCGAGCTGACGATGGTGTAGATGCGGAAGAAGGCGAGCTGGCGGCGCAGAGATGGGCGCATGGGGACCTCTCGGAAAATGGGGACGGGTCTTAATTATTCACCCGCGACCGCCTCGGGTGAATAATTAAGACCCGTCCCTATTTTCCGAGTTGCCTCGCCAGGGTTTCGGCTTTGTCGGCCAGGTTGCGCGCGAAGACGTAGTTGTGAATCTTCAGCGCGGCGTCGGCCTGCGTGATGAAGCGGCGCGCGGTGTCGTACTGCTGGCGCGCGGCGGCACTCAGCGGACGGTAGTCGACGTTGCGGAGCAGCGCCTGCGCGCGCGCCATGACGGAGCGCACCTCGCGCTCGGCCAGCTCGTCGTTCGCCGTCTGCGGCGTGCGCACGCGCGGGGCCTCCTCCACTCTCGGTGGCTCGGCCGTGCCGGTCTTCGGCGGCTCCGTGGGCTTGTCCGGCGGCTTCGGCGGCGGATCCGTGCGGGGCGGCGCGGGCTTCGCGGCTTCGGGATCGCCTGGCGCGATCTGGATCTCCTCGATGTCGGGCACGATCACGCGCGGCGGCACCGGCGGCACCTCCATGGGCACCAGCACCGGCGGCGCCTCGGCCCGCGCCGGCGCACACGCCGTCCCCATGGCCAGGGCCAAGGTCAGCAGGGCAAGACTCGCGAACCGGGACATCGTTCGATTGTACAGGCCAGGGGCCAGGGGCCATAGGCCAGAGGCGCGAGCCGGCCGCGACAACGCGCGTCCGGCGTTTTCTCCCTCTGGCCTCTGGTCTCTGGCCTCTGGCCTATGGCCTAGGCTTGTGGCAGAAAAATCCTGAACTGGGTGCCGGCGCCGGGCGTCGACGACACCTCCACTTCGCCGTCGTGCAGCTGGATGATGCGATAGACCATCGACAGGCCGATGCCGCTGCCCTTCTTCTTGGTCGTGAAGTAGAGATCGAAAATCTTCGCGAGGTTTTCGGGCGAGATGCCCTGCCCCGTGTCGATCACGTCGATGCGCACGCGGCGGCCGATCGGGCGCGCGTCGAAGCGCAGCGTGCCGCCGTTCTGCATGGCCTGCACGGCGTTGACCGCGAGGTTCATAAAGACCTGGCCCAGCATCGAGGCGTCGCCGTTGACCGGCGGCAGCGACTCGGGCACGTCCACCTTCACCGCCACGCCGTGCGCGCGGGCCTCGGGCTCCACCGTGCGCGCCACGTGCGCGATCATCCGCTCCAGATCCACCGGCTCGAGCTTCAGCTCCTCGGGCCGCGTGAACTTCAGGAAGTTGACGACCACCTCGTCGAGCCGCTTGATCTCGGCGCCGATGACGTCCGCGTGCTTCGTGACGTCGGGCGGCACGGCGATCTTCGCCAGCTTGCCGCGCAGCAGCTCGAGATGGATGGTCATGGCGTTGAGCGGGTTCTTCACCTCGTGCGTGACGCCCGCGAACAGGCGCCCGAGCGCGGCCAGCTTTCTCGAGTAGCTGATCGTCGAGTGCACCTGGCTCAGGTAATCGAGGTTGCGCGCCACCAGCATCACGCCGGCCAGCTCGCCGTCGTGCCCCGGCACGGTGTGCGTGGCCAGCTGCCGCTCGCGCTCCTCACCCTCGCCTGCCTCGATGCGCGACACCACCGGTCCGTGCGGCCGCTTCGTCTGCAGCGACTCTTCGACCAGCCGCCGCGCGTCGTGGCCCGCCGGCAGCGCCGACACATTCACGCCGCGCGTCAGCGCCGGCAGCACCGCGCTCATCGCGGGATTGCTGAACATCACCTTGCCCGACGCGTCGAACAGCGCGACGGCGTCTTCGAGGCTCGCCACCATCGTTTCATACGCGGTGGCGGACTGCGACGCCTGCTGATCGCGCGCCGCCGTCAGCTGCGCGCTCAAGGCATCGAACGACGTGCCGAGCTCCTTGAACTCCTCACCCGGCGGCAGATCCAGCGTGACGCCGCGCTCGCCCTGCCCGAGGCGCGCCAGGCCGCTGCGAATCACGTGAATGGGCCGCAGAATCCACTGCGACAGCAGCAGCGACGCAATCAGCGCGATCGCCAGCGACACCACCGCCGTGGTCAGCGCCTGCCGGAACGTCCGAGACAGCTGATCGGCGATGAGCACGCTCGACACGCCCACGCGCACGCTCCACGCGCGGTCGCCCACGAGCAGCGGCTGCTGGATCTCGTAGTTGTTGACCTCGTCGTAGATCGCCAGCACGCGCGACAGCGGCCGGCGCTCCACCAGCGCCGAGAACGGCTCCTGCGCCGGCATCTGCGAGCCTTCCACCTCGGGCGAGCTGTGCACGATCGCGCGGCCGGTCTCGTCGACCACCGCCGCATAGATCACGTTGTCGGAATACCCGATGGCCGAATCCAGAATCGCGCGGATGCCGCCGTCGTTGCGCACGACGGTGGCCGGATCGGCCGCCAGCAGCGCGCCGTCAGGCTGGGTCAGCGCGCCAAACGCGGTTTGATAGATGGAGTTGGCCACCAGCTCCGCGCGCGATCCCGTCTCTTCGAGACTGATGCGCGCCACGGCGTTGAGCTGCAGCAGCGTCAGCACCAGCACGATCAACCCGACGAGCGACGTGACGCCGGCAATCTGCCGCGCGCGGACGGAAAACATCGTCAGGCCAGAGGCCATAGGCCAGAGGCCATAGGCGGGAGCCGGGTGGCACAAAGACCCCCCGGCTGTTTCACGACCAGCGGCCGCGCCGTTGTGCGCGGCCCATCAGCCCTCTGGCCTCTGGCCTCTGGCCGCTGGCCTGTCATGATCGGTCCTCTTTCATCCGATTCAGCTTGTTGTGGAGCGTCTTGAGGCTGATGCCGAGGATGTCGGCGGCCCTGGTTTTGTTGTTGCCCGTGTGCTCGAGCGTGAGCACGATCAGCTGGCGCTCGGCCTCGTCCACCGTCACGCCCGGCTTGAAGCTCACCGACGGCGCGGCGTCGGCCGCCGGACGCGGGGAGTGCAGCGCCGACGGCAGGTGCTTCGGCTCGATGAACTCGCCCTCCGACACAATGGTCGCGCGCTCGACGACGTTGCGCAGCTCGCGGATGTTGCCCGGCCAGGCGTGCGCCTCGAGCAGCCGCATGCTGTCCTGCGACGCGGCGCGCACGTGCTTGCCGTACCGCTCGTTGAACTCGAGCAGGAACGTCTGCACCAGCAGCGGGATGTCGTCGCGGCGCTCGCGCAGCGGCGGCAGCACGATCGTGAACACGTTCAGGCGGTAGTACAGATCCTCACGAAGCTTGCCGAGCCGCACCGCCTCGTGCGGATCGACGTTGGTGGCCGCAATCACGCGCACGTCCACCGAAATTTCCTGCCGGCCGCCGAGCCGCCGGAACGATCGCTCCTGCAGTACGCGCAGCAGCTTGGCCTGCGTCGCCGGCGCCATCTCCGCGATCTCATCGAGGAACAGCGTGCCGCGATGCGCCAGCTCGAAGCAGCCCATGCGCCGCTCGGTCGCGCCGGTGAACGATCCCTTCTCGTGACCGAAGATTTCGCTTTCGAGCAGCGTCTCGGGAATGGCCGCGCAGTTGACGCCGATGTACGGCTGCGACGCGCGCGGGCTCAGCTCGTGAATGGTCTGCGCCACCAGCTCCTTGCCGGTGCCGCTCTCCCCAAAGATCAACACCGACGCGGTCGTCGGCGCCGCCTGCTCGATCGTGCGATAGATGGCGCGCACCGCCGGGCTGGCGCCCACGATGCGGCCGAAGGTGCCGCGGTCGCGCAGCTGCCGGCGCAGCACCTGCACTTCACGCCGCTGCCCCTGCCGCTCGAGCACGCGGTCGAGCAGGATTTTCAGGCGCTGCGGATCGACCGGCTTGGTGAGGTAGTCGTACGCGCCGTCGCGCATCGCGTCCACCGCCGACTCCACGCTGCCCTGCGCCGTTAAAAGAATGACGGTGATTTCGTTGAGCCGATCGCTCAGCGCGCGCAGCAGCTCGAGCCCGGTCTTGCGCGGCATGACCAGGTCGGTGAGGACGATGGCCGGACGGAACGTCTCGATCTTGTCGAGCGCGTCCTCGCCGTCGGTCGCCTCTTCCGCCACGTAGCCCCACGTGCGCACCAGCTCGACGAGTCCGAGCCGCGCCGACTCGTCATCTTCGACTACAAGTACCCGCTCTCCGGTTTCCGCCATCGTCACGGACGATCAGTGTAGCGCACGGCCTGCGGGCACGGCGGTTGCAACACTACGGTCGAGATTGGAGGCAGGAATCATGCGAAAGGTTTATGCAGGCGTGAGCGCGATGGCATTGGCGGCGCTGCTCTCGAGCGCGTGCGACCGCGCGCCGAAGGCGGAGGAAGCCCGGCTGGTGCCCCCGGCCGAGTCGCCCGCGGCAACTAGCGGGACGAGCGGGACGAGCGGGACGAGCCAGCCGAGCCGACCGAGCGACATGAAGCCCGCCGAGGTACCCGCGCCGAACCCAGCCACGTCTCGCTATCGCGAGGTGACGATTCCCGCCGGCACCACGCTGTCGGTGCGGCTGCGCACGGCCATCGGGTCGGACACGAGCCGGCCGGAGCAGCGCGTCGACGGCACGCTCGCGCGCGACGTGACGATCGGCGGCGTGGAGGTGCTCGACTCTGGCGCCGCTCTGCGCGGCATCGTGACCAACGCGGAGCGCAGCGGACGCGTGAAAGGCCGCGCGAACGTCGCGTTCAAGTTCGATCACATCTCGGCCAACGGCACGCTGTATCCGATCAGCACGCGCACGATCTCGCGTGAGGCGCCAGCCACGAAGAAGCGCGACGCGGCCACCATCGGCGTTCCCGCGGCGGGCGGCGCGATCATCGGCGGCATCATCGGCGGCGGCGATGCGGCGGTGAAGGGCGGCGTCATCGGCGGCGCGGCCGGCACGGCCGCCGTGCTGTCGACGCGCGGCAAGGAAGTGCGCCTCGCGCCCGGCACAACGGTGAGCGTGCGCCTCGCCTCCCCGCTGACGGTGCGCGTACCAGAGCGGTAGCGCAGGGCTTCAGCCCTGCGTGCGCTAGCATACGGAGCGAATGGATCAGGAGGCGCCCGCGCAGGAACCCGTCGACGCCGGTCCCGCGCGGCCTCCTCTTCCCACCGCTCTGATCCAAGTTCTGATCTGCTCGGGCTTCCCCACGCAGCTGCTGATCATCGGCCTGCTGCACGCCGCCGGACTGCGCCCGACCGATGCGGCCGGCGGCCTGTCGCTCGCGTTTTTCGGCACGCTCGCCGGGCTCGACTCGCTGCTGCTCATCGGCCTCGTCATCCTGTTCCTGCGCGCGCACCGCGAATCGCTGCGCGCCATCTTTCTCGGCGCGCGTCCGCCCGCCCGTGAAGCCGCGCTCGGCCTCGCGCTCATCCCCATCGTCTTCATCTTCGTCGCCATCGTCGTGGGCGGCCTGCGGCTGATCGCGCCCTGGCTGCAGACCGTGCCGCAGAATCCACTGGGCGCCCTGCTCGACACGCGCTTCGAGGCGATCGTGTTCGGCTTCATCGTGGTGATTGCGGGAGGCGTGCGGGAGGAAGTGCAGCGCGCGTTCATCCTGCACCGGTTCGAGCAGTCGCTTGGCGGCGCGCGCCTGGGCCTCGTGCTCTTCAGCGCGATGTTCGGGCTGGGCCACATCGAGCAGGGGGCCGACGTCGCCATCGCCACCGCGGCCCTCGGGCTGTTCTGGGGTGTTCTCTATCTCGCACGCCGCAGCATCGTCGCGCCGATGGTGAGCCATGCGGGCTTCAACCTGGCGCAGGTGATCGTACAGTCGGCCGTCCGCCTCCGCTAGGGTCCTGACGCCCTGACGCGCGGCTATCGCGTGATCCGCACCTGCGCGCGATCGCGCAGCCCCTTCAGCCAGTCGCGCACCATCGCCATGCGCCGGTCCTCGGCAAGCAGCCGCCGCGCATCTTCCTCGACCGTCTCGAAGGGGACGAGCACGCCGTCGCGCATGAAGCGCGAGGGATTGGCCTGATGGAACGCGCGCGCCTCTTCGCGTGTGGGCTGCGCGGCCGCCGTAAAACGCTGATCGATGTAGCGCTCGATGCGCAGCGTTTCGATGAGGAAGGCGCGCACGAGCGCGGGGTCGTGCGGCGGGAGGTCGTCGAAGCGCAGCGCCCAGGCGTTGCGCGCAAGCTCGACGTCGGCGGCCGGCGGCGCCACCTGCGAGTAGCGCGCGACCTCCGCAAGCACGAGCCGGCGGTTGATCAGCCGCTCGAGCGCCCGCGCCTCGTCAGATCCTGGCTCGAGGGCCGGCGGCTCCGCCAGCGACCCCTCCGGATCGAGCAAACGCAGCCGCATCACGTCGCGCACGTCGGACTGAAAGATCGGCTCGGTTCCGACGACGGCGACCAGACGGTCGATCGTGACAGGCGATTGCAGCCACAGCGCCGCGACGATCAGCAGCAGCACGTCAGAACGCCTGGCCGAGCGAGAAGTGCCATTCGGAGCCGTGCTCGCGGCGGTTCGGAAAGGTCACGCGATTGAGTTTGAAGCCGACGTCGAGGCGCAGCGGGCCGATGGGCGAGCGATAGCGCAGGCCGACGCCGGCGGTGGGACGCACGTCGCCGATGTCGAAATCGCCGACGCGCGCGAACACCTGGCCCGCGTCGACGAAGCCTACCGCGCCGACATCCTTCCAGATCGGTACCCGCACTTCACCGTTGAGCACCACCATGGCGTTGCCGCCGTTGGAGAGGCCGTCGGCGTTGAGGACGGCCGGCACGCCGAGGCGATCGAGCTGAAAGCCGCGCACCGTCGTGCTGCCGCCGGCGAAAAATCGCTGACTCGCCGGCATGTCGCGCACTTCCACCGGCGCGAGGACCAGCGGCTGCGCATCGTCGACGACGCGCGAGAAGCCGCGCGCGAGGCCGACGCGCGCGCTGCCGGCCAGCACGATGCGCGCCGACGTGGGCAGGCGTGTGAACACAAGCGCCTGGCCGAAGGTCTTCACGAAGCCGAACTCGGAGCCCAGCGCGCGCGGCGCGACGTCGAGATCGAAGGCCAGCAGCAGGCCGCCTTCCGGATCCACCGGATCGTTGCGGGTGTCGCGCACGATCGATCCCGAGACGATCGACAGGCGCGCCTTCGGGAACAGGCGGTCGATCGGCAGCCGATCTTCCTCCGCGATGCCCTGGTCGACCAGCGACGTGTATTCGAGCGAGTAGCGCCCGTTGAATCGCACGGCAGGAGAAAAGCGTTTCAGGACATCGGCGCTCAGCGACTGACGGTCGAAGCTGAAGCTCGTGCGATTCGCGCGCTCGACACTGCCGCTGATCAGCAGATCGGCGTCGAAGCGAAACGCGCGCGGCTCGCGATAGCTTGCGACGACACGGTACTGGCTGATGCCGAAGCCCTTGCCGTCGCGCGCAGCGTCGCCTGGCGCGGTGTCCTTGCCGAGGCTGAGGCGCGTGAACAGGCTGATGGATCGATTGCCGCCCGCGATGTTGCGGCGCGTCACCTCGAAGAAGCCGCGCGGCTCGAACTCGAGCTTGTCTTCGGTGCCGCCGTCGGCCACCGCGCGCGGCCGCTCCACGGCCTCGAGCCCGCCGCCGTAACTGATGGTCGTGGCAGGCGCCTCTTCGAGCGTGACGATCAGATCGACCGACGAGGCGCCGGGCTGCCGCGATCCTTCGGTGAGGCGCACGCGCCGGAACAGGCCGAGCGCGCTCAGGCGCCGCTGGCTTTCGACGATGTCGGCGAGGCCCAGCGGTGTGCCGGGCCGCAGCGTGAGCTCGTCGAGGATGGTCTGCAGATCGGTGCGGCTGTTGCCGACCACGATCACGCGGTCCACCGTCGTCTGCGCGCCTTCGGTGATCGCCACGCGCAGCGACACGCCGGTGCCGGCCGCGTCGAACGTGGGCTCGATGGCGACGGCGGCCTGCTGATACCCGCGATCCAGGTACGCGCGCAGGATGATGTCGCGATCGGCGGCCAGCAGCGGCAGATAGTACGGATCGCCCGCGCGGCTCTGCAGGCGGCGCCGCAGATCGGCTTCGCCGATCGCCGTCACGCCGTCGAACGTCACCGCGCGCACGAACGTCTGCGGCCCTTCCGTGACGATCAGCCGCGCCGCCATGCGGCCCTCGGCGCTGTCGGCCTCGCGCGGCATTTCGGTGACGTCGACCGTCACGTCGGCGGTGTGGAAGCCGGCGCGGCGGTAGTAGTCGCGAATCGCCAGCGCGCCGCGCGCCAGCGTCTGCTCCACGAAGATGTCGCCAGGCGCGATCTGCACGAACGACGCGAGCGCCTCGGACGACACCGCGCGGTTGCCCTCGATGGCGAGCGTGCCCAGCCGGAACCGCGGGCCGCGCGTGATTGAGAACGTCACCGTCATGCGCCCGCCGGCCTCGGCGGTGCGATAGATGGCGTTGGCGCGCCAATAACCTTCGCGGCGCAGGTCGTTGACGATGCGGATGGTGGCGTCCTCGAGCAGATCGATGTCGACGGCGCGCTCGCGCTCGATCGGCACGAGCTCGTCGAGGCGATCGCGCGGCAGGGTATCGCCCTCGAACCGCACCTCGACGATGGGACCGGCGTCGGCGTCGATGACGAGATCGATGGCGCCGCCCGAGGCGGCCGGGCGCGCGATGTGCGAGGCCGTGGCGGCATAGTGGCCCGCGCGGCGCATGTCGGCGACGGCGCGATCCAGGGCGTCGCGGATGGCGCTGCGGCGATAGGGCTGTCCGGGCCGCGCGTTGATCTGCGCGAGCAGCGCGTCGTTACCCGCGGGAGCGCCGGGGCCGCCCGGCCACTCGCCCTCGACCTGCACGGTGCCGATGGGCGCCGGCTGCCCGGCCTGCACGTCGAAGGTCAGCGACGTTTCGTGCGGCGCATGCGTCACGTCGGCGCGCATCGACGCGCGGGCGCCGAGAAACCCCTCGTCGCGCAGAATCACGAGCACCGCGGCAGTCGCGTCGGCTTCGGACGGCGCCGAGGCCAGGCCCTCGAAGCGCGTTTCGAGCGCGTCGCGCAGCGCGTCGGCGGCGATGCCCGTGTCGCCGCGCACAGAGACGCGCCGCACGGGATGGCGCGGCATCAGGCGATAGGTGACGGCCACGCCCGCGCCGTCGCGCGCGGCATCGATGCGCACATCTTCGAACCGGCCGACCGCGAAGATCTGCGCGATGCTTTCGCGGGCCTGGCGCGCGTCGAGCGGCGCGCCCACGCGCGTCTCGATCAGGTTGCGGAGATCCTCCGCGGCGTCGCGGCGGCCCTCGATTTCGATGTGAACGGCGGTGACGGGCAGGCCGACGAGCGCCTGATCCTGCGCGGCCGCCGCCGGCCACACGGCAAGCGCCAGCAGCGCGAGGGCGGGCACCACGCGCCTCAGAATGAGTGCCTCACCCTGAAGTCGAGCGCGAACGAGCGATCTTCGTTTCTGGAAATGATCCACGACAGCCGGTCGCTCTGATCGTACTCCAGCAGAATCACCTCGTGGTGCAGCCCGCGAAGCGACCGCGCGTAGGTGAGGAACGCGCGGCTCGAGATGCGCTTGCCCACCGTGAGGCGCGCGCCCGCCTGCAGCTGCTGCAGGTCGGTGTTCTCGCCCAGCAGCTGCGGCGTGATCTGCACGCTGTCGACGCCGAGCGTGCGCTCGACGACGCGGCCCACCTGCGATGACAGGGGGCTCGCCAGCAGCCGCGCGGCGCCGGCGCTGAGCAGCTCGATCTCGGCATCCTGCGGCGACGACAGCGATCGCAGCTCCGCCACCTCCTGCAGGTTCTCGGTACCGGCGGCCTCGCCGAACAGCAGCGACAGCACGTCGACGGCGGGCAGCGGCGGGTCGGACGTGAACGTCGGCGTGATGCGATCGGGCGTGCCGGTGAAGCGCAGGTTCACGCGATAGGTCTGCCCCGGCACGCGCACGCGCGTTTCGGCCTCGATGTCGAAGAAGGGCTGAATCGCGGCGGGATTCGCGAAGTCGATGGTGCCGCGCGTGACGAGATAGCGGTTGCCCTCGAACAGCACCTCGCCGCGCTCGATGTCGGCGCGGCCAAACAGCAGCGGCTTGTCGAACGTGCCGCGCAGCGTGAGGTCGGCGCTCGACACGATGCGCGCCACGTTGTTGTCGATCTGCAGCGACGAGGGCGCGATCACGCGCACGTCGTACTGCAGCGGAATCGACGTGGCCACTGCCGCCGGCGCGCCCACGGCCTCGTCGCCGCCGAAGCTGAAGAACTCGGCGCCCCCCTCGAAGCGGCGCGACCACACGGCGCGATCGACGCGCACGGTGCCGGTCAGCAGCGGCGCCGCCACGTTGCCGCGCAGCGCGAGGTCGGCGTTGACGATCGACGAGAAGCCCTCGGGATAGCGCAGGCGCATGCCCGTGCCGAACGCCGTGAGGTTCAGCTCGTCGGGCGCGAGGCCGCGGAAGCCGACGCGCCCGCCGAGGGTGACATCGCCGCCGCCCATGCGCGCGCGGATGTCGTCGAGCCGCAGGCCGGCCGCGTCGAACGTCACCGATCCGTTGATGGCCTCGAGGCCGTGCGGCAGATCGAAGTGCCGCACGCGCCCGTTGTTGATCGAGGCGCGCCCCGCGAACGAGGGATTCGACAGATCGCCCGCAATGGACGCCTTCAGCGAGGCCGACCCGGAGCTGCGCACGTTGCGATAGAACCCCTGCAGCACGGCAAGGTTCGCGTCGCCGCTGGCCGTGACGGCGATGCGCTCGTCCTCGACGCCCAGTTCACCCGCGAGCTCGAGCAGGGTGCCCTCGCCCGCCATGCGCATGCGCGTGATGCGCACCACGTTGCGGTCGAACGCCATCCGCACCGGGCCGTCGTTGCGCACGCGATAGTCGAACAGGCTCAGATCCGCGTCGCTCAACTCCGCATCCACCACCAGCGCCGATGGCACCGCCAGCTTCCCCGACACCTTCATCGTCCCGCTCGCAATCGCGGTGGTGAAGGGCGACAGCTTCGGCACGAAGAGGCGCGCGTAGGGATCGATCGACGTGTCGGAGAACTGGAAGCTCAGCTCCGAGTCGTAGTCGTCATTGAGCGTGACGCGGCCGGAGCCCGACGCCGTGAGGCGCGGCGACGCGGCTTCGACGTCGACGTTCATGTCGAGGCCGCGGATGCCGAGGCGGCCCGTGACCTGGCCGATGCCTTCGGAGCCGAGGAAGAGATCCGCGATGCGGAACTTCACGTCGTAGCGCGGCGCGTCGAACACGCCGGTGCCCGCGGCGGTGAACTGCAGCTGGCCCGTGAACGGCGGCAGCTGCGGATACTTCATCAGCGTGAGGCTCTCGACCGGAATCGCCGATCCATCCGCGTTGAACGAATAGGTGCCGTCCCAGCCCACCCACGCCGCGCCCGTCATGCGGCCGGTGCTCTTCCAGCCGCGCAGATCGTCGATGCGCACGCCGTTGCCCTCGAAGCGCAGCGACGCGGTGGCGCGATCGAACGGCTCGTCCCACGCGATGCCGTCGGCGATGGCCATCTGGCCGAAGCCGTGCGGGGTCTCGTAGTTGCCGTAGACGTGATAGTCGCCCGACACGCGGCCGTCGACCGGCCAGTCGTCGAGCAGGAACGCATGGCGCAGGTCGGCCATCGGCCAGTTGGTGAGCCGCACGCGCGCGTCCATCTCTTCGCCGCGATCGCGGCGCGGATAGCCGAGCGAGTATTTGCCCGTGGCCTGAAGCTCGGCGTCGCCCTTGCGCAGGTTCGCGGCCGTGACGGTCGCGTACGAGTCTTCGATCACGACCGAGCCGTTGCCCGAACCCCACACGACGTCCCACGCGCGGAGGTCGTGGCCCTTGAAGTCGCCCTTGATGAGCGGGCGCGAGAAGGAGCGCGTGATGGTGCCGTCGAATTCGCCGCGGCCGCCGACTTCAATGGCCGGCGTGCGCGAGCCGAAGGCGGTGAGCACGGCCGCAAGCAGGCGATCGCTCGCCTGCCAGTCGCTGCTCGTGACGTGGATGGGCGCGTCGACGCGCTTGTCCCACGCGGTGCGTCCCTGGAACTCGACGTAGGTTTCGGGCGTGGCGGCCCAGCCCGGCGTGATGTTCACCCATTCGGGATCGAACGTATATTCCGCTCGACCGGCGACCGGCACGTATCCCACATTCGGCTGGCGATTGAAGACGCCCGCTTCGCGACCGCGCGCCGCGCGCGTGAGGTCGAGCGCGCGCCCCTGCATCGGCACGCCGGCCGGCGGCGTCGCTTCGATGCGGCCGCGGCCGCGCCGCTCCACGAAGTGGCCCGACGGCCACGTCATGTCGTTACTGCCGCTGGCCGATCCGGCCAGGCGCAGCGAATCGAACTGATAGAAGTCGGTGAGCGTGGCCAGATTGACGCCGGTGTAGTCGGTGTTGAACGTGGCCATGCGGCGACCCTCGCCGCGCAGCGGCTTCAGGTCGTAGAGAAACCGCGCGGTGCCGCCATACACACGGCCTTCCCCGCCGCGCACGTGCAGGAAATCGGGCGTCCACTGCACGCGCCCGCTGACATCCTGAAAGCGGTAGTCGTCGACGCCGAGCTCGGCGCTCGTGAACTGGCCCTGCAGATCGCGACCGCCCTTGAACATGTGGAAGACGCCGGTGAACCGGCTGCGGCCGCTCAGCTCCCACGGCTCGTTCGCGAAGAACAGCTCGCGCATGCGGCGCAGCTCGATGTTCGACGCGATCTGGTAGGTCTGCTCCGGCCAGTTCGCGAAGTCGGCGGTGCCCGTCAGCGTCGATTCGGCGCCGTCGGTGAGCAGCACGATGTCGTCGAACGTGAGCGACGGCCCGTTGAACTTGAAGCGCGACCGCATGTCGGCGCGAAACGGCACGTAGTCCTGAATGTCGATCGTGCCGCCCGTGAACTGCGCGGTGCCGCGATACTGCCCGCCGCCCTTCACCACCGACACGCGCATGTTGCGCGAGACGATCGACCACGGCGTGCCCTGATCCTCATAGACGAACTCGCCGCGATCGGCGAGCACGTACTGCAGCGTGGTGACGAACCGCTTCTCACGCTCCGACTTCCGGTCGGGCATGATCTTCGGCATGTTGTGACGTCCGTCGGGCCGCTGCTCGATGAACAGCTTCCAGTCGCTCATCCGGATCTCTTCGAACAGCAGCTCGCGCTGGGTGAACACCGTCCACCACGGCAGCTCCACCGAAATGCGTTTCGCCGTCAGGAACGGCCGCGCGTCAGGCGTGAGCCCTTCGATCACGACATCCTCGAGCACGAACGACCCTGGGCGCAGCCGCGCCGACAGCTTGCCGATGTGCATCGGCCGCTTCAGGTACTTCGTCGCCTCGGCCTCGGCGCGCGCCTTCAGCGACGGCCCCAGATCCACCATGAAGACCGTGACCACCGCCGCCGCGAACAACGCGACCGCCAGCCCGCCCAGGCGCACCCCGCCCCACTTCAGCCACCCCCGCACACGACGAGGCGGGGCCGGCGCAGGTGCCGTTTCGGCAACGGGGAGTTGGTCTTCTCGCATAAAGGGGACGGGTCTAATTTTCGCGGGATCGGGTCGAAAATTAGACCCGTCCCCTTTTATTCGATCACGACCAGCAGCCGGCCTGCTTCGACCGACGCGCCGGGCTCGACCGCGACTTCCTTGATCGTGCCGGCCTTCGGTGCCCGCAGCTCGTTCTCCATCTTCATCGCTTCGATGACGATGACGGGCTGGCGCAGCTCGACGGCGTCGCCCGGCTTCGCGAGCACGCGGACGATGCGGCCGGGCATGGGCGCCGTGATGCGCTGCTCGCCGTCGGCGTGGCGCGCGGCCTTGCCGCGGCGCCGGCTCGCGTCTATCGACACGGGCACCGACACGTTCGGCAGATGCACCACGATTTCGCCGCGGGCCGCGCCGTCAGTGACCGCCGCGTCGAGCACGCGGCCGTCCACCAGCAGCGAGTAGCCGGCCGAGGTCGGGCGCGCGTCGACCGTGACGGGCTCGCCGTCGATGGTCATGCGCAGCGCGCCGCCGGACGCGGCGGCATCGATCGCCACCTTGAACAGCCTGCCGCCTAGCTCAATTTCGAAGGTCACCGCAGCCCCTCGATGCGCGAGGCCTGCTGCCATTTGGACGCGGGCGCGGACGCGCCAGCCTGACCGCTCCGGCGATCCCCGCTCACGCGCGACGCCATCGCGTGCGCGTGCACCGCCGCCGCAATCACCGCCGCGCGCATGTCAGCGTCGCTGACAGCCGTGAACGGCTCGCCCTTCCTCGCCGCGAGCACGCCGTCGAGCCAGGCCGTGTGAAAGTCGGCGCTCGCGAACTCCGGCTGTTCGGTCAGCCACCGGAAGAACGGCAGCGTCGTCCGCACGCCCCGCACCTGATACTCCGACAGCGCGCGGCGCAGGCGCGCAATCGCGACGTCGCGCGATTCGCCCCACACCACCAGCTTCGCGATCAGCGAGTCGTAGTAGATCGGAATCTCGAATCCCTCCGCCACGCCGCCATCGTCACGCACGCCGGGACCGTGCGGCACGGTGAGGCCGAGCACGCGCCCGGGCGACGGCATGAAGCCCTGATCCGGATCCTCGGCAATGACGCGGCACTCGATCGCGTGCCCGCGCGGCGTGAGCGCACGCTCGGGATCGATCGTGAGCCGCTCGCCCATGGCCACGCGCAGCTGGCAGTGCACGAGGTCGATGCCGGTGACCATTTCGGTGACCGGATGCTCGACCTGCAGCCGCGTGTTCATCTCGAGGAAATAGAAGTGCTCCTGCCCATCTGGCGCAACGTCGAGCAGGAACTCGATGGTGCCGGCGCCGGTGTAATTCGCGCTGCGCGCCACGGCCGCCGCGCACTCGGCCATCGCGCGCCGCGTCTTCTCGCTCACGCGCGTGGACGGCGACTCTTCGACCACTTTCTGGTGGCGGCGCTGAATGGAGCACTCGCGTTCGACAAACGGAATGACGGTGCCATGGCTGTCGGCCATCAGCTGCACTTCGACGTGCCTCGGGCGCACGACGAGACGCTCGAGAAACACCGACGCGTCGCCGAACGCAGACGCGGCTTCGGAGCCGGCCGTGCGAACCGCCGCGAGCAAATCATCGCGCGACGCCACCGATCGCATGCCCTTGCCGCCGCCGCCGGCCACGGCCTTCACCAGCAGCGGAAAGCCGATGCGGTCGCCTTCGGCCAGGATGTGCTCATCGGAGGCGTCGGCCGCAAACGGCCCGTCGGTGCCCGGCACCACGGGCACGCCCGCCGCGATCGCGGCGTCTCGCGCCGCGGTCTTGCTGCCCATCAGGCGAATCGACGCGGCCGACGGCCCGACAAAGGTGAGCCCCGCCGCCGCGCACGCGTCCGAGAACGCGGCGTTCTCGGCGAGAAATCCATAGCCAGGATGTACGAGTGTCGCGCCCGACTTGCGCGCCACGCCAAGCAGCTTCCCGATGTCGAGATAGCTTTCGCGCGCGGGCGGCGCGCCGATCGGCCACGCCTCGTCGGCCGCGCGCACGTGCAGCGACTCGCGATCGCAATCGGAATAGACCGCGACGCTCGTGAGGCCGAGCTCGCGGCACGCGCGTGCCACACGGACCGCGATTTCGCCGCGGTTAGCGATGAGGACTTTCACGGGAACTACTTATTTTAGCGGAACTTAGCGCCGGTGCTGACTCAGCTGGCCCAGAAACCGCAGCAGCACCAGCCCGGGCGCGCGATCGGTCCGGCTCACCACAATCACCATGGCGCTGTGGGTCAGGCCGGAAATGGGCGCCACCCAGTTCCACACGCCATGTTTATCGAGCGCCGCGGCCAGCAATCCAGACTGCCGGCGCAGGGCCTCGGGATCGCCGGTCGAGAACATGACGAGGAAGGGCGGATCGCCGGCGTCGATGAAGCGCACGGGCGACGCGCGCTCGGCCCACTCGGGCGACGTGTCGGTATGAAAGCGCCGCGCAAACCATCGCTGATCGCGGCCGAGCAGGCGATAGGTCAGCTGATCGGCGATGTCGTAGCCGGCGCCGCTCACCGCCGCGACGCCCGCAATGGCCTCGCGCGGCACTTCCGCCTCGGCCAGCCACCGCGGATCGGCCGCGACGAGCGCCGCCAGGTGCGCGCCGGCCGAATGGCCCATCAGCACGATCGATCCGGGATCGCCGCCGCGCGCCGCGATGTGCTCATGCACCCACTTCACGGCGCGCGCGATGTCCGCCGGCTGCGCCTCCCACGTCACTTCCGGAATCAGCCGGTAGTTGACGATGGCCGCGCCGTACCCGTTGGCGGCGAGAAAGCGGCCGATGTTGCCGTAGAGATCCGCGCCCGACACATGAAGCGACTTGTCGCCCTCGATCCAGTTGCCGCCGTGGATGAACACGACGGTCGTGAAGCCGCGCGCGTCCGGCACGAACAAATCGAGACGGTGCTTGACGGGATGCGCGCCGGGCCCTTCGACATAGGCGATGCCGCGGGTGACGCGCGCCTCGGGCAGCGCCGCGTGCCGGTAGAACGGCGTGATCGCCACGCGCTTGGCCGCCTCGCAGCCTGACGCGGCCAGCGAAGCCACGATCAGCGCGAGCGCGGCGGCGAGTCTCACAGCGGAATGTTGCCGTGCTTCTTGCGCGGATTGGTGTCGCGCTTCCCCGCCAGGCTGGCGGGGGGCACACGGGGATGCTCACCGTCAGTGTACTCCAATCTACCTTACGACCCTCTGGATCTCCGTGAGAAATGCCTCGAGCGTGAGAGGCTGACGAACCAGTAATCTCGCCAACGTTGATCGGGTGGCCCCGCTCGGTTTCACGTGTGAATTGGCGGCGTACGGGAGCGGGCGCGTGGTGTACACACCGAGCGGGCCATGCACCGGAATATATGCGCCGCCCTCCGCGATATGAGCCTGCTGCCCGGCTATGTCCTGCGGAAGCGCACGGCGTAAGAACCATACATACTGAAGGTTTGGCTGAGGGCGAATGAAACCCTCGGCAAGAAGCTGGGCCGTGGAACCATTCGAAAACTTGACGAGGCCGCCCGGCAGGACGACTGTGACCGACCGACCGCGAAGATCGCCCTTAAGGGTTCGCTCCGGCTGAACTTCATACAGCATCACTATCGATCGACGATCGATCGGCCATCCAGTCGACCTGCTGCTGCGTGAATGACTTGTTTGGCGCGTCTTCAAAACAAACATCGTAGGCGCCGCTAGGATCATTACCGGATCGAACGGGAGCGCAGGTGACGCAGTCCTGCACGGCGGCGTGCAACACGACCGCGGAGAACACGCTTGCCAGGAACGAAATCCGGAGCTTCATCGGCGCCTCCGTCGGGACGGCCACACATTATTTCAGCGCGGAACCCTCTCAACAGACCGCAACAGCGCGATGAGCTCCTGAGCTCGAACGCGGTGCGCTCCCTTGAACTCCGATAGTCTGCGGGCCGCTGGCGGAACCTCGACGTCAACGCCGTCGAACCGATATGCGCTAAAGGCGCCGTGCGTCACTGTGTATGCGGTGTCGTTCGTAAGCGGTTCAAGAAAGAGGAGGTATTCCCTGCCTGTCTCCAAGTCGGCGCTCAGAGAGTTCCTGACAATGATCTCCACACCGTTGACCTCGAGCGCGCCTCCGGGTTGTGCTACCCAGATCGGGGAACCGTAGGCAAGTCGGGCACCGGCTGGCTGTTTGACCACATCCATCACGGAGAGCGCGTGCTCTCGGAGCACCATGTACTCTCCGCTGCCACGTTCCTGCGCACGCAGGCGACTTTCACCAACCCTCGCCTTGACAATAAGTGTGGCCTTATTGGCGATCGCGCTCAGTGAGGCAGGTTCACGCTCGAGCGCATCGTACGTAATGTACCGCCGCCGAGAGGATTGTTTTTCCTGAGCGTCCAGAGAGGAAACGCGCGGTGCAAAGGTCAGCGCCACGATGGCAAAGAGCACAGCAAGAATGTTGGCCGAAGTTCGCAATTGCCGCTCCGTTCTCCACCGATCGGCGCACCCCATCGTGCGCCTGTTGACCGTCGCAGTCAACGGGCTCGCCTGAGGGTCAGACAGACAGCTCAGCAGGGCGGTTAGAGCGGGATATTGCCGTGTTTCTTGCGCGGGTTGGTGTCGCGCTTCCCCGCCAGGCTGGCGAGCGCGGCAATCAGCTTCGCGCGCGTGTCGCGCGGGCGGATGATCTCGTCCACATAGCCGCGGCCGGCGGCCACGAACGGATTCGCGAACGTGTCGCGCAGCTCCTGAATCTTCTCGGCGCGCGCGGCGGCTGGATCCGCGGCGCCCTCGATCTCGCGGCGGTACAGGATGTTCACGGCGCCCTCGGCGCCCATCACGGCGATTTCGGCCGTCGGCCACGCGTAGTTGAAGTCCGTGCGAATGTGCTTGCTCGACATCACGCAGTACGCGCCGCCGTACGCCTTGCGCGTGATGATGGTGATCTTCGGCACCGTCGCTTCCGCGAACGCAAACAGCAGCTTCGCGCCGTGTTTGATGATGCCGCCATGCTCCTGCCGCACGCCGGGCAGGAAGCCGGGCACGTCTTCGAACGTGATCAGCGGAATGTTGAACGCGTCGCAGAAGCGCACGAAGCGCGCCGCCTTCACCGACGCGTCGATGTCGAGCGTGCCCGCCAGCACCGCCGGCTGGTTGGCGACGATGCCGACCGACTGGCCGCCGAGACGCGCAAACCCCACGATGATGTTCTTCGCGTAATGCTCGTGCACCTCGAGAAACCGCCCATCGTCAATCACGCGCGTGATGACGTCGTGCATGTCGTACGGCTGGTTCGGCTGCGCGGGAACCAGCGTGTCGAGCTCCGCGGCCTCGCGGTCGTTATCGGCGCGATCGCTCGCCGCCACGCGCGGCACGTCGTCCAGGTTGTTCGACGGCAGGTACGACAGCAGCTCGCGAATCAGCCGGATGCACTCGGCATCGTCGGGCACGGCAAAGTGCGCGACGCCGCTGGTGGCGTTGTGCGTCATGGCGCCGCCGAGCGTTTCCTTGGTGACGTCCTCGTGCGTGACGGTCTTGATCACGTCGGGACCGGTCACGAACATGTAGCTCGAGCCCTCGACCATGATGTTGAAGTCGGTGATCGCGGGCGAATACACGGCGCCGCCGGCGCACGGCCCCATGATGGCGGAGATCTGCGGGATGACGCCCGAGGCGAGGGTGTTGCGCAGGAAGATGTCGGCGTAGCCGCCGAGCGAGACCACGCCTTCCTGGATGCGCGCGCCGCCCGAGTCGTTGAGGCCGATCATGGGCGCGCCCATCTTCATCGCGAGGTCCATGACCTTCACGATTTTCGCGGCGTTGGTTTCCGACAGCGAGCCGCCGAACACCGTGAAGTCCTGCGCGAACGCGTACGCCGGCCGGCCGTCGATGCGCCCGTGGCCGCACACCACGCCGTCGCCCGGCACGATGAACTTCTCCATGCCGAAGTCGCGGCACCGGTGCGTCACCAGCTTGTCGATCTCCTCGAACGTGCCCGGATCGAACAGCAGCTCGATCCGCTCTCGCGCGGTGAGCTTGCCGCTCTCCTTCTGCTTGCGCAGACGGTCTTCGCCGCCGCCGGCTTCCGCCAGCTTCTCCAACCGCTCGAGCTTTTCGACGTTTTCCATCAGGAAACCAATGACTATTTCTGCTGCGCCTTGTTCCAGTCCTCGAGAAACTTCTTGAGCCCGATGTCCGTGAGCGGGTGCTTGAAGATCTGTTCGAGCACGGCTGACGGGCAGGTGCAGACGTCGGCGCCGAGGCGCGCGGCCTGCACGATGTGCATCGGCGACCGCACCGAGGCCACGAGAATTTCCGTGCCCCACTCGTAGTTGTCGTAAATCTCGACGATTTCCTCGATGAGCCGCATGCCGTCGGTGGCGATGTCGTCGAGGCGGCCGACAAACGGGCTCACGTAGCTGGCGCCCGCCTTGGCCGCGAGAATGGCCTGCGTCGCCGAGAACACGAGCGTGACGTTCACGCGAATGCCGTCCGACGACAGCGCCCTGCACGCCTTCACGCCGTCTTTGCCGAACGGCACTTTGACGACGATGTGCTCGTCGATGGTGGCGAGGCTCTTGCCTTCGGTGATCATGGCGGCGGCGTCGGTGGCCACGACCTCGGCGCTGACCGGGCCCTTCACCGCGGTGCAGATGTCCTTGAGGATGGCGCGCGGGTCGCCGCCCTCCTTCGCCATCAGCGACGGATTGGTGGTCACGCCGTCGATGATGCCGAGCTCGACGAGCGCCTTGATTTCCTTGATGTTGCCGGTGTCTGCGAAAAACTTCATTCTGTTACTCCAAGGCCAGAGGCCAGCGGCCAGAGGCGTGAGCCGAGCGCGACAACGCGCGCTCGCCTAAGTTTAGTCAGCCCTCTGGCCGCTGGCCTCTGGCCTCTGGCCTTCTACAACTCGGTTGGTCAGCTCCCCGATGCCTTCGATGCGCACCGTTACTGTATCGCCCGGCGCGAGCGGGCCGACGCCGGACGGGGTGCCGGTGAGGATCACGTCGCCGGGCAGCAGCGTCATCACGCGGCTGATGTGCTCGACGAGTTTCGCGACCGGGAAGATCAGCTCGCGCGTGGACGAGGACTGCCGGACCGCGCCGTTGACGAGGCCCTCGATCTTCAGCGCGGACGGATCCAGGCCGAGCGCGACGCACGGCCCGATCGGCGCGAAGGTGTCGAAGCCCTTCGCGCGCGTGTACTGCACGTCTTTCTTCTGCAGGTCGCGCGCCGTCACGTCGTTGCCGCACGTGAGACCCAGCACATGGGCCATCGCGTCGCGCTCGCTCACGTGGCTCGCGCGCGTGCCGATGACGATGGCGAGCTCGGCTTCGTGATGGATCTCGCCCGCCCACATCGGCAGCGTGATGGGGTCGTTCGGGCCAATCACGGCGGTGGACGGCTTCATGAACATCAGCGGCTCTGGCGGCAGCGGCTTGTGCATTTCGGCCGCGTGGTCCTTGTAGTTGAGGCCGATGGCGACAATCTTCGAGGGCCGCACGGGCGGCAGCAGCGCCGCGTGATCGAGCGTCACGGCCGCGCCCAGCTCGTACGTGCCGAAGGCGTCGCCCTCGACGAGCCGCGCGCTCGTGCCATCGCCCGATGCGATGACGTGCCGCGGCGATCCGTTGTGCGTGATGCAGTAAAGCAGGTCAGTCATTGCGGCCGGTTTCCTCGACGCGGTTGGATTCGGGACTGCGATTGGGCGGCGTCGCCTTGTCGACGGCCACCACCGCATACACGTAGCGCGTGCCCGGCACGGTGGTCGCGTCCTTGTACGTGGTGTCGGTGATCGGAGCCGCGAACAGCGGTTCAAGCTTGTCGAGCGGAAGCAGTGTGTCACCCGGCGCTTCGGCGCGCAAGACCAGGTAGCCCGCGAAGTCGGCCGCGTCGACCGCGTCCCAGATCAGGCTGACGGCGCCGGTGCCGGCCACGGCCGTAAGATTCGCGGGCGTGGGGGGCGGGAACACGTCGCGCGGCGTGATGCAGACGGGACCGGCCGCCGCGCTCTCGATCGACGCGCCCGTCGACGCCACCGCGGAGCGCACCAGGTAGCAGCGCTCGACGCCAAACTCGAGACGCGTGTCTTCGAACGAGGTGCCGGCCTGCGGCTCCGCGTTGAGCGCGGCCACGGGCTGCCCGTCCTTCACTTCATAGATGCGATACCGCGTCGCCGCCTTCGCGCCGAGCCAGTCAAGTTTGATCGCCGTCTCGGTGAAGCTCGCGGTGAGATTCGACGGCGGATCGGGCACCGCGGTCAGCGGCACGGCGATCACCTCGGACACGGCGCCCACGCGATTGCGGCGCGAGACGCCCGCCACCGCGTAGTACCGCACCATCGGCGTCGGATACGCCGTCTGCGCCTCGGTCTCATCGGCCCACGTGATCTCGTCTCCGGGCAGCGGATCGGGCGGCGGCGAGGGCGTGGCCGTCTGCGCGGCGCCGCCAAGCGGCGGCGTGCGCAGGCTGATGGTGGCGACGCGCGTGGCGTCGCCGCCGCCGGACAGGTCGTCGGCGGTGGGCGGCGGATCGCCCGCGGGCTTGGTGACCGCGAACACGCGAATGGCCGTGATGTCGGCCGGCGCCGTGCCGTCCTGATTGGCCGCGGGCACCTTGAAGGTGAGCGTGATGGCGCCATCCTGCACGCGCGTGGCCGACAGCCCCTCGGCCTTCGCCGGCACGGGCCGGTACGGCGGCAGTGGATCGCCCTTCGACCCACAGGCGGCGGTCGCGAGCGCGGCGATCGCCGCGAGCGCCAGCCCTGAGCGAGGGCGCAGGCCGAGTCGACGTGGCAGTCGAAGCATCACAGGATGTACCGCGACAAGTCTTCGTTGCCGACGACATCCGCAAGCATGCGGTCGACGTAGGCGGCGTCGACCGTGACCGTGACGCCGTCCATCTCCGACGCGTTGAACGACACATCGTCGAGCAGCTTTTCCATGACGGTGTGCAGGCGGCGCGCGCCGATGTTCTCGGTGCGCTCGTTGACGAGCGTGGCGAACTCGGCCAGGCGGCGGATGGCGCTCTCGTCGAAGGCGAGCGTGACGCCTTCGGTTTCGAGCAGCGCGCCGTACTGGCGAATGAGCGCGTTTTTCGGCTCGGTGAGGATGCGCACGAAGTCCGCTTCACCCAGCGCCTCGAGCTCGACGCGAATCGGGAAGCGCCCCTGCAGCTCGGGGATCAGATCGGACGGCTTCGACACGTGGAAGGCGCCGGCCGCGACGAACAGGATGTGGTCGGTGCGCACCATCCCGTATTTCGTGTTCACGGTCGTGCCCTCGACGATCGGCAGGATGTCGCGCTGCACGCCTTCGCGGCTGACATCGGGCCCCTGCGAACCTTCACGGCCGGCAATCTTGTCGATCTCATCGAGAAAGATGATGCCCGACTGCTCGGCGCGGTGCACGGCGGCGCGCGCCACGCTTTCCATGTCGATCAGCTTGCCGGCCTCTTCCGCCGTGAGCTGCTCGAGCGCGTCGGGCACGCGCAGTTTGCGCTTCTTCGTGCGGCCCCCGAACATGCCGGGCAGCATGTCCTTCATGTTGATGTCGATCTCTTCGACCGAGCCGCCCTGGATGATCTCGAACGAGGGGAACGTGCGCTCGCGCACGTCGATCTCGACGGTCTTCTCGTCGAGCTTTCCCGCGCGCAGCTGCTCGCGCAGCTTCTCGCGCGTGCGCTGGCCCTGCTCGCGCGCCGAGATCTGATCGGGTGTTTCCTCGCCATAGGAGGGCGCCGCCGGCAGCGGCGGCAGCAGCAGATCGAGCACGCGCTCTTCCGCCGCGGCGCGCGCCTTGTCCTTCACGTCGCCTTCGCGCTCGTCGCGCACCATCTTCACAGCGATCTCGACGAGGTCGCGCACCATCGACTCGACGTCGCGCCCGACGTAGCCGACTTCGGTGAACTTCGAAGCCTCGATCTTGAGGAACGGCGAATGCGCGAGCTTCGCGAGGCGGCGCGCGATCTCGGTTTTGCCGACGCCGGTGGGACCGATCATCAGGATGTTCTTCGGCGCGACTTCCTCGGCAAGCTCGGGCGTCAGTTTCTGGCGGCGGATGCGGTTGCGCAGTGCGATGGCCACGGCGCGCTTGGCCGCGGCCTGGCCGACGACATATTTATCGAGCTCCGCGACAATCTGCCGCGGCGTCAAAGCGGACGTCATGTCACTCACAGTTCTTCGATCGTAATGCGGTCGTTCGTGTAAATGCAGATGTCCGCGGTGATGGCCATGGCTTCCTGGGCGATCTCGCGCGGACCAAGCTGGGTGTGTTTGGCGAGCGCCTTCGCGGCGGCCATCGCATAGGGCGCGCCCGAACCAATCGCTATCACGCCGTCATCGGGCTCGATCAGATCGCCGTTGCCCGAGAGCACGAACGTGTTGCCGGCGTCGGCGACGATCATCATGGCCTCGAGGCGGCGCAGCAGGCGGTCGGTGCGCCAGTCGCGCGCCAGCTCCACCGCGGCCCGATCGAGGTTGCCGCGGTACTGTTCGAGCTTCGCCTCGAAGCGCGTCATCAGCGCCATGGCGTCGGCGGCCGATCCGGCAAAGCCCGCGAGGATCTTGTCGTTGTAGAGGCGCCTGACTTTCCGGCCGCCGTGCTTGACGACGGTCTTGTCGAAGGTGACCTGGCCGTCGGCGGCAATGACGACCTTGTCGGCGCGGCGGACGGACAGGACGGTGGTGGCGTGAAACTGCGGAACTGGCATCTGATCCCTATAAGTCTACTTGCTGGGCACTGCTCCCAATCGGGGACGCGGTTGTCATCGGGGCAGGACGCGCTCGGAACCGCCGGCCTTGAAACCCTGAGGAAATGCGCGTAGTTTGGAGGGAGCCCTCTGGCAGCAGAGTTGCTCGGTTAACGGCTCGAGAGGTTCTGCCATGCATGCATCCACGAGAATTTCAGTCACGGCGCTTCTAGCGCTTGCGCTTGCGGCGCCCGCGCTGGCGCAAGACAGCCGGCGCCCCACGGGCAGCGGCTCGTCCACCGGTGGCAGCGCCACGGCGCGGGGCGGATCCAGCTCCGGCGGCAGCAGCGCCGGATCAGCCTCCTCGAGCGGCGGCTCGATGTCGAGCGGCACCAGCAGCCCGCGTATGGGCACGGCGGTGGCGCGTCCGAGCCGCGAGCCGCGGTCGGCGGCCCGTCGTCCGTCGGGCGCCGAGGCGTCTGGCGGCGGCCCGGTGATTCCGGCCTACAGCCGTCCGCGCGGCGATCGCGCGGCGCGCGGCCAGGCCGTGGAGCGCGGCGACAATCCGCTGCCGCCCAACGGCGGCGACTATTACTACTATCCCGGGTACTACGGGTACAACGGCTACTACGGCTATTCGCCGTACCGCAGCTTCGGATACCCCATCTACACGGGCTTCGGCTACTTCTATTACGACCCGTACTGGGGCTCCTACGATCCGTTCTACAGCCGCGGCTACTACGCGTATGGCCCGTCGGGCACGCGTTACAAGGACAAGGACGATCGCGACTACAACATCGGGTCGCTGCGGCTGAAGATCGAGCCGGCCGACGCCGAGGTCTACGTCGACGGCCTCTATCGCGGCGTGGTGGACGAGTTCGACGGCGTGTTCCAGCGCCTGAAGCTCGAGGCTGGCGCGCATCGCCTGGAAATCCGGGCGCCCGGCCGGCAGCCGCTGGTGTTCGACGTGCTCGTCACGCCCGGCGAAACCACGACGTATCGCGGCGATCTGCAGCGGTAACGCTTGCTCAGAACCGTAGCGTTGGTGAGCGGCGTCTACGACCTGGTCGTAGGCGCCGTTTTACTTTTGGGCACGAACTGGATGGCGGCCACCTTCGGCGTCGCCGCGCCCGAGCCCATCATCCACGCGAAACTCAACGCCCTCTTCCTGATCTGCATCGGCCTCGGTTACGCGCTGCCCTATCGCGATCCCGCGCGCTATCGCGGCTATCTGTGGATCATGGGCCCGCTGCTGAAGGGCGCCGGCGCCGCGGCCTTTCTCATCGACTACTTCGTCAACGCCTCACCCGCATCCTTTCTCCTCTTCGCCGCATCCGACGGCGCGCTGGCGTTGTGGACGCTGGTGGCGCTGATGCGCAGCAAACGCTGACGGCGGCTGGTGACTGACGGCGGACGGCACGCGGCGGAAGACTCTAAAAAACGGATCGTCTTCGACGACGTCGATGAAGCCCGCTCGATAAAGCCGATCCCAGTTGTGCTGATTGCCTGTCCGGTCCGCCAGTAGAATCCAGCCGACGTCCCGCCGCGACAGAAACTCTGCGAGGTACTCGTCCTGGACGAGGCGTTCAGGCACAATCTCCACGACGGTGGGGACATCCGGCAGGTACAACCTGCCTCCGACTCGCCACAGCTGTTCGATCGCAACACCGCCGGTCTCCCAATCCTCCCGATGTTCGCGCGCCAGATCGACTGAGGCCTCTGATCGCGGAAATCGATAGGTCGAGACATCCGACACGAAGCTAGCCGCCACGACTACCGCGAGGCCAAAGATCAGAGGTTCCCTGCCCTTCCATTCGCGGATTCGCCGAAGCAACTCCCAGCCGACATGCGCAGCAGCGAGCGACAGAAACGGCAGTACCGGCACCATGTAGCGGGCCTCCTTGTGACTCATCGCGCTGAGCAGGAGAACGGGTATCCAGGTCCAGAGTGCCAGCCGCCACGGTCCCAGCCACACCGCCAGAATCGCCGCGCTCGCCACCGCCAGGTTGGCCCATTCAGAAAGATGGGTCAGGTACCAATGAAAGGGTTCGTACCCTCGGGACGAGAGCCGCTGGACCACACCATAATCGACAGCGTTGAACAGGCTATGGAACGGACGGCCCCAATAAAGAGCGTCCGCCAGACCGATGATTCCGAGCGATGCGGTGCCAAAACATATGGCGCAGACCAGCGCCTGCCATGGCCGGCGTTCCAGGGCCATCATCAAGACGCACGGCACGATGAAGGCGGCTTCCCCGAAGCGCATCGCACCAGCGATTCCTATGGAGATCCCCGCCGCGGCAGCCGCGAGCGCGCCGCCTCGTACGGCGAGGCTGAAGGCCAACACCAGGAACAATGCAGCTACAGGTCGCGGGAGCTCGGTACTTGCCAGCCGGGTGTGAAGAGCGCTTGTCGCCAGGAAGACGGCGGATAAAACGGCGACAGGCAGACCGTACGCGCGCCTCGCGTGAACAAACAGCAGGCCCACGGTGGCGGTCGCAGATGCCGCAACGACCAATCGGCCCAGAAACACCAACGAGGCCGTCTCACTCACGCCAAGCTGCTGCCCCAGCCACTGCACGGGAAAAATAAATGTCATGGGGTAGAACGCATTCCGCAAACCCCACACCGGCCAATCCGCGCCGAAGAGATGACCCAACGTCATCTCATGAATCTCCACATCGTCGCCCGCGAAAAACCCGTAGTAGGCGTACGCATTGAGGACACGCAGAAGGAACGCGACGGCCAGGAGGATGGCCACCCGTTTCGTCGCGCGCGTCGAAGACAACCGCGACAGTGCATCGGGGATCCTGCTGAGTGCCGCAAAGACCCTGGAATCCAGTGAGTGGAGAGGAAACCGTCTGATTCCCAGGAAGGAGATGTGCCGCCCCAGGAACCATCGAGGCAGCGCAATGAGCAAGAACAACAACAGAGGATTGGCCGTCGACGTGAGGCTCACGCGCTCGCCGGCGACCTGATAGACACCGCCGCCTGACACGGCAACAAAGAGGATTGCCGCGAGCAAGACCACCGCGAGGACGTCCGCTATGAACGAGGCACCGCGAGCGATGAACGGCATGCAGATGGCCCAGGGTTGGGTATCAACGTTCCTTCTGCGCCAGTCCCAGGCCTTTGCCGGCGGACGCCATCACCCATTCGAACAAGTCATCACCGGTTTCGATCCGCTTGGCGTTGAGACGTTCGCGTCCGAGATTTTGATGGGCCTTGCCTCGACGGGGTCCGCGCGACCCGGCTGGCCGCGGCTTCGCGTGGCGCGTGGTGGCAGGCCTGCGGGAATTCGCCGACATAAAACTCCGATGTATGCCTGTCAGAGCCGTCTTGCAGAAACTGCGACGTTGGCATCCCGTTCGCACGACTGGCCCCGGGGCGAGTTCAGCGAGAAGCGTGCCAAACGCGCGTGATGCGCGCGGGCCGGACGAGCGCGCGCCGTGCCGGCTGCCAAACGCGCGCGATGCGCGCGGGCCTTCGCGATGACGCGCGGCTATTTGCCGCGAAGTTTGAACGCGGCGTAGATCGGCAAGCCGAGCGCGATGACGAGCAGGCCGTACGCGGACGGGCCGAAGTCGCCGCCGTAGCGGATCGGCACATAGAGATCGGTCCACAGCGCGCTGCAGACGATCGCAAGACTGGCGAGGACGAAGAGGCCGGGCACGACCGGATAGCCGATCGTCCTGAACGGGCGCGGCGCGTCGGGCTCGCGCACGCGCAGCACGAACAGCGCGGCCGCGCCGATGCCCGAGAAGAGCACCACCGAAAAGCCGGTGTACGTCAGCAGCGCGTTCGCGCTGCCCGACAGCACGAGCAGCGTGGCCCAGATCGCCTGCGCGAGAATGGCGGCGGCCGGCGTCTTGTACTTCGGATGAATCGACGCCGCGCGGCGGAAGAACAGGCCGTCGCGCGCCATCGCGTAATACACGCGCGGGCCCGCAATCACCATCGCGCTGATGCTCGCCGCAAGACTGATGATCGAGACGACACCCATGATGTCGCCGGCGCGCGTGCCGAGCAGGCGATCCGCAATCACGTCGAGCACGCTGCCCTGCACCGTCGCCAGCTCGCCTACCGGCACCACATAGATGTAGAGCAGATTCAACAGCAGATAAACGGCGATGACCGCGGCCGTGCCGATGGCCAGCGCGCGCGGCACGTTGCGACCCGGATCGCGAATCTCTTCAGCGAGATACGACGCCGCGTTCCATCCCGAATAGGTGAACATCACGGCAATCAGCGCGAACAGCCACGAGCCTGCCGTCACGGGGCCGGCCGGCTCGCCAAGGTTGCCCATCGATCCCGCGCCGAACGCAAAGCCGAGCGCGATGAACAGCAGCAGCGCGCTCACCTTCAACGCCGCCAGCACGTTGCCCACCAGGCGCCCCGGCCCGATGCCGCGCAGGTGAATCCACGACATCAGCCAGATCGCCGCCAGCGCAATCGTGGACTGCGGCGACAGCGCCAGCGTGATGTACGGCAGCGGCACCGAGAAGAACGGCGCGTCGTTGCCGGCCACCGGCACGAAGCGGCCCAGATAAATCGCGAGAAACACCGCGCTGGTCGCAATCGCGCCGGCAAAGCCCGCGACAAATGACGTCCACCCCGTGAGAAACGCCGCCAGCTTCCCGTACGCGGCATCCAGATATACGTACTCGCCGCCGGCCTTCGGCCGCAGCGCCGCGAGCTCCGCGTACGCCATCGCGCCCGCGAACGCCAGCGCGCCGCCCGCCACCCACGCGCCGAGAAACCACAGCGGATCGGGAATCGATTCGGCCACGCGCGGCGGCGTAAACAGAATGCCGCCGCCAATCACGTTCGCGACGACGATGGCGGCCGCGTCCCACGGGCCGAGACGGCGTTCGAGCGCGGGGCCGGAATGCGCGCCGGATTCGGCGCGGGGTTGTCCTGGGGTGGTTGTCGTGGTGGTCACGCGATGGCGTTACTGCGTGAGGATTCGGCGGTCGACGACGAACTCGTGAATCAGCGTCCACTGTTCAGAGCCGGCCTTGCCGAAGACGCGCACGCGCACGTCGCGGAACAGGTTGTTGGTGAGCATGTCGGCGCGCGAGGCCAGGCTCGTGTACCCGACTTTCGCGCGCACCGTGATCGGCGGCGTCGACGCCCCCGGCTCAATCGCGTCAGCGCCCACCGCCCTCGTCAGCACCTCATCCATCGTCCCATCCGCGCCTTCGGCCTGGAAGTGCGTGTTGAGCTGAATGGTGCTGACCGGCGCGGTGCCCTTGTTGCGAAGGGTGAACGTGAACGAGGGGACGATCTTGTTTTCGCCGTTGACGACGCCGGCGTCGAAGTAGCCGGAGGTGACCGGCACGAACTCGAGGTCCGCAACGGTGCCGGAGGATCCGCAGCCGGCCGCCAGTGACGCGGCGGCCAGAAAAGCGGCGATGACGAGCGTGCGCGGCTTCGACATCGCGCGATTCTAACTCAAGGGGGAACGCCCTTGACTTCCTGTGGTATCCGGGCGCCTCTGCGCGGCGCGAGTCGGCCGCGTACCACGGCAAGTCAAGGGGTTCCCCGCCAAGGCCGCCCTAGAACTCGCGGACGACGACCCGCGCGCGCACTTCGTCGCGCGTGAGGCGGCCGGCGCGGTAGTCGGCGAGATCGCCGCCCTTCACGCGCAGCGTGATCGTGACCGTGTCCTGGAACACCATCGAGGGCACCAGCGGCCCCTGGCTGCCGCGCGCCGCAATCGTGAGCCACTCGTCGGCCGCGAGGCCGAGCTGATGGCTGTGATCGATCATGGCGTTGACGAGCTGATCGGTGACCAGCTTCTCGTACTCGAGATCCGGATTGTCCATGGCGCGCGGCGCGGCGGCCGTGGGCGCGGGCGGCATGCCGCCGGGCTCGGTCGACGAGGCGCGCTGCGGCACCGCGAAGCGCTGCTCGAGGCGGCGCAACTCGGCTTCGAGCTCCTGCTTCGCCTGCACGTCGGACACCTGCACGAAGTTGCGAATGCGATTGATGGCGGCGACGGCCGCCTGATCGCGGCCGCGGTTGGTGACGGCCCAGGCCACCACCGGATCGACGTCCGGAATCTCGACGTGGAAGAACACGCCGTGCCCGTCGATCACGAAACCCTCGGCGCGCGGCGACGTGCCCGACAGCAGGATGATGCCTGGATCGATCTGCTGCACGCGAAGACCCATCAGCTCGGCGCCGTGGCGCGCGGCGTTGACCAGCACGCTGCTGAACAACCGCACGTTGTAGCGCCGCTCCACCTGCGGCTGCGTCATCGTCGTCTGCGCCATGGCAGGCGCGGCGCCGGCAAGCATGCACACGGCCGTGGCGGCCCCAATCAGTCGAGTTCTCATACGCTCAAGACCTTCTAACGTTGCGGCGTTTGCCCTTGGTTCTGCGAGACGAGCAGCAACCGGTTGACGGCGTCGCGCGTCTGCGCGAGCTCGGCGCCCGTGCGGCTCTGCACCTGGCCGAGTGCCTGCTGCACGCGCAGTAGATCGGCGCGGCGGTGCCCCTCGACGTCGCTGACGATGGCGAGGAAGCGGTCCGCCATTTCCTGGCGGGTGCGGCGCTCGCTCTCTTCAATCAGACGCCGCACTTCACGCGAAAGCTGGGGGTTGTCCGACGTGAGCGCAACGGTCTGCATTCCCGAGCGCTCGGTGGCCGGCGCGAACGACGCCATGACGCGCTGCTCGAGCGCGGCGAGATCCGCCTGCGTCACGCCCTGGCCGATCGGCGCGAAGCCGGCGGAGGCCGGCGCGGCATTCGCAGTGACGGCGTCGGCGGATGTCACCGTGCGGCCCGTGCGCACGACGAGGCCCTCGGTGCCGTAGCGCACTTCGATGTTGGCAATGGCCGCGGAAGTGGCGAGCACGAGCATGGCGGCGGCGGCCAGGCCGAAGGCCGGCATCCACGCACGCAGGCGCGCCATCGGCGCGGGTTCGGCGAGTGGACTGACGGCCCACGACGAGGGCAGGTCGCGGCATTCGGGCGGCGCCCACGCGAGCAGGTCGTCGCGCACGCCGCGCAGCTCGGCAAGCTCCACGCGGCAGGGCTGGCACGTCTTGAGGTGCGCGTCGAACGTGCGCCGTTCATCGGGCGTGAGCTCGCCGTAGAGATAACCCAGCAGTGATTCCTTGAAGCTGTCAGTACACATGGTCAACACACCGGTTTCGGGCCTTACGTTTCAAGCGCCGGGCGGGCCGCCGCGACGACATGCAGATTCTGACGTTGGAGGTTGCGTCGAAGGACGGTGAGCCCCTGATACAGCCGGGTCTTGACCGTGCTCAGCGGGCAGCCGAGCATGTCGGCAATCTCCTGAAACGTCAGGCCGTGGTACTCCTTCAGGATGATCGCGGTGCGCTGCTCTTCGGGCAGCATCGCCATGACCTTCGAGACCGCCGCGCTCATTTCGCGGCGCGCGACGAGATCCTCCACCGACACGGCGTCGGGCGCCTCGCCGGCCAGGTCCGACAGCTCCATGCCTTCGGGCACCTGGGAGACGGGCGTGCGGCGCTGGCGGCGCATCCAGTCCCTGCAGAGATTGAGCGTGATGCGGTAGAGCCAGGAGGAGAACTTCGCCTGGCCTTTGAAGCCGCGAAGCGCGCGATAGGCGCGCAGGAACGTTTCCTGACTGACGTCGCGCGCGTCTTCCTCGCGCCCGAGCGTGCGATAGGCGAGCGCGTAGATGGGCCGCTCCCACCGGCGGACCAGCTCGTTGAAGCTGTCCTCGTCGCCGCGCTGGGCGCGGTCGACCAGCTCCTCGTCGGTTGTCTTCCCCAAATCCAAGGACATGAAGAGCCGCTTTCGGGCTCGGCGTTTAGACGGCGCTGGCGGCGCGTCGGCCGGGCCCCACAACCAGGCAGGCTGTCAGTGAGGTACCAGTATACGCGCAAATCCAACCCCATCAGTATGTTAGAACCGTTCGGCGGGACGTATGACCGGAGCGCCCCCGAACGTCATCCATGGGTCAGAGACGACGCGAAGTGATAGAGTGTCGGGGAGGAGCGCCGCCGCTCGCTGCCATGAACGACGACCACTTCCTGACCACCGAAGAAGTCCTGGCCTACCTGCAGGTCAATCTGCGGACGGTATACCGCCTGATCAAAGCCGGGCGCATCCCTGCTGTGCGCGTGGGCCGGCAATGGCGCTTCCGCAAGCGCGACATCGACGTGTGGCTCGAACAGAACCGCACGGGAGTACCGGCCGGCATGAAGGCGGCCGAGCGGCCGCGCATCCTGATCGTCGACGACGAGCAGGGCGTGCGCGATCTGCTCGCGCGCGCGCTGTCGGGCGGCGAATACGACGTCGACGTGGCGCCCGACGGCCGCACCGCCGTCGAGCAGCTCCGTACGGTTGAATACGATCTGCTCATCACCGACCTGAAGATGCCGGGCATGGACGGCCTGTCGGTGATTCGCGAAGCGCGGCGCATCTTCCCCGAGCTGCCCGTCATCATCATCACCGGCTACTCCACCGAAGCCAGCGCCATCGAAGCCATCAATCTCGGCGTGTCGGGCTACATCACCAAGCCGTTTCGTCTGCCCAGGATTCTCGCCGCCGCGCAGAAGGCGCTTGGAGAGCCGGTCGGGGTCGAAACGTAAGTTCTATTGATCCAGCTTTCAAGACTCAGTAAATCGTTCGCCGATCGCGTGCTGCTCGACCGCGTGAGCTGGCAAATCACGTCCGGCGAACGCGCGGGCTTGTGCGGCCCGAACGGCGCGGGCAAGACGACGCTGCTGAAGATGCTGGCGGGGATGGAGAGCCCGGACGAGGGCGAGATCATCCGCCCATCGGCACTCACCATCGGCTATCTGCCGCAGGACGGCCTCACCTATTCGGGACGATCGCTCTTCGAGGAAGCCAGCATGGCGTTCGAGCCCGTGCTGGCGATGCGCGCGGAGATCACCGCCATCGAACATGCGCTCGAGGATCCGTCGCTGCCCGATGGCGAGCACGAGCGGCTGCTCACGCGCTATGCGGAGCTGAGTGAAGCGTTCCGTCAGGAAGAAGGCTTCAGCATCGACCTGCGCGTGGCCACCGTGCTCGGCGGCCTGGGCTTCACGAAGGACGACTTCGAGCGCAACTGCGCGACGTTCTCGGGCGGCTGGCAGATGCGCATCGCGCTGGCGAAGCTGCTGCTCGGCCGGCCCACGCTGCTGCTGCTCGACGAGCCGACCAACCATCTCGATCTCGAGGCGCGCAACTGGCTCGAGGAATATCTCGTCGCGTATCCGCACGCGGTGATCCTCGTGTCGCATGATCGCTACTTCCTCGACGCGGTGGTCACGCGCATCGCGGACCTGTCGCTGCGCACGATCACGGACTATCCCGGCAACTACTCGACCTACATCACCGAGCGCGACGCGCGGCTCGAGCGGCTGCGCGAGTCGAAGCGGCGGCAGGACGAGGAAGTGGCGCGCGTGCAGGCGTTCATCAACCGCTTCCGCTATCAGGCCACGAAGGCCGCGCAGGTGCAGAGCCGCATCAAGATGCTCGAGAAGGTCGAGCCGATCGACGTGCCGCCCGAGCGCAAGCGCGTGCGGTTTGCGTTTCCGGCCTGCCCGAAAAGCGGGCGCACCGTGCTCGACCTGAAAAAGGCGCGCAAGGCGTACGGCGACAAAGTGGTGCTCGACGGCATCGATCTGCACATCGAGCGCGGCGACCGCGTCGCGCTGGTCGCGCCCAACGGCGCGGGCAAGTCCACGCTGATGCGGCTGCTGGCCGGCGTCGAGGCGCCCGACGCAGGCACGCGCGAGGAAGGGCATCAGGTCGTGATGCAGTATTTCGCGCAGGACGAGGCCGCGAAGCTCGAGCCGTCGCTGACGGTGTACGACACGCTCGAGACCGGCTCGCCCGTGCACATGGTGCCCGCCATCCGCACGATTCTCGGCGGGTTTCTCTTTTCGGGCGATGACATCTACAAGAAGGCGGGCGTGCTCTCGGGCGGCGAGCGCACGCGTCTCGCGGTGGCGCGCATGCTGCTGCGCCCCGCGAATACGCTGCTGCTCGACGAGCCCACGAACCATCTCGATCTCGACTCGAAAGACGTGCTGCTCGACGCGCTCGAGGACTTCGGCGGCACGCTGATCTTCGTGTCGCACGATCGCTACTTCGTCGAGCGCCTCGCCACGAAGATTGTGGAAGTCGGCCACGGCGGGATCGAAAGCTATCCGGGCACGTACAAAGAGTTCCTGTGGCACAAGGCGCACGGAACGGACGCGATGTCGACGGACCTCGGACATTTCAAGGACAGTCGCGCGAAGGTTCCCCCGGTTCCGAAGGTTCGACAGGGTCGACAGGTCCAGGTGCCTGCCGCGCCGAAGGGCGCCGAGGCGCATGCCGAGAAGAAGAAGCTCGACGCCGAAGAGCGGCGAAAGAAGCGCGAGGAAGACGCGCGGCAGAAGCGCATCACCGACCTCGAGGCGCGCATCGCCGATCGCGAGCGCGAGGTGAAGGCCCTCGAAGCGAAGATGGCCGCGCCTGGGTTCTATGACGATGCTGATGCCGCGAAGACGTCAATCACGCGGCACCAGCAGCTGATGTGGGAGGTCGGCGACCTGATGAATCAGTGGGAAGCGCTCAGCGGCGACGACTGAGCCCCGATCACTGCCGATAGGCCACGAACGCCCCCGGTTGACCGGTCGCCTTGACCGTGAAGCGCCCGGTGATTCGCGTGGCCGAAAAGGTTCCGGTAAAACTGTAAACATCCGCGGCCGAGAACGAAATGGCGCCGCCCGGTTCGACAGAGCCGACCGTGCCATACGTCGCCACGTGACCGGCCACGTCACCGCACGACGGGAACATCACCCTGGTATTGCGGGTCGTGACGGTCCCCGAAACCGTGCTTCCGGTGGCCAGCAGATCCAGGTCCATGTTCCACTCGACCGGGCATGCCTTCGGATCAGGTTGTGCCTCCATCCGCCCCGTCCACTGCCCCGTCACCGCCGACGGTGGAGCCGGAATGCGAACGGGCCTGTCGATGTCGGGCAGCGTCGTGTCGAATCGCGTCTTTCCGAACTCGCCGGTTGCCTGCACCGGCCGTTCGGGAAAGAACGCGTAGGTGTGGGTCAGATTCACGGGAAGGCTGGTCGTATAAGGCCCTTTGAAATACATCAGGCTTCCCTGCAGTTTGAAAACCTGGCGCTTCGCGGGTCCTGAGGGCGTCATCTCCATGGTCGACGTGACCTTCAGACCGCTCGTATCCAACGCCCAGGTCTGCGGGCCCAGATTGGCCGTGATTCCGAGCACGCAAGTATTGACCGTGCTCAACGTCAGTGACGCCGTGATCGCGCCGGACGCACCCGGTTCCCAATTGACGTCGATGAAGCCGTGCGACTTCATCGTTCCGAGGCTGTGTTGGAGTATGGGGTAAGGGAACCAGCACGCGTGCTCCGCCCGGATTTCATAGCGCTTGCGAAGCGCCAGCTGCGCGCCGGACGCGCCGCGTGCCGGTGCCGCACCGATCGCTGCGGCATCGGCAAATGCCTCCGGCAGCGCCTGCTGGATCGCATCTACGGCGATTGAACCAAGCATCGACGCGATCGTCGCTCGCTCGGTTTCACTCAGATCTTCGGAAATATCCGGCGCCGGCGGCGTAGCCGTGGCGGCCGGCGCCGTCGGAGGGGCAGGGGCCCCTCCGCATGCGCCGCTGAGGAGGACAACAGAGGCGAAGATGGCGATCTTGCGCATGCTTCCGTCGCCGCCACCCGCACCTGTGCGAGCCACCGCTTACCGGATCACGAGCCGATCCTGCAGCTCGCGGTGAATGCCCACCCACGGGGCGTTCGGAATGTTGCGCAGACCCGTGGCCCAGCGCTGGCTCGGCATCAGCCGGGCCTCGATGCCCATCCGGATCTTGCTTTCGGCCGGCCGGATGCGGAACGTGTAGCGCTGCTCGCTCGTCAGGCCCTCCACCAGATAGGCCGCGTCGAACAGCGTGACGCGCAGATCCGCCGGGCGCCACTCGGTGCGCACGTAGCCGCTCTCCTTGTCGAGCACGCCGATCGCCGCGCGCTCCGACACGATGTCGACCACCGTTCTCCACGTGCGATCGAAATCCTTGGTCTCGATCGGAATATCCACCCAGAACGGCCATTCGTTGACCGTGATGCGCGGCGGCAGGCCGGCAAGGCCGACCGGTTCGGGCGGCGGGGGCGGCGCCGAGGCGCAGCCGATGACGATGACCGAGGCGATGGTTGCGGCCAGTGCCGCCAGTCGTGACGTGAACATGACGTTTCCTTTGATGTGATTACAGGCCCGCGCGGGATCGCGCGGCCGAAATGGCCTTCCGCAGAACGTCGGCCGACACCGCGCCCTCCAGACGGACACCGTTGACGAACGACACGGGCGTGCCCGCGAGATGGCCTTCCTTGAACGCCTCCAGATCGGCAACGGCGCGCGCGCGCGGCCGCTCACTCTGCCGGCACGCGGCGAACCGCGGCTCATCGAGCCGCACCGCGCGCGCCGCCGCCGTCAGATGCGTCTCGTCGAGCCGCTCCTGCTCCTGAAACAGCACGTCGGCGAACTCCCAGAAGCGCCCCTGCTCCGACGCGCATTCCGCCGCCTCCGCCGCCGGCAGCGCCATCGGATGCACCGACGGCAGCGGCAGATGCCGATAGACCCAGCGCACGTCCGGTTCGGAAGCCACGACCGCCTTCAGCACGTCGTGAAACCTCGCGCAGAACGGACACTGAAAGTCCGAGTACTCGACGATGGTGATGCGCGCATCGGCGGCGCCGCGTACGTGATCCGCCGCCGTCACCTCGGGCACCGGTTGATCGCGATGCACCAGGCGATGCCAGTCGATGGGCAGCGCCCGGCCGAGGACCACGGCGTTGGTGAGGACGCTGACCGCGAGCAGCATCCAGAGGATGCGTGTCGAGAACAGCGGCGCGCGCGGTCCGGGCGCGGCGGGTGTCATGGAATGCAGCTCGTCTCGTACCAGCACTTGCCGCCGCCCGCGTTCAGGCACGCGGTGCGCGTCGAGAAACAGCCGCTGCCGGCACCGGCATAATTCAGGTAGCCGTTCGGGCAGCAGACGCTGGCCGATCGGATCCAGCACGAGCCGGCCGAGCACTTCGCCGAATCGGTGACCGGTTCGAGCGGCAGGTAGCACGCCCCGACCGGCAGCATGACCAGGACGGCCAGCAGCAAGAGGCCGCGCGCGGCCATCAGGCAGCCGCGGGAAATCCGTTCGTTCAGTCGCATATCACCTCCAGGAGAATCAGCCGCATTACCGGTGCGGGAGGATGGCGCGAAGGGATAAACTCAGCAACAGACAACACACGGCATTAGCTGACATTTCCCATGAACGAACAGCCCCGGCGCCTCGATTCGTGGAAAGAGATCGCGGATTATCTCGGCCGCGATGTCCGCACGGCGATGCGCTGGGCAAAATCGCAGCAGCTGCCGGTTCGAAGGGTGGGCGGCCGCGGGCGATCGGTGTTTGCTTTCACCAACGAAATCGATGCCTGGCTGGCGGGCAACCCGTCGGCGAGGGCCGCCGAGCCCGATCCCCTTCCCGAACCTCCCGCCCCCGCTCGCCGGCGCGGCGCCGGGTTCGCCGCCATCGCCGTCGCGGCCGGTGCCGTGCTGGCGGCCGGCGTGCTCGGCCGGTCATGGCTGAACGGCCCTGACACCGATCTGGAACCGCAGATCGAGGCCAACGAGCGCGCCATCCTCATCAGGCCGCTGGAGGGCCGGCCGCGGGAGGTGTTTCGCTTCGATCCCGATCAGGCGCCGATCATGACGTCCGCGCCTCCCCGTTTCCACGATGCCGACGGCGACGGCACGCGCGACATCCTGGTGGGAGTCGGGCACTACGTCGACCATCTGCAGCGCACGCCGCGGACCGGCGAATTGATCAACGTGTCGCGCGACGGCGCCGTGCGATGGCGCGTCACGTTCGGCGACGTGCTCGCCTTCAGGCAGGAGCGGTTCGACGGACCGTGGGGTCTCACGGACTGGAGCGTGGGACCGCCGGCGTCGCCGGCGAGAATCGCGGCGGTGGTGCACCATCACATGTGGTGGCCCTCAATGGCGGCCGTGCTCGACCACACCGGCCGCCGGCTGACGACATTCGTGCATCCGGGGTGGCTCGAATCGGTGATGTGGCTCGATCGCCGCCGGGTCGCTGTTGCCGGCTTCACCAACGCGCGCGACGCCGCGATGCTGGCGATCATCGACGCCGACGGGCCCGACGCGCACGCGCCGCCGGCAGCGGACGCGAAATTTCTGTGTGAGGCCTGCACGCACGCGACGCCGATGTTCTATGCGGCGTTTGCGCGGTCCGAGGTGAACGTCGCGAGCGCAAGCCGATTCAATCGCGCGCGCGTGTCACGCCAGCACGAGCGCATCGTCGTGCGGACGGTCGAGGTCGAAGGCGCGGTGTCGGCGACGGCGATCTACGAGTTCGACAACGACCTCAGGCTCGTGCGGGCGCAATACGAGGACTCGTATTGGACCGAACACGCCCGGCTCGAGCGCGACGGCCGCATTACGCACACGCGTGACGCGTGTCCGGAGCGTGACGGCCCGCGCGGCATCGACGTGTGGCGCCCCGCCGAGGGATGGACGCGCGCGACTCACAATTCTGTTATTCGCTTACAATAACGTCAGCGACGGCGCCGCTCCCCGCACGAAAACCCACGCTCTCAGGCGCATTTTGTGAAATCGCCTGAGGTACACCTCTTGCCGTTGGGCTGGGATTCCGCCGATGACTGAAACGCGCCCGCGCCGCTCCAGAAATGCGCCGTCCGCCCGCCGGACGCCGCCTGCACGTCCGCGCGCGCCGCGTGCCGTCGCCGGCGATCCATTCTTCCGCCATCTCGTCACGAGCCTCCGCAACGGCGTGCTCGCGGTCACGCGCGACGGCCGCATCGCGGCGATCAACCTTCCCGCCTACCGCATCCTCGGTCTCGACCCGGCGCCCGACGATGCCGGCAAGCGCGTCGGCGATCTTTTGGCGTCGGAGCCCGAGCTCGCCCGCGTGCTCACGCGCGCGTCGGAAGGCGGCCACCTGCCGAACCGCGTGGAGCTGCGCCTGAAGGGATCGGGCCGCGTCATCGGCTACACGCTGTCGGAAGTCCTCGACGAGCAGGGCGCGCGCGCCGGCACCGCCATGTTCTTCAAGGACCTCACGCGCGTCGAGCAACTCGAGGAGCGCGAGCGCCTGCGCGATCGGCTCGCCACGCTCGGCGAAATGGCCGCGGCCATCGCGCACGAAGTGAAGAATCCGCTCGCCGGCATCGAGGTGATGTCGGGCGTGCTCAAGCGCACGCTCGTGGGCAACGCCGAAGCGCAGGCCATGCTCAACGACATCATCAACGAGTGCAAGCTCGCCAATTCGATCGTCGTCGAAGTGCTCGAGTTCGTGCGGCCGATCCGGCTCGAGGTCGAGACGCACGTCGCGCTCGCGCCCGTGCTGCGCGACTCGGTCACGATGGCCTCGAGCACCACGCCGCCGGGCGGCACCATCGTCGACGTCGACGTGCCCGCGGGCATTCCGGCCGTACCGGGCGACCCGAACCAGCTGCGACAGCTGTTCACCAACCTGCTCACCAACGCGTTCGAGGCGCTCGAAGGCCGCGGCCGCGTGGTCATCCGCGCGCGCCTCGTGAAGGCCCTCGAGGAGGGCGATCAGCCGCACGTCGTCATCGAGGTGCGCGACGATGGGCCGGGCATCAGCGCGGAGACGGCCGAGCGCGTGTTCAGCCCGTTTTTCACGACCAAGCCGAAAGGCAGCGGCCTGGGTCTCGCCATCGTGCGCAAGGTCGTTGACGCGCACGACGGCCACATCGATCTCACCACGCCGCCCGAAGGCGGCACGCGTTTCAGGGTGTCGCTCCCCGTTGCGAACTGAGGACCATGGGAAGAATTCTTGTCGCCGACGATCACGATTCGCTCCGCCGCGGGCTCGCGCGCGCGCTGGCCGATGCCGGGCACGATGTCGATGAGGCGCCCAACGGGCTGGCGGCCATCGAGAAGCTGCACGAGGGGCAGTTCGACGTCGTGCTGAGCGACGTGCGCATGGGCGGCGCCGACGGCATGGACGTGCTGCGCACGACGCGGACGCTGCAGCCGAACGCAGCGGTGATCCTGATGACGGCGTTCGGCTCCATCAACACGGCGGTCGAGGCCATGCGCATCGGCGCGTTCGACTTCGTGCAGAAGCCGTTCGAGATCGAAGAGATGGAGGTGAAGATCGAGAAGGCGATCGAGCACCGCCGCCTGCGCCACGAGATCGAATACCTGCGTCACACGCAGCAGGACATCTACGACTTCAACCGCATCGTCGGCGCCAGCGGCGCGCTGGGCGCCGTGCTCGATATCGTGAAGAAGGTCGCGCGCAGCAACACCACGGTGCTGATTCGCGGCGAAACGGGCACGGGCAAGGAGCTGATCGCAGGCGCGATTCATCACAACTCGCACCGGTCGGGCCGCAACTTCGTGAAGGTCAACTGCGCCGCGCTGCAGGAGAATCTACTCGAGTCGGAGCTGTTCGGCCACGAGAAGGGCGCGTTCACCGGCGCCGACAAGCAGCGGGTGGGCCGCTTCGAGCAGGCGGACGGCGGCACGCTGTTCCTCGACGAAGTCGGCGACATGAGCCCGAACACGCAGGCCAAGATCCTGCGCGTGCTGCAGGAGCATGAGTTCGAGCGGTTGGGCGGCACGCGCACGCTGCGGGTCGACGTGCGGGTGATCGCGGCCACGAACCGCAACCTGTCGGCGATGGTGCAGGCCGGCCAGTTCCGCGAAGACCTGTACTACCGCCTCAACGTGGTGTCGGTGGACATGCCGCCGCTCCGCGATCGCAAGGACGACATTCCCGATCTCGCGAAGTTCTTTCAGCGGCGGTTCGCCGGCGAGCTGAAGAAGAAGATCGACGGCATCACGCCCGACGCGCTGAAGCTGCTGATGCGCTACAACTGGCCGGGCAACATCCGCGAGCTCGAAAACGCGATCGAGCGCGCGATGCTGCTGACCGAGGGGCCGATGATTCAGGCGGGCGACCTGCGGCTGGGCGAGCTGGCGCCGTCGACGGCGTCGGGCGAGCCGCAGCCGGCCGTGCGCATTCCGCCGACAGGCATCGCGCTCGAAGAGGTGGAACGCCAGGCCGTGGTCGAGGCCCTCCGCATGTCCAACTGGGTGCAGAAGGACGCGGCGGAGCTGCTGGCGATCAGTCCGCGCGTCATGAACTATAAAATCAAGACGCTTGGCATCGAAATTCCTCGCGGCCGCCGCATGCTTCCTGCTGATTACTGAGGCGGCGCTGTCGCAGCAGCCGGCCGGGAAGCTCGAGGACCGGCTGCGCGACTACATCGCGCGGTTCGAGCAGGAAGCGGCGGCCCTGGTGGCCGACGAGCACTACTATCAGCAGCTCGAATCGCGCGGGCGAGACCAGCAAGTCACGCACTGGTCGCGCGAGCTCCGATCCGATTACGTGCTCCTCAAACCCGCCGACACCGAACCCTGGTTCGGCTATCGCGACATCTACGAAGTCGATCGCAAGCCCGTGCGCGAGCGCGACGCGCGGCTCGTGCAGCTGCTCGGCAGCACGGCGCCCGACTCGCGCGATCGCGCCGCCGCCTTCGCGCGCGAAGGCTCGCGCTTCAATCTCGGGCCCGAGCGCACGGTCAATACGCCGACGATGCCGATGCAGCTGCTGGCGCGGCTCAACGCGCCGCGGTTCCGCGTGCGGGCGCCGCGCGGCTGGCAGCGGCAGGCCTTCGCGGATCTCACCGTCGAAGAAAGCGTCCGGCCCACCATCGTCCGCACGCCGGAAGGCCGGAGCGTGGAATCGCGCGGCCTGGTGACCGTGCGCGTGAGCGACGGCGCGATCTTCAGCGCGCGCCTGCGGTTCAGGTTTTCGGACCGCGATCGCCGCGAGCCCGAGGCTACGCTCAACGTCGAGTACGGCGACGTGCCCGGCGTCAGCGTGCCGGTGCCGCTGCGCATGTCCGAGGAGCTGCCCATGCCCGACGGCAAAGCCTCAGGCGTAGCGACGTACTCGAACTACCGCCGCTTCCAGACCACCGCCCGCATCCGCTAGCCTGAAACTTGCAGTCTTCCAGCTCGTGGAGCGAAGACCCATGAAGCTGCTGAGTTTGATGGTCGCGTGCGTGTGCATGGCGGGCGCCGCGGAGGCGCAGACGGCTGCCGGCGTCATCTGGCGCGATCCCGGCCCGATAGCCTCGAAGAACCTGCTGTGGGGCAGCGGATCCGAGGACCGCGCGCCGAAGCCGCCGTTCACGTTCGTCGAGGAGAACACGAAGGGGACGACGCCGAAGATTGTGGTGAAGGATGCGGCGGGGGTGGTGTGGGACGTGAAGTTCGAGGCCGAGGCGCACTCGGAAGTCGCGGCCAACCGGCTGATGTGGGCGTTCGGCTATCCCGTCGAGGAAATGTACTACGTGCACAACGGCGTGGTGACCGGCGTGAAGGACCTGCAGCGCAGCGGCGATCACATCGACGCGGGCGGCCGCTTCGAGAACGGCGCGCGCTTCAAGCGGCGCGACGAGGCGATGCAGAAGACGGGTGGATGGGCGCTCGCCGACAACCCGTTCAAGGATTCGCCCGAGTTTTCGGGGCTGCTGATCATGCTGGCGCTCACCAACAACTGGGACACCGATCTCACGAAGAACACCGAGCTGTTCACGGTGAAGCGGCCCGATGGATCGGTGGAGCAGGTCTACATGGTGGGCGATCTGGGCGCGTCGTTCGGCCGGTTCGACGACCCGCCCAAGAAGTGGATGCTCGATCAGTACAAACAGGACAAGCTGATTGAGAGCGTGGCGCCCGACGCGATCGTGCTCAACTACCGCGCGTATGGCACGCCGCCGAAGCGCATCCCGATGGAGCACGCGCGCTGGTTCGTGAAAATGTCGTCGCAGCTGACGCGCGACCAGGTGAAGGCGGCGTTCGACGCCGCCGGCACCCCGCCGCAGGAGATCGACGGCTTCGTCGACATGTTCATGTCGAAGCTGGCCGAGCTGCACGCGGCGGTGAAAAGCAATTCTTACGCTTTTGGGTGCGCCTTCTTGTACTGCGCGAGGAGGGTGGTGGCGTCGAGGTGGGTGTAGCGCTGCGTGGTGCTGAGGCGCGAGTGGCCGAGCAGCTCCTGGATGGCGCGCAGGTCGGCGCCGGCCTGCAGCAGGTGCGTCGCGAATGAATGCCGCAGCGCGTGCGGGCTCACGCCGAGGCGCGTGGCCGCCTCGCGCGCATAGCGGCGCACCACCCGATCGACACTGCGCGTCGACAGCCGGCCGCCGCGGTAGTTCAGGAACAACGGATCGGTTGTTGGTTGTTGGTTGCTGGTTGCTGGTCTGTTGCGCTGTTTCGCTGCGGGCGGCACGGGCACCGCGCCGCCCCTGTGCTTCAAGTACGCCTTGATCGCCTTCGCGGTGGAGTTGTTGAACGGGACGATCCGTTCCTTCCCGCCTTTGCCGGCGACGCGGACGACGCGCGCCGACAGGTTCAGGTCTTCGAGATCGATCCCCACCAGCTCGCTGAGCCGCAGGCCCGACGCATAGAACAGCTCGAGGATCGCGCGGTCGCGCCGGCCGAGCGGCGTGGACACGTCGGCCGCCTCGATCATGCCGACGACTTCCTTCGTGTCGAGATGCGTGGGCAGCTTCTGCTCCACCTTCGGCGCGCCCACCAGCAACGCGGGGTCGGCGTCGATGTGGCCTTCGCGCAGCAGCCAGCGGCCGAACGCGCGCAGCGCGCTGACGCGGCGCGCCACCGACGCGCGCGAGCTGCCGCGGCGGTGCAGCGAATCCAGAAACGCCCGCACCGCCTGCGCGTCAATCGCGCGGGGATCGATGGCCGACGCCGGCTTCGACAGATGGCCGGTCAGAAACTCGAGGTACTGCGAGAGATCGGAGTCGTAGGCGCGCAGCGTGTGCGGCGACAGATTGCGGTTGAGACGCAAGTGATCAAGGAACTGTTTCAGGTGTTCCTTGATCACTTGCGGACTCCAGGCTCCAGGCTCCAGGCCCCAGCAGACTCCGGGTCCCTGGAGTCCCCTGGAGTCTGGAGCCTGGGGTCTGGAGCCTGATGCGCCCACCGCGCCAGATCGGCAAGCGCTCTCTCCGCCATGAGCGCTTTCCGATTCGCGCGCTTCGGCGCCTCGATCGGCGCGATGATGCCGAAGGTGATGTTGGTCGGATCGTAGTGCGCCGGGTCGGCGTGCGACACGTAGTGGCCGAGCGCGCCGATGGCCGTCGTGCGCGGCGGCGCCGACGGCTCGCGGCCAAGCGCCAGCGCCGCGGCATTGCGGCCGGCAATCAGGCCCGATGCGGCCGACTCGACGTAGCCCTCGACACCGCTCACCTGCCCCGCGATGAACAGGCCCGGCTCGCGCCGCACCTGCCACGTGTCGTCGAGCACCGTCGGCCCGTTGATGTAGGTGTTGCGATGGATCATGCCGTAACGCACGAACTCCGCATGCTCGAGGCCGGGGATCATGCGCAGCACGCGCGCCTGCTCGCCCCACTTCATCTGCGTCTGGAATCCGACGAGGCTGTAGTGATCGCCCGCGATGGTGTCCTGCCGCAGCTGCACGACTGCGTGCGGCCAGCGGCCGGTGCGCGGGTCGTCGAGCCCCACCGGCTTCATGGGCCCGAAGCGCAGCGTGTCGCGGCCGCGCGCCGCCATCACCTCGATCGGCAGGCAGCCCTCGAAGAACTTCGGCTGATCGAACTCGTGCAGGGCCGTTTTCTCGGCCGCATTCACCGCCTCGATGAACGCGGTGTACTCCGCCTCCGTCATCGGGCAGTTCAGATAATCGCCCGGACTTTCCACCTCAGCCCCGCGGCGATCGGTCGCGGGCCCTGAAGGGCCGCGCCGCGCGTCCTTGTTCCAGCGTGACGCGCGATAGACCTTCGACATGTCGATGCTCTCGGCGAGCACGATCGGACTGATGGCGTCGTAGAAATAGAGGTGCGCTCCGCCGACCAGGGCGGCCAGCTCCTTCGAGAGCGCATCCGACGTCAGCGGCCCTGTGGCCACGATCAGCGGACGCGGCAAATCCGCAAGCCGCTCGATCTCACCACGCGCGATCGTGATGAGCGGATGCGACGCGAGCGCCGCGGTCACTTGCTCGGAGAACTTCACACGGTCGACGGCCATGGCACCGCCTGCCGGCACGCGCGCGGCTTCGCCCGCGCGCATCACCAGCGATCCCAGCCGCCGCATTTCTTCCTTGAGCAGGCCGACGGCGTTCTCGAGGCTGTCGCCGCGGAAGGAGTTGCTGCACACCAGCTCGGCGAGCCCGTCCGTCTTGTGGACGTCGGTCTGCCGCACCGGCCGCATCTCATGGATCGTGACGGCCACGCCCATCGACGCCGCCTGCCACGCGGCCTCCGACCCGGCCAGGCCGCCGCCGATGATGTGGATCACGTCTGGCTCCGCGCCGTCACGCCGTCACGGGCTCTTCGGCGAGTTCCTCGCTTCGCACGTAGTCGCAGTCTTCCGTGTTGCAAATCAGCTGGCGCCCGTGCTTCTTCGTGATCTTCTCCACGAGGAACGGCGCCTTGCACTTCGGGCACGGCTCGGGCAGCGGACGGTTCCACAGCGTGAACTCGCACTTCGGATAGTTCGCGCACCCGAAGAACACCTTGCCGCGCCGCGTCTTCTTCTCCACGACATCGCCGCCGTCGAGCGGACACGCCACACCGGTCGACTTCTGCTTCACGTACTTGCAGGCCGGATAGTTGCTGCACGCCGTGAACTCGCCGAAGCGTCCCTGCTTGATCACCAGATTGTTGCCGCACTGCGGGCACTTCTCGTCGAGCATCTGATCGGGCTTGGCCGCCGACACGCCGCCCTTCGACACGATGATCTTCCTCGTCGTCTTGCACTCCGGATAGCCGGTGCAGGCCAGGAACGGGCCGAAGCGCCCGCGCTTGACCGCCATCGGCTTGCCGCAGTTCTCGCAGACCTCCTCGAGGTTTTCGGCGTCGGGCGCGTCGCCCGTCTCGAGCTCCTTCGTGCTTTCGCACTCGGGATACGCGCTGCACGCGAGGAACAACCCGAACTTGCCCGCCTTCACCACCATCGGCGAGCCGCACTTCTCGCAGAACTCCTCGCTCGGCTGCCCTTCCTTGTAGTTGGGCATCAGCTTCGAGGCCTTCTTCAGATCCTTCTCGAACTTGCTGTAGAAGTCGGCCAGCACCGTGGCGTACTTCGCCTTGCCCTGCTCGATGCCGTCGAGCTCCTCTTCCATCTTCGCCGTGTACTCCACGTCGAGAATGTCGTCGAACGCGGGACTCAGCAGCTTCGTCACGAGCGTGCGCCCGAGCACCGTCGGCTTGAAGCGCCCTTCGAGCTTCATGACGTAGTCGCGCGCCTGGAGCTTGCCGATGATGTCGGCATACGTGCTCGGACGGCCGATGCCGTTTTCTTCGAGCGCCTTCACCAGCGTGCCTTCGTTGTAGCGCGCCGGCGGCTGCGTGAACTTCTGCTCGGGCTTCAGCTCGTGCAGCTTCAGGCGATCGCCCTCGCTCATCGCCGGCAGCAGCGCCTTGCCCTCATCGTCGCCCGCCTCGGCGGCGTCGGGCCCCGCGCCCTCGCCGGGCTCGGCCTGCACCGCGGGCCCGCCATAGACGGCCAGCCAGCCCGCGAACTTCGGCACGGATCCCTTCGCCTGGAACACGTAGTCGTTGGCCGTGATGTCGACCGTGGTTTCGTCGAACGTCGCGGCCGGCATCTGCGACGCGACGAAGCGGTTCCAGATCAGGCGATACAGGTAGTGCTGATCGGGCGTGAGGAACGCGCGCACCGATTCCGGGTCGTAGCGCAGCGACGTCGGCCGGATGGCTTCGTGCGCGTCCTGCACCGACGACTTCTGCTTGAAGCGGTTCGCCTTCTCGGGCAGGTAGTCGTTGCCGTACGTCGCCACGATGTGCTCGCGCACGTCGACCAGCGCGTCTTCCGAGACGCGCGTCGAGTCGGTTCGCATGTAGGTGATGAGACCAACCGCCGCCTCTTCGCCCGGCAGCTCGATGCCCTCATACAGCTGCTGCGCCAGCATCATCGTCTTCTTCACGGGGAAGCGCGACGCCTGCTGCAGTTTGCTGGTGATGAACGGCGGAACCGCGTTCTTCTTGCGTTCCCTGGTGACGACCGAGGTGACGGTCCAGTCGGCGGCGTCGAGCGCCGCGAGCACGGCGTTGGATTCCGCCTCGTTGCCGATGCGGAAGTCCTTCGCCGCTTCGCCGGCGCGTTTGATCAGCTTCGCGTCGAACTCGATGCCGTTCGCCGACAGCCGCGCGATCAGGTTCCAGTATTCCTCGGGCGTGAACGCGTCGATCTCGGCTTCCCGATCGCAGATCAGCTTGAGCGCCACCGACTGCACGCGGCCGGCGCTGAGGCCGCGGCGCACCTTGTCCCACAGCAGCGGGCTGATCTTGTAGCCCACGAGCCGATCGATCACGCGCCGCGCCTGCTGCGCGTCGACCATGTTCTGATCGATCTCCATCGGATGCTTGACGGCCTCGAGAATCGCCTTCTTGGTGATCTCGTTGAACATCAGGCGGCGAATCTTCTTCTTGTTCGCCTTGCCGAGCTCCTCGGCCAGGTGCCAGCCGATGGCCTCGCCTTCGCGGTCGGGGTCGGTCGCGACGAAAATTTCGTCGGCCTTCTTGCCCTCGTCCTTGATCTGCTTGATCACCTTGGCGCGAGACGCGATCACCTCGTATTCAGGCGTGAAGTCATCGTCCACGTCGACGCCGATGCGGCTTTTCGGCAGGTCGCGCACGTGGCCCATCGAGGCCACGACCTTGTAGTTCCTGCCGAGATATTTGTTGATCGTCTTCGCCTTGGCGGGCGATTCGACGATCACGAGTCCTTTTGCCATGTGTTGGTTACTTTCTCTCTAACCTTTTACCACCGACCCACACGTAACGCCCGCCGGCCAGCCGCTGGGCCTTGCCGTCGAGCTCGAGCCTGGTCAGGGCGCCGAGCAGCGTGTCTGCCGCGCCCGGCGCCTGCCGTGTCAGCTCATCGATATCGATGCCGGTCACGCCGGCTTCATACAGCGCCGATTCGAGCGGCCCCTCGGGACTGCCCGGATCTGCACATCCCGTCGCGGGCCTGCCTGCCAGCCCAAGGGCATCGAGGATATCGGCCGCACTCTCGACCGGCATTGCCCCATCCTTAATTAGGGCGTGCGCGCCGCTGTTCCGGCCGTGCAGCACGCTGCCCGGCACCGCCATCACCTCGCGCCCCTGCTCCAGCGCCATCCGGGCCGTAATCAGCGACCCGCTCTTCTGTGACGCCTCGACCACGACAACCGCCCGCGACAGCCCGCTGATGATGCGGTTGCGCCTCGGAAAATGGCCCGGATACGGCGGCGACCCCGGCGGCAGCTCGCTTACCAGCAGCCCGTGCGCCGCAATCCGCGCCGCAAGCTCCCCATGCTCGTGCGGATAGACGACATCGACGCCCGTGCCGAGCACGGCAATCGTCCGCCCGCCGGCGGCCAGGCAGGCCTCGTGCGCCGCCCCATCCACGCCCCTCGCCATCCCGCTGGTGACGATCAGGCCGGCATCGGCCAGCCCGGCAGCCAGGGCCCGCGCCACCTGCCTCGCATACTGAGACGCCGATCGGGATCCCACGATGGCGACAGACGTCTGTTCGAGAACGGTCAGGTCGCCCCGGACCCACAGCACCGGCGGCGGGTCGGGCACCATCCGAAGCCAGGCAGGATAACGCGAATGGCTCCAGTCGAGGGTCACGATGAGGTCGTCAGGGTCCACAACTGCTCCCCTGAGGACAGGATTTCGAAAGCCCTCGTCGAAAACCGAAAGGGCCGGTACACCCTGTCCCCGGTCAAAGGAACTGGTGTCCGACCCTGTCTGCCAGTATAGGCACCGGCTTTCGAAAGACGCAAGCCGTCCTATGATCGGAGGCATTCGACTTGCAGCGTGCGCGGAGTATAGTGGGCGATGTTCCCGAGGTGCCTATGAAATTGCGCGTGATCTCCGCGTGGCTGGCCGTCATCGTCACGCTTGGAGTTGCGGCTCCCCTGTCGGCTCCGCTGTATGGGTATGACCAGCGATCCGACGCCGAAGCGCAGGTCGACTTCGGCATCAAAGTCGCGCAGAAGAAACTCTGGCGCGAAGCGACCTACCGCTTCGAGAAGGCAGTCGAGATCGACCCCACCTATCCCGCGGCGTGGAACAACCTGGCCATCGCGTACGAAGAGCAGGGCAAGTTTCCCGAAGCGAACAAGGCGTACGAGAAGGCCGTCGAGCTCGATCCCGACAACGTCCTGATTCGGCAGAACTTCGATCTGTTCAAGGAAATTTATGATCGCATCGCGCGCCGCAACCGCCGTTAGCCTGGTGCTCGCCGGCGCCCTCACGGCCGGCTGCTCGAGCTTCTATGAGATCGGCATCGAGACGCCGATTCAGCCGAAGCTGGATACGTCCGCGTTTCAGCGCGTGCTCGTCGTCGGCTTCGTCGGCGGCGGCAGCAACGACGTGGACGCGAACATGGAAACCGTGCGGCTGCTGCGCAGCCAGTTGCGCACGCGCTCGCAGCTGAAAGTGATCGAGGCCGAAGTCGTGCCGCTGGCCGACGTGGTCGAGCGCACGCGCGGCGAGGCCGCGCCGGCGGTTGATCCGGCCGCGGCTCCGGCCACGCCGCCCGTCAATGCCGCGGGACAAACCGCCACCGAGGCCGGCATCGGCAGCGAGAAGGAGCTCGAAAGCTACGAGCAGATCTTCGCCGACGTGGCGTACTGGAAGAAGCTGGGCGAGGAATATCAGGCGCCGCTCATCATCACCGGCACCGTCTTTTTCGCGCCCATCAACAAGAGCGGCATCGTCGAGCGCAGCCAGGAAACGTCCGACGCGTTCGGCCGCCGGCAGATCGGCACCGTGCGGCAGTGGATGGAGCGCAAAGGCTACACGCTGGTGCCCAAGCTCGTCTTCATCGACGGCCGCACCGGCACCACGCTCTATTCCGAGAGCGTGCGCGAAGAAATCCTCTACGAGGCGTCGCAGAACACCCCGGCCCTGTCGGCCTATTTCGAGCTGATGGACCGCTACCTGCCGAGCTTCCTGAGCGCCCTGAGCTCCCAGAAGATTCGGGGCACGAGGGTGCTGCTCAAGTAGGCCAGAGACCAGAGGCCCCTGGCCCCTGGCCCCTTGACCTCTGGCCTGTCTGTCCCCCCTGTGCTATCCTTAACCCTTTCTACTGAGCGACTTTAAGGACACAAAGACATGTTCGCGATCATTGAGAGCGGCGGCCGTCAGGTGAAGGTCGGCAAGGGCGACGTCGTCACGGTTGACCGGGTTGACGCCAAGCCGGGCGAGGAAGTCACGCTCGAGCAGGTGCTGTTCCTGGAGAACGGCCAGGGCGATTTCGTGGCCGGCACGCCGTTCGTGCCCAACGCGAAGATTCTGGCGGTGGTCGACGGCGAAGAGCGCGGCCCCAAGATTCGCATCTTCAAGAAGAAGCGCCGCAAGGGCATGCGCCGGACCAAGGGCTTCCGGTCCACGCTCACGAAGCTTCGCATCACGGATATCAAGGTCTAAAGGTCTCGAAGACATGGCTACCAAGAAGGGTCAGGGAAGTTCACGCAACGGGCGCGACTCGAACGCGCAGCGGCTCGGCGTCAAGCGGCATGACGGCAACATCGTCACGGGCGGCTCGATTCTGGTGCGGCAGCGCGGACGCAAGTTCCAGCCTGGGCTCAACGTCGGCCTCGGCAAGGACGACACGCTTTTCGCGAAAATCGACGGACGGGTGAAGTTCGAGGATCACGGCGCGCGCGGCCGCCGCATCAGCATTCATCCCGTCGAGTAACCGGCGGTGTTCGTCGACGAAGTCGACATTCACGTCAAGGCCGGCGACGGCGGCAGCGGCTGCATGGCGTTCCGGCGCGAGAAGTTCGTGCCGCGCGGCGGCCCGAGCGGCGGCAACGGCGGGCACGGCGGCTCGATTTATCTGGTCGCCAGCCCGCATCACAACACCCTCGTCACCTACCGATTCCATCCCGAGTTCAAGGCCGAGCGCGGCCGCCACGGCGAAGGCTCGAACCGCACCGGCGCGGGCGGCAACGACATGGAGCTCGCGGTGCCGCCCGGCACCGTCGTGTACGAAGAAACCCCTGACGGCCCGATCTTTCTCGCGGACCTGACCGAGGTCGGCCAGCGCGTGCTCGTCGCGCGCGGCGGCAACGGCGGGCGCGGCAACGCGGAGTTCGCGACGGCAACCAATCGCGCGCCGCGGCGCTGCGAGCCGGGATGGCCGGGCGAAGAGCGCCGCCTCAAGCTGCGCCTGAAGCTGCTCGCCGACGTCGGCCTTGTGGGCTATCCGAACGCCGGCAAGTCCACCCTGATCTCGCGCATCTCCGCGGCGCGGCCGAAGATCGCCGACTATCCCTTCACCACGCTCACGCCGAATCTTGGTGTCGTCGCCCTGTCGGGCGATCGCGGCTTCGTCGTGGCCGACGTGCCCGGATTGATCGAAGGCGCGCACGAGGGATCGGGTCTCGGCCATCAGTTTCTCAGCCACCTCGAACGCACGAAGGTGCTCGTGCACGTGATCGACATGTCGGAGACCGGGCGCGATCCGGTGCAGGACTTCGAGATCATCAATCGCGAGCTCTCGCTGTGGGCCGGACGCGGCGACGAAACCGCGGTGGCACTCGCCGACAAGCCGCGGCTCGCGGCGGCGAACAAGATCGACGCGATGCCCGACAAGAAGGCGCTCGAGAAACTGAAGAAGCACCTGAAGAAGCAGGGCGTGCCGCTGTTCGCGATTTCGGCCGCCACCGGCGACGGCCTGCAGCCGCTGCTCGAGGCGATGTGGAAGGAAGTCGGTCCCCTGCTGCCCCCACCGTCGGAGCAGGAAACGGTGCGCCTCAAGCCGTCCGCGATAGCGGAAGCGAGCGAAACGGAGGGAGGCGGTGCCGCCGAGCGAGTGGAGCGAGCCGGGGTCCGGGGCAGAGCCCCGGGAAATCAAGACAACCCGGGAGACGACGGGGCGTGACACGGCTGGGGATTATGGGCGGGACGTTCGATCCCATCCATGTCGGCCATCTCGACGTGGCCCGCGCCTCTGCCGACGCCCTGCATCTCGACACCGTCGTCCTGCTGCCGTCGCACGTGCCGCCGCACCGCGGCGCTCCCCGTACCTCACCGCTCCATCGCTTCGCCATGACGGCGCTGGCCGCGCAAACGGACCCGCGGTTTGTTGCCGGCGAAGAGGAGCTCGAGCGCGAAGGGCCGTCGTTTGCGGCCGACACGCTGCGGGCGTTTGGACGGCAGGGCTGGAAGCCTGAGCAGTTGTTCTTCCTGACGGGCGCCGATGCGTTTGCCGAAATTGCCACGTGGAGGGAGTATCCGGCGTTGCTGGATCTCGCACATTTCGTTGTTTGCACGCGTCCTGGCCAGCCGGCCGATATGGTCCGGGGATTGCTCCCTGCCCTTCGGGACCGGATGGTGGACGCAAGCGCGTTTTCAGACGATGGGGGCACGCGGGTGATGCTGCTCGACGCGCGCACCGCGGACGTGTCGTCGACCGGGGTGCGTGAAGCCATCGCGAGCGGCGACACGGACATCGCGCTTCGCGGGCTGCTGCCTCCCGCGGTCTTCGATCACATTCGCAGGCACCACTTGTACAATGATCCGCCGGCCGTGAAGGGCCGCGCCACCCACTGATGGCCAAAACACTCGTTCGCAAAAAGACCGCGTCGAAGCCCCGCGCGCGCCAGGGCGCCGCGAAAACCGCGAAGCCGAAGTCCCCGCCGCGGATGCCGAAGGCCATCAACGCCGGCATCGCCGCCGCGCTCGACAAGAAGGCCGGCGACGTCGTGATCATGGACCTGCGCAAGGCGTCGTCGTTCACCGACTTCTTCGTGCTGTGCACGGGGCAGAACATGCGGCAGGTGAAAGCCATTGCCGAAGCCATCGAGACGGAGTTGAAGAAGGACGGCCTCAAGCCGAGCCTGGTCGAGGGCTACAACAGGGCGGAGTGGGTGCTGCTCGACTACTTCGACTTCATCTTCCACGTCTTCACGCCGTCCACGCGCGAGTTCTATGGTCTCGAGCGCTTATGGGGATCGGCGGAGCGCATCCCGGTCGAGGGGTAGCGCAGGCCTTCAGGCCTGCGGTCGACGCCCTCCTCGCGCTCGCCCTCGCTCCGGCGTGCGCCTCGTGCGCCTCGATCCTCGAGGCGCCGCTTTCAGGCCCCATCTGCCCAGCCTGCTGGGCGTCGGTGCCGCCGCTGCCGCTCGCGTGGCACGCGGGCAGCACGCCCGTCGCGTCCGCCGGCGCCTACGACGGCACCCTTCGCAACATCATTCACGCGTGGAAGTTCGAGCGGCGTCAGGGCCTCGCGCGGCCGCTCGCGCGTCTCGTGCGCGACAGGTGCCCTGAGGCCTTCGAAGGCATTGCGCTGGCCGTGCCGGTGCCAATCACGCCGTGGCGGCGTTGGCATCGCGGCTTCAATCAGGCGGACGATCTCGCCGCGCACCTCGCGGCACATCTCGGCGTGCCCATCTCGCGCGCACTCGCGCGCTGGCGTCCGCGCCCTGCGCAGTCCACGCTCCCCTCTTCCCGCCGCCGCATCAACCTCGAAGCCTCGGTGTTCGTCCCCGCCTGGCGCCGCGCGTCGCTCCGCGATCGCGTCGTGCTGCTCGTCGACGATGTGGTCACGACCGGCGCGACGATCGACACCTGCGCGCAGGCGCTGCGCGAAGCAGGAGCCGCGGACGTACGCGCGGTAACGGTGGCCAGGACGCTGCTGAAGCGGTAGTGGTGGGCAGGCCTTCGGCCTGCGAGCTGCCAGTTTTTTTGTATATACGATAGACGCGGAGAGCATGCTGACGGTCCCGGACCTCCGGCGAGACTACGGCGAAACGAGGCTCCGCGTCTTTGGGATGATCGACAGCCGGCTCCACGTGGGCGCCATCACTCGCCGAGGCGATGTGACGCGGGTGATAAGTCTGCGGCGCGCGAATCGACGCGAACAGAGGACCTATGCGACGAAGACCCAGTCAGCCGGATGACGAAAACCCGGAGTGGACGGCCGAGGACTTTCGTAACGCCCGTCCCCTCAAGGAAGTGCTTCCTGACCTGTATGAGGAACTGCGGCGCTACCAAGGCCAGCGCGGAGCCCAGAAGACGCCGACCAAGCAGTTAATCAGTCTGCGGATCGATCGGGATGTCGCGGACGGGTTGCGCGCCAGCGGTTCAGGCTGGCAGACGCGCGCGAACGACGCGTTGCGGGCGTACGCCACGAAGGCAGGGCTGGTGCGCGAGCAGCGGCCCGCGTTCGCGCGCAGGAAGCGCGCTAAAGTCTTGCGCGCGAAGTAACTCCGCTCCCCGCCCCTGACCGCTTGCCCGCGCTCACCCCGCTCACCCCGCTCACCCCGCTTACCCGTGCCTTACCCGCACTTACCTGCGCTTACCTGTCTATCCATCCGCGCGAAGTGACGCGGGCGACGATGTCCGCGGTGATCTCGTCCTTTCCGCGCATGCCGTCGACGACTTCCCAGCCCTCCGCCGCCGCCTGGCGCCGGTAGCTGTCGCGCACGCGCGAGAGCAGCGGCAGGTCGCGCTCGAACTTGTCGCGGCCGTGCGCCTTCCGCCGCACGGCTTCCTCCGGCGCGATATCCAGCAGAAAGATGGCGGATGGCTCGGGCAGATGGCGCTGCACGTCGCGGAGCCACGCCGCGTCGAGCCCCTGCGCGTCGCCATACGCGATGCTCGAGGCGCGGTAGCGATCGCACACGACGATGTCGCCGGCGGCAAGCCACTGCTCCATCTGCACGCGATACTCGTGGCGGTTGGCGATGTAGAGCAGCTGCAGCGTGTCGGGCGCGAAGTCGCGCTGCCCGTCGAGCGCGGCGCGAATCTCGCGGCCGATCGGCGTGTCGTAGTCGGGAAACGACAGCGCGCGCACAGTGCGGCCCGCGGCGGCAAAGCGCTCGCGCAGCCTCGCGGCCTGGGTTTCCTTGCCGCTCTGATCCAGCCCTTCGAAGGCGATGAGCAGGCCCTGCGGTGTCACGCCAGCTCCGTCTGCAGCAGGTCGTCGATCGTCTGCCGGCGCCTGATGATGCGCCAGCCATCCTTCTCGACGAGCACTTCCGGCGGAAACGGCCGGCGATTGTAGTTCGAGCCCATCACCGATCCATACGCGCCCGCGTCGCGCACGGCGAGCAGGTCGCCGACTTCCACGGGCGTGAGCGCGCGATCCGCGCCAAGCGTGTCGGTGGTTTCACACACCGGGCCCACGACATCAACGGTGGACGTGGCGCCGGCGCGCGGCGTGACGGCCTGAATCGCGTGATACGCGCCATAGAGCGCCGGCCGCATCAGCTCCGTCATGCCGGCATCCGCAATCACGAACGCCTTCCCGCCGGGCTGCGGCTTCATGTCGACCACGCGCGTGAGCAGCACGCCTGCCGGCCCGACGATGACGCGTCCCGGCTCCAGCACCAGACTGCGCCCCGAGGCCTTGATGGCGGGCAGCACGGCGGCCGCATACTCGGCGGCGGTCGGCACGTCGCCGCCGTCGTACGAAATGCCGAGCCCGCCGCCGACGTCGAGGTGCTCGATCGACACGCCGTCGCCCTCCAGCTCCGCGGCCAGCTGCACCAGCGCTTCCGCTGCGCGGCGCAGCGGCTCGAGCTTCGTGATCTGCGAGCCGACGTGCACGTGCAGGCCGACGACGTGCAGGCCGTCGCGGCGCGCCATTTCGCGGCACATCGCGCGGGCGTCCTCGATGGCGACGCCGAACTTGTTCGTCTTGCGCCCGGTGGAGATGCCGGGATGACTCAGGGCGTCGATGTCGGGATTGATGCGCACCGCCACGCGCGCCTTCGTGCCGAGCCGGCGCGCGATCTGATCGATGCGGTCCATCTCGCCGAACGACTCGGCATTGATGGCCTTCAAGCCGACATCGCCCATGCCGACGGCGCGCTCGATTTCCGCGGCCGTCTTGCCGACGCCGGTGAACACGATTTCGCCCGGGGCGAACCCGGCCCTGAGCGCGACGTCGATCTCGCCGCCGGAATTGGCGTCGGCATGCGCCCCGAGCTCGCGCAGCAGGCGCACGACGGCCAGCGTCGAGTTGGCCTTCAGCGCATAGTGGATGGCGTGCGGATGGCCCGCAAAGGCGGCGTCGAGCTCCTGATAGCGGGCGCGGATGGCCGGCGCGCTGTAGACGTAACAGGGCGTGCCCACCTCACGGGCAATGGCCTCCAGGGACTGGCCGTCGCAGACGAGCGTGTGTTTGTCGAGGAAAAAACCGTACAAGGCCCGAAGATCATACCTTGATATGATTTCCCCTTCGAGATGTCGATTCCTCCGGTCGTGCGCGATACGGCGACGGACCTGCTCATCGAGCGCTGCCTCACGGGCGATCAGCAGGCCTGGGAGCAGATCGTGCGCCAGCACTGGCGCAAGGTCTACAACCTCGCCTACAAGTTCGTCGGCAAGCACGACGAGGCCGAGGACCTCGCGCAGGACATCTTCGTCAAGATCTTCAAGGCGCTGAAAACCTTCGACCGGCGCGCCAACTTCCAGACGTGGCTGATCAGCATCAGCCGCAACCTGTGCATCGATCACTACCGCAGCGTCCGCAAGGAGCGCGAGACGATGGCGCGCGACGTCGACGCGTCGGAGCTCTCACCGGTGTCGAAGGAGCGGAGCCCGCTGGCGCTGGCCGAGCACTCCGACCTGCGCGAGCTGCTGCGCAAGGCGCTCGCCGAGCTGCCCGAGACGCTGCGCACGGCGGTGGTGCTGCGCGATCTGCAGGAGTTCTCGTACCAGGAAATCGCGGACCAGCTGCACCTGCCCGAGGGCACGGTGAAGTCGCGCATCAATCGCGGGCGCCTCGAGCTGGCGAGGCAGATCAGGAAACTGCAGGCGGCGATGCCCGGGAATGGATGAGGACCGAATGAATCTGAGCACTGAATACGTCGACGGAATTGCGGTGGTGCGGGTGAAGGAGGCGCGGTTGATGTACCCGATCCTCCACGACTTCGCCACGAAGGTCACCGAGCTGATCGCCGCCGGCGAGAAGAAGATCATGGTCGACCTCGCGCCGGTCGGTTATGTCGACTCCGCCACCATCGGCTGCCTGATGGATCTGTTCCGCCAGGCGACCGCCGCGGGCGGCGCGCTGAAACTTGCCGGCGTGCAGAAGCGGGTGGAGACGATGCTCACCATGACCGGCGCGCATCGCTTCATCGAAGTACACGGCGACGAGGCGTCTGCCGTCAAAAGCTTCGGGAGCGCCTCATGAGCAGCACGCGCACGATCAAGACCTCGTCCGGCGAAGCCATCGCCCTCGACGGCGATCTGCTGGCCGTGCTCGAAGCGCTGTACCGCGAAGTGGCCGTGCGCCGCGAGCTCGATCACACCTTCGAGGACGTCTCGAAGGAGATCACGCACATCGTCGATCAGCTGTCGCCCGAGGAGCTGAAGCAGTATCTGACCGAGAGCCTGTTTCTCAACAGCGTGAGCTACGAGAACCAGAAGCTCGAAGCGTGGGTGAAGAAGCTGGGCTAGGATACCGGAATGGCCTCTCCGCCCCGGCACAGGACCATCGACGGCCCCGTCGTCGTATCCCGCCTGACAGATGTTTCGGACGACCGGGAATATTGGTGGCGTCAGTCCCCGGACGATCGGCTCGCAGCCATCGAGACCATGCGTCAAACTCTGTACGGTTATGACCCGTCTCCAGGCCGACTTCAGAGAATTCTTGAACTCGCTCAACGCCCACGGCGTTGAGTACCTGCTCATTGGCGCGTACGCCGTCGGATACCACGGGTATCCGCGAGCGACCGTGGATCTCGACGTCTGGGTCGCGAGAAGTCCAGAGAATGCCGCCCGCGTCCTGTCGGCCCTGCAGGCGTTCGGGTTCTCTGATCCCGTCCTGTCCATCGATCTGTTCTTGAAGGCAGATCAGATCATCCGCATGGGCACGCCTCCCTTCCGCATCGAGATCTCAACGACCATCTCAGGTGTCGACTTCGACACGTGTTATCCGCGCCGCGTTGACGCCCGGATCGATGGCGTGCTGGTGCCCGTCATCGACCTGGCGAGCCTTCGCCGCAATAAGAAGGCATCGGGCCGATTCAAGGATCTGAACGATCTGGAGCATCTGCCCGAAACAGCCGGTGAGGGTTGAGGGCTGACTGATCGACGTGGGCGAGTAAATGGCACTGCCTTCAGAAAGGGATCAGAGGCAAGTAGGAGGAGTCGGCCATCGTGCGTCGCGCGCAGGCACGCGCGCCGATGCTGAAGACATGAAAAAGCCCGGCACGCCAGAGGCGCACCGGGCTGGACCGGGGAAAATCAACCGGGAAGAATTACGACCGGACGGGCACCGTCGCGCCGACTGGCGCATCCTGCGGCACCAGCGCGTCCGATTCCACCAGACGCCACGCGTCCTGCTCCTCCAGAATCTTCGACGCAAACGCCGTGTGCAGCGCGTGGCCCGCGCGGTGCGCGACCAGATGGCCGACTACCGGGAAGCCCACGAGCGCCAGGTCGCCGATGGCGTCGAGAATCTTGTGGCGCACGAACTCGTCCTCGAAGCGCAGCGCGTTGTTGAGCACGCCCGTCTCGCCGAGCACGATGGCGTTGTCGAGCGACCCGCCGAGCGCGAGCCCCTTCTGCCGCAGCATTTCAACTTCCTTGAGGAAGCCGAACGTGCGCGCCGGCGCGATCTCCTCGACGAACGTCTTCTCGGTGATCGTCATCGAGCGGCTCTGATGCCGCAGCAGCGGATGATCGAAGCTGATGCTGTAGGTGACCTTGAACTGGTCCGACGGATAGAGCGCGATGCGCTTGTCGCCATGCGACAGCGCGATCGGCCGCACCACCTTGAGGTATTTGCGGGGCGTCGTCAGCTCGCGGATGCCGGCGTCCTGCACCAGATACACGAACGGCGCCGCGCTGCCGTCCATGATCGGCACCTCGGGCGAGTTCAGCTCGATGCAGACGTTGTCGACCTGCAGCGCCGCAAGCGCCGCCAGCAGGTGCTCCACCGTCTCGACCGAGCCGGTGCCGCCATTGAGCGCCGTGGCCAGCTCGATGCCGCCAAGATGCGTGATGGTTGCCGGAATCTCCAGCCCCCCCAGGTCGGCCCGCTGAAAGCGGATGCCGTAATCAGCCGGGGCCGGCTTGAGCGACAGCGTCACTTTGTGGCCGGAATGCAGTCCGATGCCGGCGCACGTGACGGTTCGACGAAGTGTACGTTGGGCTGTCATGCCCTCTCGATTACCACCGGATGATGGCGGTCCCAGGTGGAACCTCCATCCCGTTCTCCGCGGCCGCGCGTGGCCGCCAGAATGCCAATCGAATTTTCGGGTCGCTGGGACCGTCTGCGCGAGACGGAACCCGAGGCCTGATTGGCTTGAGCGATTCTAGACGGTAGCAAGCGGACTGCCACGGAACAGGTTTCCGAAGGCTTACCGCAAGCCGTGTATCTATAACACGTTACGGGGACCCGTACCACCACATTCTTCAGGGCCGCCCCATCGCTGTGGCCAACTGACCACGGACATTCCTGACTGAAGTGTGTCAATTTTACCACGCCCGGCGGCGTGCCCAGGGCCAATTGCATCACGCGCTTTCGGCCGCCTGCTCGCTTGAAGGGCCGGAAATCAGCTCCTTCAGGAAGGCGCCCGTGGCAGATTCGGCCACGCGGGCGACGCTCTCCGGCGTCCCTGAGGCGACAACGCGGCCGCCGGCGGCTCCGCCTTCGGGCCCCATGTCGATCAGATAGTCGGCCGACTTGATCACATCGAGGTTGTGCTCGATCACCACCACCGTGTTGCCCTGATCGACCAGCCGGTTGAGCACTTCGAGCAGTTTCCGCGTGTCCTCGAAGTGCAGCCCCGTCGTCGGCTCGTCGAGGATGTAGAGCGTGCGGCCCGTGCCGCGCCGCGACAGCTCGCGCGACAGCTTCACGCGCTGCGCCTCGCCGCCCGACAGCGTCGTGGCCGACTGCCCCAGCGTGATGTAGCCGAGGCCCACTTCCATCAGTGTGCGCAGCTTCACGGCGATGGACGGGAACGGCTCCATCAACTCGAGGGCCTGCTCCACGGTCAGCTCGAGGACATCGGCAATCGACTTCCCGCGGTAGCGGATGTCCAGCGTCTCGCGGTTGTAGCGGCGGCCCTTGCACTCCTCGCACGTCACGTAGACGTTCGGCAGGAAGTGCATCTCGATGGCGATGACGCCGTCGCCCTGGCAGGCCTCGCAGCGGCCGCCCTTGACGTTGAACGAGAAGCGGCCCGGCTTGAAGCCCTTCGCGCGCGCGTCGGGCAGCATCGCGAACAGCTCGCGGATGAACGTGAACAGGCCCGTGTAGGTCGCCGGATTCGAGCGCGGCGTGCGGCCAATCGGCGACTGGTCGATCTGAATGACCTTGTCGATGTGGACGACGCCGTCGATGCGATCGTGCAGGCCAGGCTCGTCGGCGGCGCGATAGAGCGTGCGCGCCAGCGATCGATAGAGGATGTCGTTGACGAGCGTGGACTTGCCCGATCCGCTCACGCCCGTGACGGCAATGAACAACCCGAGCGGAAACTTCACGTCGATGTTCTTCAGGTTGTTCTCGCGCGCGCCGCGCACGGCGATGGCGTGCTTATCGGCCTTCCGGCGCTTCGCCGGGATCGGAATCACGCGATCGCCGCGCAGATAGTCGCCCGTCATCGACTCGACGTTTGTGCGCAGCAGCTCGGCGGGCGTGCCCTGGAACATCAGCTTGCCGCCATGCTCGCCGGCGCCCGGCCCGAGGTCGATCACATAGTCAGCCGTCCGGATCGTCTCTTCGTCATGCTCGACGACGATGACGGTGTTGCCGAGATCGCGGAGTCGCGCGAGTGTGGCGAGCAGCCGGCGGTTGTCGCGCTGGTGCAGGCCAATCGACGGCTCGTCGAGCACGTAGAGCACGCCGGTGAGGTTGGAGCCGATTTGCGTCGCGAGGCGGATGCGCTGCCCTTCACCGCCGGAGAGCGTCGCGGCGCTGCGCGCAAGCGTCAGGTAGCCCACCCCGACGTCGTTGAGGAACCGGAGGCGGTCGCGAATCTCGCGGATGACGCGGCCCGCGATCATCTGCTCGCGCTCGCTCAGCTCCATGCCCTCCACCAGCGGCAGCGCGTCGCTGATCGGCAGGTCGACGTACTCGCTGATGGTGCGCCCTTTCAGCTTGACCGAGCGGCTCTCGGGCCGCAGCCGCTTGCCTTCGCACGCCGGGCAGGTGCGCAGCGACCGGTACGGCTCGAGCTGCTCCTGGTCCTCCCACGAGCCTTCCTCGAAGCGGCGGCGCAGGTTGGGGATGATGCCCTCGAAGTCGGCGCCAAAGGGATCGCCGCCTGTCTTGGCCTTCCTCGCCTTCCCCGTCTTCGTCAGCGCCGGAGCCGAGGCCTTCTTCCCCGCGCCGAACAGCAGCAGGTCGCGCGTCTTCTTCGGCAACCGTCCCCACGCCATCGTCAAATCGATGTCGAAGGTGGCCGCAAGCGTGGTGAGCGCGTCGCGCAGCGGCTTCTTGTCCGCCTTGCCCCATGGCACCACGGCGCCTTCGAGCAGCGACTTGTTGTCGTCGGGGACGACGCGCGCGGGGTCGAAGTCGTAGACGGCGCCGAGGCCCTGACAGCTCTGGCAGGCGCCGTGCGGCGAGTTGAACGAGAAGGCGCGCGGCGTGAGCTCGGGCATCGAAATGCCGCAGTCGGGACACGCCATGCGCCGCGAGAACAGGCGATCGCCGCCGTCGAGCGTGTTGATGACGACAATCTCGTCGGAGAGCTTGAGCGCGAGCTCGATGGAGTCGGACAGGCGCTTTTCGATGCCGCCCTTCACGATCAGGCGATCGACGAGCACGTCGATCGAGTGATTGCGGCGCTTGTCGAGCTTGATGTCCTCTTCGAGCGAGACGAACTGCCCGTCGATGCGCGCGCGCGTGTAGCCCTTCTTGCGGAAGTCGGCGAGCTCCTTCTTGAATTCGCCCTTGCGCCCGCGCACGACCGGCGCGAGCACGTTGATGCGCGCGTCGGCCGGATAGAGCATCACCATGTCGAGGATGCGCTCGAGCGACTGCGACGTGATTTCGCGCCCGCAGTTGGGGCAATGCGGCTTGCCGATGTTGGCAAAGAGCAGGCGCAGGTAGTCGTAGATTTCGGTGACGGTGCCGACCGTGGAGCGCGGATTCGAGCCGGTGGTCTTCTGCTCGATCGAGATCGCGGGCGAGAGGCCCTCGATCAGGTCGACGTCCGGCTTCTCCATCTGCTCGAGGAACTGCCGGGCGTAGGCCGACAGCGACTCGACATAGCGCCGCTGGCCTTCGGCGTAAATCGTGTCGAAGGCGAGCGACGACTTCCCCGAGCCCGACAGGCCGGTCATGACGACCAGGCGATCGCGGGGGATGTCGACGTCGACGTTCCGGAGGTTATGGACCCTGGCGCCGCGCACCGAGAGCCAGTCGTGAGACATACCTACTGCAGGGCCTTTTGGTGAAATTCCAAAAGGGTAATTTTACCACTTAGAAGGGCGGGCGGATGGCTCCCGACTCGGCAATAAGAGCATTTGCCGCGGCCAGCGCCTCGGCCGGGTCGCGCACCGGCGAGAGGCAGATTTCATCGCCGGCGAACTCCGCGATCCACGCGTCGCGAGGCTGCGTTTTCATGAGCGTGCGGACGGCGGCGATGATCCGCGGCTGCTCGGCCGCCACGTACTGCAGCGGCCCCCATTCGGGCTGGCCGATGCGCTCGCAGAAGCGCGTCCAGAAGTGCGCTTCGAGCGCGCCGAGCGCGATCCACTTACCGTCGGCGCACTCATACACGTTGTAGGACGCGAAGCTGCCGTCGGTGGGCAGATCGGGCGCATCGGCGGCGACGTCTTTCACGAGCAGGCGCGCGGCCGGCAGCATCAGCCAGTAGAGCGAGGCGTGATGCATGGAGATATCGATGAACCGGCCGCCCTGATCGCCGGGACTGAAGTCCCGGCCTACCGCGCGGCCTACCAGCGCCGCCAGAATCCCGATCACCGCGCTCATCGCGCCACCGCCGACGTCGGCGATGAACATGCGCGGCAGCGTGGGTTCCTGTCGTCCCGTGACGTCGAACGACAGCAGCCCCGCCTCCGCGACGAAGTTGAGATCGTGCCCCGCGCGATCGGCGTGCGGGCTGTCCTGGCCGTAGCCGGTAATCGAGCAGTGAATCAGCCGCGGGTAGGCCGCGCGGATCGCGTCGCGATCCAGCCCCAGCCGCTTCGCCGTCGCCGCGCGGAAGTTGTCGACGAGCACGTCGGCGTCAGCCAGCAGCGCATCGAGCCGCGCCCGTCCCTCGGGCGCGCGCAGATCGATCTCCTGGCTGTCCTTGCCCTGATTGAGCAGGTGATGAAAGACGCTGTTGCCGTCGGCCGCAATCGGCGCGAGCCGGCGCAGCGGATCGCCGCCGGGCGGCTCGACCTTGGTCACCGCCGCGCCGAGCTCACGCAGGATGTGGGTGCAGAACGCGCCGGGCAAGAGCCTCGATAAATCGAGCACGCGCACGCCGGAAAGCGGCAAAGAAGACGGGGACACTGCGTGCTATTATCCCCGCTTCATGACAGCCGCACCCGGCCGGACTCCGTCCCTCGCTGTTTCGCTGATCCCCATCATCGTCCTGATGCTGCTGCTTGCCGCGTCAGTCGCGCTCTTCGGTGACGGCTCGGCCAGCGGCCCCAGTCAAATCGCGCTGATGGTCGCCGCGGCGGTGGGCGTGGTCGTGGGCGTGCGGCATGGCCATTCGTGGCACGCGCTCGAAAAGGGCATCGTGCACGGCATCTCGCTGTCGATGGCCGCCGTGCTCATCCTGCTCGTCGTCGGCGCGCTGATCGGCTCGTGGATTCTCGCCGGCATCGTGCCGACGATGATCTATTACGGACTGCAGCTGCTGACGCCGGCCATCTTCTTTCCGAGCGCGTGCGCGCTGTGCTGCCTCGTGTCGCTCGCGACCGGCAGCTCGTGGACGACGGCCGGCACGGTCGGCGTCGCGCTGATTGGCATCGCGGCCGCGCAAAACCTGTCGCTGGGCCTCGCCGCGGGCGCCGTCATCTCGGGCGCGTATTTCGGCGACAAGATGTCGCCGCTGTCCGACACGACGAATCTCGCGCCTGCCATGGCCGGCACGGATCTCTTCACGCACATCCGGCACATGACGTGGACGACGACGCCGAGCATCATCATCGCGCTCATCCTGTTTGCGGTGATTGGCTTCTGGAACGCGGCGCCGCAGGACACGACGGCGGTGGCCACGATTCTCGAGTCGCTCAGAGGGACGTTTGCGATTGGCCTGCACCTGCTGCTGCCGGTCGTGCTGGTGCTCGTGCTCGTCGTCCGCAAGGTGCCGGCGCTGCCGGCACTGACGATTGGCGCGCTGACCGGCTGTGTCTTTGCGGTGATCTTTCAGCAGCAGGTGGTCGTGGCGTACGCGGCGACGCCGAGCCTCCCTGCATGGGCGGCTCTCGGCAAAGGCGCGTGGATGTCGCTCTTCGCAGGCTACACGCTGACGTCAGGCAACGCGACGCTCGACGAGCTGCTGTCGGGCGGCGGCATGGCGAGCATGCTGCCGACCGTGTGGCTCATCCTCGCGGCGATGATGTTCGGCGCCGTCATGGAAGCCACCGGCATGCTGGCGCGAATCGCGGCGAGCATCCTGACCATGGTGCACGGCACCGGCAGTCTCATCGCGGCCACGCTGACGACGTCGATCGGCATGAACGTCATCGCGTCGGATCAGTACATCGCAATCGTCCTGCCGGGCCGGATGTTCCGCGCGGAATACGCGCGGCGGCACCTGCATCCGAAAAACCTCTCACGCGCGCTGGAAGACGCCGGCACGCTGACGTCGCCGCTCGTGCCGTGGAACACGTGCGGCGCGTTCATGGCGACGACGCTCGGCGTGGCCACGCTGACCTATCTGCCGTTCGCGTTCTTCAACCTGATCAACCCCGTCGTGTCGGCCATCTACGGCTTTACGGGTTTCACGATCGAGAAGCTCGCGCCGGGAGAAGAAACGCCGATCGTTGCGCCAGTCGTCGATGAGGGAGCGCCGGGGATCGAGCACTGAGACGCGGGCCGAAGGCCTGTGGGCCGCAGGCCTAAAGGCCTGCACTACCACCCTCGAACCTCCACAGCGTGTCCGAGGCGGCGACCACCATGCCGCCGTCCGGATCGAACGCCAGGCCCACCAGCGAGCCCGCCGCCAGCACCCGCTCCCCCACCAGCGTCGTCTTCGACAGGTCGTAGCGCCAGATGCCGGCGTCGCCGGCCAGGGCTTCCACCACGTGCAGGCGGCCGTAGATGTCGAACGCGAGTCCCTGCGGCCGGCCGAGGCCTTCGAGCAGCACCTCGACGTTGCCGTTGTCGGGATCGATGCGATACACGCGGTCGCTCGGCGACAGCGTGGGCGCGCTCACGTACACCGCATGGTCGGGCCCGATGGCCACGTGAAACGCGGCCATGCTGGCCGGCAGCTCCGCGATCGCTTCGACCTCGCCGTCCACATCCACGCGGAAGATCGTGCCTGCGCGATCGCCCACCCACAAATCGCCGTCGGGATCGAACGCCAGGCCGAACGGCGACCCAAGATTGGTCGCGAATACGCGGAAGTTCTGCGTCGCAGGATCGACGCGATAGATCGATCCCTCGAAGCGGCTCGACACATACAGCGCGCCGTCGCGGCCGACGGCCACCGACGTGGGATTGGGAATGTCGACGCGAATGGGCTCGCGCACGCCGTCGCGCCGCACGCGGAAGAGCGTCACCGGCACGCGGTTCTCGCGGCTGCCGCTGAAGGTCGCATACACGTTGCCGTCGCGATCGAACGCGGGATTGTCCACCTGGTGCACGCCGGTGGCCAGCGTGGCGCCGACATCCACCAGCGCCGTGCCTCCCTGCACGGCGTCGATGCGCAGCGGCATCTGCCCGCCTTCGAGCTCCGCGGGCACGACGATGCGGAGGTGACGCGAGGAGGCGGAACAGACATGCGCCGGCGTGTCGCCGATCGTGACGCGCGGCGGAGGATCGCAGGGAAGATGTTCGCCTTCGACGAGGAGGATGCCGCCGTCGACGGCCTTGAGGGGCGCGACGCGCGTGATGCGCGAATGCACTTAAGCGTCGTCCAGCTCGACGTTCCAGTACACGTAGTCGCGCCAGCTTTCGGGCGCGTTGCGCAGCCCGAACGTGATGCGGATGGCCGGCGCCTTCTCGGGCCGCTTCGGCGCGCGGATGAGCGTCATGCCCGCCTGCGCGGGTGTGCGTCCGCCCTTGCGCCGGTTGCACGAGATGCAGCAGCTGACGATGTTCTCCCAGTCCTTGCGGCCGCCCTGGGCGACCGGCACCACATGATCGAAGGTCAGCTCCGAGCTGGCGAACGGCTTCCCGCAGTACTGGCAGCTGTGATTGTCGCGGGCGTAAATGTTGGCGCGGGAAAACGGGACGTAGTCGAGGCGGCGCTTGATGCGGATGCGGCGGAGCAGACGGATAACCGAAGGTAGCTTGAAGGTGAAGCTCACGCTCCGGATCTCCCGGTCTTCATAGACCGAGATCACCTCCACCTTCCCCTGGCACCACAGCGTCACCGCCTTGCGCCAGTGAACAACCTTGAGGGGTTCGTACGTCGCGTTCAACAGGAGCGTTTGCTCCATCTTGCTGCCTGATTTTGCAGGAGATGACGGAAAACGTCAATTAATCCGATAATCCCGGTGTCCTCATGCGACTGATCCTGGCGTTCGTGGCCCTGGCGGCCAGCACGGCATGCGCCACTGGAGGCGCCTACGCGCCGCGCCCGTTCCCGACGGCCCACATGCCGGCGATGACCGCTGCCGAGCCGGCGACGGCTGAGCCGGGCGTGCCGGTACCAGGCGGCGGGCCGTCGCCTGGAGCGGCTGCGTCACCGGGCCGCGAGGCCGCATCGGCCGCGGTGCTGGCCACGGCGCTCGACCTGCGCGGCGTGCCTTATCGGCTCGGCGGATCCGATCTGAACGGCTTCGACTGCAGCGGCTTCGTGCAGTACGTGCTGGCGCAGCACGCCATCGACATGCCGCGCACGGTCATCGAACAGTACGGCGTCGGCGCGCGCACGCGCGCGATCGAGCCGGGTGATCTGGTGTTTTTTCAGACGGTGGGATCGAAGGCCTCGCACGTGGGCATCGCGCTCGGCGGCGGCGAGTTCGTGCACGCCCCCAACAGCCGCGGCGTCGTGCGCGTCGAGCGCATGGACACACCCTACTGGTCGTCGCGCTTCCTCGGCGCGCGGCGCGTGTTCTAAACCGCCAGCCGGGAAGTCTGCGGCATGAACAGCCGCTTGGCCAGGTCGCGCTCGGTGTACTGCGCGGGCTGCGAGGCGCGCTTCAACGGCTCAATCTTCACGTCAGGCACCGGCAGCGGCGCGTCGGCCGCGAGCCGCACCGTCTCGTTGTAGCGCTGCGGAAACGACGGATAGTTGCGGAACGTCGTGCACACCACGCCGCCGTAGCGCTCGGTCAGCCCGGCGAAGTCGTACCGCAGAAACTCGTACAGCTCGGGATTCGGCTTGCTCGCGAGGTACTGGCGCACCATGCGCGCGACGTCTTCGTAGTAGGTCGGGCCGTGCAGCTTGTTCGACATGTTGCCGTCAGGCAGCACCGCGCGGCGCAGGCCCTGCCCCTGCGGATCGATGTGATACAGCTCGTGCACCACAGTGTCGAGCTTCGCAATCCACGCCGGCTCGTCGTCATAGAACTCGCGCTTGCGCGAGCGCTCGAGCGACTGGTCCGAGAACCGCGGCAGGACGAACGAGATCAGATAGTGGATGTGGCGCCCCGCGATCTCCACGCGCGGCGACTTGGTGACGAACCATTCCGAGCGGCGCGTGAGCTGCCCGGTCTGCCGATCTTTCCAGAAGAAATAGCCCGGTTCGGACTCGGGCAGCGTCAGGCAGTGGCAGCTGGCGTAGGCGCCGTCGGCGTCGGAACGCCCGAGCCGCGCGAACACCAGCACGCGCTCGAGATCGATGCAGCTGAGCGACGGCACGCGCGACACGATGTCGCGCATCAGATCGGTCAACCGTTCCGTGTAATTGATCATGCGAGACGAGGAACACGCGCACGCGTGCGCACTCCTCTGGCCCTCAAAACTATTTAGAAAATGGAGACGGGCGATTATCGGGCTCGGTGCGGAAGGTGTCAAGGTGAACAGGCGGCACCTCGACCGTTCGCGGCGGCGGAACGCGCCGCATGACATCGACGGGCTACTGTCCGCCGCCGCCAGGTTTCTTCGGCGGCGGAGGCGGCGCCAGCGTCACGGGCGCGCCGGGAAGCGCGGCCGGCAGCGACGGCGCGGCGGTCGGCAGCGGCTTCGGCGTGCCGCCCTCATCCTCGTCTGGCGCGCTGGCCGCCGCAGGCACGGCGGCCGGCGGCTCGTAAAACCCCATGCGGCCGCGAATAATGCGCTGCCGCGCGCGCAGCCGCGCGTTGGGCCGCGCCGGCGAGTACACGCGCGGATTGATGATCGCGCCGGCCAGCAGCGCGGCCTCGTCGGGGCCGAGCGACGACGCCGGCTTGCCGAAATACGAGCGCGCCGCGGCTTCCGCGCCGTAAATGCCGTCGCCCCACTCGATGCTGTTCAGATACAGCTCGAGGATGCGCGCCTTCGGCAGCTCGATCTCGAGCCGCCGCGCAATCCACAGCTCGCGCAGCTTGCGCACGGGATTCTTCGACGGCGACAGATACAGGTTCTTCGCGAGCTGCTGCGTGATGGTGCTCGCGCCCAGCGCGAACTCGCGCTTCTCGAGGTTCACCTCGACCGCGCGCTGCACCGCTTCCATGTCCACGCCCTCGTGCTCCCAGAACGCCGCGTCTTCGGCCACGAGCACCGCGCGCTTGAGCGTTTGCGAGATGCGCGAGTACGGCACCCAGCGCTTCACGCGGCGCGGCTCCTCGCCGCGCGCGCGCGCCTGCCGCTCGCGCAGCCGCATGAAGGCGGTGGTTTCGGGATTTTCGGTCTGCAGGCGGCGCACGTCGGGCAGCGTGACCCACTCGAAGGCCAGCACGGCAAACCCGACGGCAAGAGCCGCGGCCACGGCTCTCGCGATCCTGCGCATGTTCAATACTACCCGTTAGCCGGCGACGACGATCTTCAGGCGGTCGCCTGCGCGCGGCGGCTGGGCAGGCTCGTAGTCGTTCATGATCGCCAGCGTCGACGCGCGCATGTTGCCCTCGCTGGCGCGCGACGCAATCGACTGCCACGAATCGCCCGATCGCGCGGTGTAGAGGTCGACGCGGTTCGGGCGAATCGCCTCGGCCTGCGCCGCGGTCAGCGGCCTGAACGACTGGATGGTTTGATCGAACGCCGGTGCCGCGGCGTTGAACTGCCCGGCTGGCGCGATGCCCACCAGCAGATACACGCGATCGCCGTGCAGGATGTGCGCGGCGCGCGCGCCCGCCTGCCCCATCCCCTGCAGCGTGCCGCGATAGGTGCCCACCACCGCGTCGAGCCCGTTGATACGGGTACGGTTGCCATCCACCAGCTGGAACCCGGCCTTCGCCATCTGCTGCTGCGCAATCTGCTCGAGCGATCCGCCCTGCGCCTGCACCAGCTCCAGAATCACGTAGTGCTCCGCATTGGGCCGCTTCGCCGCCACCTGCGCGTCGGTGTTGGAAATCGGCCAGCCCTCGGGGAACGTCATCGCGAAGCGCAGATCGCGATGCTGGAAGCTCGCGCCGCGCACCACGCCTTTTTCCGGACTGTCGCCGAAGATGATGCCGTCGATCTGCGCGAGAAACGCCGCCTCATTGGTGGCCGACGCGTCGCTCGTCTTGCGCGCCTCCGCCACGATCGTCTGAATCTCCTCGACGCGATCGGCCGGCGCCGGGTGCGTCGACAGCCAGTTGGGCACGCCCCGCCGCTCGCCCGACGCCTCCTCGAGCCGCGCCAGCGTCGTCAGCATCCCCGCAACGCCCGCCGGATCCCATCCGTTGCGCGCGTTGTACGCGACGCCCAACCGATCCGCCTCGCGCTCATCGTCGCGTCCGTACTTAAGGAAGAGCGCGCCGAGGCCGGCTTCGGCAATCGGCGCCGCCTGCCCGACGGCTGGAATGAAGATGCCGAGCACGCCGAGGCCGACACCGGCCGCGGTCTGCCGCGAATATTGCGCCACGGTGTGGCGCGCCGTGACGTGGCCGATCTCGTGCCCGATGACGCCGGCGAGCTCCGCCTCGTCATCGAGAAACGGCAGGATGCCGCGCGTGAGATAGATGAAGCCGCCCGGCACCGCAAACGCGTTGATCGCCGGTGAATCGACGACGGCAAACGTCCAGGGCAGGTGCGGGCGCTCCGACGACTTGGCCAGCCGCAGCCCGATCTGCTGCACATAGCGCTGCAGCTCGGGATCGTTGTAGATCCCCATGGTCTTGCGGATTTCGGCGTCGGTCTGGCGCCCGAGCTCAATCTCCTGCGCCTCGCTCATCAGCGCAAGTTCGCGCCGGCCGGTGACGGGGTTGGTGGCGCAGGCCGCGACGACGGCGGCCAGTGTAGCGGCGAGGACGATGTGGCGCAGGCGCATGGCAGTCCAGCTGGACTGCAACACGCGTACCGGGTAGCGCAGGCCTTCAGGCCTGCGAACGCCCCAACACCTCTTTAAACGCGCTGAGGAAACGCTCAACGTTTTCGAGTGTGGCGCCCGATCCCATCAGGCCCAGCCGCCAGATGCGGCCGGCCAGCGGCCCGAGCGCGCCGCCGACTTCGATGTTGTGGCGCGTGAGCAGCGCGCGGCGCACGGCCGCCTCGTCGACCCCCTCGGGCACCACCACCGCGTTGAGGCTGGGAATGCGCTCCGCCGGCGGCGGCAGCAGCGTGATGCCGATGGCCTCGAGCCCGCGCACCAGCGCGTCGTGGACCTCGCGGTGCCGCGCCCACCGCGCCGGCAGCGTCTCGTCTTCGACCTCGACCAGCGCTTCGCGCAGCGCGTAAATCAGCGGCGCCGAAATCGTGTGGTGATATTTGCGCTCCACCCAGAACGCCTCGAGCAGCGCGCGATCGAACGCAAAACTGCGAATATTCTTCCCGGTTGAATTACCCCGGTTGAACGCAATCGGCGCGAGGCCCGACGGCGCGCCGAGCCCTTTCTGCGAGCAGCTGTAACACACCGCGGCGCCCCACCCGGCCGCATCCACCGGCAGCGCGCCAAGCGACGTCACGCAGTCGACGATGAACGGGATGTCGCGCGCGCGAAGCAGCGGCGCGATGTCCCCGACCGGATTGAGCACGCCGGTGGTGGTTTCGGCATGCACGATGCCGAACACGTCGACGGCCCGATCGGCCATCGCGCGGCGGACGGCGTCGGGATCGATCGCTCTGCCCCACTCGCCTTCGATGCGATGCACGTCGGCGCCGGCGCGCGCGATCATCTGCGCAAGCCGATCGCCGAAATAGCCGTTGACGATGACGGCTGCCTGCATGCCCGGCGCGACGGTGTTGGCAATCGCCGCCTCCATGGCGCTGGTGCCGGTGCCGGAGATCGCCGGCGTGAACCAGGCGTCGCCGTTTCCGGCGGCGCCGAACACGCGTCCGAGCCGCGCGCGCACATCGTCGAGAATCAGCACGAAGTCGGGATCGAGGTGCGACAGCGGCGGCGCGGTCATGGCGCGCATCACGCGCGGCGACACGGGACTCGGGCCGGGGCCCAACAGCAGGCGCGGTGTGGTGGGCAGCACTCAGTTCTCCAGCGCGGCGAGGGCCGCGGCGATGTCGTCGCGCGCATGCGCCGGCGCCGGCAGCAGCGGCAGGCGCGGAAGGCCGCCGCGCTGCCCCGACAGGTCCTGCGCGATCTTCAGGCCGGCCACGCCATACGTGGCCGTCACATATTTGTTGACGGCGACAATCCGCTGCTGAAGCGCGCGGGCCTCGTCGACGCGGCCGTCGCGCAGCAGCTCGAACAATTCGATGGACCGCTCGGGAAGCACCACGGCCGACGCCAGAATGGCGCCGGTCGCGCCGGCGGCCACCGACGCGTGCAGCGCGGTGACCGTGCCGGCGAGCAGCGCGAATGACGAGGACGCGTGCGCGCCGTACGCCGCAATCAGCGCCTCGTCGGTGCCCGATTCCTTCATGCCGATGATGTTGGGATGCTGCGCCAGCGCTCCCACGGCCTCGGCGTGCAGCGTGACGCCGGTCAGCGCCGTGTAGTTGTACAGCAGCACCGGCACGGGCGACGCATCGGCAAGCTCCGTGTAGTGGCGCGTGAAGGCCGCGGCCGTGAGCTGTCCCTTGAAGAAGGATGGCGTGCGCACGAGCACGGCGTCGGCGCCCGCGTCGGCCGCGCGCCGCGTGAAGCGGATCGTTTCGCGCGTCGACTCGCGCCCCGTGCCGGCGATGAGCACGCGGTCGCGCGGCGTCACCTCGCGCGCCGCCTCGATCAGCGCCGCCGAGTCATCGTCATTAATCAACGGCGCTTCGCCGTTGGAGCCGAGCACGACGATGCCGCGCACGCGCGTGGGGAGCAGGTGCTGGATGTTGTGTTGCAGCGCCGCGGGATCGATCGACTCGCCGGCGGCAAACGGTGTCGGTACCGGCGGAAACACGCCGGCAAGATTCAGGGAAGGCACGCCGCCGAGCCTATCGGGCGCGGCTGAACACTGTCAATGGATCCTGCCGCGCGCCCGCGGCCAGGTGCAGCGCGATCGACGTCAGCGCGATGGCCGCCGCCGGCGCCAGCATCCACGGCGCGTCCGCAATCACGCGCACGTTGCTCGCGTCCTGCAGCATCGTGCCCCAGCTTGGCGTGGGCTCGGGAAAGCCGAGGCCGAGAAACGACAGCGTGACTTCGGAAATCAGGAAGCCGGGCACGAGGATCAGGAACTGCGTGACGAGAAAGCCTGATGTGGCCGGCAGCAGGTGCACGAACATCAGGCGCAGGCGCGAGGCGCCGGCCGCGCGCGCGGCGTCGGCGTAGTCGAGCGCGCGCTCGCGCTGCAGGATGCCGCGCACCCCCCACGCCGTCATCGGCCATCCGACGAGGCCGAACAACAGCACCAGTGCGAGGAACACCTGGCCCGGCGTCATCACGAGCGGCATGGCCGCGCGAAGCGCAAGGACGATGTAGACCACCGGCAGCGTGGCGAGTCCGGTGGACGTGGCGACGACGAGGCGATCGGCGGCGCGTCCGCCGCCCGCGGCAAGCGCGCCGAGCAGCGCGCCCACCGCGATGGCCAGCAGCGAGCCCGCGATGGCCACGCCAAGCGACCAGCGCGCGGCGCCGGCGACACGCGCGAGGATGTCGCGCCCGAGCGCGTCGGCGCCCAGCAGAAACAGGGGCGCGCTCGCATCCTCGGGCGTCGAGACGAGGCGGCCGTCGCTGAAGAGATCGACGTCGATGCGGCGCGAGGTGTCCTCGCCGAACGTGCGCGAGAGGCGATCGGTGAGCGCGAGCGGGTGCGCGAAGAGGCCGCCGCCCGACGCGTGCAGCGGCATCGGCGGCGCCCACGCGCTGTCATGAAACTGTTCCGACGCCGCGTTGGGCGCAAGCCGGTCGCCGGTCGCGACGAGCAGCAGTAGAATCGCCGACAGCGCCACGCCGATGCGCCTCGCGATCACTTCGCGGCCTCGTGCGCGGCGATGCGCGGATCGAGCAGGTTGACAAGCACGTCGGACACGAGCCCGAGCGCCGCGACGGCGCCGGCGATGGCCGCGGTGCATCCCGCTACGAGAAAGATGTCGCGCGCGACGAGCGCGTCGAGCATCAGGCGCCCGAGCCCCGCCCAGCCGGTCACGACCTCCACCAGCAGCGACGCGCCAAAAATGTTGGCGGCGACCAGCGGCATCACCGACGTGACGCGCGTGGCGGCCACGCGCATGCCGAGCTTCCACACGAGCACGCGCCGCGCGACGCCGCGCGCCGACGAGGCGGTGGCCCAGGGCGCGCCAACGGCCTCGGCAAGCGCTTCGGCGTGCAGGCGCGCAAGCGCGCCCGCGGCCGGCAGCAGCAGCGCCGTGACGCCGAGCAGCGGCGTCACCACGCCGTGCGCACCCTGCGCGAGCCATCCCGATCGCACCGCCAGCAGCATGAGCGCGAACAGGATGACGATCGACGGCACCGAGAGCACGAGCGTGGCGGCGCCCGACAGCAGCATCCGCACGAGCGGCCGGCCCTGCACGAGCCACGTGCCCCACAGAATGCCGATGACAAACGCCAGCGCGATGGCCGACGCCACGAGGCCGACCGTGCGGGGCGCGCGCTCGGCGAGCAGCGACGTGACGGGACGCGCGAAGCGATACGACGTGCCGAGATCGAGCTGGACGAGCCCGGTCAGCCAGATGCGCGAAAGGTCGGGAAGGGATCGATCGAGATAGAGCCGCCGGCGCTCGCGCTCGATGGCATCGGCCGGCACGCGCGCGGCGCGCAGCGTGTCCGTGTAGTCGCCGGGCGCGCGGCGCGCGAGAATCAGCGCGCTCGTCGAGACGAGCGCGACAAACAGCAGCGCGGCGGCGACGCGGCGAAAGACGAGCAGCGCGGTCACTTCGTGCCGAGCGCCTCCGGCATCCACAACACGTGCGGCATCAGCACCACGGGCTTTACGCCGGTGAGCCTCGCGCTGGTGGGCACGACCACCTTGGGTACGGCGAAGTAGATGGCGGGCAGCTCCGCGGCGAACAGGCGCTGCACGTCGTGAAACGCGCGCCGGCGCTCCTGCTGATCCGGCGAGTGCGCCACCGTATCCATCAACGCGGCGAGGCGCGCTTCCCAGTCGGTCGCCGGCGCCGGCTGCGCGGGATTCCACAGATGGAACGGGCCGCTCGGCAGCCAGAAATCCAGGTTGACGGCCGGATCGGCGGAGCTCGCCTGCAGCCCGAACAGCACCGCGTCGTAGTCGCCGCTGCCGATGCGCGCGATGAGCGCGCCCGTTTCGAGCGGCACCACGTCGACGGCCAGGCCGGCGCGCCGCAGATCCTCCTGCACGATCGACGCGGTGCGCTCGCGCGTCGTGTGGCCGCGCTGCGTCAGCAGCGCGATGCGCGCCTCGCGGCCGTTCGCGTCCTCGCGCACGCCGTCGCCGTTGCGATCCTCGAGCCCGATCGACGCGAGCAGCCGCGCCGCCTCGTCCACATCGTGCGGCGGCGGCACCACGTCCGTCGCATGCCAGATCCCATGCCCCGTCGTCACCGGCGTGATCACCGGCTCGCCCGCGCCGAGGAACACGGTGTCGACGATGCGCTGGCGGCTGACGGCGCGCGAGATGGCCTGGCGCAGCTCGGTGCGCTGCAGCCAGGGGCGGTCGATCGAGGCGGGCGCGCCCGGCTTGAGGTTGAACCAGAGCGCGTTGGCGTCGAGCGCGGCGCCGACGTCGTGCAGCCGCACGCGCCCCTGCTGCTCGAGCGCGCGGAAGGCGGCGATGTCTTCGGCGCGCAGGCCGCTGGTGACGAGATCGGCGGCGCCGGATTCGAGTTGCACCATCTCGGCGCTCTGATCCGGCACGACGCGCACGATGATGGCTTCGGCGAGACCTTCGCGCGGCAGCTGATCGCGGCGGAAGTAGTGCGGGTTGCGCGCGAAGGTGATCGACTCGCCCGCGCGCGCCTCGCGCACGATGAACGGGCCGAGACCGACGATGGTGTCGGGCGGCGCGGACGCGGCCCACGCTTCGGCGAAGCGGCCCGAGGCGAGCGCGTCTTCGAGGCGATGGCGCGGCAGCATCGGCAGGAAGTCGAGGATGGCGAGGCCGGGGCCGTACGGCGCGGGGAAATCGATGCGCACGGTGTGCGCGTCTTCCTCGGTGATCGCGAGCGGCTGACCGTTGACGCGCAGGCCGCTGGCGGCGGCGCTGTTAACGCGCGCGTCGTACACCGCGCGGAACGTGAACGCGACGTCGGCGGCCGTGAACGGCGCGCCGTCGGAGAAGCGCACGTCGCGCGCGAGGTGCAGACGGAAACTCGTGTTGCTGAGCGCGTCCCATCGCTCCGCAAGCCACGGCATGACGAGTCCCGTCTGCCGATCCACTTTGATCAGCGGCGCGTGAATCAGGTTGGTGATGACGTCGACGGCGGCCGTCGCGCTCACGAGCCGGTTGAAGCTTTCGGGCTCGGTGCGCAGCGTGGCGACGATGGGAGCCGCTTCGCGGGGCTGCACATTCCTGCGCGCCTGCAGCTGCCAGACGGCAAGACCGGCGACGACAACAAGTGCTACGGCTGCAAGCAGTTTCAGAGATTTAGCCAAAAATTGACCGCCCGGCCAATTCCTTGGCCTGTATACAGACTCTGCAGTTTCCGCCGGAATTTTGGGTAGTTGTTACCCAAAACGGCTGCGATCCGGCAAAGGACAACAGGTTGGCCGATGCCGCGTGACGTTTAAGTTTCTGCAAACACGCCACTTCCGGCTCCTGACCCCTCCAGATTGCAGTTTCTGCCACCGATAGTCCTTTTGTGTCACATCGACGCAAGAAATGCTCAGCCATGGCACTGCGCATGCCTTACGTCGTCCCCGAAGCTGCTTCCCCACTTCAGACCGGACGTATGCGAATGCTCACGATGACCCCAGCACCGGAGAAGGCCGCGATCCGCGGCCGGCGACGCTGGTTCCTGATTGCGGCCGCCGCAATTGCCCTTCTAGGTATCGTCCCTCAGCCTGCCGAAGCGCAGAGGCGCGCGAAACTCTCGCGCGATCTCGAGGCGCGGCTGGCCGGGGCGGGCGCGGGCCGCGCCGAAGTCATTCTCGATCGCCTGACGGCCGGCGAGATCGAGCGCCTGGCGGCGAAGCATGGCGCGACGGTGAAGCGCCACTTCTCGCGCGGCGCGGTGCTCGACGTCGACGCCGACGCGCTCCGCGCCCTCGCGGCCGATCCTGACGTTCCCCACATCTCCGGCAATCACACCGTGCTCAGCACGATGGCCGTGGCCCTCGCGGCCACGGGCGCCGACCAGTTGCATGGCGACGACAGCGATCGCGGCGAGGCGCGCTACACCGGCAGTGGCATTGGCATCGCCGTGATCGACTCGGGCATCGCGCGGCACTCGTCGCTCGCGGGCAAGGTGGTTGCGAACGTCGACTTCATCGACGGCGGCCGCGGCCGGCGAGGGGCTGACGATGAGTATGGGCATGGGACGCATGTGGCGAGCATCATCGCGGGTGATGAGCGCGGCAAGGGCGGCCTGCGCGGCATGGCGCCCGGCGCGCATCTGGTGAACCTGCGAGTGCTCGACGAGAACGGCCAGGGCACGGTGGCGGATGTCATCGACGCCATCGACTGGGCGATCGACAACCGCGCGCGCTACAACCTGCGCATCGTCAATCTCTCGCTCGGTGCGGCGCCGCAGGAAAGCGCGGCGGACGATCCGCTGGTGCAGGCGGTGGACCGCGCGGTGCAGGCGGGGCTGCTCGTCGTGGCGTCGGCCGGCAACATGGGCAAGACCGAGGACGGCAAGATGATTCTTGGCGCCGTCCTCTCGCCCGGCTTGGCGGCCTCGTCGCTGACGGTGGGCGGCGCGAACACGCGCGGCACGGCGTATCTCGGTGACGACACGGTGGCGACGTGGAGCTCGCGCGGCCCCACGTATCCGGACGGCCTGATCAAGCCGGACGTGATCGCGCCGGGCAATCGCATCATCGCGGCGGGCGTCGAGGGATCGACGCTGTGGACCAGCTATGCGGAGCGGCGCGCCGGCGGCCGTGGCGCGAACGGCCGCATCGAGCTCAGTGGCACCAGCATGTCGGCGGCGGTGGTGTCGGGCGCCGCGGCGCTGCTGCTGGAAGCCGCGCCTGGCCTGTCGCCGGCGCAGGTGAAGACCGCGCTGCAGCTGACGGCGGCGCCCATCGAAGGCGCCGGCCTGATCGAAATGGGCGCCGGCGAAATCAATCTTCCTCTCGCCCTCTTCGTCGCCCAGAACGGCCCCAACGTGCCGCTGCCCGCCGCGCAAATTGCCGGCGCGAGCGTGGTGCCGAGCGGGATCGCGTTTGGGAGCGACGAGAGCCAAATCGAAGGCAACAACGTTGTCTGGGGCAACAACGTTGTCTGGGGCAACAACGTTGTCTGGGGCAACAACGTTGTCTGGGGCAACAACGTCGTCTGGGGCAACAACGTCGTCTGGGGCAACAACGTTGTCTGGGGTAACAACGTTGTCTGGGGCAACAACGTTGTCTGGGGCAACAACGTCGTCTGGGGCAACAACGTTGTCTGGGGCAACAACGTCGTCTGGGGTAACAACGTCGTCTGGGGTAACTCCGACGTTCAATGAGTCGGACTCAATCGGGAAATCTGCACGGAAAGGATAGGATTATGAGCAAAGTTATCGTCTGGGGCAGCTAAATAAGAACGAAGGTCGCCTTCTTCCGCGATGAAATCGACTGGATCTCTTTCTGTTCGGGCCCGCAGTTATGTCGTCGCCGTCGCTGCTATTGGCGGCGGCGTGCTCATAGCCGCCGTTGCGGATCTATTACGGGATCGAGTCGACCCTTGGTGGTTCCTCCTGGTCGGGCTCACGGTCTTTACAAGCTCGGTCACCGTCAAAGTACCATCCGTCGCGGCGACGTTGTCGGTTTCTGAAGCGTTCGTGTTTTCGTCCGTGATCCTGTACGGCTGGTCTGCAGGGACAATCGTCGCCTCCATCGATGGGCTAGTCATTTCATACTGGTTGCAACGACGACGGCCGCAGCCAACCTATCGCGTCGTTTTCAACACCACGGCTCCGGCTTTGGCGACATGCTTTGCGGCTTGGGTTTACTTTGCCGCGGGGGCACCCAACGTATCGGACCCGGCGTTCCAGATCACCCAGATCTTGCTCCCGTTGTGTGCCTTCGCCGCGACGTACTTCCTTGCGAACACTTCTCTACTCGCTGTAGCGATCTCTCTTGAGCAAGGTGTCTCGGCCGTCACGCTCTGGAAGAACAATTTCTTATCCCTTTGGCTCAATTTTTTCAGCGGCGCCTCGATGGCCGCACTGCTGGTTAGCTTTGGTGCCCAAGGTGGGGCCAATGCTCTGGGCGCTATATGGGTAGTTCTCCCGCTTTTGGGTATCTCGTACTTCACGTATAAGACATCGATGGCGCGAATCGAAGACGCCAACAAGCATCTGGAACAGCTGAATACGCTCTACCTTTCCACGGTAGAAACGTTGGCAATGGCCATCGATGCCAAAGATCAGATCACCCACGGGCATATCCGACGAGTCCAAACCTTCGCGGTCTCGTTAGCACGGGCAGCAGGCATAACGGATCAGCAACAGATACGCGCCATCGAGGCCGCATCACTTTTGCACGACATGGGCAAGCTTGCGGTGCCCGAATACATTCTCAACAAACCCGGACCATTGACACCCGCAGAATTTGAGCGGATGAAGCAGCACGCGGCAGTCGGGGCCGACATCCTTTCTGCGATTGATTTCCCCTATCCTGTCGTCCCAATCGTGAGGCACCACCATGAGCACTGGGACGGCGGGGGCTACCCCGCTGGGTTACGGGGTGCTGACATCCCGATCGGTGCGCGCATTCTTTCCGTTGTCGATTGTTTTGACGCGCTTACCTCAGATCGACCGTATCGGCCTCGGCTCACCGATGAAGACGCCCTTCAAGTCATCATCGATCGCCGTGGCACTATGTACGACCCGCTGATCGTTGATACCTTTCTTGAGTTGTACAAGCGACAAAAGTCGCAGCGGCAAGATGCGGGCGTAGGTTCCTCCACGTCAGGGCGCAAGGCGGAGACATCCTTTCCACGTCTAGCGGCCATTACTGCGAGCGCTGGGGAATCTAGAGCTATGTACCGGCTAATCCAGAGGCTCGCTGCACAGCCCTCATTGGCCGGCGCTCTCGCTGATGTCGCGGAAGAAATTGCTGCGCTGATACCAGCGACCAATTTGGCCGTCTTTACACCTATCCTAGAAACTGCAGAACTGGAGGCAACGCACGTCATTGGCAGCCATGCTGATTACCTCCAAGGCAGGCGTGTCCGCCTAGGAGAGAAGATCATCGGATGGAGTGCATCCTCAGGACGGTCCGTTCTAAACGCAGACCCAGTCGGTGAGCTCGGAGAACTCGCGCGCTCGGGCTCTCTGGTATTACGAAGCTGTCTAACCGTCCCTGTCGCTGTCGCCTCAGAGCGCATCGCTGTAATCGCGGCGTTCTCGACTCAGGAAAACGGCTTCCGAGCTGAAGACCAGCGCATTATCGAAGCCGTAGTCCGCCACATCTCGCCCGTGCTGGAGCGCCTTCGTCCCGGCGCGACTCCTGGACGAGCAGAGATGAGCAACGCTGAGGGCCTCGAGCTAACGCCCGTTGCAATGATCGCCTGCCGATGTACAGGCAACACTGCCGCCGGTACGGAAACGGTAGGAATGGCTCTGGCTGTTCTGCGTCGCCACTTAGGCGCAGCTGCACTCACCCAAATTATCAGCGGCAACGACATTTTCGTCGGGATAGGAACCCACGAACCTGATGTAATTGACGCAATGACTGACAGCCTACGAGTGACGCTGGCTGCCTCAGGCTTGATCGACAAGACGGGCCACGTTTCGTACGCGATTACGCCCCGTGATGGAACGAACCTAGAGCATCTCCTTTACGCGTGCCGGCAACGTCTTTCGAGACAGGGCGATGGCAACGTACGCGTGCATTGACGGCAGGTAGCAGTTTCTGCAACACCTCGGTTGGTCCGTGGGACCAAACCGTGTTAACGTCCAGTCGACGTTCTGAAGTCATCGAGCCCCAGCCCGATGCGACTAAACCTCTTTTAGTCGGGCCGGCCTATGCCAGAAAGTGCCTTCGACCTCGCAAGAGCGGAATACGAGCGCGGCAGTTATGGCGCTTGTCTGAAGTTTGCCCGTCGCGCATCGCCACGCAACGCGGTCGAATCTGAAGAACTCGCATGCCTCATCTGCGAATGCTTGCAGTACCAAGGCGAATACCAAGAGTGTGCCTCCCTCGCGGAGACGGCCCTCCGCTCCCAACCAACGGGCAGATATAGCGCGCGGTACTTCGGGGCTCTTGGCAGAATCCATCTAGAACAACATCGCCCAGAAGAGGCTGCTGAAGCATTCAGAAAGGGAATTCGCGCAGCCGAAAAACGTTCCGATCTCGTCACGCTTTCATCGCTGCAGCAACTTCTGCTCCTCACGATCGGCCCACAGACGCCGAGTAATGCCCTCGCATCTCCAGTTCGAGACGCCTACCGAACGGCGGTCCGCACCGCGGATCCTGGGTGTCTCGCGAGTTTTCATGTGCGCTTAGCCAGGCTTGAGGCTCACCGCGGGGCATTCGAACAATCGGGCCACCATCTGTCGCTCGCAGAATCCCTTCTGGAGCGTACAGACAATCTCGCACTTGAAGCCCTCTTTCACGTCAATCGAGCATGCCTTCTAGGATCCACCGGATTTATAGCTGAAGCGAGAAAGAGTGCGGAATTCGGCGCATCATTAGCAGATCGAGCTGGGCATGCTCGCTTGGCAATGGTAGCAGCGACAAATGTTAGTCACATGGCTGTTACTGCAGGAGATCTCACGGTTGCTGAGCCGTGGTTACGTAAGGCAAGAGCAAGCGCTGCAAGACTCCAGATAACGGAAATTTCGTTACTTGAAATTTTTGCCTCGTTGGCCCTAGTGCGGGGCGACTATGAATCCGCCCGCTTGGTCTTGGCAGAATCCCGGCAAGTCCTCACGTCAAGAGACAGTCGCTGGGTAACATTTACCGAAATCGACTCGCTCCTGACCGAACTTTACCTCCATAAAAAGCTGGGCAACACCGATGAGCACAGCAGGGTGCTGCGGCTCGTTCGACACTTAACAAACGCTCCGCTGAATTGGCACGGCAATTTTTTTGTCACGCTGGCAGAAGCTGAAGCTTTGTATGACGAAGAGAACTTCGTCGCCGCCGGAGAGAAAGTAGCCTCCTGCGCACGCACTCCACCGATTCACATCGTACATTTGTCGGTTTTGAACCGTTTCGCTTCACGAGGTTTGTGGATACAAGGTCATCGAGCAGGGGCCCGACGCAGGCTTCTGCGGGCAGCGTCGGGAGCCCTTGCCGGAGGGACACGTCTGCATTGGACAGACACTCTACGAGAATTAGCAGCTGCCGGGCCGCCGGAACCGTCCGATGCCGCGTATTCAGTCGATGATCAGGTGCACCAAGCTACCACTAAGTTTGGCGGCTTGATGAGTCACCCGACTAAAACATGGTTTGAAACGCCTCGAGCCCATCACTGGAAACAAAGAGACCCCCTAGATGGGTTCGACGACGCCGTAGCGATACTGGAATCGATTGAAGAGCCTGAATTATTAGGAAGAGAGGCATTGGCATCAGCCATAGCACTGGACCTCACCGATGGGGCGGCGCTGATAATTCGAGCCGACCGCGGACCGAGAGCGCTCGCCTCTCATAAATGGGGCAAACTCGAACTAGACGCGGCCCTTAAGAATACGGCGCAAATCGTGCGCCTGGACGTAGCCAGGGTCCAGGGACAATCAATTGAATTGCTGCTGAAGCCGAAGGACGATATTCGCGCGGTCTTTGCGTTAGCTGGAATTCGCCGACTCCTCGAGGCTGCAAAGGCACTGCAATCACAGCAGAAGGATCAACAGCGTCTGGGAGCGCTTTGGCAGCCCGAAGTCGTCGTCGAGGAGCCTGACGCGGTTTTCAGCTCGCCGCAAACTATCGAGTTGATGCAAGCCGCTCGAAAGATCGCTCCGACGACCCTCCCAGTGTTGTTGATGGGCGACACCGGGACCGGCAAGGAAGTTCTGGCTCGGGCGATACATCGTGCCAGCGGGCGCGCGAACAAGATTTTTCTCCCGTTCAACTGCAGCGCGGTGCCGCGCGACATGATCGAGAGCCAGCTGTTTGGATCCAGGCGCGGAGCTTTTACCGGCTCGCATGAGGACCTGCCCGGCATCATCCGCTCCGCCGAGGGCGGCACGCTGTTCCTTGACGAGATCGGTGAGCTCTCGATGGACCTGCAGCCGAAGCTGCTGCGGTTCCTCGAGACGAACGAAGTCCATCCGCTGGGAGAAGGCAAGCCAATCAAGGTCGACGTGCGCGTCATTGCCGCGACCAACGCGGATCTCGACAGCCTGATTCAGCTGAAACAGTTCCGCGAAGATCTCTACTACCGGCTCAACATTGTCCGCTTCATCATGCCGCAGCTGAGCGAACGCCGCGAGGAGATTCCGCCGCTGGCCATACACCTGCTGCGGCGGTTCGAGATGGACGAGAAGAAGCACTCCATCAAACTGAGCGACGAGTTGATGGAATACCTGCTGCTCTACAAGTGGCCGGGCAACGTGCGGCAGTTGTCGAACGAGCTGCGGAAGATGGTGGCGATGGTCAACAGCGGCGAGGTGCTGACGCCGGAACATCTGGCGCCGGCGATTCGCGCCACGCGCAAGACTGTCGCGGTGGATCCGGACGCGGAAGCGGTTGCGGAGGCAGACGCGGAGCCGTCAGACGCCGTCGCGCAAGCCGAGACCGCACCGGCTGCACCGGCGGCGCTCGATCCGTCGATGCTGGCGGTCAAACTGGATCAGCCGCTGCCAGGGGCAGTGGAAGCGCTGGAACGCGCGATGATCGAACATGCGATGACGCGCGCGGACGGGCACATCGAGGAAGCGGCACGGCTGCTCGGCATCTCGCGCAAGGGCCTGTTTCTCAAGCGTCGCCGCTGGCAGAACGGCTCGAATCCCTCACATCCGTCCTGACGGGTCAGACGTCAGACCGCAGCGACACCCTTCAGCTGCTTGTTGTGCCGGATAACATGCACAGTCGCCCACTCGCCCACCTGATACAGCGATAGACGTCCCACATACGGCGCTTCGATGGTCAGCATCGCGCGCTCGGGCTCGAGTGCACGCAATGCGGCTATCAGGCGAGCCGCTGAGTCAGACAGCATCGCGACAGCTTCCGGCTGCGTCACCGCGCCCTGCGGCTGCACGCGCGCCGGAGCCTGCAGCTTCGGCTCGAGGCCAGCGCCAATCTCCGTCCAGCTGCGCTCGACGAACCCCTCAGGCGCGGGCTTCGCGACTGGAAAGCTGCCGTCGATGATCGACGTGAAGGACTTGTTGACCGCGGACACGTGCCACGCGATCTGCGCGGGACTCCAGCCACCATCAGGCTGCACGCGCTCGGCGGCGTCAGACGGCAGGCCCGTGAGGCGCGCGTGGAAACGCGCGATGGACTCTTCGAAGGAAGAAATGATGGCGGCGATGCGGTCAGCGTGATTATCCATGGAAGTGCGGCAACGGCATGTCGAGCATCGTGTGCAGGCCCGGCTTCACCTGCAGAATCAGCGGAATGGAGTTGACCACCATCGACGCTGTGGCGATGTCGCCATGCACGCCGCCGCTGATCTTCGACGTGATGTTCGGCGACCCTTTCACGCGCACCGTGTCGTACGACTCGGGCGCGCCCAGATACGCCTCCATGTGCAGACGGATCAGCGGCTTGCCGTTGCGATAACCCACACCGTCCTGCACGATGCCGCACACCCGGCCCGCCTCCACCGTCAGAAACTCGCTCGACACCGCGGCTTCCGCCATCTTTGGCTTGATCTCGTCGGTGATGCGATCCAGCTTCCAGCCCATGCCCATCGCAATCATCGAGATCGATTCGGCCAGGCCGACGTGCCGCACCGACCGGTCCTCCACCTTCGCCTGAAACTGCTCGCGCGTGAGGCCCGCGCCAATCTTCTGCTGAAACGGCAGGCGACGGATGCGCGCGTCCTGCACGCGATCCACCTCGATCGACTCGACACGCTCGCACACCGCCGTCAGCGCCAGCGGCAGCGCGTCCATCGTGAAGCCCGGATTGACGCCCGTGCCCAGCACCGCCGCCTTGCCCTTCACCGCCGCGTTGTGAATGGCGCGCGCCCAGCGGTTGTTGCCCGACGCGGGAAACGCCAGCTCCTCGGTGGTCGACACAATCGGCACCCTCAGCTTCAACACTTCCTCGAACTGCGGCACCACCTGCCGCAGCGACGAGTGCGTGCACAGCACCGCCACGTCAGGCTTCGTGGCCTTGATCGCCTTCCTCAAGTCCTCCGCCACCTTCACGCCGATCTTCCGGCCCACGCCCGCCACCTCGCCGAGGTCGCGCCCGATCTTCTCCGGATCGATGTCGACCGCGCCGACGATCTTCAACCCCTTGCGGGCCGACACCTGCCGCACGATCGCGGCGCCAATAGGACCCAGACCCACGTGCAGCACCCTGATGGACATCGCGCCTATTGTGCCCCGGTTTCGCGCCCCGATGCTAAACTGCGCCCGGATGATCGAAGGGATCCGCCGCGCGCTCCGGGCGTGGCCCATGGCGCTGCTGCTGGCCGCGCTCACCGCCGCGCTCGCGCCCGCGCTCGACCTGCGCGACCGCCTCGCCGCCGCCGACTTCGGCATCGGCGGCTTCCCGTTCAACATCTCGAACCGCGACTACTACCTCGCGTTTCCCCCGGCCGACGCCACGCTGCTCGCGCTGCTCTTCCTCATCTGGGTGTTCCTCTCGGGCGGCATCATCGATCGCCTCGCGCGCGACACGCGCAGCTCGAGCCGCCGCTTCTTTGCCGCCTGCGGCGCCTGTTTCGGCCCGCTCGTCCGCCTCGCCCTCCTCTCCCTCATCACCTACGCCATCGTCCTCACCTGGATCGAGCCGGGCATGGCGCGCGCGTCGGACGCGCTCGACAGCCGGGCGCGCATGGTGCTGTTCGGCGCGCTGGCCCTGCTGCTGTTCCTCATCGCGCTGGTGTTCGACTACGCGCGCGTGCGGCTCGTCATCGAGGATCGGCGCAGCGCGCTGGGCGCCGTGGCGGCATCGCTGCGCCTGATTCGCGCGCAGCCTGGCCGCATCTTCCTGGCGCAGGGACTGTTCTGGCTGCTGCTCGTGGTGTGGATCACGCTGCGCTCGCTTCCCGCCGGCACGCCGGCCTGGCTCGAGCCGCTGCTCGGGGCGGGCGAGATCCTGCTGAAACTCGCGCTCGTCGCCACGCAGGCCTCTATCTACCAGTCGGCGCTCGCCTCGGCCGGATGGGTCGCGCGTGAGGATCCGCGCTGGCCGGACGAGCCCTCCGCGGATCCCGCGGCGGTATAGTTTTCGATATGGCTTCCCGCTCCGAACGCATCGCCGCGTGGCTGCGTGATCAGGCCTCCGCCGCCGGCGCCCGCGGCTTCATCCTCGGCATGAGCGGCGGCATCGACTCCGCCGTCGTCGCCCGCCTGTGCCAGCTGGCGATGCCCGATCGCGTGCTCGGCGTCATCATGCCGTGCCACAGCCACGCCGACGATGAGCTCGACGCCGTGCTGGCGGCGGAGTCCTCGAAGCTGCCCACGGTGCGCGTGGATCTGTCAGCCGCCTACGACGCGCTCGCACTCGACATCACCGCCACGACGTCGGCCGAGCGCAGCCACGGCTTCGCGCCCGACGCCACGCGCACGAAGCTCGCGCTCGCCAACATCAAGCCGCGGCTGCGGATGACGACGCTGTATACGATTGGGACGTCACTGGGTTTTCTGGTGACCGGCACCGGCAACAAGAGCGAAATCACCATCGGCTACTACACGAAATACGGCGACGGCGGCGTGGACCTGCTGCCCATCGGCGCGCTGGTGAAGAGCGAAGTGCGGGAACTGGCGCGCGAGCTGGGCGTGCCCGCGCGCATCATCGACAAGCCGCCGTCGGCGGGCCTATGGGCCGGGCAAACCGACGAGAGCGAGATGGGCTTCACCTACGAAGAGCTCGAGACGTTCATCGAGTCGGGCTCGGGCAGCGTGTCGAGCGCCACCGCCGCGCGCATCGAGCAGCTCATCAGCGTCAGTCATCACAAGCGCGCGCTGCCGCCCATCGCTCCGGCGTAAAATCAAACCCATGCGGCTGCTGTTCGCCGTACTCGCGAGCGCAATCCTCATCTCGTGCGGGGGAGATGCGTCGTCGCGCACACCAACCGGCCCCACGCCTCCGCCCGCGCCAACGACGAATCCGCCAAACACCTTCAGCGTGTCGGGAACGGTGCGCGACGACAAGGGCGCGCCGGTGCCGGACGCCACCGTTTTCGTGGGATGCGGCGCATGCAAGACCGGCCCCGGCTTCAGCAGCACCACGAACGCGTCGGGCGTCTACAGCGGCAGGCTGCCGGCCGGCACGTGGGACATGTTCGTGCGCAAGCCTGGCTACACCACGCTCTCTATCCACGGCGGGGTGACCGTCGGCGGCGACACAACGCGCGACGTCACGCTGACGCCAGGCGTGATCATCAGCGGGCGCACATTCGAGGAAGGCGTCGGCGAGCTCACGGGCGTGCGCGTGGAGGTGCTGACAGGGCCTGACGCGGGCAAGAGCGACACGACCGGACCTCCCGGCGTGCCGAATTCCTGGTCGCTCAGCGTGCTGCCCGGCGCGTTTCGCATTCGCGCGACGAAGGACGGCTACGTGCCGCTCGAGCGCGAGATTCACGCGGTTGCCGACATGCACGGCGTCGACTTCACGATGAAGTGGGCATACGGATCCTGCCTGCAGTCGGTCGCGCCGGTGCTCTTCGATCGCTATCGCTCATCGGGCGGCGACGAGGCGGTTGCGGTCAACGCCAATCCGGAGCGGCCGTGGACGGCGATTCCGGATCAGCCATGGATCTCCGTCATCTCACAATCGCCGCATCAGGGCCCCGGGCAGCTGATGTTCCGCGTTCTGCCGTACGCAGCCGGCACCGGCACCGAGCCACGCACCGGCGCGGTGATGATTCGCTGCAGCGCATCGGAAGGACAGAACGTGTGGGTGACGCAGAATCCGGATTGCCAGGCGGCGCTCACGGCCAACCCCGACACGCCATCCGTGTTCCCGGCGTCGGGCGGCGTAGGCCATCTCACCATCCGCACCGGCGTTCCTGGCTGCCGCTGGAGGGCCGATTCAGCGGCTGACTGGATTCGTGCGGTCGGCGTGAACTCGTGGCGCGGCGATTACGACCGCGTGTCGTTCGTCGTCGAGGAAAACCGGACGGGCGTGACGCGCACCGGCGCGTTCATCGTGGGCGAACGAGTCTGGACGGTCAGGCAGCGCTAGCCGGGCGGCAGCGCCGCGTGATGGCGCTCGAGGCCGACCAGCTTCCAGGCGCCGCCGTCGCGCTTGAAGTACACGCGCGCGGGTTTGCGCCAGCCGGGATCGGCGCCGTCGGCGGCGACCGCCGCCATCACGAATGCTTCGTTCGACAACGCTGCCGGCATGGCCGCGCGGCCGCCGGCGCCGATGCGCACCACGTCGCCCACGCGGCGATGCGCGCCGGTGGCGTTGTCGAAGGCGTACCACGTCACGTCATACGCGACGGCCGCGGTCGACACGCCCGCATCCACGGCGGCATTCCTGAACGTCAGTCCTGATCCGTCGAGTGCCGGCTCCACCAGCGGCATGACGCCGTTGAGCCACACGCGCAGAATCTTCGCGCGCCGCTCCATCAGCGTGCGCACCACGTAATCGGCGGCCGCCGGATCGCTGTAGCGGCCCTTGGCCACGATGGCGCGGACGGCGGGCTCGTCGAAGCGCGCGATGATGCGCGCGGCCCAGAAGGCGTCCTCGGGGCGCATGCGATCGAAGGCCGGCAGCGGATATTCGGGCTTCCACTTCAGCGGATCGAAGTGCACGCTCTCGAACCGGCCGACGGCGGGCGGCACGTCGGGATAGTCGAAGCGCGCCCACGGCCGCACATACAGGCCAAGCGTCACCAGCGTCTTGAACGTTTCGTCGGCGTCCCAGCGATACTCGTTGCCGCTGCGGTATTTCTGCGGTTTCTGATTGCCGCTGCCGAGGATGGAGTTGAAGTCGTACATGTAATGCCGTACGAATCTCCGTCCGTCCTCGTTGATGACGATGTCCTTGGAGTTGATGCCGCGCGAGTCGTCGTGATTGAGCCAGGCGGCGAAGACGCGCGCGCCGCGCAGCTCGCGCCGGTGCTCGTGCGGGAAGATGTCGTTGGGGTCGTCGGGCCGCGTGCCGAAATAGCGGAAGCTGCCGATGCCGTTGCCCTCGGGCATCCGGCGCGCGACAGCGCGATAGCGGCCGTTGGGCAGCCGCGCCGACAGCTCGAGCACGCCCTCGATGTCGTCGCGCGTGAGCGGCCGTTCCTTGCCGCCCTGCACCTCGATCGTGGCGTCGGGAAGCATCGTGAAGCTGGCGCCGTCGAACTCCACCAGATACTGCTCCACCACGTGATAACCGAACGCGTGATAGAACGCCGTGCCGATCACTTCGGCCGACGTGGCCATCTCGGGATTCGACACCGGATCGAATTTCAGCTGATACAGCTCGCCGTCGGGGCCGCGCACGCGGAAGCCGGGCGTGGCGCCTTCCCCTTTGCCTTCGGCAACCGGCCAGCCGCTGATGTCGAGCGACGGCAGCGTGTCGGGACCGCGCGCGAGCACGTCGGCAGCGGGCAGACCCGAGCGATAGCGGTTGACGAACCAGCTCGAGTCGGGCACCTCGTCGATCGTGTTGACGTTGAGCGCGCGGATGTCGTCCTTGCTGCCCGGGCCGAGGAAGGTGTGCTCGATGAAGTCGTAGATGTCGCTGTCGTCGCGCTCCTCGAGCTTGCCGACGTCGACCACGCGGTCGTTGTCGGCGCGCAGCGGATCGTCCGGCCGGAACTTCGGCCCAGCCGGCTGCTGCGCCGCGGCAAGGGAGGTGAACGCCACGAGCGCGACGACGATGGGAAGCTTAAAACGCATTGGAGAATTTGATGTAGAAGCGCGGCGTTTCGGGCGTGCCGAACGCGCCCTCGATGCGCATGAAGATGCCGTCGCGCGTGCCCACGCGGATGCCGAGGCCGTAATCGGTCTTGAGCGAGTCGAGATCGCCCAGCGAAGGGCCCACGGTGCCGGCCTCGTAGAACACCACGCCGTCGACGCCCGACAGCAGCTGATAGCGATATTCCGCCTGCATGACGAGCGCGGTGCGATCGCGGAAGCGGAACTCGCGATAGCCGCGCAGCGCGCGCCCGCCGCCGAGCACCGGCTGGTAATAGAGCGGCACTTCGGCGCCCTCGAGCGGATCGGTGTGCCAGAGCGCGGCGCGCAGCGCGATCACGCGCGTGTCGTTGAAGAACGGAATGTACTGGCGCAGGTCCGCGTTGAGCGCGTTGAACGACGCGGCCGCGCCGCCGCGCGCGGCCCAGCGCGCCACCTCCACGCGGTACTGCGGCCCGATGCGCGGGTTGGCGGGCTGATCGGTGCGATCGAACGTCGCGCCGGCGCGGAACACGCCGAACGACGGCTCGCCCGTGAAGCCGGGCAGCGTGGACGTGTCGAACAGCGCCTCGATGGACGGGTAGTTCTTGTCGGCCCCTTCGCGCGTCTCGGGATCGATGAACTCCGCGCTGCCAGACAGGCGCAGCGCGTCGACCAGCTGATGCTCGGCGAAGCCGCCCGCCGCCACTTCCCGCAGGCCGTAGCTCACGCGATTGTCGCGCAGCGAATCGGGCCCGAAGCCGAAGAAGTCCTCCTGCGGCATGTCGCGCACGCGCCCGAACACGCCCAGCGCCGTGCGGCCGCCATTGAGCCGCGGCATCCGCAGCCGGCCCTCGACCTGCCAGTAGCGCTTCCACGACATGCGCGCGAAGACGTCGGCGTCGAGCTCCTCGCCGGCGATCCCCTCATAGCGATAGCCGGGACCGAGCGCCCATCCCCCGCCAGGCGCCACGCTGCCGAACTTCACATACGGCCCGCGCCGCATCGCGGTATTGCGCACCGGCGAATCCATCACGAACGGCTCGATGCGCGCGATCAGCTTCTCGAGGCCGCTTTTCTGCGGGGGGTGGACGATGTCTTTTTTCGCCTCGCGGGCGCGGCGGAGCAGCTCCTCGCGCGTGGCGTCAGGCGGCTCGGGCGCCGCAACGGCCACGGGAGGAATGGTTTGCGCGGCCGCAGGGGCCGCGATCAGCAGGGATCCAGCAAGGACGAGGAAGCTCAGCCGCATGCGCAACTGAGTACCTGAGCAAGCCTCGTGCCCGGGCGAAATTCAACCGGGAAGAATTTTGGCGACGATGGCGCTGGCCGAGATGCCGTACTTCTCGAGCAGCTCCTCGGGCGGGCCGCTGCGCGGAATTTCGCGCACGGCCAGGCGCTCAACCGTGTAGCCGCCGCCGGCCACCGCCTCCGCCACCGCGTCGCCAAGGCCGCCCTGCGGATAGTGGTCTTCCACCGTGATCAGCCGGCCGCCCGTTTCGCGCGCGGCGGTCAGCAGCGTGGCCTTGTCGATCGGCTTCACCGAATAGGCGTCGATGACGCGGATGGCCACGCCCTCTTTCGCGAGGATGTCGTACGCCTTCAGCGCCTCGAACACCGTGACGCCCGCGGCGACGACCGTGGCGACGTCCTTGTCGCTCGATCGCAGCGTCTTCGATCCGCCCGCGGTGAAGGTTTCATCCGTCTTGTAGATGACGGGCGTCTTCGGGCGCGACGTGCGGATGTAGCAGAGCCCCTCGGTGGCCGCGGCCAGCGCCACCATGCGCTCGCCGCTCACGCCGTCGCACGGATACAGCACCGTGCTGCCCGGTACCGCGCGGAACATCGCCATGTCCTCGAGCGCCATCTGCGACGGGCCGTCTTCGCCAATCGAGACGCCCACGTGCGATCCGGCCAGCTTCATGTTCGAGAACGACACGCCCGCCATGCGCACGAAGTCCGCGGCGCGATAGAGGAAGCACGCGAAACTCGACGGAAACGGGATGGCGCCGCGCGCGGCCAGCCCCATGGCCGCGCCCACCATCACCTGCTCGGCGATGAACATCTGATAGAAGCGATCGGGAAACGCCTTCTGGAAGCGGTCGCTGAACGTGGAGTTCTTCACGTCGGCGTCGAGCGCCACGACGCGCGGATCGATCTTGCCGAGCTCCGCCAGCGCCGTGCCGTACGCCTCGCGCGTGGCCACGCTGTCGCCCAGCTTGTAGGCCGGCGGCGCAATGGCCTTCATGTGATCGACGGCCGGCTCGTCCTTCACGCTTGCCGGGGCCGGAATCTTCGGCGCCGGATCGTCCGTCTTCACATACTGCGATTCGAGCTCCGCGATCGCCTTGTCGGCCTCTTCGCCCGCCTTCAGCGCCTTGCCGTGCCAGCCGTCCTTGCCCGCAATGCTTTCGACGCCCTGGCCCTTGAAGGTCTTCGCCAGAATCATCGTGGGCTTGCCCTTGGTGGCGCGCGCCTCGTCATACGCCTTCAGCAGCGCTTCCACGTCGTGGCCGTCGACCATGATGGTGTGCCAGCCGAACGCGCGCCAGCGGCCGGCGAACGCCTCGAGGTCGTGCTCGAGCTGCGTGGTGCGGCTCTGGCCGTAAGCGTTGACGTCGGTGATCCCGCAGAGGTTGTCGAGCTTGTGGAACGCGCCCGCTTCCGCCGCCTCCCACACCGAGCCCTCGGCGCTCTCGCCGTCGCCGAGCAGCACATACGTGCGATAGTCCGATCCGATGCGCCGCGCGTTGAGCGCGGTGCCGATGCCGGCGCACAGGCCCTGCCCCAGCGATCCGGTGGCCACGTCGACAAACGACAGCCGCGGCGTGGGATGCCCCTCGAGATCCGAATCAATCTTGCGAAGATTCAGCAGCTCCTCGCGCGGGAACAGCCCGGCTGCCGCCCACGCGGCATACAGAATCGGCGCCGCATGCCCCTTCGACAGCACGAACCGATCGGCCCCCTTGTGCTGCGGGTTCTTCGGGTCGTAGCGCATTTCCCCGAAGAACAGCGTCGACATGATCTCGGCCGCCGACATGCACGTCGTCGGATGCCCGCTGCCGGCGGCAGTGGTGGATCGCACCGAATCAATGCGGAGCTGCGTGGCGAGATTCTTCAGGACGGCAATGGACGGGCGTGTGGCGGGTGGCACAACTGGGGAGTTTATCAAAACTATAATGGGAGGATGTCGATCGAAGCACGAGCGAGAGAAGCCATCGCCGGCGCGGCCAGCGCCGTGGACGCGATGCAGGCCGCGGTGGCGCTGCTCAAGGAGCAGCCTGACTATTCCTGGGTGGGCATCTACCTGCTCGACGGCAACGAGCTGGTGCTCGGGCCGTATCTCGGCAAGCCGTCGCCGCACACGCGCATTCCGCTCGGCCGCGGCATCTGCGGCGCCGCCGCCACCGAAAAAGCCACCATCATCGTCGACGACGTGAACGCGGATCCGCGCTATCTGGCGTGCAGCATCGAGACGAAGTCCGAGATTGTCTCGCCCATCATGGCCAACGGCGTGGTGCTCGGCGAGATCGACATCGACAGCGACAAGCCCGCGGCGTTCGGCGACGACGACAGGAAGCTCGTCGAGGCCGTGGCCGGCATGCTGGCGCGACGGCTGGCGACGTGGGACGGATCGGGACTCGACCTGTCGTTCCAGCGGGGGGCGCAGTGAGCACCACGCACACGATCACGCTGATTCCCGGCGACGGCATCGGGCCGGAGGTCACGGCGGCGGTCATCCGCGTGCTCGACGCCACCGGCGTGAAGATCGAGTGGGAGAGGCACGACGCCGGCGTGGCCGCGGTCGAGAAATACAACGACACGCTGCCGGCGCAGCTGCTCGAATCGGTGCGCCGCAATCGCGTGGCGCTCAAGGGACCGGTGACCACGCCCATCGGCGCGGGCTTCACGAGCGTGAACGTCGGCCTGCGCAAGGCGCTGGATCTCTACGCCAACCTGCGCCCCGTGCGAAATCTGCCGGGCGTCGAGAGCCGCTTCCAGGGCGTCGACCTGATCATCGTGCGCGAGAACACCGAGGATCTGTACGCCGGACTCGAGCACCAAATCATCCCGGGCGTCGTCGAAAGCCTCAAGATCATCACCGAGGCGGCCTCGACGCGCATCGGCAAGTTCGCGTTCGAGTACGCGCGGAAGCACGGGCGGAAGAAGGTGACGGCCGTGCACAAGGCCAACATCATGAAGCTCAGCGACGGCCTGTTCCTCGACAGCGTGCGCAACGTGGCGCGCGGCTATCCCGAGGTGCCGTACGACGAGAAGATCGTGGACGCCGCCTGCATGCACCTGGTGATGACGCCCGAGAAGTACGACGTGATCGTGCTGCCGAATCTCTACGGCGACATCGTGTCGGACCTGTGCGCCGGCCTGGTGGGCGGGCTCGGCGTCGTGCCGGGCGCGAACATCGGCGAGCAGGCGGCCGTGTTCGAGGCCGTGCACGGCAGCGCGCCCGACATCGCCAACAAGAACCGCGCGAACCCCACGGCGCTGCTGCTGTCGGCCGTCATGATGCTGCGGCACCTCGGCGAAACGGCCGCGGCCGACCGCGCGGCCTCGGCCGTCGATCGCGTGCTCGTGGACGGCGCGGTCCGCACGCGCGACATGGGCGGCACGGCGTCGACCACGGAGTTCGCGGACGCCATCGCGAAAGCGATCTGAAGCGGCGCTGAATCGTAGATGGTAAAGGGAGCCGGGGCGCCTGATATAGTGCGCCACGTGAGCGATGACATCATTGCCGCCGTCCTGGCGCGCGAGGAAGTCGCGCGGTACCTGCGGGGCGCGGATGGCGAGTCGGACGCGGACGTGCACGCCCGCGTGCTCGGCTACCTCGATGAGCTCAGGACCACGCAGCGCTATCCGTTCTACAAGGCGCTGAAGCACCCGCTCTATCCCATCTTCAGAAAAATCGATCGCGTCGACGAGCATCTCGATCGCGTCGTCGACGCCACGGCGCGCGCCCACGTCGTGTATGTGTCGAACCACAAGAGTCACCTCGACTATCTCGTGGAGGCGCTCGCGCTGCTCGACAACGGCATCCGCCCGCCGGTGATTGCCGCGGGCATCAACCTGTTTGGCGGGCCGCTCGGCCTCATCAACCGGCACGTCACCGGCGCCATCCCGATTCGCCGCAACAGCAAGGACCCGGCGTACCTGGTCACGCTCAAGGCCTACGTCGCCGAGCTGCTGCAGCGGCGCGACCTGCTCTTCTATCCGGAAGGCGGGCGCAGCTACAGCGGCGAGCTGAAGCCGCCGAAGATGGGCCTGCTGCACGCGGCACTGCAGGCCGATCGCTCGAAGCTGCTGTTCATGCCGATGGCGGTGTCGTACGACTTCGTGCTCGAGGATCGCGCGCTGTCGCGGCAGGGCACCAAGCGGCGGCAGCGGCCGTTCCGGCACGAGCTCGCCGAGATGGTGGGCCTGGCCGTCGGCTATCAAAGCCGCGCGTTCGTCACGTTCGGCGAGCCGATTCCCATCACCGAATACGATCCCGACAACAAGCGCGATCTCGTCCGGCTCGCGCACCGCATCCAGCACGACATCGGGCGCCTCTACAAAGTGCTGCCCACCGCCATCGTCGCCAGCGTGATGCGGCCGTGCATGGACCGCGAAGTGCTCGCGGCCAACTGCGACGCGCGCATCCGCGAGCTGGAAACGCGCGGCGCGAACCTCGCCGTGATGACGGGGCCGCGCGCGGTCGACGAGGCGCTCGAACCCATGATCGAGCGCGGCATTCTCGCGCTCGACGATCGCGGGCGCGTGCGCGTCCGCAACCGCCAGGTGCTGCGCTACTACGCGCGCACGATCCAGCACCTGCTCACCCAGAAGACCACTCACTGATGCCACTGACGTTCGCGGCCGCATCCAAGGCTTTCTTTCACACGCTGGCGGGCAGCGACACCATCAAGCAGGCGGCGTCGCGCTACGGCATGCGGCGCCCCTCCAGCTTCGCGCGCCGGTTCATCGCCGGCGAGACCGTGGACGAGGCCATCGCGGCCGCGCGCGTCATCGAGCAGGCCGGCATGCAGGTCACGCTCGATTACCTGGGCGAAAGCGTCGCCGGCATCGACGAGGCCGCCGCGGCCACGCGCGAATACCTCACGGTGGTCGACGCCATTGCCGCGTCGGGCGTCGGCCGCAACATCTCGCTCAAGCTCACGCAGCTCGGACTCGACGTCGACCGCGCCACGACCGTGGACAACCTGCGGCGCATCCTCGATCGCGCGATGCCTCACGATTTCTTCGTGCGCATCGACATGGAAAGCTCCGATTACACGGAGCGCACGCTCGAGATTTTCGAAACGTTGTGGCACCAGGGCTATCGCAACGCCGGCGTGGTGATTCAGTCATACCTGCGGCGGAGCGACGCCGACGTGCGGCGCATGAACGCGCTCGGCGCGCGCGTGCGCCTGGTGAAAGGCGCCTACAAGGAGCCGAAGGTAGCCGCGTATCAGGCGATGGACGAGGTCAACGCCAAGTACCTCGAGCTGATGCAGCTGCTGCTCGACGATGGGAACTATCCGGCGATTGCGACGCACGATCCAAAAATGATCGACGCGACGCGCGCGTATGCGACGGCGCGCGGGCACGCGAGCAGCCGGTTCGAATTCCAGATGCTCTACGGCATCCGCCGCGATCTTCAGGCCGAGCTCACGCGGCAGGGGTACCCATTCCGGGTATACGTGCCCTTCGGCAAGGAGTGGTTCCCGTACTTCATGCGAAGGCTTGGCGAGAGGCCAGCCAACGTCCTGTTCGTGGCAAAAAGCCTCATACGCTGACCCCGCCGGCGTCCACGGATCGACCTCAACTGTTACCTACGTTTTCGTCACTCGAGCCGTAAGTCCTTCACTTCCCACGCCTAAGCAAGCGCCGCTGTTCTGGCACGTCGTTTGTAGTTATGGGGAGCGTTGAACTCGAGCGCCTGCAGAGGCGTCATACGGTTAGAAAGGAAAGGACGAGAACGGTCATGGTCATCAACGACACCCAGCGGCTCACGATGGGCCACGTTCACAACGGCGCGCAGGAGGAAGGCTTGCTGGCGCGGCTGGTGGCATGGTTGGGACAGTTTTTCTGCGGCCTGTTTCACGGACATCACTCGGTGCTGCACTTCGAAGGCGAGCGCATGTTGCTGCGCTGCACCTCGTGCGGCCACGATTCGCCGGGATGGGAAATCACGGGCGAGCGTCCGCGCGTGAAGCTGGCGGGCGATCCGCGGCGTCACTCGCTCGGCACGCAGCCGGCCATCGTTCCGGTCCGCAAGGCGTCCTAGGCGCACCAGGCCGTGGCAAGCGTGTGCAGCGCCGCTGCGCACGCTTCCACATCGGCCAGCACCACATACTCTTCCACGCTGTGCAGGCCCGCGCCGCCGGGCCCGAAGAGCACGCTCGGAATTCCTGCTTCTCCCAGAATCGCCGCGTCCGTCCAGAAGCTCATGCCGGTGATGTTGCCGGCGCCGCCGCCGTGCGCGCGCGCGATTGATGCCAGCGTCACGGGCAGCGCGTGATCGGCGCTGAGCGCATAAGGCGCGCGGCTTGCGACCAGGCGCGCCGCGCCCTCGAACTCCGCGTCGGCGGCCGCCAGATCGCGCAGGATGCCGTCGATCTCGCGCATCACCAGCGCCTCGTCCTCGCCCGCCACCGTGCGGCGCTCCACTTTCAGCCGGCAGTGATCCGGATAGCTGCTCCACTCGTGGCCGCCCACGATGGTCGAGGCGTGCAGCGACGGCGGGCCCGTGAGCGGATCCGCGGCGCGCTGCGACAGGTCCTGATTGAGCGCCTCGAGCCGCGCGAGCACGCGTCCCATGCGCAGGATGGCGTCGCGCCCGTCGGCCGGCCGGCTGCCGTGCGCGGCGCGGCCGCGCGTTTCGACGTCAATCCACGCGAAGCCCTTGTGCGTGATCGCCACGCCCAGATCGGTGGGCTCGGTGACGACGGCGGCGTCGGCCGTCCAGGTCTTCACGAGCGCCTGCGCGCCAAGGCTTTCGAACTCCTCGTCGCAGACGCAGGCGACGATGAGGCGGCCGGCTTTCCAGTGGGCGCTCGCGCGGCGCGCGGCGTCCATCATGGCGGCGACGCCGCCCTTCATGTCCTGCGAGCCGCGGCCGTACAGCCGGCCGTCGCGAATCTCGGGCGCGAACGGCGCGCGCATGCCCTCGACGCCCACGGTGTCGATGTGTCCGCAGAACATCAGCGTGGGGCCTGGCTGCGCGCCCTGGATCACGCCCACGGCGTTCGGGCGGCCGGGCGCGGCGTCCTGGATCTCGACGTCGAAGCCGGCGCGGCGCATCCAGTCGCCGCAGAACGCCGCGATCTCGGCTTCGCCTTTCGCGCCGGGCGCGAGATCGGGGTTCACGGAATCGATGGCGACGAGGTCACGCAGCAGGTCGATCAACACGAGGAAACGATATCATCGCGAGATGAGCTCCCGGCCGCTCGACGGACGCGTGATCGCCATTACCGGCGCTTCGGCCGGCATTGGGCGCGCATGCGCGGAGCGCCTCGCGCGCGACGGCGCCGCGGTGGCGCTGACGGCGCGCCGCGCGGACCGTCTCGGGGACGTGGAAGCGGCGATCACGGGCGCGGGGGGGCACGCGCTGGCCATGGCGGGCGACGTCACGGACGAAGCGCACGCGCAGGCCTTCGTCGATCGCGCGGTGCGCGCGTTCGGCGGGCTCGACGTCATGATCGCCAACGCGGGCGCGGGCTATCACGGCACGCTGGCCGAAACCCCGCCCGACGTCATGCGCCGCCTGATGGATGTGAACTTCATGGGCACGTTTCTCGCGGCGCGCGCGGCGCTTCCGGTCTTCCAGCGCCAGGGCCGCGGCCATCTGATCATCGTGTCGTCGATCGTCGGGCGCCGCGGCATCGCGGGCTCCAGCGCGTACGGCGCCACGAAGGCGGCGCAGCTCGGGTTTGCCGAAGCGCTTCGCACGGAACTGCTCGGCACCGGCATCGACGTCAGCGTGGTCTTTCCGGTGTCGACGCGCACGGAGTTTCACGACGCGATGCGCCGCGACTACGGCCACGCCATCGAAGGGCTCGGACCGAAGCAGTCGGCCGCTACGGTGGCGGACGCGATCGCGCGCGCGATCGCGAAGCCACGCCCCGAAATCTATCCCTACGGCAAAGCGCGCGCGCTTGCCGTGCTCGGCATCGTCGCGCCCGCGTTCACCGATCGTCTTGTGAGGAAATATGGCCGCCGGCGCAACACCTGACGAGCCACTGGCGCTGGCCGACGCCATCGCGCGCGCGGTGAGGGCGCGAGGCGGCCGGGCGCTGATTGTCGGCGGCTGGGCGCGCGACCGGATTCTGGGGCGCGAGTCGAAGGACATCGACGTCGAAGTGTTCGGCGTCGAGGCGGACGCGCTGAAGGCGCTGCTCGAGACCTTCGGCCGCGTCGACACGGTGGGCGAAAGCTTCACGGTGTACAAGATCGCGGGGCTCGACGTGTCGCTGCCCCGCCGCGAGTCGAAGACCGGCCGCGGCCACAAGGGCTTCACCGTCGTCGGCGATCCCTCGCTTTCGTTCGAGGACGCCGCGCGCCGCCGCGACTTCACCATCAACGCCATTTCGTTCGATCCGCTCACGGGCGAATATCTCGATCCGTTCAACGGGCAGGCGGATCTCGCCGCGAAGCGGCTGACCGTGGTCGATCCCGGCACGTTTGCCGACGACAGCCTGCGCGTGCTGCGCGCGCTGCAGTTCGCGGCGCGGTTCGATCTCACGCTCGACGATCGGACGAAAGCCATCTGCCGCGCCATCGCGCTCGACGATCTGCCGTCCGAGCGCGTGTGGGGCGAGATCGAGAAGCTGCTGCTCCGCGCGGAGCGGCCGTCGATTGGATTTGCGCTCGCGCTCGACCTCGGGGTCGTGGACGCGCTCTTCCCCGGCCTGAAGGCGCTCGTCGGCTGCGAGCAGGAGCCGGAGTGGCACCCGGAAGGCGATGTGTGGGTGCACACGCTGCAGGTGATCGATCGCGCCCGCGAGCGCATCAGCGATCTGCCGCACGCGCAGGCGGTGACGGTGATGCTCGGCGCGCTCTGCCACGACCTCGGCAAGCCGGCCACCACGGCGTTCATCGACGGCCGCATCCGATCCCCTTTCCACGAGGAAGCCGGCGTCGCGCCCACGCATGCGCTGCTCGACACGCTGAACGTCAACTCGATCGACGGCTACGACGTGCGCGGCCAGGTGGCCGGCATCGTGGCCAATCACCTGAAGCCGGGCGCGTTCCACAAGGTGCCGAACGTCAGCGACGGCGCCTTCCGCAGGCTTGCGCTGAAAGTTGATCTCGAGCTGCTCGCGCGTGTCGCGAAGGCGGACTGCCTGGGGCGCGTGCCGGGCAACTTCGACTGCACCGCGATGGAGTGGTTCGTCGAGCGCGCGCGGGCGCTTGGCGTGGAGCACGGCGCGCCCAGGCCGTTCGTGCTCGGCCGCCACGTGCTGGCGCATGGCGTGACGCCAGGCCCGCACGTGGGCATCGTGCTGAAACAGATTTACGAGATGCAGCTCGATGGCCGCGTGACGAATGTCGACGAAGGGCTCGTGGAGCTGGAGAAGATTCTCAGATCGCAGGCCTGAAGGCCTGCGCTACCCCTCGCGAGGCCTTCAGGCCTGCGATTGGCCCCGCAGCTCCATCAAGCGCTCCAGCGTGACGTTGCCGCCGCTGAGGATGGCCACGACGGTCGTGCCCATGCCCTGCAGGCCGAGCGAGCGGACGGCGGCCACCGTCGCCGCGCCGCTCGGCTCCACCACCAGATGCCCGCGGTCGTGCAGCCACAGCGTCGCTTCCGCAATCTGCGCATCGTCGACCGTCACCATCTCGTCGACCCACTGCTTCACATGCGCGAAGGTCATGTCGCCGGGCCTGACGGGCATCAGGCCGTCGGCGATGGTCGCCGTCGATTCCAGCGTGACGGGCGCGCCTTCCCTGAGCGATGCCGACATCTTCGCGGCGCCCGCGGGCTCCACGCCAATCACGCGCACGCCGGGGCGCGTCTGCTTCACCGTCGCCGCGACGCCCGCCACCAGGCCGCCGCCGCCAACCGGCGCCAGCACGCACGTGACCTGCGGCAGGTCTTCGAGAATCTCGAGCGCGCACGTGCCCTGCCCTTCGATCACCCAGGGGTGCTCGAACGGCGGCATCATCACGAGATCGCGCGCGGCGGCTTCCTTCTCGGCGCGATCGCGGCGCGCAATCGAGGTGGTGCCTTCCAGAATGACTTCGGCGCCCAGGGCCTTCGCGCCGGCAATCTTGTTGGGCGGCGCGGTGGTGGGCATCACCACCACGGCGGGCACGCCAAGACGCGCGGCCGCCATCGCCATGGCCTGCCCGTGATTGCCGGAGGAGTACGTGATGACACCGGTCGGCCGGCGCTTCAGCGCCGGCGACGCCTCCGCCTCCTCCATCAGGCGCGCCAGCATGTTGTACGCGCCGCGAATCTTGAAGGCGCCCATCGGCTGGAAGTTCTCGCACTTCACGTGAAACGCGGTGACGCCCGCGGGCAGCCGGTCGCGCATTTCGATGGTGAGGTCGATCAGGGGCGTGCGGCGCGCCACGCCGCGGATGCGCGCGGCGGCGCCTTCGATGTCGGCAACGGAAGTCAGGCTCACGATGCCGTCAGTATAAGGTCGGAAACGCTTGACGAGGCGTGGCGTACCCGCGCCTGGTACCACGACTCGTCAAGCGTTTCCTTATAATCGTGGCCATGCGCGCATTTGCTGCGGCGCTGCTGCTCGCGGGCGCGCCGGCGCTCGCCTTCGCCCAGCAGACGCCTCCCGCCGCTCCACCGCCGGTCGTCGAGCCCATCATCCGCGATCGCCCCGTGTCGGGATTCGTCATCGACGCGCGCGGCGTGCTGGCGAAGTTCGGTCAGCGGCCGGTGACGGCCACTTCACTCGGCGTCGCGGCGGCGGACATGCCGGGCCCCGGCCTCGGCGGCGCGGTCGGCGCGCACATCTATCCGCTGCGGCTGGGGCGCGTGGCGCTCGGCATCGGCGGCGAACTGATGCTCGCGCGCCGCGGCCGGCAACCCGTGGACGATAAAGGCGAGCCGAAAGGGCCCGCGCTGCAATCGCGCGCGTTGTCGATCGCGCCACAGGTATCCCTGAACTTCGGCAAGCGCAACGGCTGGAGCTACATCAGCGGCGGCATGGGCACCGCGAGCTTCGAGACCTGGATCGACACCGGCACCATGCCCGACCGGCGCGTGCGCGCGATCAACTACGGCGGCGGCGCGCGATGGTTCTCATCGTCGCACCTCGCCTTCACGGTGGATTTGCGGTTTTATGCGATCGCGGCGGGACCGGCCGACGGCGATCTGGTGGAGCGGCCGAGCCAGCGCCTGATGGTGCTCAGCGCCGGCTTCAGCCTTCGGTAAGCCGCGCCGGCGCGACGCAGGCCTGAAGGCCTGCGCTACCGCTTCGCGCGCGCGTCGGCCAGCGATTCCCTCAACAGCCGCACGGTGCCCCGGCCCGAGAGGATGTCCTCCGACATCTCCTTGCCGGCGGCATGCCGCGCGGCTTCCACCACCGCTTCGCGCATGAACGCATTCACGCCGCGCGACTTCGCCTTCGACGCCGCGTACGAGACGAGCTGAAACTCCTGCGCCGTGAGCTTCAGCGTGACTGGCCGATCTATTTTGGGGGCGGGGCCCCCTGCACCCCGCCTGGCGCCCTCCCTTGCGGGGCCCCGGCGCCCCGCGCCGCTCGGCCGCGCGGGAGCTTTCGGCTTGGGGCTTCCGGCTTTCGGCTTGCCCTTCTGCTGCGCCACGTTATTTCAGGTATTCGCGGAAGAAGCGAACCGTCATCGGCCAGGCCTTCTCGGCCGCGTTCAGGTTGGCTTCGCGCCCGAACTGCTGCCGCAGGAAGCCATGGCCCGCTCCGGGAAACATGTGCGCGTCGAGCTTCTTGCTGTCCTTGTTGAGGATCGGCAGCGCGGCGTTCACCGTCGTGTTCACCCGCGCATCGTCTTCGCCAAACAAGCCGAGCATGGGCGAGGCGATGCGATCGAGCAGCGCCGGATCGGATGGCGCCGTGCCGTAATACACGACGGCGGCGTTGATCGCCGGCTGATGAATGGCGTACTCGAACACGCGCGCGCCGCCCCAGCAGAACCCGACGATGCCGACGCGGCCGTTCGCGGCCGGAATCTGGATCGCGTAGGTGCGCACGGCGTCGATGCGCCGGTTGCGCTCTTCCAGCGTGAGCTTGCCGAGATAGCTGCTGATCTGATCGGGCGCGATGGCGTCGGTGTTGCCGCCGTTGGGCCCCATGCCCGACAGCATGTCGGGCGCGATGGCGATGAAGCCGTCTTCAGCGAGCTGGTCGGCCACTGCCCGCGCCCAGTCGTTGAGGCCGCGATTTTCGTGAATCACGATCACGACGCCGGTGCGGTCCTTCGATTCGGGATAGACCACCCAGGACTTGACCGCCGGTCCGGTGCCGAGCTTGATGTCCACCCACTCGCCGTGGCGCGGGCTGTTGGCGAGCGCAAGCTTGACGAACTCGTCGGTGCCGGGCGGCAGCGACTCGTCCATCTTCTCGGGCGGCGTGATGGCCGCAGGACGCGCGGGCTGCTGCGCCTGCGCGGCCTGCTGCGCCTGCCGGGGTGCCCCGTGATTTTCGTGCTGGGCCGCCGCCGGAACGGCGAGGGCCGTGAACGCAAGAGCGAATGCAAGCTGCTTCATCTGGTTCTCCTGTGCGCCGGGGACTCTGTTCGCCGGGACTGAAGTCCCGGCCCACCGCTAACGTCGAGCGGTGCTTTCTGCCGCGGTTTCGCGGCGGTATTCCTCGAAGAGGCGCGACACGTTGCCGGCCACCGATCGCAGCGATGGCGTCCAGCCGAGCGCGCGGGCGCGGGGGCTGCGCACCTTCTGATCGAGCGCCAGGGCATCGGCGTACGTGCCCATCTTCTTGCGCGCCTCGGCCAGCGGCACGTGGCGCAGCGACGGCCGCACGTGCGCCGCCTCGCGAATCGCCTCGACGATGTCGTTGACGCGCTCGTCGCCCTCGTCATTCGCGTGATAGATGCCCTTGGCGTCGCTCGAGGCAATCAGCCGCGCGTACAAGTCGCCGAGGTCGCGGTCGTACACCAGCGGCCAGTGATTTTCGCCGTTGCCGACCACCCGCACGAGACCGTTGTTGGCGTCCTTGAGCAGATCGCCCACGATGCCGCGGCCGCCGCCATAGACGATGCCGGGCCGGACGACGGCCGTGCGGATGGCGCCGGTGCCGGCCTTGAGCACGGCCTTCTCGATGGGCGCGCGCCACGCCGAATGCGGAATCGGATTGACGGGCGTCTTCTCGGTCGCCGGCTCCGGCGAATCGCCGAGCACCCACACGCCCGAGGTGTAGATGAACAGGCCTCCGCCGGCCGAGCGCGCCGCGACGAGCAGCGTGTCGACCGTGAGCTGATCGAATTCGACGCCGCGCGCCGAGTAATCCACGGCCGCATGAATCCAGGCCTCGGCCGACGCCGCGGCCGCCGCGTAGGATTCCGGCTTGAACAAGTCGGCGACGAGCGGATGCCCGCCGCGCTTTTCGACCGCCGCGGCCTTCTCGCCGTTGCGGACGACGGTCGTGACCTCGTGCCCCGCGCGCGCGAGCGCGTCGAGCACGGCCGACCCGATATATCCCGAACCGCCTGTTAGAAAAATGCGCATTGCGTTATGTGGAACGTACTATTCAATGGCGAAGCCGGCGGCGAGTCAAATCTGCCAGCGGCGGCCCTGATCGAAACAGGTGACGTGGCCGTCTTCGCTGACTTTCAGAATGGGTCCGTACTCGGCGGCGCCAAACGCCGCCGCCGTGCGCGCGCCTTCGATCTCAATCGACGCCGGACCTGAGTGCAGCAGGATGGCGCCGGCCGCCAGCAGCGTGCCGCGCGCGTCGGTGACGATGGCGCCGTCCATGGTGGCGAGGGCGCGGAACACATCGGGCGACAGATCGGTGGCGACGCGGCCCGCCACGAAGTGCAGCAGGTCGCGGCGGTCCACCACGCCGTCGGTCGGCTCGTGATCGTGCGGGAGATCGAGACGATCGGCCGGCGCGACGAGCCGGTCGAGTCCCTCCTTGCGATCGCGCAGCACCACGAACAGCGCGCCCTGGCGCTTGTCGGCGAGGTCGAGCGCGGTCTGGAAGATCAGCGCCGCCAGCGCGTCGTTGCCCACCGACGCGCGCCACATCTGATATTTCGCCGCCACGTCGAGCAGGTGCCAGCTCGCGTTGCGGAAGGTGAAGACGTGCGCGCCCTCCGCGAACACGCGAATCTCGTGCGCCGGCGTGAGGATGATGCAGATGTGCCGGTTGCCCGCGGTGGCACGGGCGTGCGCCTGATAGGGCGCGGCCACCGGCGTGCGCAGCGTGCCCGGCACGTCGGCGCGCGTGTCCCACTCGTCGACCTCGACGATGTCGAGCACCTTGCCATCGCGGCTTACGAGATACGCCGTGTGCAGGCCGTCCGACAGGCGGTAGAAGCTTTTCACCGCCGTGAGGCCCTCGGCATAGTCGAGCGTCGGCTTCACGCGGCACGCGCCGCGCGCCGGATCCGCGTTGCTGTCGAGCAGCAGCACGCCCGACGAGATCTGGCGATTCTCGTACCGCGACAGCGCGGCCACGCGCAGCACTTCCATGGCCTTCGCGATGACGTCGGCGCGGCTGGCCACGTCCTCGATGGTGTACGGCGCGTCTTCGAGAAACGCGCCGACGTAGCGGTCTTCGATGACGCCGCGAAACATGTCGAGCCGCTCGGCCATGAGGGCGGGATCGAAGCTCGCGCGATAACGCGCCTCGAGCACCGACACGATGGCGCGCGCGAAGCGGACCTCGTCGGGCGTGAAGGGCCGGTCGGGCGAGGCGCGCAGCGTGTGCCTGAACTCGAACCAGGTGACGACGATGCTGAGGGCGGGGCTGTCCGCCTCGACCGCCATGGTCGACGCGCCGGCCTGCTCGGCGATCACTTCGGTGGTGATCACCGCCCGGCTGAAGAACTGCTGAAGCGCGCGCTGCAGCATGCTGTCGTACAGCGCCGCGGCGGCCGACACGGTCATCGAATGGGGCTTGGTCGTCACCAGAGCCTCTATGATAAGGCCCGATGCGACGTCAGACCCTCCTCGAGTTCTACCGCGATTACGTCGCCGCCCCCGCCCAGGCCCGACGCCCCTTCGTCATCCACGACAACGGCTTCCGCACGCGCACGTGGGCGTACGGCGAGATTGCCGCCGCGTCCGAGGCGTTCGCCGCGCGGCTGAAGCAGGCGGGCATCGCGGCCGGCGGCAAAGTCGTGCTGTGGGGCGAGAACCGCGGCGAATGGATCGCCGCGCTGTGGGGCATCCGCCTGGCCGGCGCCGTCGCGGTGCCGGTGGACTATCGCGCCTCGGCCGGCCAGGCGCACCACATTCGCGACATCGTGCAGGCGCCCCTCATGCTCGCCGGCGCCGACGTGAAGCCGCACGCGGCCGACGGCTACGAACTCTGGCGCATGGACGACGCGCGACTCTTTACCGGCGCGCGAGAACGGACAGAGACCTCGACGCCGGGGCTCGCGGAGATTATTTTCACGAGCGGCGCGACGTCCGAGCCGAAGGGCGTCACGCTCACCGACGCGAACATCCTCGCCAACCTGCACCCGATCGAAGACGAGATCGCGCACTACCGCAAATATCTGTGGCCGCTGCGGCCCATCCGGTTCCTGAACCTGCTGCCGCTCAGCCACATGTTCGGCCAGTCGGTCGCCACGTTCGTGCCGCCGATGCTTGGCGGCCAGGTGGTGTTCTCGAGCGGCTTCAACGCGCCCGACATCGTCCGCCAGATCAAGTCGCGCCGCGTGACGGTGCTCGTGTGCGTGCCGAAAGTGCTGGACCTGCTGCGCGAGCACGTCGAACGAAGACACGCGACCAGGTTCCAGGTGCATCGCATGTTCGGCTGGAAGTTCTGGTGCATCCTCGTCGGCGGCGCGCCGCTCGCGCCCGACCTCGAGCAGTTCTGGCGCTCGCTCGGCTTCCTCGTCATTCAGGGCTACGGCCTCACCGAAACCGCGCCCATCGTCACCCTCAACCATCCCTTCAAGAAGGGCGCGCCCGGCTCGGTGGGCACGGCCATCAGCGGCGTCGAGATCAAAATCGCGGAGGATGGCGAGGTTCTCGTGAAGGGCCCGAACGTCACGAGCGGCTACTTCACCTCGACGGCGCCAGGCGCAGCGGCCGCGCAGGCGGAGACGCCGTTCGACCGCGAGGGCTGGTTTCACACCGGCGACATCGGCGAGATGGACGCGGAAGGCCGGCTGACGATCAAGGGCCGTAAGAAGGAAATGATCGTCACCGCGCAGGGCCTCAACGTGTTTCCCGACGATGTGGAGCGGGCGGTGAATGCGCAGGCGGGCGTGCGCGAATCGGCGGTAGTGGGCGTGTCGCACGGTGGAGAGGAGCGCGTGCACGCGGTGCTGCTGCTCGCGCCGGGCGCGGACGCAACCGCCGTGGTGCGCGGCGCGAACGCGATGCTCGAAGAGCATCAGCGCATCTGGAGCTCGAGCGTGTGGCCGGGCGAGGCACTGCCGCGCACGGAGGGCACGCGCAAGTTGAAGCGCAAGGAGATTCAGCGCTGGGTGGCGGAGGCCGCATCGGGCGCGGCGGCATCGGCGCCCGGGCGCTCGGCGCTGAGCGTGGAAGAGATCGTGTCAGCCGCGGTGGGACGGCCGGTGACGGCGGCAACGCGGTTCGACGAGCTCGGCCTCGGATCGCTCGATCGCATGCAGCTGCTCGCGCGCCTCGAAGACGCCTTCCACACGCCGATCGACGAGAGCGAATTCGGCGCCGCCGAAACCGTGGGCACCGTGGCCGCGCTGGTGGAGGCGGTGCGCAGCGCGCCCATCACCGAAATCGGCGTGGCGCCGTCTGCGCCGAGCCGCGCCCGCATGCCCGACATTCCCTTTCCCGACTGGAACCAGTCGCTGCCGGTTCGCGCGCTGCGGCGTGTGAGCCTGCCCACGTGGGTGCTGTCGATCTCGCGCCCCTGGATGTCGCTCAGCGTGGAAGGCCTCGAGCATCTCGAGGGGCTCGACCATCCCGTGATCTTCGCGCCCAATCACCAAAGCCACATGGACACGCCGGCGGTGCTGCAGGCGCTGCCCGCGAAGTGGCGGTATCGCGTGTCGCCGGCCATGGCGAAGGAATGGTTCAAGGCGCACTTCTTTCCCGACCAGTTCCCGCTCGGCACGCGCCTGAAGAACACCGCCAGCTATCTGAGCGCGACGATCTTCTACAACGCCTTCCCCATTCCGCAGTACGAAGCGGGCACGCGGCAGACGATTCAGTACATCGGGCGGCTGTTCGATCAGAAACGGTCGCTGCTGATCTTCCCGGAGGGCAAGCGCACCGACTGGGGCGAGATTGCGCCGTTCCGGCCGGGCGTCGGCCTGCTGGCCTCGAAGCTCGGCGTGCCCGTGGTGCCGGTCCGCATCGAGGGGCTGGACAAAGTGCTGAGCCTTCGTGCCAGCTGGCCGACGCGCGGACCCGTGCGAATCACGTTTGGCGCGCCCATGCGGCTGGAGGGGGACAATTACGCGGAACTCGCTGCAAGGGTTCGAGATGCGGTCATTGCTCTCCAGCCGTATTCGGACCCTCCGGCCGTTTCTGTGGCACAATGAAGTGTTGTGGATCGGCGTTTGCCGGGTCCACGCGAACACGAAAGGAATGGGCGTTACCCAAGCTTGAGTAAGGACGATTTGATTGATGTTCAGGGCACGGTTGTCGCCGTTCACAGCGGCGGGCTGTACCGCGTCCAGGTGGAATCAGGCCACGAAGTGCTGGCCCAGCTGAGCGGCCGCATGCGCCGCTTTCGCATCAAGGTCGTGCCCGGTGACCGTGTGACCGTGGGCGTGTCGCCCTACGATCCCGTCCGCGGCATCATCACCTTCCGAGCCCGGTAAGCCCGCAACTGATTTGAGTCCAGAGACAGTGCATCACACACGGCCGCGGCGCCGGCGCCGCGGCGGCGGTGGATCCGGTTCGGGCGGCGGCCACGCTTCCGCGCCGCAGCCGCACCACGCCCCCGCCGAGCGCGCCTCCGCGCCGCACGACATCACCCCGATCGAGTTTTCCGCGCTCCCCATCCACGCGACCCTGCGCCACGCGCTCGAAGAGCGCGGGTTCGAGCGCACGACGCCGATTCAGAGCGCGGTGATTCCGTTCGCCCTCGCCGGCGAAGACGTCATCGGCTGCGCGCAGACCGGCACCGGCAAGACCGCCGCATTCGTGCTGCCGATCCTGCACCGGCTGCTCGCGTCCGACGCGGCCGACGGCACCACCGCGCCGCGCGGCTACACGCGCGTGCTCATCCTCGCCCCCACGCGCGAGCTCGCCGTGCAGATCGACGACGAGATTCAGGGCTTCGCCTACTACACGGGCTTGTCGAGCGCCGCCATTTACGGCGGCGTCCACATGAGCCCGCAGGACATCGCCCTCCGCGCCGGCGTCGACATCGTCGTCGCCACGCCGGGACGGCTGCTCGATCACATGCGCGGCGACGCGCCGAAGTTCGACAAGATCGAGGCGTTCGTGCTCGACGAGGCCGACCGCATGATGGACATGGGCTTCTGGCCCGACGTCCGCCGCATCGCGCAGGGCCTGCCGAAGTCGGGCATGCAGACGATGCTGTTCTCGGCGACGATGCCGGAAGAGATCATGAAGTTCGCGCACGAGCTGGCGGCGCACGCGCACTACGTGCAGGTGGGATCGACCGGATCGCCGGCCAAGACCATCACGCACGTCGCGCACATCGTGCCGACCAGTGAAAAGCTCGACTACCTGATTTCGTTCCTGAAGAAGGAATCGCACGGCCCGGTGCTGGTGTTCGCGCGCACGAAGATTGGCGCGGATCGCCTGGCGCGCCGGCTCGGATCGGCCGGCCTCAAGACGGCCGCGCTGCACGCCGATCGCACCCAGCAGGATCGCCAGAAGGCGATCGAGGGCTTCAAGTCGGGCCGCTATCGCATCATCGTGGCCACCGACGTGGCCGCGCGCGGGCTCGACGTCGACGGCATCACGTGGGTCGTCAACTACGAGGTGCCGACCTCGCTCGACACCTACGTGCACCGCGTGGGCCGCACGGGCCGCGCCGAGGCCGAAGGCCACGCGCTGACGCTGGTGGCGCCCGAAGAACGCCGCTCGCTCGCCGCGATCGAGAAGGCGTTCGGGCTGGAGCTTCAGTGACCGGCGAGCCGAAGAACCCGGACGAAATGTCCGGAACGCCCGACACGTCCGCGCCCGAGACGGCTGAAACGCCTACGGCTCCTGCGGCTGCGGAGGCGCCCGTCGCTTCCGAGATGCCCGCGGCCAAGGAAGGCCACCTCGCGCCGGCCACGCCGGGCGCCTCGGGCCCCGACCCGAACCGCCTGACGCCCGCCTGGGCGCGCTTCCGCTCGTGCCGCTGGCGCGCCGACCCGGAAGACGGCGAGTTCTGCACCCACCGCGACGTCCTGCCCTACGCCGGCAAGGAAGGCTTCAATCCCGAGTCCTGGTGCCCGGAGTGTCCTTACTTCAAGCTGAAGAGGGTCGCCAGGAAACCCAGCTACTGAATCAGGAGAATTCAGAGGTGGTGAGTTAAGAATTAAGAATTGCTGAGGGCGTCACGAGCTGGTGTTGCGCCGCGCGGTGATGACCGCAGTTGCAGTTATTGCCAGCAGTTCCTTGCACTCAGTGATCAGATTCTGCGGCGGGGATGCGATGTCCGCATCCCGCAAGATCGACAGCCAGAAATCAGCTTCATCCAGTTCTTCGACGACGACTCCCATCTTCGCCAGCCATTCCGCGCGCGAACGGCCTCTGCGCGATGCGCGGTAATTTGCTGCAGCGCCAGTACTTGCCCGTCGAAGTTGCCTGGCGAGCTCGCGCGCCTCGTCGGTGCGCGGCAGCGTCCTGCAGAAGCGAATGATGGCGAGAGCAAACTCGTAGGTGCGCTGCTGGAGGCGGTCGCGGAATTCCAATGGACGCGGCCTCAAGCATCCGGCGCGCCAACGACAGCAATTCTCAATTCTTAACTCGCCAACTCTTAATTATTCGAACTCCTTCGCGAGTTCCGCCCATTCGCCTTCCGGCGCGAGTTCGCGATAGAGCCGCCAGTGGGGGCGGGCTTCCGGCGAGCGGCCCATTTTTTCCAGCGTCACGGCCAGATAGAAGTGCGCTTCCGGGTAACCGGGATTGAGCGAAACGGCTTCGCGGTACGCCGCGAGGGCGTCGTCGAAGCGCGAGAGGTCGTGGTGCACGTTGCCGAGGTTGAAGTGGGCCTCGAAGCAGTCGGGCTCGAGCGACAGGGCGCGCTCGTACAGGGCGAGCGCCTCGATGTGCAGGTCGCGCGCGTAGTGAATGTTCGCGAGGTTGACGAGCGCGGGCACGAGCTCGGGATCGACGATGAGCGCGCGGCGATAGGCCGAGACGGCGGCGTCCTGATTTTCGTCCGTCCCATCGTCGAGCCGCGTGGCTTCCATGAAATAGCGCGCCGCCAGCGCATCGTCGCTGCCGGGCGGCGTGGGCGGAGCCACCGGGAACAGCGCGGGCGGAGGATCGGCTTTGCGCTCGAGCGTGACTACGCGCGCCTGGTGCGTGGCGTTGTCGCGGCCGCGCGGCGTCTGGAAATCGAGCTGCAGCTGCCCTTCGCGGCGTGAGGTGAGCGCGCGCACCACGGCGTTGAGCGGCGTGCCGCTGTCGAGCGCGGCCGCGGCCTGGCGAATCAGGTGCAGATCGCTGAAGCCGTAAAAGCGGCCCGCCACGGGACGCACGAGTCCCCACTTCTCGAAAAACTTCAGATGCTCGTCGCGGATGTTGGGATACATCGCGCGGATGTCGCGCGCGGTCTTGAACTGCGCGCGCAGGGCGTCGGCCGACGGCAGGCCCGCGACTTCACAGAGTTCCGCTTCGGTCATGAAGCGAACGCCGTTGTGGCCGGCCAGATTCGGATCGTCGGTACCGCCGACCAACAGCGTGGCGCCGGCGCCGGTGTCGAGCACGCGGCCGCCGAGTTTTTCAACGAGCGCGCGGACGTCGCGCCGCGACAGCAACGCAAGGCGTGGGGCGATGGCAACCCGCTCGCCGGCAAGCGGACGGGCGGAAGCAGAGCTGTCGGAAATCGGCGTCACTGACAGGGCCAAAATGAACCACATCCCTCGCCCTGTCAAGAACGTAGAATCGTGGGCGATGCTGCTGGCGGGCGATATTGGAGGCACCAAGACGCTGCTGGGCCTGTTCGAGCGCGGCGCGGCGGGCGAACGGCCGCGTCCCGTACTCGTGCGCGAGTTCGGCACGCTGGATTTTGATTCGTTCGAGGAAATCGTCGACGAGTTCCTCGGCGTGCGCGACGGCGCGGCGGCACCCACGGCGAGGCGCCAAGCCGAGCCGGGGATCGAAGCGATGTGCGTGGGCGTGGCCGGTCCGGTCAACGGGCTGGTGGCGCGGCTCACGAACGTGCCGTGGATCGTCAATCTCGGCCTGGTGGCGCCGCGCGTGGGGCGCGCGCGGCTGAAGCTGCTCAACGATCTCGAGGCGATGGCGCACAGCGTCGCGTTTCTCGAGCCGGACGAACTGGCGGTGCTGCAGGAAGGCGTGGCCACGCCGCGCGGCAACGCGGCGCTCATCGCCGCGGGCACGGGCCTGGGCGAAGCCCTGTTGCACAACCTCAGCGGACGCTTCGTGCCGTCGCCGTCGGAAGGCGGCCACGCCGATTTCGGGCCGCGCAACATGCGCGAGCTCGAGCTGGCGGCGTTCATGATGCGCGAGCGCGAGCGCGTCGAAGTGGAGACGTTCCTGTCGGGCCCCGGCCTGGTGAACATCTACCGCTTCGTGCACGGTGGCGAGCGAGCGTCGCGAGCGAGCCACGCGAGCGGAGCGGGGCGTTGGGGCCCCGCGAGCGAGCGTGTCGGGGAGTCCGAGGGGCGAAGCCCCTCGGCCTATGACGACACCATCGGCTGCGAGGGCGTCCCGGACGGCACCGATCTGCTCGACGCCCCGGCACAGATTACCGGCGCCGCGCTCCAGAACGACTGCCTGCGCTGCGTCGACACGCTCGACCTCTTTGTCGACCTCTACGGATCGGAAGCCGGCAACCTGGCGCTGCGATCGGTGGCCACGGCCGGCGTGTACGTGGGCGGCGGCATCGCGCCGAAGATCCTGCCGGCGCTCGAAAGCGGGCGTTTTCTGGACGCATTCCGCGACAAGCCGCCGATGGCGGACCTGCTGGCGACCATCCCGATCCGGGTCATCCTGAACGAGCAGGCCGGGCTGGTGGGCGCGGCGGTGCACGCCGCGGCGCTGGCGGCGGCCGCCCACAGCTGACCGGCAGGGGAGTACCCGGGCGCAAAGCCTTGCGCCTCAAGCAGTTGACTGGTAGCATCCCTCATCTTTGGAGGCCCTTTACATGAAGAAGCGCGGACTACTCGCGTTCGTACTGTCGATGTTGCTGATGGCTCCTGCCGCGTTCGCGCAGCAGACCGGGTCGATCAGCGGAAAAGTCACCATGCCCGACGGTTCGCCGCTGCCCGGCGTCACCGTTGAAGCGAAGTCGGACGTGCTCCCCACGCCTCGCGTCACCGTGACCGAGGCGAACGGCGACTTCCGTCTTCCGGCGCTTCAGCCAGGCAACTACACCCTGACCTTCACCCTGCAGGGGATGCAGACCGTGACGCGCCCGGCGCTCGTGCAGCTCAGTCAGGACGCCTTCATCACGGCGCAGATGAGCGTGCAGGGCATCACCGAGGCTGTGACGGTCACGGCTGATGCGGGCTTCATCGACCGCAGCTCCGCGGCCATCAAGAGCGGCGTGTCGAACGAGCAGATCCGCGCGCTGCCCGTGGGCCAGGAATACCGCGATCTCGTCAAGCTGATCCCCGGCGTGCAGTTCACGGCCGACACCACGCGCGGCCCCAGCGCGGGCGGCAGCGGCCAGGACAACGTCTACCAGTTCGACGGCGCCAACGTCACGATGCCGCTGTTCGGCACGCTCTCGGCCGAGCCGGCCACGCACGACATCGCGCAGGTGACGACGGTCAAGGGCGGCGCGCGGGCGGTCGACTTCAACCGCTCGGGCGGTTTCCTCATCGACTCGGTGAGCAAGAGCGGCACGAACCGCTTCACCGGCATGGCGAGCTTCCAGCTGCAGAACCACGACATGTCGGCCGACGCCGAAACGGGGCGCTCGCGCTTCGAGCAGGATCGGACGTGGCTGACGCTCAACGCCGGCGGCCCGATCATCCCCAACCGCGTCTTCTTCTTCGGTTCGTATTACCGTCCGGAGCGGACGCGCGCGAACCAGGCGAATGCCTACGGCGAAGTGCCCGACTTCGAGAGCACCCGCAACGAAGGCTTCGGGAAGCTCACGATCTCGCCGTCGGGATCGACGTTGCTGAACGTCAGCTACCGCGACTCGAGCCGCGACGATCAGGGCGACACGTTCGGGGAGTTCACCGCGCCGACGGCCGGATCGGCCGACTCGTCGCGCCAGAAGATCGCGACGGTGGAAGGCTCGTGGATCGTCAACACGCGCAGCCACGTCACGGCGAAGTACTCGTACTTCGGGCTGCAGACGCAGTCGGCGCCCGACCATATCGCGGACATCAAGCCGACGAACGTGATCGGCACGCAGCTCGACGTGGCCAACCTCGACAAGCTCGGCCGGCTCTCGGTGCCGACGCCGGTCGCCGGCCAGACCGCCTATAACGCGTTCATCCAGCCGCTAATCGACCGGTATGGCTTCCTCCGCGACGGCGTCCGCACCGGCGGCGGCATCGTCGGATTCGGCGCGGAGTTCAACGACCAGGACTTCTATCGCCAGACGATTCAGTTCGGCTACAACCTGACGCTCGGCAGCGCGATTACGCACGAACTGCACGCGGGCTATCAGTGGTACCGCGACCGCGAAGATCTGCTGCGCAGCTCGAACGGCCTCGGCATCATCACGGTGCCCGGCGGACGCCTGTCGGCCATCCCGGGCACGGGCGGCCAGCGCGCGTTCTACACGTCGCGCGTCCAGACGCTTCCTGGCGACGACCCGCTGCTCATCCAGTCGGACTACGAGTCGCAGAACATCGAGCTCAACGACACGATCCGCTGGAACAACTGGACGTTCAACGCCGGCGTGCTGGTGAGCCAGGACACGATGTTCGGACAGGGCCTGCGTGAAGACGCGTCGGTGCTGTCGGGCTACGTGCTCGCGCCAGGCAACAAGTACGAGATGTACCAGACGCCGTTCGAGAAGATGGTGCAGCCGCGCGTGAGCGCGACGTGGGCCTACAACGGCCGCGACACGGTGTATGGCAGCTATGCGGCGTACAACCCGGCCGCGAGCTCGCTGCCGCGCGCCGCGTCGTGGGATCGCAACCTGACCGCGCAGTTCGTCGACACGCATTTCGATGCGAACGGCGTCCTGTTCGCGTCGGTCCTCGATGAGGGCTCGTCGGGCAAGCTGTTCGTCGAAGACATGACGCCGCGCCGGATCGACGAGTTCCTCGTCGGCACGGCCCGTCAGATCAGCGACGCGTGGTCCGTGCGGCTCTACGGCCGCTACCGCGAGGGCAGCCACTTCTGGGAAGACACCAACAACGACGCGCGCACGCGGTTCGGGGCGCCGGAGCACATCAAGGCGAAGGGTGACTACATCCCGAACCTGAACGATCAGCGCCGGCAGCTCGGCAACGGGTCGCTCAACGGCTCGAGCTACGTCATCGCCGAACTCGACGATGCGTACACGAAGTACCAGGAAGTCACGCTCGAATCCGAGTACAACGTGGGCAACGCGTTCCTGCGCGGCTCGTACACCTGGAGCCACTACTACGGCAACTTCGACCAGGACAACACGACCACGACGAACGACGCCAACGTCTTCATCGGATCGTCGTTCCTGGCCGACGGCGCCGGCCGCCAGATCTGGAACTTCCGCGACGGCACGCTGCGCGGCGATCGCCCGCACATGCTGAAGCTGTATGGTTCGTACATGCTGCCCTGGCAGGGCACGGCCGGCGCGTATTTCGTCGCGCAGTCGGGCCAGCCATGGGAGATGTGGAGCTATGAGCCCTACATCGCGCTGACGACCAGCACGAGTGACACGAGCCGGTACGCGGAGCCGGCCGGCTCGCGCCGTTCCGACTCGCACATGCAGATGGACCTCAAGTACACGCAGAGCTTCACGTTCGCGTCGCGGTACCGCCTGCAGATCATCGGCGACCTGTACAACGTCTTCAACAACCAGACGGGGTACAACATCAACCCGAACGAGCACTCGGCGGGCTTCGGCCAGCCACGGTCGTTCTTCGAGCCGCGGCGCTTCGAAATCGCGGCCCGGATTACGTTCTAAACGGGTAGCGCAGGCCTTCAGGCCTGCGGACAGGCAGGGTGGATCGCCAATCGGCGATCCACCCTTTTTTATTTGAACAGCCGTTCGCGCGCGATGAGCTCGCGCGTCGTGGGGTCGGCGTGGCGGCGGGCGGCGGCGATGCGCGCGGCTGTGTCGGGCTCGTTGAGCAGCGCGGCGAGCTGCGCGCGCTTGAAGAGCGCCATCGCATGCTCCGGCTGCGCCGCCAGGACGCGGTCCAGCGCCTGACGCGACTCCGGCAGGCGGCGCGCCGCCAGATACAGCACGCCGAGCTCGAGGTCGTGACGGAACGCCGGTCCCAGAAGGCCGCGCGTGCGCTCGAAGGCCTGGATCGCGCGCTCCGTGCGGCCGGCGCGCATCGCGAGCTCGCCAAGCGCCTCCCACGCCACCGCGCGATCCGGCATCTCCGGCGCCAGCCGCTCGAGCGCGCTCAGCGCGCGCGGCCACTCATCGGTGCGCGCGTAGTGCAGCGCCAGATACAACCGCACGTCGGGCGAGTCAGGCGCGATGGACGCCGCCTTGCGGAACATCTCGATGGCCTGCGCGTTGCGGCGAAGCGACGAGTACGAGGTCGCCAGACGCAGCGCGGCATCCAGGTTGTACGGATCCTTCGCGAGAATGCCCTGCAGCACCGGAATCGCCCGCGCGTACTGGCCGCGCACGAACAGCGTCGACGCGCGCTCGATCTCGTCGAACAGTCCCACCATGTCCACCGGCCGCGGGGCATCGCGGCGCACGACAGGTGTGGCCGTCGCGCTGACGTAGCCGAGGCTCGCAAGGTTGCGCTGCGCCTCGGCGCTCAGATTCTGCGGCGGACGCGCCGCGCCTGGCGTGGGCACGGGATAGTCGTCGAGCGCCTTCCTGATCGCGGCCGGAATGTTTCCGCCAGTCCCGATGTTCGTCGTCTCGCCAGGATCGGCGGCGAGATCGAACATCTCCGTGCGCCCCGCAAAGATGGCCTTGCGGCTGCCCTCGATCGCCATGATCTGCGGCTGCCATCCATATTCGAGGTACGGCTTCATCGCTTCGCCAAGCACGACTTCCCCGCCGCCGCCGCGCAAACTGAGCTCGGCGCTCACACCGGCCCAGTCCAGCACCGTGTGAAAAATCCGGCGCGTGCTCACCGGCGTCTCCAGCACACCGGCCTCGATGCCGGGCCCCGCCATCACCATCGGCACCTTCATCGTCGACTGATACAGAAGATGTCCGTGCTGCCGCTCGCCGTGATCGCCCAGACCTTCGCCGTGATCGGCGGCGATGACGATGGCGGGTGCGGTGCCGGATTGGGCGGCGCGAGCGTCAAAGGCATCGATCAGGCGCCCGAGCTGCTGATCCATGGCGGCTACTTCGCCGAGGTACGGGTTGGCCGCGTACTGCGACCTGAAGGGTTCCGGCGGCGCGTACGGCGTGTGCGGCTCGAAGTAGTGCACCCAGATCAACAGCGGCGCCGAGGCCGGCGTCTGGTTCAGCCACGCGATGGCCTGCTCGGTCGTGTCGCGTGCCGCGCGCTCCACCGCGGGCGCATCGTCGTACACATCGAAGCCCTGCGCGAGCCCGAACTGGCGCCCGAGCACGTACGACGACACGAACGCGGCTGTCTGGTAGCCCGCCTGCTTCATGCGCTCGGCCAGCACCACGTGGCTCTCGGACAGCGCGCGCGCGTTCTCGTGGACGCCATGCCCGGCCGGGTAGAGGCCGGTCATCATCGACGCGTGCGAGGGCAGCGTTTCGGGCACGGTGGCGTAGGCGTGCGCGAACCGGCGCCCGCGCGCCGCCACCGCATTGAACGCCGGCGTCGACACGCCGCGCGCATCCGGCCCGATGGCGTCGGCGCGGGTCGTGTCGAGCGTCACGATCAGGATTGACGGACGCGCCGCGGGAGCGGCGGGTGTGTCCTGGCGGCCTCCGCACGCGGCGGCGCCCACCAGCGCGCACAGGATGACAACCTTCTTCATCACGAGTCTCAGCTCAGCGGCCACCAGACGCGCACGCGCGTGCCTTGTCCGGGCGCCGTCCAGAAGCGGATGGCGCCGTCATGGCTGCGCACGATGCCGTGCACGGCGGCAAGGCCGAGGCCGCGGCCGAAGTTGCGCGTCGAAAAGAACGGCTCGAAGATGCGCGGCATCACATCGGCGGGCATGCCGGGCCCATCATCTTTGACGTCAACGAAGAGGAACTCGCCGGGCCGCGCCGCCGAAAACGTGGCGGCGGCAAGCGCGCCGGCGTCGAGCGTCTCGCGGCCGGTCGTGACTTCGACCGTGCCGTGGCGCGCCGCCACCGCATCCACCGCGTTGGTGAGCAGCGCGAGCACCGCCTGACGGATCTGCACGGTGTCGCCCGACAGCTTCGGCAGGTGGGGCTCGCTTTCGTGCGTCACCATGGCCCGCTCGCCGAGCGTGCGCGACAGCGCGCGAATGACGTCGCTGACCGCATCCTCGAGCGCGATGGGGCCGGCGATGGTGCGGCCTTGTCCGGTGAAGGCGACCATCTGCGTCACCAGATCCGCCGCGTGCTGCGCCGCGGTGGTAATCGCGGTGGCGCTCGCCTGCTGTTCCGATCGCTCCGGCACCGTCGCCGCCAGATAGTCGGCGTTGCCGAGAATCGCGGTCAGCAGATTGTTGAAATCGTGCGCGAGGCCGGCGGCCATCACGGTGAGACTTTCGATGCGGCGCTGCTCGTGCAGCTTCTTCTCGAGCACGGCGCGCTCGAGCTCCGCCTTGCGCCGGGCGGTGGCGTCGCGCACCCACAGCAGCGTGCCGCCCGAGCCGCGCGGATCGAGGAAGGTCTCGGCCTGCAACTCGAGCACTCGCTCGCCGTCGGCCACCGTGACCGGCAGCGGGTCGTCGGGCGACGGCGGCTGCGCGACGTGACGCCACCACGGCAGCAGCTCCGACGGATACCGCCCGATGGCATCGTCCATCCCGCGCGCGCCGGCCCTCGTCACGCGCCCGGGAAGCGCGCCGGCGGCGGCGTTCGCGTCCACGATGCGGCCGCTGCCGTCGAGCACGAACACCGCGTCGGACATGCGCTCGAAAATCGCGGCACGCGCGGCGGGCACGAGATTGAACAGCTGGTGCGAATAAAGCCCCCACGACACGAGCATCGCCGACGCCACGAACGCGAGCGACGTGGGTTCGAATCCCGGCGCAAACGCGCCGAGCAGATACAGCGCGTTGCCGATCCAGGGACAGAGCGTCGCGCCAACCAGCGCGGCCACCTGTCCGGTGAAGGCGCGGTGCTGCAGCCGAAGCGCGCGCAGCAGCGTCACCGCGCCGGCCAGCAGCAGCGCGTAGTTCCACCCCACGGCCGCCCAGAACAGCGGCCCGTGCTCGTAGAGGAGGAAATTGCCGGCCGGCCGCGTGGCCGGCCAGTAGAGGCCATGCCAGCGGTTGGTCGCCGCGGCGCCGACCATGAGGAGGGCCCCGATGAAGAGGATGCGCCGGGCGGAGGCGCCGGCCCACGGCGCGCGCGCGTAGCCGCCGGCAAACAACACCCACAGCGGCGGCACCGCCGAGATGCCGATGACCTGAAGGGTCGCCCACAGTACCCGGACGTGCGCGTCTTGCGGGACCGCGTGGAGCGCGCCGGTCAGGCACCACCACGTGATGGCGACGTTCATCCAGCCGAACGCGCGCCCGCCGGGGACGAGCGGCCGCGAGAAGGCGAGCCGGGCCATCCAGACCGACAGGCCGGCCGCGACCAGCTGGCCGCCGATGTGGAGCGAGACGGCCGGATTCACGTCGCTAGCGCGGCCTCACGTACTTCGGGGCCTCGCGCATGACGCGCTCGACGCCGTCGATGTCGAACGGCACGAAGCCCGACATGTTTTCGTAGCCGGTGTCGGTGATGAGGATGGCGTCTTCGAGCCGAATATAGATGCGCTCGTCGGGGATCGTGAGCGCCGGCTCGATGGTGAACATCATGCCGGGCTTCAACGTGTCGTAGGGCGCCGACACGTCGTGCACTTCCATGCCGATCCAGTGGCCGAGGCTGTTGCGGCTGCGGTTGGCGTAGCCGGCGACGAAGCGCTCGGCCGCCTCGCGAATTTTCGGATCGGTGAAGGTGAAGGCCTGCATGATGGCCGTCATCTTCCGGTGCGCGTCGGCGAGCACCACGCGCGGGGCGACGTGCGGGCGGATGGACGTCAGCAGCGCGTTGTACAGCTGCACGTAGATGCCGTACATCTCGCGCTGCCGCGGCGAGAAGCGGCCGCTGGCGGGAAACATGCGCGTGACATCGGACGTGTAGTAGTTGAAGTCAGGCGCATAGTCGAACAGCACCAGGTCGGTGGCGCCGAGCGGCGCCGTGCCGGCGTGATAGTGCGGCCACGCGGCGTTGGCGCCGGTGGCCACGAGCGCGAAATAGCCGATGCCCTGCGCGCCGTGCGCCTTGAACACGTAGTCGCCGACGGCCTCGATCTCGTACTCCTTCATGCCGGGCGCCGCCACGCGCATGGCCTCCAGCAGCGCTTCGCCGGCAAGCCGCGAGGCTTCGCGCACGAGCGCGATCTCGCGCGGGCTCTTCACCAGGCGCATGCCGTCAAGAATGCGATCCAGATCGGCGATTTCCGATTTTGGGGAGATGGCGGCGAGCTTCTCGCGCAACAGCTCCTCGCGCGTCTTGCGGCCGTCCCACTTGTCGGCGGCCGTCAGGCGCGCGTGCGTGTTGGCCTGGCCCGGCGTCGACGCTTCCAGCGCCTCGGGGCGGAACGTCGTGAAGATCTGGCGGCCCTCGGCCGCAATCGCGGCGACCGCTGCGTCGAAGGCGCCGCGGTCGACGACCTTCTCGATGCCGGTGAGGCGCTCGGCATCGGGGCCGGGCGCGAGCAACGGCCCTTCGGATCGCTCCATGCGCTCGTCGCGGGCCGGCAGGAACAGCGTGGACGACTTCGCCTTGCCGTCGATGATCAGCATCGCGCGCGGCACTTCGACGCCGGTCAGATAGTAGAACTGCGCGCTCTGGCGGAAGGCCTTGTAGACGGGACGCTCGGTGGCGCCCTGCATCACGGCGACACCGTCGCCGATGGCCTTCATCACCTCGGCACGTCGCGCCGCGAACTCGGAGGCGGGGGTCGTCTCGGTAAAGAGGGGTTTCTGGGACCGCAGAGGCGCCGCATCCAGGATCAACGCGGCGCCGGCCATCACACCAGCAACCAGCAACCAGCCACCAACAACCCTTCTTCGTCTCATGATGCCGCGAATTATAATGCCGCTCACCATGACACGACTGCTTGCCGCTCTGATTGTCGCCGCCGGCTGCGCCGTGCAGGCGCAGACGCCCGCGCTCCGCCAGCTCACCACCGTGCCCGAGCGAACGGGCTACAGGGAGACGAGCCGCTACGAGGAGGTCATGGCGTTTCTGAAGGCGGTGGACGCGGCGTCACCGAAGATTCACCTCACCACCTTCGGCTACACGTCCGAAGGCCGCGCCCTCCCGCTCGCCGTCGTCGGCGACGTGCCGAACGCGTCGCCCGAAGCCGTGAAGGCGTCAGGCAAGCTGCGCGTCTATGTGCAGGGCAACATTCACGGCGGCGAAGTGGAAGGCAAGGAGTCGGCGCAGAAGCTGCTGCGCGACATCGCGTCGGGCCGGCACGCCGACTGGATGAAGACGATGGTGCTGCTCGTGGCGCCGATCTACAACGCCGACGGCAACGAACGCATTGCGCTCACCAACCGCGGGCTGCAGAACGGGCCGATTGGCGGCATGGGACAGCGCCCGAATGCGCAGGACTTCGATCTCAACCGCGATCACATGAAGCAGGAGTCGCCCGAGGCGCGCTCGGTGGCCGCGCTCTTCAACACCTACGATCCGCACGTGGGCATCGACCTGCACACCACCAACGGCACGCGCCACGCCTATCACCTGACGTATTCGCCGCCGCTCAACCCGAACACGCAGGCGGACATCATCGGCCTGCTGCGCAACGAGTGGTTCCCCTACGTGTCGAAGCAGGTGAAGGCGAAGCACGGCTGGGACTATTTCTATTACGGCAACGTGTCCGGCGCCGCGCCGGCCGGCGGCGGGCTGCGCCAGTGGCGCACGTTCGAGCACGTGCCGCGCTTCAACAACAACTACATCGGCCTGCGCAATCGCTTCGCGCTGCTCAGCGAGGCCTACGCGTACCTGACGTTCGAGGATCGCATCAAGGCCACCGACTATTTTCTCGAAGAAGCGCTCGGCTTCGCATCGACGAACGCCCCGCGCATCATGAAGACGGTGGCGGCGGCCGACGCCGAATCGATTGTCGGCAAGACGCAGTCCGTGCGCTCGCGCCATCACAAGGGCGGCGAGCTCACCATCCTGATGGGCGACGTCGACGAGCTGCGCCATCCCTACACCGGCCAGCTGATGCTGCTGCGCAGGGACGTCGTCACGCCCGAGAAGATGGCGGACTACAGCACGTTCGAGTCCGCGATGGATGAAACCGCGCCCGCCGAGTACTACATCCCCGCCACCCTGCTGGCCAACGCCACGCAGAACAGCCGGCTGCTCGGATCGCTCGCCGACAAGCTGACCGCGCACGGCATCCGCTTCACGCAGCTTGCCGAGCCGAAGACCGTGCGCGCCGAGCGTTTCGGCATCACGTCGAACACGCAGGCCGAACGGCCGTTCCAGAACCATCGCATGCGCACGCTCGATGGCGCCTGGGCCGCCGCGGCCGACGTCACGCTGCCGGCCGGCTCGCTCGCCGTGCCCGTCAACCAGCCGCTCGGCCGCATCGTCTTCTACCTGCTCGAGCCGCGCTCCGACGATGGATGGGTGACGTGGAACGCGCTCGACCAGCTGCTCGGCGCGGACGTGAAGACGTATCCGATCGTGCGCGTGCGTTAGCCTCGGCTGCGAGGTCCTGCGCCGTCGCCGGGAATCGCGCCAGCGTTCACGGCTCGATCGTCACGTCCTGGTTGAAGCGTCTGCCCATGTTTCGCAGATATGCGTCGATTGAGTCAGTGGGCAGCATCATCGCGCGCGCGATGGCGCGGAAGAACGGGTTCGGCACTTCGCCGCGCTCGGTGATCCGTATGCGTGTGCTCTGACCCGGCTCCCCTTCCTCCGCCAGTTCGATGGTCCAGGTGCCGCTGAACGGCTGATCCGGATCGTCGACTGCGACGACCACGCGCGACGGCGGATCGCGCTGGACGATGCGGAAGATCATCGGGCCGTTTTCACCGAACTCGCGGAAGCGATCGGAATCCATGCGCTCGACGCGCGCTACGTCGGGCCGCCACTCTGGATAGGCCTCAGGCGTGATGATCATTGAATAGATCGCCCTGATCGGCGCCTCGACGCGCGCGCTGCGAGTGACTTCGTGCGCCTTCGGCAGCAGCAGGCCGATGATTCCAGTCAGGGCCACGAGCACCATGAGAAGAGCGACGACGATTTTCAGAACGTTGAGGACCAGGCGCATGGCCTGCATTATCAGGCCCTCCGGCTGGGCGCCGAGCCGGATTGACAGTTCTGGCCATTATGGCCATAAATTAGGGATGCGTAACCTGACAGTCGCGAAAGCCAAGGATCAGTTTTCCGACTTGCTGCGGAGAGCCGAACATGGCGGTGAGCGCCTGATCATTCACAGACACGGCAAGCCCGTAGCGGCTCTTCTTCCACTGGCGGATCTCCGACGGATCGAAGCGCTCGAAGACGAAGAGGATTTGAGGGATGCCCGCGAGGCGCTTGCCGACGCGGAGCTTCGCGGCACGTATTCGCTCGAGGAAGTGCTGCACGAACACAAGCTGGAGCATCTGCTCGCACGCAAAACACCACCTTCGTCCAGGCCGGCGCGCCGGCGAGCGAAGCCGTCAAGCCAGGCGGCGCCGAGGCGGCGCCGGACCAAGCGGTGACGGGCTTCAGAGCGCTTCGCTAGGTTCGTTCTGTGGGGAAGTACGAAGTCCGTATATCGAACGCGGCCCGGCGCGTGCTTCGATCGCTCGAGAGCCGAGATCGAACGGTTGCTGGTGCGGTCATGACGGCATTGTCGGACAACCCGCGTCCATCAGGTTGTCAGAAACCGCTGACTATCTGAAGATCCCGCGGAGCTTTCGGCCCAGGCCGCGGAAGAAGCCCTCGACGGCGCGCTCGACGCGCTCCTCCATCGTGCCGGCGTGAATCGGGCACTGCGCGCCGGGCACGTCGTCGCTCTCCTTGAGATACTCGATGTAGCGGGGGCACTGCGCCATGGGCTGGAGGAACGATTCGCGGCAGAGCGCCACCTGCCGCAGCGAGGCGGGCGGCTCGATGGGGCGCGGCGCGCGATAGCGGGCGGCGCGCCGCATGAAGTCCGACCAGATCGGCAGCGCGATGCGCGAGCCCGATCCGTTGTCCGCAATCGTGGCGGGCTGATCCATGCCGACCCAGACGCCCACGACCAGCGACGAGGAGAAGCCCACGAACCAGGCGTCCTTGTATTCGTTGGTCGTGCCCGTCTTGCCCGCCGCCGTGAAGCGCACGCCCATCGACCGCGCGCCGGCGCCGGTGCCGCGCTCGATCACGTCCTGCAGCATCGAGAACATCTGATACGCGGTCTCTTCGCTGATCACGCGCGTGCGCTCGACGGGCTCGCGCTGTACGACGTCGCCGCCGGCGTCCACCACCCGCGTGATCGCGCGCGGCCGCACGGCTTCGCCGCCGTTGGCGAACGGCGCATACGCGGCGGTGAGGTCGAGCGGCGTGACCAGACCCGCGCCCAGCGCCAGCGACGGCACATCCGGCTGATCCTCCAGGCCCACATCCTCGGCCAGCGCAAGCACGGGGCGCGACCCGATGCGGCGATACAGCAGCGACGCGGCGCGGTTGTTGGACTCGAACAGCGCCTGGCGCAGCGTGATGCTGTCGGGGGAGTACGACGCGTTGCGCGGCTGCCACTCGTCAGGGCCGAGCGGCTCGATCTCGGACAGTCCCTCGAGCACCGACACGGGCGACCAGCCGCGCTCGAGGGCCGCGGCATACACGAACGGCTTGAACGCCGATCCGGGCTGCCGGTGGCTGCGGACGGCGCGGTTGTACTGCGAGTCGGCATAATCGCGGCCGCCGACCATCGCCAGCACGTCGCCGCTGCGCGGATCGATCGCCACCAGCGCGGCCTCGAGGCGGCTGCCCCATCGCCGCAGGCCCTGCGACACCGCGCGCTCGGCGGCGTCCTGCAAATCGGGCACGAAGGTCGTGTGCACCTTCCAGTCGGGCGGATGATCGCCGCCGAACTGATCGCGGAACAGCTGCCGCAGATAGTCTTTCGCGTAGCCGTGCCGCGCCTCGTCCGAGCGCGGATACGGGCGAATGCGCAGGCGCGCGCGCCGCGCGGCCGCCTCCTCCTCTTCGGTGATGAGGTCCAGCTCGCGCATGCGCGACAGCACCACTTCGCTGCGCTCGCGCGCCTCGTCGAGATTGGACCACGGCGACAACGCCGACGGCGCCTTGATCAGGCCGGCAATCAGCGCGGCCTCCGCCAGCGTCAGCGACTTCGCCGGCTTGCCGAACAACGCCTGCGACGTCGCCTCCACCCCATACATGCCGCCGCTCAGATAGATGCGATTCAGGTACAGCTCGAAGATCTGTTCCTTCGACAGCTGCAGCTCGAGCAGGATGGCCAGCCCCGCCTCCTGAATCTTGCGCGCCCACGTCCGCCGGTTCGACAGAAACATCGTGCGCGCCAGCTGCTGCGTGATGGTGCTGCCGCCTTCCGTCGACGTGCGCGTCGCGTTGCGCATGGCCGCCCGGCCGATGCCGATGGGGTCGAGCCCGAAATGGCTGTGGAACCGGTGATCCTCGATCGCGAGCACCGCGTCGCGCAGGTCCCTGGAGATCTCCGCGATGGGCACGTCGCGGCGCCGCTCATCCATGCGAAACCACGGCTTGCCGTCGGCCGACATGAACACGGTGTCGCCGACGCCCCGCCGCAGCCGGTGAATCGCCACCGTGTGCTTCATCGTCCAGAGCACGACGATGGCGCTGGCGATGATCAGGGCGATGTAGGCGAGCGCAATGGCGCGGCGAAGCCAGCGGTTCATTCCATACCCGCGGGATCCGCCGGAGGCGCGAGTCGCGGGCGGCGCGCGTGCAGCGCGAACGACAGGGCCATGTAGTAGATCGGAAACACGAGCGAGCTCAGCACCACCCAGCGCGGCGGCAGCGGCAGCCAGACAATCATCAGGAGCAGCAGCACGGCCCACACCGCCATCAGCACCAGCGTCGTCGTCTGCAGCGCCGGAGTGCGGGTGGGATAGATGTAGCCGATGCGCACGAACACCATGATCGCGAACGCAACAATCAGGGCGGCGTTCATCCAGAGGGGCAGTCCCAGCACAGCCAGGTAGAGCGCCACCACATTCCAGTAGGACGGGAATCCCGTGAAGAAGTTGTCGGAGGTCTTCGCGTCGAGCGAGGCGAAGCCATACGCGCTCGACAGCAGCATGGCGGCCGCGACCGGCCATCGCAGCTCGTCAGGCACGAAGCCGTTGGCCACGATGAGGAAGGCCGGCAGGAAGACGAACGTGAGGTAGTCGACGATATCGTCGAGCCGGGCGCCGTCGAACGCGGGCGTGCGTTCCTTGACGCGCGCGTATCGGGCCAGCACGCCGTCGGTGCCGTCAACGAACGTGGCGGCGAACATCCAGATGAACGCCTGGCGCACGTCGCCTGCAGCGGCGGCAATCACGCCTGCCAACCCCATCAGGGCGCCCGACGCGGTGTAGGCATGCACAGCCCATGCGGCCAGATTCGTCATGTGTTCATTACAGCAGAGGTCACATTCATACGCCTTTCCAATTGCATGCCGCGCGCCCGGCCGCTAAACTTAGGCGTCCCCCACAATTTAACGTGAAGCGCCTTCTTCAACTGCACCGATCTGTCCTGATCGCGGCCTCGGCGGCCGTCATCATCGCCCTCTGCGGCACCGGCATTTATGTCGGCCGCGGCGCCGAGCCGCGCGACGTCGCCTTCTCCGAGCTGCTCGTGCTGCTCGAACGCGGCGAGATCGCCGGGCTGCGCGCGGCCGACGATGAGATTCGCGCCACGTTGAAGACAGGCGGTGACGTCGCGTCCATCGCGCCGGTGGGGTACTTCGCCGGCAATCCCGAGTTTGTCAGCGCGCTTGCCCGCAACGGCGTGCGCATCGAAATCGACCGCGTGAGCCGCCGCACGTTCAACGCGCTGGCGGCCATCCTGGGCCTCGGCGTCCTCGGCCTCGTCGGGTTCACTGCCTGGCGCACGACGACGGGGCGCATTCCGTCGGTGACCGGGCGCAGCAACGTGGCCGGCAAGGGCGAGAACCCGGTGACGTTCGACGATGTGGCCGGCGTGGACGAGGCGAAAGACGAGCTGCGCGAGATCGTGGACTTTCTGCGCGAGCCGGATCGCTTTGCGGGCCTCGGCGGGCGCATCCCGCGCGGCGTGCTGCTGGCGGGGCCTCCCGGAACGGGCAAGACGCTGCTCGCGCGATCCATCGCGGGCGAGGCGGGCGTGCCGTTCCTGTTTGCGAGCGGATCGGAGTTCGTCGAGATGTTCGCCGGCGTGGGCGCCGCGCGCATCCGCCGCCTGTTCAAGGACGCGCGCAAGCACGGCAAGTGCATCATCTTCATCGACGAGATCGATGCGGTCGGCCGCAGCCGCGGCAGCCAGTCGCTCAGCCACGAGGAGCGCGAGCAGACGCTCAACCAGCTGCTCGTCGAGATGGACGGCTTCGAGGGCCACGGCGGCATCATCGTGATTGCCGCGACCAACCGGCAGGACATTCTCGATCCGGCGCTGCTGCGGCCGGGGCGTTTCGATCGCCAGGTGACGGTCGGCAATCCCGACGTGCGCGGCCGCGAAGAGATTCTGCGCGTGCATGCGCGCGGCGTGAAGATGGCCGCGGGCGTGGAGCTGCTGCGCGTGGCGCGCGGCACACCCGGCTTCTCGGGCGCCGATCTGGCCAACCTCATTAATGAGGCGGCGCTGATCGCGGGCCGCGCCGGCCGCGCGGCGATCGACGAGCCGGACCTCGAGGCGGCGCGCGACAAGGTGATGATGGGTGTCGAGCGTAAGTCACTGCAGCTCACCGCGCGCGAGCGCGTGGTCACGGCCTGGCACGAAGCCGGCCACGCGGTGGTGGCCGCGCTGCTGCCGCACGCCGATCCCGTGCACAAGGTCAGCATCGTGCCGCGCGGGCGCGCGATGGGCGTCACGATGCAGCTGCCCGATACGGACCGTCACACCTACACGCGTGAATATCTGGAGACGCAGCTGGCGATTCTGATGGGCGGGCGGGCCGCGGAACAGCTGTTCCTGCAGACCGAAACGAGCGGCGCGTCGAACGACATCGAGCGCGCGACCGACATCGCGACGCACATGGTCTGCCACTTCGGGATGTCGCCGCTCGGGCCGCTGGCGTTCCGCAAGCAGAACGACGCCGGCACGCAGGCCGGGTTCAGCGACGAGACGGCGCGGAAAGTGGACGAGGAAATCCTCGCGCTCGTGACGCGCGCGCTCGACACGGCGCAGCGGCTGCTCGACGAGCGCCGCGACCGCGTGCAGGCCGTCGCCGAACGCCTCCTCGACGTGGAGACGATCGACGCGGAAGAAATTTCCGCGCTTACTTCAACTTCGCGAGCCGCTTGTTGATTTCCGCAAGCGCCGCCTGAATCTGCTTCTGGCGCACCGGATGGCTCGCGGCGGCGCCCTGCCGCTCGAGCTCGGTGCGCGCCAGCTTCAGCGACGCTTCCTCGCGCACCTTTTCCGGATCGGCCAGCGGGCTTTTCACCCGCGCGCTCTTGCGAGCGGCTTCCCGTTCATCGCGCAGTTCCTGCAGCCGCGCCTCTGCGTCGACGAGTCCTTCACCAGCATCACCCATTAACACCTCTACAAACAGGTAAGTGTATCCGAAGCGCGGGTAAGATCGAAAGATGCCGCGCGCGGGCGCCCTCGACGTCTTCCATCCGGCCGTGGCCGCATGGTTCGCGCGCGCCTTCGGGCGGCCCACCAAGCCGCAGACCGAGGGCTGGCCGGCCATTGCGCGGGGCGAGTCCACCCTGATCCTCGCGCCCACCGGCAGCGGCAAGACGCTGACGGCGTTTCTCTGGGCCATTGAGCGGGTGATGTTCACGCCCGCCCCCGCGAAAGCGGCGCGCTGCCGCGTGCTGTACGTGTCGCCGCTCAAGGCGCTGGCGGTGGACGTGGAGCGCAACCTGCGGGCGCCGCTTGCAGGCATCGCCCACGAGGCGCTCAACCGCGGCGACACGTTCGTCATGCCGGCGGTGGGCGTGCGCACCGGCGACACGCCGCAGATCGAGCGCGCGCGCATGCTGCGCGAGCCGGCCGACATCCTCATCACCACGCCCGAGTCGCTCTTCCTGCTGCTGACGTCGAACGCGCGCGAGACGCTGCGCTCGGTGCACACGGTGATCATCGACGAGATTCACGCGCTCGTGCCCACCAAGCGCGGCGCGCATCTCGCGCTGTCACTCGAGCGGCTCGAACAACTGACCGCGGCACCCGTCCAGCGTATCGGCCTGTCGGCCACGCAGCGGCCTCTCGACGAAGTGGCGCGGTTCCTCGGAGGGGCCGCGGAAAGGGTAAAGGGGAAAGGTCAGAGGGGAAAGGGGACGCAAGGGACGAAGGGGAAAGGGGCAAGGCTCAAGGGCGAAGATGCCGAAGACCTCGTGCACGACGAGTTCGCCGGCACGAGCGCGCGCTCCGCGTGGCGGGCCGTCACCATCGTCGACACCGGCGAGCGCAAGCAGTTGTCGCTGCGGATTGAAGTGCCGGTCGAAGACATGGCTCGCATCGGGCAGGCAACGGAAATCGCCAGCGGGCCCGCGGCGCAGGGGCCGGTGCGGACGTCGATCTGGTCGGCCATTCATCCGCGGCTGCTCGCCCTGGTGCGCGAGCATCAGTCGACGCTGCTGTTCGTCAACAGCCGCCGCCTCGCCGAGCGCCTGGCCGGGGCGCTCAACGAGCTGGCCGGCGCCACCATCGCGCGCGCGCATCACGGATCGATCGCGCGGCCGCAGCGCATCGAAATCGAGGATCAACTCAAGTCGGGCGCCCTGCCCGCGCTCGTCGCCACATCGTCGCTCGAGCTCGGCATCGACATGGGCGCCGTCGATCTCGTGATTCAGATCGAAGCGCCGCCGTCGGTGGCGAGCGGCATGCAGCGCATCGGCCGCGCCGGACATCAGGTCGGCGCGAAGTCGAGCGGCGTGATCGTGCCGAAATATCGCGGCGATCTCGTGGCGTGCGCCGCCGTCGCGAAGGCGATGCACGAGGGCAAGGTCGAGGCAACGCGCTATCCGCGCAACCCCCTGGATGTCGTGGCGCAGCAGATTGTCGCGATGGTGGCCGTCGACGACTGGGACGCCGACGCGCTGTTTGGCGTCATCCGCAGCGCGGCGCCGTTTGCGGATCTGAGCCGATCGGCGTTTGACGGCGTGCTCGACATGCTCGCGGGCCGCTATCCGTCGGACGACTTCGCCGATCTGCGCCCGCGCCTCACGTGGGACCGCGTGAAAGGCCGGCTCACCGCGCGCGAAGGGGCCAAGCGCGTGGCCATCACCAACGCAGGCACGATTCCCGACCGCGGCCTGTACGGCGTGTTTCTCGCGGGCGCGGGACCCGGCGCCGCGCGCGTCGGCGAGCTCGACGAGGAGATGGTCTTCGAAACGAAGGCCGGCGAAACGTTCGTCCTCGGCGCCTCGACGTGGCGCATCGAGGAGATCACGCACGACCGCGTGCTCGTCTCCCCCGCGCCCGGCGAGCCGGGCAAGATGCCGTTCTGGAAGGCGGACGCGATGGCGCGCCCGCTCGAGTTCGGGCGCACCATCGGCGCGCTCGTACGAACCCTACGCGGCATGCCGCCGGCCGCCGCCATCGACAAACTCACGCGCGACCACGATCTGGATCGGCAGGCCGCCGAGAATCTCATCCGCTATCTCGCCGATCAGGCCGAGGCCACCGGCGGCATCGTGCCCGACGACCGCACGGTGCTGATCGAGCGCGTGCGCGACGAGCTCGGCGACTGGCGCGTCTCGGTGCTCACGCCGTTCGGCGGGCGCGTGCACGCGCCGTGGGCCATGGCCGTCACCGAGCGCATCCGCATGGAGCGCGGCCTGCACGTCGAGTCGATGTGGAGCGACGATGGGTTTGTGGTGAGGTTTCCGGAGACCGATGAGGCGCCGGACACGGCGCTGATGCTGCCCGATCCGGATGAAGCCGAGGCGCTGGTGGTGCGGCAGCTGGGCGCGACGGCCATGTTCGCGGCGAAGTTTCGCGAGGCGGCGGGCCGCGCGCTGCTGCTGCCGCGGCGGAGGCCGGGCCGGCGCGCGCCGCTGTGGCAGCAGCGCAAGCGCGCGCACGATCTGCTGTCGGTGGCGTCGCGGTTCGGATCGTTCCCAATCCTGCTCGAGACGTACCGCGAGTGCCTGCGCGACGTGTTCGATATGCCCGCGCTGGTGGAAACGCTGCAGGCGATCCGCACGCGCACGATCGCGGTTGGCGTGGCGGACTCCACGACGCCGTCGCCGTTCGCGTCGAGCCTGCTGTTTGGCTACGTCGCCAACTACATCTACGACGGCGACGCGCCGCTGGCCGAACGGCGCGCGCAGGCGCTGTCGATCGACTACGCGCAGCTGCGCGAGCTGCTGGGCGAAGCCGAGCTGCGCGAGCTGCTCGACGCCGACGTGATCGCCGAGGTCGGCCAGCGCCGGCGCATGCTGCTGCCCGAACAGCGCGCGCGATCAGTGGACGGCGTGCACGATCTGCTGCTGCGGCTGGGCGACGCGTCGATCGCGGAGATTGCGGCGCGCCTCGATCCGGCGAGCGGCATCGAGGCGGATGCGGCCGTCGGCACGCTGGCGGGCGCGCGGCGCGTGCTGCGTGTCGAGATCGCGGGTGGCGAGCGCGTGGTGCCGGTGGAATATGCGGCGCGCTATCGCGACGCGCTCGGCGTGCCGCTGCCGGCGGGCCTGCCAGACGCGCTGCTCGCGGCCGTGCCCGACGCGGCCGGCGATCTGGGGCGGCGGTTCGGCCGCACGCGCGGCCCGTTCACGACACCCGACTTCGCGGAGCGCTACGGCCTGGCGCCGGTGCGCGCCGAAGCGATCCTCTCCGCCGTGGCCGCGACCGGCGCGCTCATCGAAGGCGAGTTCACGCCAGGCGGCACGCGCCGCGAGTGGTGCGATCCGGATGCGTTGCGCTCGATTCGCCAGCGCTCGCTCGCGAAGCTGCGCAAGCAGATTGAGCCCGCGGAGCCCGCGGCGCTCGGACGCTTGATCACGCGGTGGCAGGGCGTCATCAGCCCGCGCCGGGGTCTCGACGCCCTGCTCGATGCGGTCGAGCACCTGCAGGGCGCGGCCCTGCCGGCGTCGATTCTCGAAACCGCGATCCTGCCGTCGCGCGTGCTCGGCTTCACGCCGCTCGATCTCGACACGCTCATTTCCGCGGGCGAAGTGGTGTGGGCCGGCCTCGAGCCGCTCGGCGATCGCGACGGCCGCGTCGCGTTGTATCTCGCGGATCAGATCGATCGGCTGTGGCTGCCGCGCGCCACGGCCGCGAAAGGCGCCCTCGACGGCAAGGAACAGGCGATCGCGGCCTATCTGAAACGCGAAGGCGCGTCGTTCTTCGGACCGCTGCACGAGGCGGTCGGCGGCGGCTACCCGCGCGACACCGTCGACGCGCTCTGGACCCTCGTGTGGAAAGGGATCGTCACCAACGACTCGCTGCACGGGCTGCGCGCGTTTCTGGGAGGCGACATCCATCCCGGAAGAATGTCGCGCGGACATTCTTCCCGGAAGAATTTTCGATTGAGGCATGCCGAACATTCATCCGGGATGAATTTCCGCTCGCGCCGGGCCGCGCCGCCGGCCGCGGCCGGCCGCTGGTCGCTGGTCGCCGATCACCTCACGGGCGCCGCGAAACCGACCGCGCGCGCGGCGGCGCTCGCGCAGCAGCTGCTGCAGCGCTACGGCGTGATCACGCGCGACGTCGCCGCGGCCGAAGGCATTCCGGGCGGCTTCTCCGCCGTGTACGACGTGTTGCGCGCGATGGAAGAAGCGGGCCGCATCCGCCGCGGCTACTTCGTGTCGGGCGTCGCCGCGACGCAGTTCGCCATGCCGTCGGCCCTCGATACGCTGCGATCGCTGCGGCACGAACCCGACGCGCCCGAGGTGGTCCGGCTGGCTGCCGCCGATCCCGCGAATCCGTACGGCACCCTGCTCAAGTGGCCCGGCGTCCGCTCGGAGCCGGGGCGCGGCCCGTCACGCAGCGTCGGCGCGCTGGTCGTGCTCGTCAACGGGGAGGCCGCCGCCTGGATCAGCCGCGGCCGCCAGTTGCTCGTGTGGCTGCCCCAGGACGAGCCGCAGCGGAGCGCGACCGCCGCCGCCGTGGCGCACGAGCTCGCGGCGCTCGGCCTGCTCGTCGCCGAGATCAACGGCGCGCCCGCCGACGCGCATCCGCTGGCGCCGCACCTCGAGCGCGCGGGCTTCTCGCGCTCTCCGCACGGCTATCAGTTGCGCGAAAGGCGCGGGCATGAATCCGCCAATCGTGAATAGCCATGCCTGAAGGCGACACCATCTTTCGCGCGGCGCGCACGCTGCACGCCGCGCTTGCCGGCAAAGGCGTCACGCGGTTCACGTCCGACTCTCCCGCCCTCACGCGCGTCGACGAGGACGCGCCACTGGCCGGCCGCACGATCACCGGCGTCGAGGCGCGGGGGAAGCATCTGTTGATGCATTTCAGCGCGCCTCCCGCAGGCCTGAAGGCCTGCGCGACCACCTTGCGCACGCACATGCGCATGCACGGCAGCTGGCACATCTACCGCCCTGGCGAGAAGTGGCAGCTCCCCCGCCGCGACGCGCGCATCGTCATCGAAACGGCTGACTTCGTGGCTGTCGGCTTCAACGTGCCAATCGCGGAGTTTCTCGACGAGCGCCAGCAGGCGCGCCAGGAGGACCTGCGGCTCATCGGACCTGATCTGCTCGGCGAGACGTTTGATGAGGACGAAGCCGTGCGCCGGATGCAGGCGCGCGGCGCGCAGGGCATCGCCGAAGTGCTGCTCAACCAGCGCGTGGCCGCCGGCATCGGCAACGTCTACAAATCCGAAACGCTGTTTCTGGAGCGCGTGCATCCCGACACGCCGGCGAACGCGCTCACCGAGGATCAGCTGCGCGCGATCCTTCGAACGGCGCGGAAACTTCTGAAGGCCAACGTCGCGGACGCCAGGTCGGAGATCGTGACCTATCGCGGCCTGCGCCGCACGACCGGACGCACCGATCCGGCCGAGCGGCTCTGGGCCTACGGGCGCGGCAGGCAGCCGTGCCGCCGGTGCGGCACGCCGATCGCGTACAAGAAAACCGGGCCGGACGCGCGCGGCACGTATTGGTGTCCGGAATGTCAGAGGGGTGGCGCAGGCCTTTAGGCCTCGCGCACGGGTGGCGCAGGCGCGGGTCAGCGCTCGTTTCGAATGATCGTCACGATGGTGCCGTCGGGGCGCCGCACCTTTTCGATCACGGTGCCGTCCGGACGCGCGATCCGTTCGATCACCACGCCTTCCGTCCGCTGCACCGGTGTGCCCGGCAGGCTGGGCAGGCCGGGCTTCGGCACCGTGCCGAGTGAGGCCGGCGGCTTCGGCGCCTGCGGGCGCGCGTTCGGCAACGACGGCGACGTCGGCAGCGGCGGCAGTGAGGCCGGCGGCACGACCGATGGCGTGACCGGGGCAGCGGTGCGCGTCACGCCCGAGGTGCCCACGGCTTCCGACGCGCGGAACAGCGGGCTCGATGCCGGCGGCATGGGCTGCGTCGCAGGCTGCGTGGCAAGTGGATCCGTCAGCGGCGCGGCGCCAGGCGACGTCGGATACGTCGAATACGTCGAATACGTCGAATACTCCGACGGCATCGTCATGTCCGGCATCGGCGGCAGCGGCGACGTCGTGTCGAGATACAGGCCGCTGTGAATCGGGCACTCGCCGTACGGGGCGCTGCCCAGCGTGAACAGCTCGGTGGTCACGCCGCCCTCCACCGGGCGATCGACCGTGGTTCCGTCCATCAGCATCACGCGCGCGAAGCCCGGCGAGCGGCGGCACGCCTCGCCGGCGCGGTGGCCGCTCGCGCGGCAGATTTCCACCTTCTCGACGTCGCTCGGCAGGTTGTACCAGACCGCGCGATGCCCGCGCGTCGCGTCGCGCATGAAGGCGCCCCACGCCGGCACGGCAATGTCGCTGGCGTAGGACTTCATGATCGTCTTGCGCCGGTCGTGGCCGAACCAGACGCCTGCCACGATGTTCGGCGTGTAGCCGACGAACCACGCGTCGGCGTAGTCGTCGCTCGTGCCCGTCTTGCCCGCGGCCGGCAGCGAGAAGCCGGCCTGGCGCGCGCGATAGCCGGTGCCGGCGTTGATGACGTCGGCCATCATGCTGTTCATCAGGTAGGCCGCGCCGGTCGAGAGCGCGCGACGCTGATCGAACGGCGCCGCGTAGAGGACGTCGCCCGACTGATCCTCGACGCGCGTGATGAGCGTCGGCCGCGTCCACACGCCCTCGTTCGCGAACGCGCCGTAGGCCGACACCATCTCCATCAGCGTGACTTCGCCCGTGCCGAGCGCCAGGGACGGCACGTTCGGCAGCTCCGACTCGATGCCGAGGCGGCGCGCCGTGTAGAGCGTCGACGAGGTGCCGACCTGCTGCATCAGCTGCGCGGCGGCGCGGTTGCTCGACACCACCAGCGCGCGGCGCAGCGTGTAGCTTTCGGCTTCGTGATCGCCCGCGGGCATCCACGTGCCGTCGCCGATCGGCGCATCCAGGCCGGTGAGCTTCGTGCCCGGCGCCCAGCCGCGCTCAACGGCGGCCGCCCACACGAACGGCTTGAACGCCGAGCCCGGCTGGCGGTGCGCCTGCGTGGCGCGGTTGTAGCTGCTCGCGTGGAAGTCGCGTCCGCCCACGAGCGCGAGCACCTGTCCGGTGCGCGGCTCCATCGCGACGAGGGCGCCCTGCAGCGACGACTTCGCGCCGCCCAGCTGCGCGAGGCGGTTCACGATCGCGCGCTCGGCGGCGTGCTGCACGCGCGGGTCATAGCTCGTATACACGCGAAGGCCGCCCTCGAGCACCATGTCTTCGCCGAACCGATCGACCAGCTCGCGCCGCACTTCCTCGAAGTAATAAAGGCCGCACGCCTGCTGCGGGCTGTGGCCGTGGCTCGTCAACGCGTTGGTCTTGCGCGGCCTCACGTTCAGCGGGGCCGCCACGTACTGCCGCATGGCCGCCTCGTCGATCACGCCGTGATCGCGCATGGCCGCCAGCACGATGTTGCGCACGGTCATGGCGCCGTCGGGCGACTTGTTCGGGCTGTTGGCGGACGGCGCGCGGATCAGGCCGGCCAGCAGCGCGGCCTCATCGGGCTCGAGCGCCGATGCGTTCTTCCCGAAGTAGCCGCGCGACGCGGCCTCGACGCCGTAATAGCCTTCGCCGAAGTAGGCGGTGTTCAGGTACGTCTCGAGAATGCGTTCCTTGCTGTGGCGCGCTTCGATGGCCGCGGCCAGCATGACCTCGCGAATCTTGCGGTTCCACGTGCGCTGTTTGCCGAGCTCCAGGTTGCGCGCGAGCTGCTGCGTAATGGTGCTGCCGCCCTCGACGATGCGGCGGGCTTTGAGGTTGGCGGCGGCGGCGCCGGCCATGCGGACCGGATCGAGCCCGAAGTGATCGTAGAAGCGATGGTCCTCGGCCGCGAGCACCGCCTGCACCATCACCGGCGACACCTGTGACAGCTGCACGTCGATGCGCTGCTCGCTGAAGAGCGAATACGTCAGCTTGTTGTGGCGGTCATAGACGAGCGACGCCTGCGGGCCCGACTCGAGCGACGTGAGCGCGCGTGACCGGTCGAGGTCGCCTTGCACCTGCGCGAGCGCGGTGGCGACGAACCAGCCGCCAACGAAGGTCACGGCGGCGAGCGCGAACGTAACGACGAGCAGAGCGGCGGCGCGAATTCTCACGCATGGCTATAGCGCAAGCTGGATGCCGCGCGCGGGAGCCGCGCCACGCGCTTGCCTGAGTGCGCTAGGGCTGTTGAGCTGTGAAAAGTGGAAGCGCGTTACGTACTTCGACCTGATCCGTAAGTACGGATGCGTTCGAGGAAGTCGCGCAGGCGGACGGGGTCGGCGAGCGCGGATTCCTCTTCGACCGGAAGATCGGGCAGCTGGTGTTTCAGCACGGCGGCAAACAGCCCGGTGCCTTCGCGATGAAGCAGCGCGCCGGACTCGTCGTACACCTTCGTGCTTCCGAGCCCGCAGCTCGGCGACTTCGACTTGAGGACGTAGCCGGAGAGATGCATCGAGGCCAGCGCGGCAACCTTGCGCTCCGCATACGCGCGCATTTCGGCGGTCAGGTCGCGCCCCGTTTCCGGCATCACCAACGTGAGGCCGTTCGCCGTCTGCCGCAGATCGATGGGCGGCCGCGGCACACCCAGGCCGATGTCGATCTCAGGACAGACGGTCACCCATTCAACGAAAGGATCGAGCGCCTCGATGATCGACGGCTCGCGCTTGTGCCCGCCGTCATACCGCACGGGCTGCCCGAGCAGGCAGGACGAGATGCCGACACGGGGCCTCATGTTCCTAAGCATCGTGTGAAAGTACGCAGAAACTTCGTAGTTTCAAAACTACGAGATTTCTGCGTACTCGCTACGGAATCACCGCCGTCATCCCGATCTCGACGAGCGCGCCGTCGGGCACCAGGCCGGCGCCCACGGTAGCGCGGGCGGGCGGCGCGTCGGGGAACATCTCGCGATAGACGGCGTTCATCGCGGCAAAGTGCGACAGGTCGGGCATCCAGACGGTGGCGTCGGCCACGTCCTGCGGGCGCGCGCCGGCGCGCTCGAGCGCGGCGCGGGCTTTCGCGAGCGTCGCGCGTGTCTGAGCCGCCGCGTCGCCGGCCGTGGCGGCCGTGGCGGCCAGCATGCCCGACAGAAACACCATCGAGCCGGCTTTCACCGCGCCGCTCAGATTCGGGTTCGGCGGATCGGACGGCAGGTGCTGCGCCTGCGCGCCGTGCGCCACCAGCGTCACCTCGATCTTGTAGGCCGGCTGCATCAGGCCGGCAATCACGGTGGCCCGCGCCGGCGTCGCGCGCGCGAAATGGCGGCGCCATCCCTCGTTCATCTCGGCGAACGACGCGCGATCGGTCAGATAGATGCGGGCGCTCACGACATGATCGAGCGACAGGCCCGCGGCGCCGAGGATGTCGCGCGCGTTGGTCATGATCAGATCGAGCTGCGCGCCCACGCCGCCCTCCACGGGCTGGTTCGTGGTGCGATCGCGCGCGACCAGTCCGGCCAGAAACAGCGCGTCGCCCCCGCGCACGCAGTACGAGTACGGCAGCGGCGACTTCGCCCAGCCCGCCGGCTCGATCACCGACCGGCGCCCGCCGCGCGGCACGGCCACCGCGGCCACCTCGATCAGCGTGTCGGGCCCCAGCAGATCCGCCACCACCGTCGTGCGCGACGGCGGCTGCGCCTTCCAGAGCGGCTGCGCCTCCAAAAACGTCTGGTACACCGCGTTCATCGCGCCGAAATCCTCGCCGCGCCGCAGATAGACGTGCACCGTCAGCGCGTGCGCGAGGTCGGACCCGGCCGCCGTCAGCACTTCTTCGAGCCGCGCCATCACGCGGCGCGTCTGCGCCGTGATGTCGCCCGAAATCCGGCCTTCCGCGTCGGACGCCAGGATGCCGGATACGAAGACCAAATCCCCGGCCACGACGGCGGGGCTGTAGGGACCGATGGGGGCGGGGCCCGCATGCACGGCGCGGCGTTGGGTCATAGCCGGGAAGAATACAATACGGGGCCATGAATAAACGCATTCTTGCCGGCGCGGCCCTCATCTGCGCCGCGTCCATCACGCTCAGCGCCGACGTCGCCACGACCCAGCGCACGCACATCAAATTCGAAGGCATGCTCGGCCGGATGATCGGCATGTTCGGCGGCAAGGATCCGAAGACCTCCACCGTCATCGTCCGCGGCGATCGCAAGGCGTCGCTCGCGGAAGGCAGCGGCCAGATCATCGACCTGTCCGAAGAAAAGATTTACGACCTCGACGCGAAGAAGAAGACGTACAAAGTGACCACGTTCGAAGAACTGCGTCAGCGCATCAAGGAGGCGCAGGAGGAAGCGGCGAAGGAAGCGGAAAAGGCCGGCGAGAAGCCGGAAGATCCCACCGGCCCCGAGTACGAAATCAGCTTCGACGTGAAGGAGACCGGCGCCACCAAGGCGATGGCCGGCTACGACACGCGCCAGGTGATTGCCACCGTGACGCTGCACCAGAAGGGCAAGACGCTCGAAGAAGGCGGCGGCATCGTGCTGACGTCCGACATGTGGCTCGCGCCGAAAATCGCCGCGCTCGACGAGATTCACGCCTTCGATCGCCAGTTCGCGGAAAAAGTGTACGGCGAGATGGCGACGATGACGGCCGACCAGATGGCGGCGCTGCTCGCCATGCATCCCGGCTTCCAGAAGGCGCAGGAGCGGCTCGCCCAGGAAGGCGCCAAACTCGCCGGCACCGCGCTGATGACGACGCTGACGATGGAGTCGGTGAAGGATCCGGCGACGGCGTCAGAGTCGAGCGGCATGGGCGGCCTCGCCGGACGTTTTATGCGCCGCAACCAGAACAAGGCCGGCGCGAAGAGCAAGGTGTTTGCGTCGACGCACGAAACGCTCACCATCGCCACGTCGGCGTCGGATGCCGACGTCGCCATTCCCGCCGACTTCAAGGAGCGCAAGTAGACATGGCTTCACGACGCCGCTTTCTCAGCCTCTTCCCCGCCGCGCTTGCGGCGGGCGCCTCGGGACGCGCGATCGCGCAACAGCAGAACGCGCAGCGGCCGCCGCGCGTCACGAAGGAGTCGATCGGGTGCGCCGAGGACATCATCGGCCTCGACTTCACCGACGAGCAGGAGGAGGCGATGCGTCGCAGCCTCAGCACGAATCTCAACGCGTACGAACAGCTGCGGAAGATGGACATCCCGAACGGCGTCGAGCCGGCGGTGCACTTCACGCCGTACCTGCCCGGCAAGAAGCCCACGGGCGCGTCGACGCCGCACGCGAAGCTGAAGCTGTCGCCGCAGCCCGCCGTGCGCAAGCCCGCGCGCCTCGAAGACGCCGCCTTCTGGCCGGTGACCGCGCTCGCGCGCCTGATCGAGCGGCGCGAGGTTTCGTCCACCGAGCTCACGCAGATGTATCTCGCGCGGCTCAAGACGCACGGCCCGAAGCTGTTCAACGTCGTCACCCTCACCGAGGAGCTCGCGCTGCAGCAGGCGGCCGACGCCGATCGCGAGATTCGCGCGGGTCGGTATCGCGGGCCGCTGCACGGCATTCCGTGGGGCGCGAAGGATCTGTTCGCCACCAAGGGCATCCGCACCACCTGGGGCGCGAAGCCCTATGAAAATCAGGTCATCGATTACGACGCCACCGTGGTCGAGCGCCTGCGCGAGGCGGGCGCGGTGCTCGTCGCGAAGCTGTCGATGGGCGCGCTGGCGCAGGGCGGCGACTGGTTTGGCGGCCGCACGCGCAATCCGTGGAACACCGAGCGCAGCTCAAGCGGATCGTCGGCCGGCCCCGGCTCCGCGACGGCTGCCGGCCTGGTGGGCTTCTCGCTCGGCACCGAAACGCGCGGCTCGATCGTGTCGCCGTCGGCGGAGAACGGCGTCGTGGGTCTCCGGCCCACGTACGGCCGCGTGAGCCGCTACGGCGCCATGGCCCTGAGCTGGACGATGGACAAGATTGGGCCGATGTGCCGGACGGTCGAAGACTGCGCGCTGGCGTTCAACGCGATCTACGGATCGGACGGGCGCGACACGACCGTCGTTGACGCGCCGTTCGTGTGGAATCCCACGGCGCCGCTGTCACGGCTCCGCATCGGCTACGTGAAATCGGAGATCGAGGATCTGCCGGACACGCTCAACGACAATCAGCGCACGCAGCGCGAAGCCATGAACGCGCTGATGATGGATGCCGTCAACGTGTATCGGAAGCTTGGCGCGCAGGTCGAGCCGGTGGCGCTGCCCGACTTCCCCTCCAACGCGCTCAATTTCATTCTGAGCGCGGAAGCGGCGGCGTCGTTCGACGAGTTGACGCGGCGGCTTGCGAACAAGGAGCTGACCGAGGAGAGCCTGGGATCGTGGCCGGGCACGTTCCGCGCGTCGCGCTTCATTCCGGCGGTGGAATACATCCGCGCGCAGCAGGCCCGCACGCTGATGATGCGCGAGTGGGACACGTTGATGCAGGGGTACGATGTGATCCTGTCGTCGAACAACAGCGCCAGCCTTGGCGCCACCAACCTCACGGGCCATCCGTCGCTCACGATGAAAGCCGGGTTCCTCGACAACCGGCCGCGATCGCTGATGCTCACGGGCCGGCTCTACGACGAGGCCACGCTGCTGCGCGCCGGGCTCGCCTACGAGCAGGCCACGGACTGGGACGCGAAGCACCCGTCGGTTGGATAGTGGATTTGGTGATCTGGTGATCTGGTGATCTGGTGATCTGGTGATCTGTGCACTAGACTGCAATGATGAGCCCAGGAACCTACGCACATTTCGACACGACGCTCGGCCGTTTCACCGTGAAGCTCTTCGACAAGGAAGCGCCGAACACGGTCGCCAACTTCGTCGGGCTGGCGGAAGGCACGAAGGAATGGACCCATCCCGGCACCGGCAAGAAGGAACAGAAGCCGTTCTATGACGGCATCGTCTTTCACCGCGTGATCGAGGGCTTCATGATTCAGGGCGGCGATCCGCTGGGCGAAGGCTACGGCGGGCCGGGCTATCAGTTCGGCGACGAGTTCCACCCGTCGCTGCGCCACACCAAGGCGGGCCTGCTGTCGATGGCCAACGCGGGCCCCGGCACCAACGGCAGCCAGTTCTTCATCACGCTGGCGCCGACGCCGCATCTCGACAACAAGCACTCGATCTTCGGCGAGGTGACCGAGGGCATGAATGTCGTGAACCAGATCGGCCAGACGAAAACCGATCGCCGCGATCGGCCGGTCACGCCCGTCGTGATCAACAAGATCACGATCGAGCGCGCGGGGTAGATGGCGCGCGAGCCGAATAAGGACGTCGAGGAGCTCCTCCCGGTTGTGTACGAGGAGCTCCGCCGGCTCGCGTCTTCCTATCTGCGCCGCGAGCGCGACGCGCAGTCGATGCAGCCCACCGCGCTCGTGCACGAAGTCTATCTGCGCCTGCTCAAGGACAAGCCGATGCTGTTCCAGAATCGCGCGCACTTCTGCGCGATTGCGGCCACGGCGATGCGGCGCATTCTCGTGGAACGCGCGCGCGCGCGGCACGCGCTGAAGCGGGGCGGCGTCGCGGCCAAGGTCACGCTCGACGAGGGCCTCGCCGAGGACAAGTCGGGGCCGCAGCACGTCGACGTCGAGGCCCTGGACCAGGCGCTCGAGCGTCTCGAAGCCATGGACCCGCAGCGCGCGCGCATCGTCGAGCTGCGGTACTTCGGCGGCCTGAGCGTCGAGGAAACGGCGGCGGAGCTCGAGGTGTCGCCCGCGACCGTGAAACGGCACTGGGCGGTCGCGCGCGCGTGGCTCGCCCGCGAGCTGCAATGAGCGACTGGGCGCGCGTCTCGGCCATCCTCGAACGCGGCCTCGATCTTCCCGCCTCCGAACGCGATCGCTTCTTCACACAGGAATCAGGCGGCGACGCTGCCCTGCTCGATGAGCTCCGCCAGCTGGCGGCCAGCTACGAGCGCGCCGAAGCGTCCGCCTTCATCAGCGAGCCGCTCGCGGCCGCGCAGCCCGATCTGGTGCTCACCACGCTGGCGCCCGGACAGCATGTCGGGCCCTATGTGATCGTCGAAGAAGCCGGGCGCGGCGGGATGGGTGTGGTCTATCGCGGGCGCGACACGCGGCTCGAGCGCGACGTGGCTGTGAAGTGCGTGGTGGAGTGGGCCAACGCGTCGCAGCGCGCGCGGCTCGAGAAAGAAGCGCGCCTGGCCGCGCAGATCTCGCATCCGTCCATCGCCACGGTGTACGCCCTCGAGGTGTGCCAGCGGCCGGGCGCCGAATACGGGCAACTGTTTCTGATTTCCGAATTCGTGGAGGGTGAAACGCTGCGCGTAAAGCTCGATCGCGGCACGCTGCCCGAGGCCGATCGGCGGCGCTACGCGCGCGACATCGCCGAAGGCCTTGCCGCCGCGCATCGCCAGGGTGTCGCGCACGGCGACCTCAAGCCCGAAAACATCGTCGTGCGCGCCGACGGCCAGATCAAGATTCTCGACTTCGGCCTCGCGGAGCTGCGGCGCGACGGCCCGCCTCCCGAAGCCGTCGCGGCCGTCGCGGGCACGCCGGGCTACATGGCGCCGGAGCAGCTGCGCGGCCAGCCCGCCGATGCGCGCGCCGATGTGTTTGCGTTCGGCGTCGTGCTGTTCGAAATGGCGACGGGCCGCCATCCGTTTGCCGGCGATCGTGGCGCGATGCTGGAAGCGGCGCTCTCGAGCCGCGCCGCGTTCGAGACGCCGGACCTGCCGGCACCCATCGATGCCATCGTCCGGCGCTGCCTGTCGCCCGATCCGGCCGCGCGCTTCGCGTCAGGCGCGGACCTGGTGTCGGCGCTCACCTCGACGTCGGACGTCCCGCCGCCCCCACCCGCCGCGGCGCGCAGCGTCCGCTGGTTCCTGCTCCACCAGCGCATCGTGTCGGCCCTTGTCGCGGCCATGCTGGCCGTCGTGTGGCTGGCGCGGCCGGCGTTCGGCCGGCCGTGGGGGTCGCTGCTGTTTCTCGCCACGCTGGCAGGTGCGACGGTGGTGGTGGCGCTGCGGCTGAACGTCGATTTCGTCGCGCGCGAGCACGCCCACGACCTGCGCCGGCATCTCCACCGGGTCGGGCGGCGCCTCTGGATGGCTGAGCTGGCGCTCGATACGCTCGTGCTTGGCGCCGGCTTGGCCCTCGCCGACCGGATGGACTGGGCCGCGGCCGTTCTTTTTGGATGCGGCGTGGCGTCCATCATCAGCCTCTCGGTGATTGAACCCATGACAACCCGCGCCGCTTTGCGGGCTTTTGGCCCGAAAAACTGACTGGCAGCAGACTTGCTGAGCAGTACGGCATCCCTGCACGCTACGGGTGTGCCCAGCTGCCGGGGCGGGAGTGGTCGGTTTGACGCGTGAGCTTGTAAACGAACCCGGTATCGACGCCGCGCAGCTGCTGCAGGCCCTGGGCGAGGGTGTGTACGGACTCGACCGTGAGGGGCGGACGACCTTCGTCAACGCAGCGGCCGAGCGTGCCCTGGGCTGGACGGCGGCAGAACTGGTCGGACGCTCGCAGCACGACACCATCCATCATTCGCACGCCGACGGCTCGCCCCACCCGCTCGAGCACTGCGCCATCCACCGCGTGCTCGAAACCGGTGAGCCCGCGCGGGTCGACAAGGACATCTTCTGGCGGAAGGACGGCAGGGCCGTGTCGGTGGAATACACCGCCACGCCCCTCTTCGACTCGGGGGTCGTGAGCGGCGCCGTCGTGGCCTTCCGCGACGTCACTGAAGAAGAGCGCCTGCGCGAAGTCGCCACTCAGCAGCAGGAGCTGCTGACCGAAGCGCAGAGCAAGGCGCGCGCGCTCGACACCGCGGAGACGGCGCGCGAGGAAGCCGATCACGAGCGCGCCCGGCTGCACCGCATTCTGCGCGAGGCCCCCGCGATGATCTGCGTCACGACGGGGCCCCAGCATCAGATCGAGATGCTCAACCGCCGCTTCGAGGACAACCTCGGCACGCGGTACGTGATCGGCCTCCCCATCCGCGAGGCGTTTCAGGAAACGTCGGTCGGCGATCTGTTCTTCGATCTGATGGACGAGGTCTTCGCCACCGGCGAGCCGTACTTCGGCTATCAGGCGCGCAGCATGCGCGACGATGACGGCGACGGCTTTCCGGAAGCGGAGACGTTCTCGGACTTCGTGATTCAGCCGATCTACGACCGCTCCGGCGTGGAGGGCATCCTGCTGCACGCCGTCGACGTGACGGCGCAGGTCCTGGCGCAGCGCGACATGCAGCGCCATGCCGCCGAGCTCGCCGAAAGCGAAACGCGCCTGCGCCTGGCGCTCGACGCGGGCCACATGGGATCGTGGGAGTGGGAGCTGCCCGACAACACCATCGTGTGGTCCAGCACGCTCGAGAAGATGCACGGACTCGAGCCCGGCACCTTCGGCGGCACCGTGGCCGAATTCGAGGCACGCGTGCATCCCGACGACCGGGCGCGCGTGCGCGCGGCCATCCGCCGCACGATCAAGAAACAGGCGCCCCTGCACATCGAGCACCGCATCGTGCATCCCGACGGCACCGTCCGCTGGATCGAGAAGCGCGGCACGCTCATTCGCGACGACTTCGGGCGGGCGCTGCGCGTGGCCGGCGTGTCGGCCGATGTCACGGAGCGGCGCGAGGCGGAAGAAACGCTGCGCCGGTCGCTGGCGTCGCTGCAGCGCCTCACGCGCGCGCTCGAGCGCAACAACAAGGAGCTCGATCAGTTCGCCTACGTGGCGTCGCACGACCTCAAGGCGCCGCTGCGCGGCATCGCGAACCTGTCGCAGTGGATTGAAGAGGAGCTGGGGCCGGCGGTCAACGACCAGGCGCGCGAGTATCTGACGCTGCTGCGCGGCCGCATCCATCGCATGGAGGGGCTCATCGAAGGCATCCTGTCGTACTCGCGCGCGGGCCGCGCGAAGCACGGCGCCGAGGACATCGACACGCGCGCGCTGCTCGAGGACGTCATCGAGCTCGTGGCGCCGCCGGAAGGCACCGAGGTGCGCATCGACGGCGACATGCCCGTGCTGCACACCGAGCGCCTGCCGCTGCAGCAGGTGCTGCTCAACCTCATCACCAACGGCCTCAAATACGCCGGCGAGGGCGCGCGCATCCGCATCGACGCGTCGGATGCCGGCCGGTTCTACGAGTTCCGTGTCGCCGACAACGGGCCGGGCATCGCGCCCGAGTACCACGAGAAGATCTGGGGCATCTTCCAGACGCTCAACCCGCGCGACAAGGTGGAGGGCACCGGCATCGGGCTGGCGCTCGTGCGCAAGATTGTCGAAAACAAGGGCGGGCGCGCCTGGGTCGAATCCGAGGCGGGCCAGGGCGCCACGTTTCATTTTCTATGGCCGAAGAACGAGGAGATTGAGGAATGACCACGGCGAAGCCGCTGCACATCCTTCTGGTCGAGGACGATCAGATCGACCAGATGAACATCAAACGCGCCTTCGAGCGCAACAAGATCATGAACCCGCTCTACATGGCCGAGAACGGGCTCGAAGCGCTCGAGATGCTGCGCGACGGGCGCGTGCCCGACGAGCGGCGGCTGATCCTGCTCGACCTCAACATGCCGAAGATGAACGGCATCGAGTTTCTCAAGAGCCTGCGCGAGGATCCCGCCCTCTCGCACACCCCCGTCGTCGTGCTCACGACGTCGAACGACGAGCAGGACAAGGTGCAGGCCTACGACCTGAACGTCGCGGGCTATCTGCTCAAGCCGGTCACGTTCACGAACTTCGTGGAATTGACCGCCGCGCTCAACAAGTACTGGACGCTCGTGGAGCTGCCCTAGGGTCTGATGGACACCTCCATCAAGCTGCTGATCGTCGATGACGACGACGTCGATCGCCTGGCGTTGAAGCGGACGCTTGCGCGCGCGGGGCTCGACGTCGACGTCGCCGAGGCCGCCGGGCCCGAGGAAGCGCACGCGCAGATGCAGGCGACGACGTTCGACTGCGTGATTCTCGACTATCAGCTGCCGGGGGCCGACGGGCTGCAGGTGCTCAACTCGATTCGCGCCGCGGGCATCCGCACGCCCGTGATCGCGCTCACCGGCCAGGGCGACGAGCAGACGGCCGTCGAGCTCATGAAAGCCGGCGCCGCCGACTACATGGGCAAGGGACAGCTCACGCCCGAGCGCCTCTCGCGATCGCTGCGCCACGCGCTCGCGCTCTATCGGTCGGAGGAGGCGCGCCGCCAGCTGCTCGAGCGCGAGAAGGCCGCGCGCGAAGAGGCGCAGGCCGCCAATCGCGCCAAGGACGAATTTCTCGCCACGCTGTCGCACGAGCTGCGCACGCCGCTCAACGCCATCCTCGGCTGGGTGCGGCTGATGGGCAGCGGCAACCTCGATGCGCAGACGATGCAGCGCGCCATCGAGATCATCGAGCGCAACACGCGGCTGCAGGCGCAGCTGATTGAAGACCTGCTCGACGTCTCGCGCATCATCAGCGGCAAGCTGCGGCTCGACCTGCGGCCGGCGGCGATCTCGTCGGTGGTCGAGGCCGCGATCGAATCGGTGCGGCCCACCGCCGACGCCAAGCACATCACCCTGGAGTTTCACGCGACGGCGCCGGCCGACAGCGTGCTGATCGATCACGGCCGCATGCAGCAGGTGGTGTGGAACCTGTTGAGCAACGCCTTGAAGTTCACGCCGGAGGGCGGACGGGTGACGATCTCGCTCGAGTCGTCCGACTCGACGCTCAGCCTGCGCGTGGCCGACACCGGAGCCGGCATCAACGCCGAGTTCCTGCCGTTTGTGTTCGATCGCTTCCGTCAGGAGGACGCCGCCACCACGCGCGCGCACGGCGGCCTCGGGCTCGGGCTCTCCATCGTGCGTCACCTGGTGGAGCTGCATGGCGGGCGCGTGTCGGCCGAAAGCGGCGGCGAAGGCAAAGGCGCGACGTTCGCGGTGCACCTGCCCCTGGCGCAGACGGCGGCGATGGCGCAGGAGTTTGCCGCCGCGGCCGACGCGGCGTTCGACGAGCTGCCGTCGCTCGACGGCGTCTACGTGCTGCTCGTCGAAGACGAGGCCGACGCGCGCATGCTGACCGCCACGCTGCTCGAGCGGCAGGGCGCGCGCGTCACGGCCGCCGGCACGGCCGCCGAAGCGCTCGAGGCGCTCGCGCGCGAGCTGCCCGATGTGCTGTTGAGCGACATCGCCATGCCGGGCATGGACGGGTACGCGCTGATCAAGCGCCTCAGGGAGAATCCGGACTGGTCGCGCGTGCCGGCGGCGGCGCTGACGGCCTTCGTGTCGCCCACCGATCGCGGGCGCGCGCTGCTGGCCGGCTTCGACACGCACGTGCCGAAGCCCGTGGAGCCGGCGGAGCTGATGGCCGTGGTGGCCGCGCTGGCCGATCGGCGGTCGGCGAGCTCGCCGCGACGGCGGGCCGTCAGCGTAGATCCGCGATCCACACTGACGTGATCGACGGCACGGCCCGCAAGGCGCGCTCGAGCGTCTCGCGATCGGCCAGGGCCGCGGCGTCCGCGTCGAGCGAGGCCAGCGCCACGGCCTTCCCGTCTTTCCGCCCCAGCGACAGGCTGCCGATGTTGATGCCGTGGTCGCCGAGCACGGTGCCCACGCCCCCGACGACACCCGGGCGATCGTCGTTGCTGACCACGAGCACCGTGCCCTCGAGCGGCGCGTCGACGTCGATGCCGTCGATCGACACCAGCCGCGGATCGCGCCCGTGCGCGATCACCCCTTCGAGCCATCGCGGGGCCCCATCACCCCGCTCCGCTCCCTGCGCTCGGCCGTCCTGGCCAGACGTGTGCACCTGCAGTGACACCACCCCCACGAAGCGGCGCGGGCGCGCGCTGACGGTCTCGGCCACTTCAATCCGGCGCGCCGCGGCGAGCTGGCGCGCGTTCACGACCGAAACGCCTTCCGACAGAATCGACGACAGCAGGCCTGACAGCGCGGCGGTGGCCACGATCGGGTGCGGCGAGTCGGCGACTTCGCCATACGTGCGCACGCCGACCGCCTCGATGCGCCCTGACACGAGCTGGCCTGCGAGGCGGCCGAGCCGCTCGGCGAGCATGATGTAGGGCTGCAGCATGGCCGCCGCCGCCTTCGAGGGCGACGCCAGATTGACGGCGTTGACGACATCGCCGCGATCGAGGAACGCATCGACGGCCATCACCGTGTCCGTAGCCGCCGCCTGCTGGCCCTCCTTCGTCGACGCGCCAAGATGCGGCGTGGCGACGACCTGCGGCAATTGCTGCAAGCGAAGATCGGTGGGCGGCTCCGCTTCGAACACGTCGATGCCGGCGCCCGCGAGATGACCGGATTCGAGGGCGTCGGCAAGCGCCGAGGCATCGATGAGCTCACCGCGCGCGGTGTTGATGATGCGCGCGCCCTTCCGGCACGAGGCCAGCCGCGCGGCGTCGAAAATATGGCGCGTGGCGGGCGTCGCGGGCAGGTGCAGCGAGATCCACTCGGCGCGACGGCACAAGTCGTCGAGCGACACGAGCTCGACGCGGAGCTCGTCGGCCACTTCCTGCGCCAGAAACGGATCGTGCGCGAGCACGCGCATGTCGAACGCCTGCGCGCGCCGCGCCACCTCCTGCCCGATGCGGCCGAAGCCCACCAGGCCGAGCGTCTTGCCGCGAAGCTCGATGCCGGCGAAGGCCTTCTTTTCCCACCGGCCGTCCTTCATCGCGCGATCGGCCGCCGGCGTATGCCGCGCGAGCGACAGCATCATCGCCATCGCCAGCTCCGCCACGCTCACGCTGTTGGCGCCGGGCGCGTTGACCACCAGCACGCCGCGCGCGGTGGCCGCGGGCACGTCGATGGTGTCGACGCCGGTGCCGGCGCGCGCGACGATGCGCAGCTTCGGCGCGGCGTCGAGCAGGTCGGCGGTGACTTTGGTGGCGCTGCGCACGATGAGCGCGTCGGCGTCCGCCAGCGCGGCCAGGAGGGTGTCGCGTGGCTGGCCGGCCGTGACGATCACGTCCCACCCGCGCGCGGACAGCGGCGCCAGCGCGTCGGCAGGCATGTCGTCGGCGACGAGGATCTTCATCGCCGGGATTGTAGCGTTACTCCGTGACCGCGGTGTCCTGCTTCGAGGCGTCCCACCACTTCGTGATCTTCTTGACGTAGTTGCGCGTCTCGCGGAACGGCGGGATGCCGCCGTAGCGGGCGACGTTGCCCGGGCCCGCGTTGTAGCTGGCGAGCGCGAGCGCCACGTTGCCGCCGTGCAGGTCGAGCAGGCGCCGCAGATACTTCACGCCGCCCATCACGTTCTGGCGCGGGTCGAACGGGTCCGTGATGCCGAAGTCCTGCTGCAGGGCCGGCATCAGCTGCATGAGGCCTTCGGCGCCCACCGGCGAGCGCGCGCGCGGGTTGAAGTTCGACTCGGCCTTGATGACCGCGCGGATGAGATCGACGTCGACGCCGTACTTGGTGGCGGCCTCGGTGATCAGGCGGTCGAACTTGCCCTCGGGCTTGCGGCCGGCGGCCGGCTCGGCCACCCGGAAGTTCGCCTCGCTCACCTGCACGGTGCCATCGCCGACGGCCTTCTGCAGCGTCCACGGCGTACCGGCGCCCGCCAGCGTGAACGCCGCGAACAACAGGCCGCGCGTCGTGCGCCGGCGGCGCTCGCCGCGGCGTCGATCCGGCCCCGCGTAGGTAGACGGATGGCTGGGATCGCGGCGATCCGAGCGGCGGCGGCCCGCCCCGAAGGGCCCCGTCAGCGCGTTGAGCAAGCCTCGTCTGTCTTTTTCAGCCATGTCTCCAGAGAGAACTCCAAAGCGCGTGCCGTTATTGACGCCCGGCTAAGTCTCTGTGGGACGGCGACTTATATGGATGGGCTTTGTCGACCTTGGCTGTTAGGGCCGTACATAGGCAAGTCGCTACACAGCGCGGGTAGCGCAGGCCTTCAGGCCTGCGGGCGCGGGGGGTGGCCTGCGGGGGTGTCAGGCCTGCGGAGCGATCACGCCTGCGGGCTGTTGATCAGAAACGTCGCGACGTTGCCGAGGAATTCGCGCAGCACCGGCGTCACTTCCGGCGGAAGCGCGGCCTCGTCAATCGCGTTGTTCATGAGGTGCACCCAGCGGTCGCGTGCGGCCTTGTCGACGACGAACGGCACGTGCCGGGCGCGCAGCGCGGGATGCCCGCGCCGCTCGATGTAGCGCGGCGGACCGCCGAAGCGAAAGACAAGGAAGTCGCGCAGCCTGGCCTCGGCGGCAGCCATCCGCTCTTCTGGTGTGCCGGTGCTGTCGACCTCGGACGCCCGATACATCGGCCCGAGAATGTCGTCATCGGGAATCTGTCTGTAGAACGCGGCTACGAGACGCTCGAACCCTTCTTCTCCAATCCGCGCGAACACGCCGTCGACATCAGTCACTGGAGTATTCTCTCAAAATGAAGTCTTCGTATGAACTGGCGATGGAACGGCTGCGGAAAAAGGATGAAGAGGAAGGCCGCGTCGAAACGCCGCTGACTGACGATCAGCGCGCCGCCATTGCGGAGGCGCGCTCGATGCACGCGGCGAAGATAGCCGAGGCCGAGATTCTGCACCGCTCGAAACTGGCCACGTCGTTCGATCCCGCCGAGCGTGAGACGCTCGAGCAGAATCACCGGCGCGACATCGCGCGCATCAACGACGATCAGAAACGGGCGATCGCCAGGATCCGCGGATCGCAGGCCTGAAGGCCCGCGCCACCCCCGGCGCGGATCGCAGGCCGCCGGCGGCCCGCTACCGGGGCGCGCGGCGGTGCCGCGTCGCCTGCTCGTAGCCGTACGCGAGCCGGATCAGTCCTGCTTCATCCCACGCGCGGCCGAAAAACGTGACGCCGATCGGCAGCGTGTTGCCGCGCGTGTAGCCCATCGGCACGTTCATCGCCGGATAGCCGGTCACCGGCGAGAACACCTGGCTGTTGTCGCCGTGCGGCGTGTTCAGGTCCCCGATCAGCCGCGGCACGTTGCTCCACGTCGGGTACACAAACGCGTCGAGCCGCTCGCGCGTCATCGCCTCGTCAACCGCCGCGCGGAACGCGGCGCGATACCCCGCATCCGCCTTGCACGCCTCCGACTCGGGCCCGTTCCCGGGATCGTCCTGCGCCTGCTCAATCCGCTGCCGCACGGTCGGATGAAACTGCCGCGACCGCAGAATCGCGTCGAGGTTGTTCTGCGGCGCCGCCGCGCCAAGGCCGGCGAGATAGCGATTCATGTCGTACTTGAAGCCGCCGCACGGGCCCGTGCCCTGCGCGCGCCGCACCCCTGAGAGCTCGACACGCGCCGGATCGACGATCACCGCGCCGGCTTTGCGCATGGCGTCGAGCGCGGCCTCGAACACCTGCGTGATCTCGGGATCGAGCGACTCGCGCTCATAGGCCTGGCGCAGGATGCCGATGCGCGCGCCCTTCAGGCCGCCGGCCACGAGCGACGCCGCGTATCGCGGAATCTCACGCCCGCGCGCCGCTTCGGTCACCGGATCGGCGGCGTCGTAACCCGCGATCACCTGCAGCACCGCCACCGCGTCGGCAACCGTGCGCGTCATCGGCCCCGCAATGTCGGCCAGCAGATTGAGCGGCACCACACCCGCGCGGCTCGTGAGGCCCATCGTCGATCGAATACCCACGAGCGCCTGATGCGAAGCCGGCCCGCGGATGGAATTGCCGGTGTCCGAGCCGAGCCCGATGAGACCGAAGTTCGCGGCAATCGCCGCGGCCGTGCCGCCGCTCGATCCCGCCGTCACGCGATTGAGCGCGTAGGGATTGCGCGTGTATCCGGGCAGAATCGAGCTCACGGTTTCGTACGGCGTGAACGCAAACTCCGCCATGTTCGACTTCGCGAGCACGATCGCGCCCGCGTCCTTGATCCGCCTCACCTGAAACGCGTCTTTCGGCGACACGAAGCCCTTGAATGCCAGCGAGCCGGCCGCCGACTGCAGCCCAATCGTTTCGAAGTTGTCCTTGACGATGGCGGGTACGCAGTGGAGCGGGCCGGTGAGACCTGACGCCTTGAACCGCGCGTCAAGAGCGTCGGCCTCGGCGCGCGCGCGCGGATTCACCTGCACGATGGCATTGATCGCCATCCCCTGCTTGTCGTGCTGCTCGATGCGCTGCAGATAGGCGTCGACCAGGCCGCGGCACGTCAGAGTGCCCGCGCGAAAGGCGGCATGCACCGAGGCGATGGTTGCCTCCTCGAGCACGAACGGCGGGCGCGGGCGCTGCGGGGCGGCCAGCAGGGCGGCGGCCGCCGCCATCCAGGCAAGCGTTTTCATATGGGCTCCGGCTGCGTATGCTATCAGTGTGCTGGTCAGACAAATCATCGACGACCACCTGGCGCAGAACGCGTATCTCATTGGGTGCCAGAAAACCGGCGAAGCCATCGTCATCGACCCCGAGCGCGACGTCGAGCGCTACATCGAGGCGGCGGCGAAAGAGAACCTGCGGCTGGTCGCGGCCACCGAAACGCACGTGCACGCCGACTTCCTGTCGGGGGTGCGCGAGCTGGCGGCGCGGCTGCCCGAGCTGCGCGTGTATCTGTCGGCCGAAGGCGGGCCCGACTGGCAATATCAGTGGCCGGCGGCCGACGGCCGCGCGGTGACGCTGCTGAAGGACGGCGACACATTCAGCGTCGGCAACATCGACATTCGCGCGTGGCACACGCCGGGCCACACGCCCGAGCATCTGTCGTTCGTGGTCACCGACCGGGGCGTCGGCGCGTCGGAGCCTATCGGCATCGCGTCGGGCGACTTCGTCTTCGTCGGTGATCTCGGCCGCCCGGATCTGCTCGAGACCGCGGCGGGCGTGCAGGGCAATCGCGAGCCGTCGGCGCGGCGGCTGCACGAGTCGGCCACGGCGTTTCTGCGGCTGCCCGACTTCATGCAGGTGTGGCCGGGCCACGGCGCCGGCAGCGCCTGCGGCAAGGCGCTGGGCGCCATTCCCACCACCACGGTCGGCTACGAGCGGCGCTTCTCGCCGGCCATTGCCGAAGCCGTGCGCGGCACGCAGCCGTTCGTCGACTTCATCCTGAGCGGCCAGCCCGAGCCGCCGCTCTATTTCGCCCGGATGAAGCAGCTGAATCTCTCGGGCCCGCCCGTGCTCGGCGCGCTGCCGTCGCCGATGAAGCTCGATGGCCGGTCGCTGGCCGAGGCGGCGACGACCGCGCAGATCATCGACACGCGGAAGGACCGCAAGGCCTTCATGCGTGAGCACGCGGCCGGCGCCCTCTACGCGCCATTCGACAAGGCCTTCCCCACCGTCGTGGGCTCGCTCGTCGATCCGGCGAAGCCGGTGGTGCTGCTGATCGATCAGGGCCACGTGCACGCGGCGGTGCGCGATCTGATTCGCATCGGGTTTGACGATGTGCGCGGATGGGCGCCTGTGGATGTCTTGCCGGCGTTCACGGAAGCGGGCGGGCGTGTGGCGTCGATTGAGTCGATCAACTTCGCGGAGCTCGCGCGCCGGAGGGAGCAGGGCCCCGTCACCGTGCTCGACGTCCGCGGCGCGTCGGAACATGAGGCGAAGCACCTGCCGGGTGCCATGAACATCGCGCACACGCGCCTGCGCGCGGCGCAGCCGGTGTTTCCGTCACACGCGCCGGTCTACGTGCACTGCGCGCTCGGCGCGCGCGCGGCGGTGTCGGCAGCCTATCTCGCCTCGCGCGGCGTCCCGGTCGTGCACGTCGACGGCAAGTTCGAGGGGTGACCCGCGACGGCGTGCGCGACGTACGGGGCTTCGAGCGCCGCGATCTCGTCATCAGACAGCGTCACTGACAAGGCCGCGACCGCATCCTCGAGATGCTGCGGCTTTGACGCCCCCACGATAGGCGCCGTCACCGCGGGCTTGTGCAGCAGCCACGCAAGGGCAATCTGCGCGCGGGGCAGGCCGCGCGCCGCGGCCAGGCCCGCCACGGCGTCGGCGACCCGGCGATCGGCGTCCACCGTCGCCGTGTAGAGCGTCTTGCCGTACTCGTCGGTGCGGGCCCGCTCGCTCGCCTCGTCCCAGTCGCGCGTCAGCCGCCCGCGCGCCAGCGGGCTCCATGGAATCACGCCGATGCCTTCCGCCGCGCACAGCGGCAGCATCTCGCGCTCTTCCTCGCGATATATCAGGTTGTAATGGTTCTGCATCGTCACGAACGGCGTCCAGCCGTGGAGGCGCGCGAGATACAGCGCCTTCGTGAACTGCCAGGCAAACATCGACGAAGCGCCAATGTAGCGCGCCTTGCCCGCCTTCACCACGTCGTGCAGCGCTTCGAGCGTTTCCTCGATCGGCGTGCCGTAGTCCCAGCGGTGAACCTGATAGAGATCGACGTAGTCCATCCCGAGCCGCGTGAGGCTGGCGTCGATGCCGGCCATGATGGCCTTGCGCGACAGGCCCGCGGCGTTCGGCACCTTCTTGCGAATGGGGAAATAGACTTTCGTGGCGACGACAATCTCGTCGCGGCGCGCGAAGTCGCGCAGCGCGCGGCCGAGATATTCCTCGCTCGTGCCGCCCGAGTAGCTGTTGGCCGTGTCGAAGAAATTGATCCCGAGCTCGATGGCCTGGCGGATGAACGGGCGGCTGTCTTCCTCGGACAGGGTCCAGGGGTGCGAGCCCTTCCCGCTCTCGCCGTACGTCATGCACCCGAGACAAATCCGCGAGACATCCACGCCGGTGCGGCCAAGTTTGACGAAGTCCATGCGCAAATCCTGACATAATCGCCGCCCATGCAACCAGCCGAGCGCGGCATCTGGAAAGTCATCCTCGCTTCCGCGGTGGGGACGATGATCGAGTGGTACGACTTTTACATCTTCGGCAGCCTGGCTGCGGTGATCGCGCCCCTGTTCTATCCGCAGGGCAACAACACGCTGGCGCTGATTGCGTACCTGTCGACGTTTGCCGTCGGCTTCGTGGTGCGGCCGTTCGGCGCCTTGTTCTTCGGGCGCATCGGCGACCTGGTCGGGCGCAAGTATGCGTTTCTGGTCACGCTCATGATCATGGGCGGCGCGACGGCGGCGATCGGGCTGCTGCCGACGTATGCGTCGATTGGCATCGCGGCGCCGATCGCGCTGCTCGTCATCCGCGTGCTGCAGGGGCTCGCGCTTGGCGGCGAGTACGGCGGCGCGGCGGTGTATGTCGCGGAGCACGCGCCCGACAACCGGCGCGGCTTCTATACGAGCTTCATTCAGATTACGGCGACGCTCGGCCTGTTTCTGTCGCTCGTCGTGATTCTCGCCGTGCAGGCGTCGATGAGTCCCGAGGCGTTCCGGTCGTGGGGCTGGCGCGTGCCGTTCCTGGTGTCCATCTTCCTGGTCGGCATCTCGCTGTACATCCGGCTGCGGATGCAGGAGTCGCCGATTTTCGCGCAGCTGAAGTCGTCGGGCATGACGTCGGCGGCGCCGCTGCGCGAGGCGTTCACCACGCGCGTGCACCTGCGCGAAGTGCTCGTGTCGCTGTTCGGCGCCACGGCGGGCCAGGGCGTCGTCTGGTACACCGGGCAGTTCTACGCGCTCTTCTATCTGCAGACGATTCTGAAGGTGCACGTCACGTCGGCAGCGTGCATCGTCGCGATTGCGCTGGTGCTCGGCATGCCGCTGTTCGTGCTGTTCGGCGCGCTGTCGGACCGCATCGGGCGCAAGAAGATCATGATGGCCGGCTGTCTGCTGGCGGCGCTTGCCTACCTGCCCATCTACGACGCGATGCAGGCGGCGGCCGGCTCGAACGTGGTGACGGCCATCTCGCAGCGGAGCGCGGTGACCGGCGCCATCGGCCTGACGCCGCAGACGATGGTGGACGGCGCGCTGCGGCCGGCGGCGGAGGTGTTGACGTACCGCGGGCTTGGCGATCTGCTGTCGCAGGCCGCCGCGTGGCAGCTGATTGCGCTGGTGTTCATTCAGCTTGTGTTCGTGGCCATGGTCTACGGCCCGATTGCGGCGTATCTGGTCGAGGCCTTTCCCGCGCGCATCCGCTATACGGCGCTGTCGCTGCCGTACCACATCGGCAACGGCGTCTTCGGCGGCCTGCTGCCGCTGATTGGCCTGTCGGTGATTGCCACGACGGGCAACATCAACGCGGGCCTGTACTATCCCATCGCGATCGCGGGCCTGACCTTCGTGGTGGGATCGCTGCTGCTCAAGGACACGCACCAGCGCCGGATCTGGGACGAAGTCAGTTAATTCTTCACTCCGCCCTTCTTGACCATATCCAGCGCGCGCACGTACGAGTCGCCGACTTCGTCCGCGCTCCGCGACGTGCAGTCGAGATCGCGCAGCAGGCCGTCGCGCAGATCGTAGATCCAGCCGTGCACCACGAGCGGCTGCTCGCGGCGCCAGGCATCCTGCACGATCGTGGTCTGGCACACGTCGCGCACCTGTTCGAGCACGTTCAGCTCGCAGAGCCGGTCCACGGCCGCTTCCTCATCCTCCGCCTTCGCAATCAGGTCCGTATGGCGATCGCGCACGTCCTGCACGTGGCGCAGCCAGTTGTCGATCAGGCCGAACGACGCATTGGTGTAGGCGGCGCGCACGCCGCCGCACCCGTAGTGGCCGCACACGATCACGTGCTGCACCTTCAGCACGTCGATGGCGTACTGGACCACCGACAGGCAGTTCAGATCGGAGTGCACCACGACGTTGGCGACGTTGCGGTGGACGAAGAGCTCGCCGGGCAGCAGGCCGACGATTTCATTGGCGGGGACGCGGCTGTCGGAGCAGCCGATCCAGAGATATTTCGGGGACTGCTGCTCCGACAGCCGCTGAAAGAACGCCGGATCCCGATCGGTGATCCGGCGCGCCCAGGTGCGATTGTTGTCGAAGAGGCCGGCGAGGGTGCGCATGTCGGCCTCATTTTGTCACGGCCGGCCGCCGGCCTTGCGCCGCGCTTCCTCGCTCGCAAAGATCGCCACCTCCACGCGGCGGTTCTGCGCCTTGCCGGAGGCGGTGTCGTTGGAGGCCACGGGCTCGGCCTCGCCGCGTCCGGTGGCGTCGATGCGGGCGCGCGGCACGCCCGACGAGGCCAGGAAGGCCGCGGCGGCGGACGCGCGGCGCTCCGACAGGCCCTGGTTGTAGGTGTCGGTACCGTCGGCGTCGGTGTGGCCGACGAGCACGACGCTGGTGTCGGGATACTTCGCGAGGCTGTCGGCGAGGGTGCGCAGGTTCGCGCGCGCCGCCGGTTTGACGGCCGCCGAGTCGTAGTCGAAGAGGATGCCGCTGTCGAAGGTCACGAGAATGCCTTCGCCGACGCGCTCGACCTTCGCGCCCTCGACCTCTTTGGCCAGCTCCGCGGCCTGCCGGTCCATCCGCGCGCCGATGACCGCGCCTGCTGCGCCGCCCACGGCCGCGCCGATGATCGCGCCTTTGGCTGTCGAGCCGGCCGCTTTGCCGATGAGGCCGCCGGCCACCGCGCCGCCGGCCGCCCCGACAATGGCGCCGGTACGTTCGCGCGTGGCGCACCCCGATACCGCCACTGCCGCGAGAGTGAAAACCGCCACCCATTTGTACACACGAGTCATATTGGTCCTTTCGAAACCGATGCGGTAACCCACTCCCATAACTCGTGCCAGCCGTGCAGCCGCGCGCAGAAACGTGGAGGCTGACGCGCCGCCCATATGACAGAACTCTTACAAACGGAGCGTGCCAGGCTTGGTACGCTGATGGTCGCACTTTTATCCGAGGAGCCCGTTTCTTGAGCACAGTCACCGTCCAGGCCGCGCAGCACACGTCGAAGCGTCTTCCCTACAACCTCACCACCATGAACTGGGTCACCGCCATTGCGATGGGGCTGTTCCATGTGGGCGCGGTTGCGGCGCTGTTCTTCTTTTCATGGACCAACGTGCTCGTGGCGCTGGTGCTGCACTGGTTCGCGGTCGGCTTCGGCATCAGCCTCGGCTATCACCGCCTGCACACGCACCGCGGCTACAAGACGTCGAAGGCGTTCGAATACTTCCTGGCGTTCTGCGGCACGCTGACGCTCGAGGGCGGGCCCATCTTCTGGGTCGCGACGCATCGCGTGCACCATCAGCACTCCGACCATGAGGGCGACCCGCACACGCCGCACGACGGCGGCTTCTGGGCGCATGTCGGCTGGATCCTGTTCGGCGACTCGAACCACAACAACACGGCGCTCATGTCGAAGTACGCGCCCGATCTGGCGGCCGATCCGTTCTACCGCTGGCTCAACACCTGGCACTTCGTGCCGATCACGGTGCTCGGCCTGATTCTGCTCGCCGTCGGCGGCTGGCCGATGGTGCTGTGGGGCATCTTCTTCCGCGTGACGTTCGGCCTGCACGCCACGTGGCTCGTCAACTCGGCCACGCACATGTGGGGCTCGCGCCGGTTCCAGACGCGCGACGACTCGCGCAACAGCTGGTGGGTGGCCCTGCTGACGTTCGGCGAGGGCTGGCACAACAACCACCACGCGCACCCGGTGTCGGCGCGCCACGGCCTGGCCTGGTACGAGTTCGACATCTCCTGGATCACGCTCAAGGCGCTCAACGCCGTCGGCATCGTGCGCGACCTGAAGGTCGCCAAGGTGCGGCAGGCGCTGCCGGACGAAGCCGCGGCGTAGGCCCGGAAACCGCTTGACGGGCCGTGGCAGACTTGCCGCGGCAGCGGTCACGGCCAGTCAAGCGGTTTCCGTCGACATGACGCGGTATCCTTCCGGAAGCATGATTTCCGGGCGGCGCCGCTCCGTCATCTTCTTCACGGTTTTCGGCATCTGCCTGGTCGCCATCGCGGTGGCCCTGAATGTCAGCTGGCTGGTCATCAACTGGCGGCGGGGCCTGCTCGCCGTCCTCGGCCTCGTCTTCTTCCTCATCATCATCGCGGGCATGGTGCTCAACACCATCTTCCTGGTCCGCGAAATCCGCCGCAACGAACAGCACGACGCCTTCATCAACGCCGTCACGCACGAGCTGAAAACGCCGGTCGCCTCGATCCGCCTCTATCTGCAGACGCTGCAGACGCGGGACCTCGACGAGGCGAAGCGGCGCGAGTTCTACGAGATCATGCTCGAGGACAGCGACCGGCTGCTGCACACGATCGATCAGGTGCTGCGCGCCGGCAGCACGCTGTCGCCGTTCCGGCGCATCGCGCAGACGCGCGTGGATCTCGGCGCCGTCACGCGCGACTGCATCGGGCTCGCGCGCACGCGCTTCCGCCTGCCCGACACCGCCATCGTCCTCCAGGACCGCACGCCGTCGGCCGCGATGGTGATGGGCGACGAGGATGAACTGAAGGCGGCGGTCTGGAACCTGATCGACAACGCGATCAAGTATTCGACCGGCGATCCGCACGTGAGCATGACGCTGGAGGAAACGGCCGATCACACCCGCTATGCGCTGAAGATCACCGACCGCGGCCCCGGCATCTCGCCGAATGAATTGAAGCGCGTGTTCCGCCGCTTCTACCGCATCCACGGGCCGTCGGTGCGCGCGAAAGGCAGCGGCCTGGGCCTGTTCATCGTGCGCTCGGTCGCGAAGCGGCACGGCGGCAAGGCCTATGCCGAAAGCGAAGGACACGGCCGCGGCAGCACGTTCACGCTGCTGCTGCCGAAGGGGCCCGACACGGCATGAGAACGCCGCCGCGCATCCTGCTGGTCGAGGACGAGCAGCACCTGGCCGACGTGCTGCGGTTCAACCTCGAAGCCGAAGGCCACGCCGTTGACGTCGCCGGCACGGGCGAAGACGCCCTGACGCGGCTGCTCAGAAACGGCCGCGACGAGTACGACCTCGTCGTGCTCGACGTGATGCTGCCCGGCAAGGACGGCTTCACCGTGGTGTCGGAGCTGCGCGCGGCCAACCAGTTCGTGCCGGTGCTGATGCTCACCGCCCTCGGGCGGCCGGAAGACGTGCTGAAGGGCTTCGCCGCGGGCGCCGACGACTATCTGCCGAAGCCGACCGAGCTCGCCATTCTCATCGCGCGCATCAGCGGCCTGCTTCGCCGCAGCAACTGGACGAAGCGCGCCGACGATCAGTATTCGTTTGCCGGCCGCACCATCGACTTCGACAAGCTCGAATTGCGCGTCGGCGGGCGCGTGCTGTCGCTGACGCTGATGGAAGCCAACCTGCTGCGCTATCTGATTCAGCACGAAGGCAAGGCCGTGTCGCGCCGCGCGATGCTCGAAGACGTCTGGGCCGTGCACGAAGACACCGACACCCGTCCCATCGACAACTTCATCGTCAGGCTGCGCCGCTATATCGAAGAGGATCCGTCCAAGCCGCAACACCTGGTCACCGTGCGCGGCGTGGGCTATCGCTTCGTCGCCAACCCGGAGTAATCGGCGCCGTCGAGCTCTGCCGGGGGCCGGCCTGCACGGATCGTGCAGAGGCTGGGGCCGTGCGTGCCATCACCGCCGTGCCGGGAACGCCACATTCCGCGCAGCTGCTCGACGTGCCCGAACCCGCGCTCAGCGACGGCGCGGTGCTCGCGCAGACGCTCGCCATCGGCGTGTGCGGCACCGACGTCGAGATTGTGTCGGGCGCCTACGGCTGGGCGGCGCCCGGACGGCGCCACCTGATCCTCGGCCACGAATCAATCGCGCGCGTCCTCGAGGCGCCTGCGAGCAGCGGGCTTCAGCCGGGCGATCTCATCGTCGGCATCGTGCGCCGGCCCGACCCCGTGCCGTGTGATTACTGCGCGGCCGGCGAGTGGGACATGTGCCGCAACGGCGGCTATACCGAGCGAGGCATCAAGGAGCGCGACGGCTACGGCGCCGAGCGCATCCGCATCGAGCCGGAGTTCGCGGTGCCCGTCGATCGCGCGCTCGGCACGCTCGCCGTGCTCCTCGAACCCGCCAGCATCGTCGCCAAGGCCTGGGATCATGCGGAGCGGATCGGCGCGCGCTCGAGAGGCTGGAATCCGCGGAGCGTGCTGGTGACCGGGGCAGGGCCGATTGGTCTGCTGGCGGCGCTTCTTGGGCAGCAGCGCGGCCTCGACGTGCACGTCTTCGATCGCGTCACCGACGGACCCAAGCCAGGGCTCGTGACGGATCTCGGCGCTCAATACCACGCCGGCGACATCGCCACGCTCGGCACGCTGCGGCCCGACATCATCATCGAGTGCACCGGCGCCACGCCGGTGATTGCCGACGCCGTGACCCGCAGCGGGGCCTCCGGCATCGTCTGCCTCGCCGGCATCTCGTCGGGCGCGCACACCATCGACTTCGACATCGGCAGCGTCAACACGCGCATGGTGCTCGAGAACGACGCCGTCTTCGGCTCGGTGAACGCCAACCGGCGGCACTACGACATGGCGGCCCGCGCGCTCGCGTCCGCAGATCCGGCCTGGCTCGCGCGGCTGATCACGCGCCGGGTGCCGCTCGCGTCATTCCTCGACGCCTTCGCGCGTCAGCGCGACGATGTGAAGGTAATCGTCGACTTCGAGGCGGCGTCACCGCGCGGGACTCAGTGATAGTGCCCGTGTTCGGGCGACCACACCTGCCCCGCCGTCGCCGTCGGACTGCTGCCGTGCCTCGCCGCCGAGATGCTGAAGAAGATCGCGGCGACGATGATGCCGGCGACCGCGATCAGCAGCAGCGGCGACGTGGCCGAGGCGCCGCGCGTGTTCGCCTCGCAGCACTGCTTGAACTTTTTTCCGCTGCCGCACGGGCACTTGTCGTTCCTGCCAACTTTGCTCTGTGCCATGTCTCTCCCTAACGCCGCAGATTCCACTCGTAGATATGGGTCGTCACGCTGCGGCCGTCCTTGCTCTTGATGACTTTGGTCAGCGAGCCCTTCAGCTCCGCCGCGTCGGGATCGGCGGTGCCGGCAATCTCCGCCGAGATGTCGCCGGCGCGCCACGGCGTTTCGGCGTTATCGACACGCGCGGGCCGCTCGCCCTGGCAGCCGTCGTTGCGCCCCCACTTGTTCGTGGTGCGCATGGTGCCCATCGCCTGTCCGGTGGCGGGGCCGCCGGCCCCGATCGAGAATTCCCCATTGTCGCTCAGCTGCACGGTGATTTCAGCGGTGCCGGTGTAATCGGCACTGCCATCCTGTGAGTGCTCGTTGGTGGTGGAGGTCTGCGGATGGCTGCCGCCGCGGCACGAGGCCCAGCCGGTGTTGTGGCTCCACCGGCGTACCTTCTCCCGCACGGTCATCGTCATCGTGCCGGTGCCCATGCTGAAGTCTGCTGACAGGGGATCGGTGCCCGAGTGGCTCGGCAGCATCCACTGCCCTTCGCGAATCTCTTCCCGCGCCTGACGGTTCTCGTGCGTCGTCGTACGTCCGCCACAGCAGATGCGCTCGCTCTTGTTTCCCGTCTCCGTCCGTTTGATCAGGCGATACGACACGGTGCCGGTCCAGCCGTTGCCGGCCCGCCAGTCCTTCACCGGGAAGGTGTAGTTCCCGCCGAACGTCCAGCGTGTGCGAAAGAGCAGCTCCACCGGGATGGCGAGCGCGCCGGCGAGTCCGCCGGCTGCCGTCGATCCGGCATCCTTGAGATCGCGCAGCAGGTTGGCCGGCTTCAACACGACCATCGCGGATGCCGACGCCTCCTTCATCACCTCGCGCGGCTGGCTGCCGAGGAACTCCTCCTGTCCCATGCCGGTGATGTCGACGCGCGCCTCGCCTTGATCGTTGGTGATCTGGTTCATGTTGGCGTGCGAGCGGCTGGTGCGGCCGCTGCCCTGAATCCGGTTGTCGGCGTCGCCGATGAACTGCACGAGATGCTCCGGTCCCGAGCCGACCGCCCACGGGCCGCGGAATCCGGCCCATCCCGTCCATGTGACTTCGGCGCCTTTCACCGGCCCGTTGTTGTCGACGTTCAGATCGAGTCCGGCGGCGTTGAGCATGATCCGGAAGCAGTTGATCCATGCGACCTTGCCGAAGTCGAGCGACACCGTGGTGACGATGGTGCGCTGCTCGCCCTGCTGCGGCCTGACGTTCGTCGTCCGCACGAGCGGCGCGTTTTCCATGTCGAAGCCGATGTCGAACGCCGCCTGCGTGAGTGCGAGCTTGAGGTACGACAACACCACGCCGACGTAGGCGGCCGCGGCGCCCGCTTTGCCGGCGCCGGTCATGCCCTGGTTGCCGAGCCAGCCGGTGAGCAGGCCGAACGCGTTGGTGCTCGCGATGGCCGTCCAGTCGAGGATTTCGGTTTCGGTGTCGGTGAACTGGCACGGCGAGCCCTGCGCCGCGAGCGGTTGGACAAGCCAGGCGGGCCACGCGGGCAGGCGCCACGCGAACGCGCCGTCCTTTGCGGGTTGCGGCGCGCGTTCGGGATGGGCGAAGGCCGCGACGTCGGCCGCGAGCCGTTTGCCGATGAATGCGAGCTGGATGATGTCGAGGTGAATCGCGGCGGGGTCGACCTCGCCGAGCAGATCGTACTGTTCGTGCGTGTGCGCGCGGCGTCCGAGCTCCGTGATGAACGCGCTCCAGAAGACCAGCGGGCCTTCGGTGCCGTGAGACGCGCGGCGCACGCCATCGAGGATGAAGCCCGACATCGCCTCGCCCGTGAGACCCGGCAGCGGCGTGGCGAGCGCCGCCGAGACATCGGCGAGCGGGGCCGCCAGCGTGGTGCGCGCAGCCGCCATGCCGGCCAGCGCGTTGACCTCCCACACGTTGAACGCGATGCCCTGCGACTGCCCTGACGGCGCGATCACCGTGCCATCGCCGTTGCGGATGGGAAAGCCGGCGAGGTCGATGGCGGTGGCGAGCGCCGCGACGGCCTCGTCGCCGCCGCGCCTCACCTGCGAGGCAAGAACGGCGGCCTGTTCTTCGGCATTTCCCTTGACCGTGAGACGTGCCGGAAGCGGCGCGCCGGGATCACGCACTGCGGGCGGCCGAACGGCGGGCGCGGATCCGGCGGCAACACTGCGGGCTGACGCATCGCTGCCGGCCGCGGCCTCCTCGACGGCGGTTGCCGCCGGAGTATCAGGACTCTTGAACCAGGCGAACGCGGCCACACCGGCCACGAGACACACGACGAGCAGGATCAGACTGCGAACTGAACGCATGGCGATCCTCTAGTTGCCGCCGGGCGACAGGCAGCCTTCGAGGCCGACGCCTGCGCGCGCGCCGGACTTCCGGGCCCAGTCGGAGCGGCTCAGGCCCCGCACGGGCACCGTCTTCGCTTTCGCGAAAGCCGGGTCCGAGGACGGCAGCAGCGGCGCTTTCCCTTTGCGCACGAACAGCCACGCCTGGCCGTCCTGGGCGATGACAGCGAGCGTCGGCTCGACGGACTCGGGGCCCTCAATGGTGATGCCGGGCGGCACGTCGAGCGGCGGCGCCGGCTGATAAATCACGCGGCCGGGACCGTTGAAGTCGATCGTCTGCGGCGCGCCGCGCTCCTGGCTGATGCAGAACATGAAGTCGCCCTGCTTCTTGTCGGGATTCTTCCCGAGCACGGCCGTCGTCGCTCCCCTTGTCTTGATGGTCAGTGTTCCGGTGAGCGTGCCCGGCTTCGGCGCTTGCGCCGCGGGATGAGCGATGAGAAGTGCGAGCGTGGTGAGCGCGATCGAGCATGAAAGTCGCATGCGGGATTTTTTCCGCGCGGGGATGGGGATGCAAGCACAGCCGTTCACGTATTCACGTGCGTTTCGGCGCTCATGACCGAGGCGCTCGGCCGGCTGGCCGAGGAAGACCGGCGGTACGCGGCGGCGAGGAAGCGGGCGCTGACGGCGCTGCGGACCGCGCGTTCCATGGGCACCAACGGGCGCCGGACGTGGTCGCGCGACAGTCTGCATGAACGCTGACGCGCAACGCCACTTCGTCGACGCCAACGTCCTGGTCTACGCCTTTGACTCGTCGGCCGGCCGCAAGCAGCAGGCCGCGCAGGCACGGCTCGAGAGACTCTGGGAGGACAACTCGGGCTGCCTCAGCGTTCAGGTGCTCCAGGAGTTCTTCGTCACCGTCACGAAGAAGGTCGCAAAGCCGCTGACGGTGGAAGACGCCAAGGCACGCGTCCGCGAGTTCGGTGCCTGGAAGGTTTTCTCACCGACGTCCGACGATGTGCTCGCCGCCATCGAGCTGCAGGTGCAGGCAAAGATCGGCTTCCGGGACGCGATGATCGTGGTCGCCGCGGCCGAATCGGGATGCGATGTGCTGTGGAGCGAAGACCTCAGCGACGGTCAGGTGATGCGAGGCGTCCGGATACGCAACCCGTTCGCTGAAAATCCATAACTCGGACTCGGAATTTGGCTCCTCGGGCTGGATTCGAACCAGCAACCCTCCGGTTAACAGCCGGATGCTCTGCCGTTGAGCTACCGAGGAATGAGGCCGCACGCGCCCTGGGTGGAACGTTACAGGGATGTGGGAACACCGATCGTAACATAGGCCCCGCATGTCCACCACACGCCGCGGATTCCTCGGCACGGCCGCTCTGGCCGGCGCCGCCACCCTCATCGACCGTCTCTCGCCCGCCGCCCTCGCGCAGGCGCGGCAGGGGCGCCGCCTGTTCCTGCACGGCGTGGCCTCGGGCGATCCGCTCGCGCACGCGGTCGTCCTCTGGACGCGCGTCAGCCCGCCGCCGGGACGCCGCGAAGTCGCCGTCACGTGCGAAATCGCGCGCGACGCGCGCTTCACGCGCATCATCGGCCGCGCGATGCAGGCGACGACGGCGGAGCGCGACTTCACGGTGAAAATCGACGCGGCCGGCCTCGAGCCGGGCGCGACGTATTACTACCGCTTCAGCGCGCTCGGCGAGGCGTCGCCCGTGGGCCGCACGCGCACGCTGCCGGTCAGCACGCCGCGCGTGCGCCTGGCGGTGGCGTCGTGCTCCAACCTGCCGTGGGGCTATTTCAACGCCTACGCGCGCATTGCCGCGCGGCAGGATCTCGACGCCGTGCTGCACCTCGGCGACTACATCTACGAATACAAGAACGCGCGCTACGGCGACGGCACGGCATTCGGCCGCATCCCGATGCCCGACAAGGAAATCACGTCGCTCGAGGATTACCGCACGCGCCACGCGCAGTACAAGTCCGATCCCGATTTGCAGGAAGCGCATCGCGTGCACCCCTGGATCACGGTGTGGGATGACCACGAGTTTGCCAACAACACGTGGCGCGACGGGGCGCAGAACCACAATCCGGACCAGGGCGAGGGCACGTGGGCCGCGCGGCGCGACGCGGCCATCCAGGCCTATATGGAATGGATGCCCATTCGGGACGACCGCATGGCGCGCCGGCCGCGCATCTACCGATCGTTTGCGTTCGGCACGCTGGCCGATCTCGTCATGCTCGACACGCGCTGGATCGGCCGCGATCAGGAAGCAGCGGCGCGCGACAACGTGCCGGTGCTCGAGGACCCGAAGCGTTCGCTCCTCGGCGCGGCGCAGGAGCAGTGGCTGTTCGACGAGCTCCGCGCGTCGAAGGACGCCGGCACCACCTGGCAGGTGCTCGGCCAGCAGGTGATGTTCGCGCCCACCAATCCCGCCGGCGGGCCCTCGTCCAACCAGGACACCTGGGACGGCTATCGTCCGGCGCGCGCACGCGTGATCGACGCGCTCGCCGCGCACGACATCCGCAACGGCGTGATTCTCACCGGCGACGTGCACAGCTCCTGGGCGTACGACGTCGCCAAGGATCCGTGGCGCGACTACGACCCGCGCACCGGCCGCGGCACGGTGGCCGTGGAAGTGGTCACGCCCGCGATCTCGTCGCCTGGCTGGGGCACGGCGGAGCCGGAGAAAGCGCCGGCGATCAGCAGCCGCTACATGAACTCACGGCCGCATCTGAAGTGGGTGGAAGGCGTGCACCGCGGCTACGCGGTGCTCGACCTGCAGCCCAGGCGCATGCAGGCCGACTGGTTCTTCGTGCCGACCGTCAGCGAGAAGAACGCGACCGAGACGTTTGCCAAGGGATTCGTGAGCGAAGCCGGCGCGCCGCACCTCGTCGAAGTCAGCACGCCGGCATAGCGGCCGGATCCAACGCATCGGGCTCCCGCGCCGCCGCTCGGATGCTCCGGACGACGTCCGGTATTCCTCAGCGTCGCCGAGGCGAGTCGTGCCAAAGAGCGGTCGCTCCGTCGTCTTTTTAACGGCGCCGCTGAGAAACACCGGACGCCGTCCTGCGCTCCGGCCGCGCTGAGCGCGAGCGGTCGGTCTGCCGCGGCGCCGTGGTCGTGCATGCGAGCAGAGATCGCCCGAGCTACGCGGCGCGGCGCGGCGACAGACTGACCCGAGCGCCCTTCCGCGCGGCCGCACGGCGCCGCTGGAGCAGCGGGCGTGAGCAAGTTTCTGAGGCCGAGCGTCTAATCGCGAGGCCGAAGAAAGCTTGCGGGAGCCCGATGCGTTGGAAGGCCTCGCTACGCGACGTCGATCTGGATGTTGCCGCGGAGGGCGTTGGCGACCGGGCACTTGGTTTCGGCTTCCTTCGCCGTGGCCGTGAAGTCGTCGGCGCTCATGCCAGTGAGGCCTTCGGCGCGCGGGGTGAGCTTCGCGGTGACCACCTTGATGCCGGCGTCGCTCTTGTCGGCGGTGACCTCGCACGTCACGTTGAACTTCGACGCCGTGGCGCCCTTCTTGGCCACCATGTTCGACAGCACCATCGTGTAGCAGACGCCGAGCGCGCCGGCGATCAGCTCTTCGGGGCTCGTGGCGCCGCCGGCTTCCCCGACGCGCTGCGGAAACGTCACCGGCAGCGTGAACGCGCCGGAGCCTGCCGTTGCCGTGCCGCTGCCCTCGAGCAGATTGCCCTTCCATTCAACCGAAACCTGACGTGAAAACGTAGCCATGCAAACCTCATCTTGTTGGGTAACCGGTAACCGGTAACCGGTTGTCAGTGGAAACCGGCGGGCACAACGGCCCGCCGGCTACTTCTTGGCCGTGTAGCGCATCTGGACGAAGACGCCTGCCAGCGCGAGCACAATCCAGACCGCCAGCACCCATGTCTGGCCGGGCGCGGGGTTCATCGGATAGAGCACCCACACGTCGGGGCGCTCGGCGGCCGCGCGCGCGGCCGTCTGCGCCACTTCCCCCGCCACGCGATCCCCTGCCAGTGCCATGCCGCCCACAATTGCGGTCCAGGCGCCGCCGAACGCGGTGCCGATCACGATGACGTAGCGCTGCAGCGACAGCGACGCCAGCGCGCCAATCACCGCCGCGATGATGATGGCCAGCGCCGGCGGCTCCGCGCCGCTGATCTGCGTCCACACGATGTTCACGGCCAGCGCCGCGAGGCCGGCGCCAATGAGCGCAACGCCGATGAAATATGCCGCGACGAGAATGATGGCGCCGATCAACCCGCCGATGAGCGCCGCGCCGATGAGCCATCCCGTGTCGGAGGTGCCCATCGCCGACGTCGCGATGTTCGCGCCGAGAATGAACCCGTAGATGCCGAGGACGATGCGGAAGAGGCGATAGCCGGCGAAGCAGGCGACGAGCCCGCCGATGACGAGCAGAATCGCGGCCGGAACCTGGTAGGCGCTGGGAAGCACTGCGAAGATTATATGGGATGATGCTGCGCATGCCCCGGCCGCCGAAGCGAGAGCCGCGAAGGTGGCCGTCGCGCCGCATCACGCTCAGCGGCATCCTCATCGCCGTCTTCGCGCTCGCGCTGTTCGTCTATGCCCTCTGGCAGACGGGCGGCGCGGAAATCGAGCGCGGCCTCCGGCAGATCGGCTGGGGCCTCCCGATCATCATTGCCATCTCCGGCGTCCGGCTGCTCGCGCGCACGCTCGCGTGGCGATCGCTCATGCGCACGCCGCCGCCGCTGTCGGCCATGCTGGGCGCGACGCTGGCGGGCGAGGCAGTGGGCAACCTGCTGCCGCTCGGCCCCCTCGCCGGCGAACCTGCGAAAGTCGGCTTCCTCCGCAAGCGCGGCCCGATCGCTGAAGCCGCCGCCGCGCTCGGCCTCGAGAACGTGTTCTATTCCCTCTCGGTTGCGTCGGTGATCGTCGTCGGCATGACGCTGCTGGTGCTCACCGTGGCGCTGCCGGCCGATCTGCGCAGGATCGCCACCGTCGCCCTCATCGCCATGCTTGCGCTGGTCGGCGCGGGGGTCTTTGCGCTGCTGCGCCGGCCGTCGGTGACCGGCTCCATCCTCGACCGCGTCCCCGAATGGCTGCCCACCGGCCCGCTCAAGAACATGGAGTCGAAGGCGTACGGCTTCTACGCGTCAGCCAAAGGACGCGTGGGCCGCATGCTGGTGTTCGAGACGCTCTTCCACGTCTTCGGCTTTCTGGAGGTCTATGCCGTGCTGTGGCTGCTCGCCGGCGCGCCGCCAAGCGCGCTGCACGCGTTCATCCTGGAGTCGGCAGGCCGCGTGATCAACGTGTTGTTCCGCTTCGTGCCGATGCGGGTGGGCGTGGACGAAAGCGGCTCGAGGCAGGTGGCGCTGGCGCTGGATATGGCGTCAGGCACCGGCGTGCTGCTGGCGCTGTCGAGAAAACTGCGCGTGCTCTTCTGGACCGCGCTCGGCGTCGCCGTCATCGCCCACCGTGGCATATCGCTGCGCACCCTCAGCGCCCAACAGGACAGCAACAGCAACTCTTAATTCTTAATTCACCAACTCTAAATTTCTGTCCGCCCCGACATCGCCTTGTGCATGGTGAACTCGTCGGCGTAGTCGAGATCGCTGCCGACGGGCACGCCCATCGCGATGCGCGTCACTTTCACGCCGAGCGGCTTGAGCAGCCGCGCGAGATAGATCGCGGTCGCCTCGCCTTCGACGTTGGGGTTGGTGGCGACGATCACTTCTTCCACTCCGCCGCCGCCGACGCGCGTCAGCAGGCCGTGAATCTTCAGATCGTCCGGCCCCACGCCCTGCAGCGGTGACAGCGCCCCCATCAGCACGTGATACAGCCCCGTAAAGTCGCGCGTGCGCTCGACGGCCGAGACATTCTCGGGCTGCTCGACGACGCAAATCGTGCGGCGATCGCGCGAGTCGGTCGTGCAGTACCAGCACGGATCCTGATCGGTGATGTTGTTGCAGATCGAGCAGTACGTGACGCGCTCCTTCACGGTGCGCATCGCGTCGGCAAGACGATCCACCGCTTCACGCGGCGTTTTCAGGATGTAGAACGCGAGGCGCTGCGCGGTTTTCGCGCCCACGCCCGGCAGGCGCTGCAGCTCCTCGACGAGCTGGGCCAGGGGATCAAAGCGAGACATGGATCTGGTGATCTGGTGATCTGGTGATCCCGCAGATCACATACCCGGGATCTTTAAACCCGGTGGCAGCATGCCGCCCATCTGCTTCTGCAGCTCCTCGTCGACCTTGCGGTGCGCGTCGTTGATGGCCGCCAGGATCAGGTCCTGCAGCATCTCCACATCGTCTTTCGACACGGCTTCGGGATCGATCGTCAGGCTCTGCACGCGCTTGCCGCCGTCCATGACGACGGTGACCATGCCGCCGCCGGCGGTGGCTTCGACGCGCGTTTCGGCCATCTGTTTGGCGAGGCGCTCCTGCATCTGCTGCGCCTGCTTCATCATCTGCTGGATATTCACCGGTCGATCTCCTCGACTTCCTGGATGTCGGCGCCGAACACGTCAATGAGGCTCTGCACGCTGGGCTGCTCGAGCGCCTTCTGCTTCAACTCGTCCTTGCGGCGCTGTTCGGGGGTTGGCCCGCTCTCGCCGGCGGCCGCCTGCGTTTCGACGGTGCGGATCGTGATCTTCCTGCCGGCGGCCTCGGCCGCGATGGCTTCCACAGCGGCGCGCTGCTGATCGAGCTGCGAGCGCAGCAGCTTCTGGCCGGCGCTGAATGTGAAGGTGAGCGTGTCGCCGTCGAGCTCAATCCGCTGCGCCTGCGCGATCGACGTGCCGAAGAGCAGCTGCTTCTGCTTCCGTACGGCCGTGAGGATGGTGGTCTTCAGATCCGTTGCCGGTAACCGGTTGTCGGTTGCCGGTGGATCCGCGTCGACGCGCTGGGCTGCTTCATTCCTGGCCGCTCGGGGTGACGCAGAAGACGGTTTCGATGGTGCGGGCGAAGGCGCGAGCCGTGACGGCGGCGCAACGCGTGACGTCTGGACCGGCGCCGGACGTACGATCGGCGCCGAGGGTCGCTGCCCTGCGGCCTCTGGCCTCTGGCCTGGAGCCTGGAGCCTGGAGCCTGGAGCCTGGCTTCCTCCGAGCGAAGCGAGGAGCTCCCCGATAGGCGCGAGCTTGCGCAGGTGCACCAGCTTCAGCAGCGCCATCTCGAGGTGATAGCGCGGCTGCGCCGAGCCGCGCACGTCGAACTCGGCGCGCGACAGCACGTCGAACGCGCGCATCAGATCCTCGGCCGAAAAGCGCGCCGCGACGGCTTTCAGGCGATCGCGTTCGGGCTCGGGCGCGATGTCGGGATCCGACAGCCGCGACGGGTCGAGCGTGACGACGAGCATGTCGCGCATCAGGCGCGCCAGCTCGCGGCACACCAGCTTCAGGTCGTTGCCCGCTTCGGTCGCGCGCTCGGCGAGGCTGAAAATGGCCGCGGCATCTTCGCCGGCCACGGCTTCCGCCATTTCAAACAGCAGGTCGCGCCCCACCAGCCCGAGCACCGACGCCACATCGTCGGCCGTCACGGTGGTGCCGGCAAAGGCGATCACCTGATCGAGCGCGCTCTGCGCGTCGCGCATGCTGCCTTCGGCGGCGCGCGCCACCAGGGCCAGCGCGAGATCGTCGATCTGCAGCTTGTCGGTTTCGGCAATGCGCTTGAGCTGATCGCGGATGGCGGCGGTGCCAATCGACTTCAGCTCGAACACCTGCGATCGGCTCTGGATCGTCGCCGGCACCTTCTCGAGCTCCGTCGTCGCCATCATGAAGACGACATGCGGAGGCGGCTCTTCGACTGATTTCAGCAGCGCGTCGAACGCCTGCTTCGAGAGGCGATGAACCTCGTCGATGATGAAAATCTTGAAGCGGTCGCGCACCGGCATGTGGCCGAGGCCCGCGACGATGACTTCGCGCACCTGATCGACGGACGTGTGCGTGGCCGCGTCGATTTCCTGCACGTCCATGTCGCGGCCTTCCGCGATTTCCACGCACGCGTCGCACGTGCCGCACGGCTCGGCCGTGGGGCCGGTCACGCAGTTGAGGCAGCGCGCGAGGATGCGCGCGGTCGTCGTCTTGCCGACGCCGCGCGGGCCGGCAAACACGTACGAGTGCGCCAGGCGGCTGCTCTCGATGGCGTTGCGCAGGGTCTGCGTGACGCCTTTCTGGCCGACCACCTCGTCGAAACGTCTGGGGCGCCAGCGGCGCGCAAGTACCTGGTAGGACACGGACCTTCTATTCTAATGGTCGGTGGTAATGGAAACTGGAAAATGGAGATGGCACTGTCAATTGACCGACAGCGCTGAACCGCAGCCCGGGTGACCTGCGGCGCATCGGAGACACTGCTTAGCGCTGCTGCCTTCCGGCCCTGACGCGGTTCGCAGGCTCGGATCGCACAGGGCCCGGACCGCGGTTCAACGCTGTCGGGTCAATTGACGATTGCCAATTTCCATCTTACCTACAAACCCTGCAAACCCAGCGCGGCCGCGAGCTGACGCGCAAGCGGATGACTGGCATCGAGCTCGAGCGCGGCGCGCACGTGGCGGCGCGCGGCCTCGAGGTCGCCGAGCTTGATGTCGCAGTAGGCCAGATGCGCCAGCGAGTCGACGTCCTTCGGATCGAGCCGCACGGCTTCCTGCAGCTCGCGCTTCGCCTCGTCGAGGCGGCCGAGCACGACGAGGTTGAGGCCGTACTGCTGGCGCGCGCTCGCCTGTTCCGGTGCCAGCTGCACCGCGCGGCGGAAGAAGGGCTCGGCGGCTGCCGGATTCTCGCTGCGCGCGGATAGCCGCCCGAGCCGCAGCCAGACCTCCACATCGTCGGCCGACGTGAAGCCGCTGTCGAGCGACGCCTTCAGGTGCCGCAGCGCGCGTTCGGGCTGATCCTGCACGACGAGCTGCATGCCCACGCCGTGATGCGCGCGGCCGGGGCGCGGCGCGTTGCGCTCGAGCCGCTCGACCCACGCGTCGGCCTCGTCGTAGTCGCCGGTGATGACGAGACGCTGCGCTGTGCGCAGGCCATCGTCCCACCGGCCATCATTTAAGTACGGGAGTGGCCAGTTCACGGCGATCGCGAGCACGGCAATAACTGCGACGGGCACCGCCAGCGATGCCATGCGCTTCGACGCGAGCGCGCGCCAGAGATAGTCGAGCATGCCGCCCGCGCCCACGCACAGGGGCACGAACAACGGCATGCGATAGCGCTCGGCAACGAAGAAGAGCGCGACGCCGACGGCATAACCGGGCACGAACGACGCCCAGATCAGGAAATTCTTCCCGGTTGATTGTTCCCGGTCGGCTGTTGCAGAAACTGACCGGGAACAATCAACCGGGAAGAATTTCAGCGCCAATCCCGCCAGTCCGAGTGGGACGAGCAGCCACGGCCCCACGAAGAGGAACTGCAGCAGCGTGTCCATCTCGTAGGCGAAGAACGGATAGCTGTGCGGCAGCGCCACGTGCTGCGCGTGGAAGGTGAAGAACAGCTTTTTCGCGAAGAGCACTGCCGCGTCCACTGGATGCGCGCGCATCCACGAGAGCGCCTGCCCGCGGAAGTAGTCCGACGCGTCCGCGTCGGTGGCCTCGCGGCCCAGCGCCGCCGACGCGACCTTGCGCGTGTCCTCCTGCTGCCCTTCGATCAACGGCCGGATGCCCGGCACCTCGCGATAGAAGCCGGTAGCCTCGGCGTTGTTGCCGATGTAGAAGTTCAAGCCGCCGTGCGACGACACCAGCGACCATTCGCCCGCGACGATCACGTTGCGCGCGAGCGATGGCGCGAGGCCGATCATCATGCCGGCGGCGATGAGCGCCGCGCGCCGCCAGTTGCGCAGCAGCAGGCACGCGAGGATGACGGCCGCGGCGCCGAACATCATGTTCGGCCGGTTGAGCGTGGCGAGGGCGAACACGATGCCGGATAAAAGGGGACGGGTCTGATTTTTCGCGGGAGTCGCGCGCGAAAAATCAGACCCGTCCCCAATTATCCACAGCGCGGCCGCCGTCAGGAACGCGTCGATCGACGACTGCAGGATCAGCGATTCATAAAACGTGAACAGCCCGGTGCATGCGGCGAGCAGGGCCGCCAGCCAGCCGGCGCGCTGGCCGTACCAGTGGCGCGCCATCAGGTAGATGAACCCCACCGACGCGGTGCCGAGCGCCACCTGCAGCAGACGGACGGCCGTGAACGAGTCGAACACCCACAGGCCGGCCGCCAGGAAATAGATGTAGAGCGGCGAGACGAAGTACAGGCCCGGTCCAAGGGCCAGGTCGCCGTCCACCACCCGTGCGGCCAGATTGACGTAGGCGGTGGTGTCGAGGCCGGCCTGCGGGTGCAGGAGCGGCAGGTCCTTGAGCTGCCAGACGATGGCGACTTTCAGGGCGAGAACGGCGGCCATGAGGCCCCCGATCACCCATGGCGAAGGCCCTGTAAGTGTCGCTTGACCGACGTACTGGTTGGGAGTAGTATCCGCCATTCTCCGGCTTACCCCCCTCCCAGTATGTCGCGTCATTCGCCACGCGCATTCTACCCGGGGAGCGCGCCGGACCCAGGTGCAAGCGTTTTCACTCGCGTTGCACGCCGCTCTTCGTGGAGGAGGAGACCGATGACCCGAGGGTTCCCCAGGCTGCTGCTCGCCGCAGCCCTTGTGTTCGCGTTCACCACGTCGGCCCATGCGCAGGGCATGGGATCGATCTTCGGAAAGGTCACGGACTCGTCCGGGGCCGTCATGCCGGGCGTCACGGTCACGGTGACGGGCACGGGCCTGCAGCAGCCGCGTGTGGCTGTGTCGAGCTCCACCGGGGCGTATCAGTTCCCCAACGTCCCGATCGGCACCTATAGCGTGAGCTTCGAGCTCGACGGCTTCAAGAAAGCCACGCGCGCCGGCATCGTCCTGGTCGCGGGCCAGAACGCCGGCATCAATCAGGCGCTGGAAATCGGCGCGATGACCGAGGAAATGACCGTCTCGGGCGCGGCGCCCGTGGTCGACGTCAAGAAGACGACGACCGGCGCGGTGTTCGACGCGAACATCCTGCAGAAGATTCCGTCGGCGCGCGACCCCTGGCAGATCATCAACATGACACCCGGCGTGCAGGCGGGCCTCAACGTCGGCGGCTCCTCATCCGGCCAGCAGGTCGGCCTGGAATCGCGCGGCACGGGCTCCAACGTGCAGTGGAACCTCGAGGGCGGCAACATCACGGACCTCTCGTCCAACTCGTCGCCGTCGTATTTCAACTTCGACTCGTTCGAGCAGATTCAGGTGGTCAACGGCGGCGGCGACGTGTCGATCCAGTCGTCGGGCCTGTCGATCAATCTGATCACCAAGAGCGGCTCGAACGTGTTCAAGGGCTCGGTGGTCGGCACGTTCGAGAACGCCGACATGCAGTCGAACAACGTCACGCAGGACCTGTTCGATCGCGGCACCGGCGGGTTCCTGTCGGGCAACCCGATCAAGCGGATCAGCAACGTCTCGGGTGAGGTCGGCGGGCCCATCGTCAAGAACCGGCTGTGGTTCTGGGCGTCGGCCGACCACCAGGACATCAACACCGGCGTCACGAACTTCTTCGATGCCGGCGCCGGCGACACGTGCGCGGCGCTGGCCGAGGCGCAGCGTCTGGGCAGCGACCTGGGCATCACGTATGACGCGCTCGACAGCGTGGCCGGATGCCTGAAGAACGACAAGACGGTCATCAAGAACCTGGGCGCGAAGATCAATTACCAGCTCAACACCGCGCACAAGTTCCAGTATCTGTTCCAGAGCGACAACAAGGTGCGCAACGCGCGCGGCGCGAGCGCGCTGACCGGCCCCAACGCGGTCACGCAGCAGTTCAGCGACAAGCCGTGGGGCCTTCCGCTGCCGTCGCACTCGCTGACGCACACGTGGGTGGCCAGCGACCGGCTCGTGTTCAACAACATGTTCACGTACGTGCATGGCGGCTTCTTCCTGGACTACCAGGACTACGCCAAGTGCGGCGAGAGCCGGTACATCGAGGGCGCCACCGACAACGGCCTCTATCAGAGCGGCGCGCGCGCGGGGGCCGACTGCCTCTGGAACCAGCAGTCGCTGCGCGTGCGCACGACGAGCTTCGCGGACCGGTCGCTGGTGGCGACGTACCAGACGCAGCGGCCCGGCACCGAAATCAAGTCGGACGCCACCTACTTCGCGTCGGGCGTGCTCGGCGGCGATCACTCGCTGAAGTTCGGCGTGGGCTACCGCCACAACCCGATTCTGAGCTTCTCGCACTACAGCGGGGGCGCGCGCGCCTGGATGCAGTGCCCGGGCAACAGCCGCAGCCGCTGCGGCGACGGCACCATCCTGCCGCAGGGATCGAGCGGCAACGGCCTCGTGCCGTACCGCGCCGAGCTCTATCGCGATCAGCTGCGCAACAGCGACTGGTGGAGCTACAACGCCTACCTGCAGGACTCGTTCAGCCGCGGCAAGTGGCGCCTGAACGGCGGTGTCCGCTGGGATTGGCAGCAGTCGAAGTATCTCGGCGGCTGCGTCCCGGCCAACGTGATCCGCCCGGACCTGCTGCCGGCGCAGTGCGAAGAGGCCACGAGCTCGGGTGTCAACCCGAACACGGGCGAAACCGAGACGATTCAGCCCTTCAGCAACTTCTCGCCGCGCCTGTCAGTCACCTATGACCTGTTCGGCAACGGCAAGACCGCGCTGAAACTGACCGGCGGCTACTACTACCAGACGAAGATCACGCTGGCCGACTCGCTCGGCGGGCTGTTCACGGTCACGCGTCTGACGTGGGGCTCGAACGCGTCGAGCGGCAACTGCACGGGCCGGTCCTGCTGGACCGACGCCAATCACGACTCCATCGTCCAGGCGAACGAGCTGACGGGCACGCCCTCGTCGAGCAGCAGCCGGTTCGATCTGGCGACGGGCATCCTGCGGCCTGCCGGCAACATCGTGTCGGAAGACGCGGAGCTGGCGCGCACACGTGAGATCGTGTCGGGCATCCAGCACGAGCTGATTCCGAACCTCGCGGTGGGCGTCGACTACATCTACCGCAACTACGACAACGGTACGGCCACGTACCTGATCGGCTATCAGCCGGGCGCGCCGGGTTATCCCCTGTCGAACCTGTATGTCGGCCCGCTCACCTACACCGATCCCGAGACCGGCGTCAGCGCGCCGTACTACGTGATCTGCGACGGCTGCAGCCGGCCGTCGGGCGTGGGCAACATCACGGTGACGAGCCCGGACTGGAGCACCTATCACGGCGTCGACTTTACGCTCAGCAAGCGGTACAGCGATCGCTGGCAGGCGAACCTCGCCGTGACGGTGCAGACGAACCCCTCGTACCCGGTGCTCGACGGCAACCCGACGGGCTTCGAGTTCGATTACGGGATCAACACGGATGCGCAGTACCTGATCAAGGCCAACGGCAGCTACGACCTCCCCTGGGGCGTCACGGCAGCCGGCAACTTCATCATGAACCAGGGTCCGGTGCGCATCCTCGAGATCGACGGCCCGCAGAACGTCTATGGCGGACTCGACGCGGACGGCGACGTCACCGAGATCGACTACGACGAGCTCCAGTTCCAGCCGCAGGATGCGGTGCGGTACGACCCGGTGGCGCTGCTGGATCTGAGCCTGCAGAAGACGTTCTCACTCGGCGGCGAGCGCTATCGCCTGAAGGTGATGTTCGACGCGTTCAACGTGCTCAACTCGAACGTCATCACCGACTACGGCAGCGACAACATGAACTCGTCGGTGTTCGAGTCGGTGAACCGGATCGTGCCGCCGCGCGTGTTCCGCGTCGGCGCCACGTTCAACTTCTAGTCCTCACCGCAGGGGAGCGCCCGATCGCGTGATCGGGCGCTCCTTTCTCGACGACAGACGTCATACTCCCCCCCGAGTTCACCGCCTCCCCTTGACGCATACCCCCCAGGGCAGTAGTATCCGCCAACCCCCGGCTTACTCCCCGGCCAGTATGGGCGCGGCGTTCGGAAGCGCGCCTGCCCCGGGAAAAGCCGCGGCGGTTCGTGTAAGCGTTGCCAGTCCGTCGTTTCTTCGTGGAGGAGAAAGATGACCCGAGGGTTCCCCAGGCTGCTGCTTGCCGCAGCCTTGATGTTCACGTTCACCGCGTCGGCGCATGCCCAGGGCATGGGCTCGATTTTCGGAAAGGCCACGGATACGTCCGGGGCCGTCATGCCAGGCGTCACGGTCACCGCGACCGGTCCGGCGCTGCAGCAGCCACGCGTCACGGTCACGGGATCGACCGGCGCCTATCAGATGCCGAACATCCCCATCGGCACCTACACGGTGACGTTCGAGCTCGACGGCTTCAAGAAGGTCACGCGGCCCAACGTCCTCGTCACCGACAACTTCAACGCGCAGATCGACTCGAAGCTCGAAATCGGGTCGATGTCGGAAGAAGTCACGGTCTCGGGCGCGCCGCCCATCGTCGACACGAAGAAGACGACGACCGGCGCGACGTTCGATTCCGCGATTCTCAACAACATCCCGACCTCGCGCGACCCGTGGCAGGTCATCAACATGACGCCCGGCGTGCAGGCCGGCCTCAACGTCGGCGGCTCCTCGTCGGGCCAGCAGGTCGGGCTCGAAGCGCGCGGCACCGGCTCTGACGTCCAGTGGAACCTGGAAGGCGGGTCGATTACCGACCTGTCGTCGAACTCGTCGCCGTCCTACTTCAACTTCGACTCGTTCGAGCAGATTCAGGTGAGCAACGGCGGCGGCGACGTGTCGGTGCAGTCGTCGGGCCTGTTCATCAACCTGATCACGAAGAGCGGATCGAACGTGTTCAAGGGCTCCGCCGTCGGCACGTTCGAGAACGACGCGATGCAGGGAAGCAACGTGACGCGTGAGCTCTTCGAGACGGGCACGGGCGGCTTCCTGTCGGGCAACCCGCTCAACCGCATCACGAACGTCTCGGCCGAATACGGCGGCCCGATCGTCAGGAACCGTCTCTGGTTCTGGGGCGCGACCGACTATCAGGACATCAACGTCGGCATCCTGAACTTCTTCGACCCGGACGCCGGCCCGAACTGCGCGGCGCTCGCGGACGCGCAGCGCCTCGGCAACGATCTCGGCATCGGCTTCGACGATCTCGAATCGGTGCAGAGCTGCCTGAAGAACGACAAGACGACGATTCAGACGTACTCGCTGAAGTTCAACTATCAGCTCTCGAGCGCCCATAAGGTGCAGTACCTGGCGCAGGGCGACGACAAGGTGCGCAACGCGCGCGGCGCGAGCGCCACGACGGCCATCGAGGCGGTGACCCGCCAGTACGGCGGCGAGAAGTGGTTCGACAAGATCACGCCTCCCACGCACTCGCTCACGCACACGTGGGTCGTCAATGACCGCCTGGTGTTCAACAACCAGTACACCTTCGTGCCGGGCGGCTTCTCGCTCGACTACCAGGACTACGACACGTGCGGCAGCAGCGCCTATCTCGGCAGCGACCAGGCGTCGGCCTATGCCCGTGACGCCAACTGTCTCTGGAACCAGCAGGCGCTCAGCGTCCGGACGACGGGCTTCCGCAGCCGTTCGCTGACGGCCACCTACCAGACCGAACGCCCGTCGCACGAGATCAAGACCGACGGCACCTACTTCGCCACGGGCGTGCTCGGGGGCGACCACTCGCTGAAGTTCGGCGTCGGCTACCGCAAGGCGCCGATCCTGAGCTTCTCGCACTACAGCGGCGGCGGCCGTGCCAACCTGCAGTGCTACGGCAACAGCAGCGCGCGCTGCGGCGACGGCTCTCGCGTGGCCCCCGGCTCCGGCCAGAGCGGTCTCGTGCCCTATCGCGCCGAGCTGTATCGCGACCAGCTGCGCAACAACGACTGGTGGAGCTACTTCGGCTACATCCAGGACTCGTTCAGCCGCGGCCGCTTCCGCGTCAACGGCGGCCTCCGCTTCGACTACCAGCACTCCAAGTACCTCGGCGGCTGCATTCCGGCGAACGTCATCCGCCCGGACCTGCTGCCGGCGCAGTGCGAAGAGGAAACGCAGTCGGGGATCAACCCGAACACGGGTGAGACCGAAGAGATCCCGTCGTTCATGAACTGGTCGCCGCGCCTGTCGGTGACCTATGACCTGTTCGGCAACGGCAAGACGGCGCTGAAAGCCGTCGGCTCGTACTACTACGACACGCGCGTGACGCTGGCCGACTCGCTCGGCGGGCTGTTCACGGTGACGCGCCTGCGGTGGACGAACAACTCCACGGGCACGTGCCCCTCCTCGAACTGCTGGACCGACGCCAACATGGATGGCGTGATCCAGGCCGGCGAGCTGATTGGCACGCCAACGGTCTCGAGCTCACGGTTCGATCCGGCCACCGGCATCCTGTCGGCGGAAGGCAACATCGTGAGCCAGGACGCGAAGCTCGCCCGCACGCGCGAGGCGGTGGTCGGCATCCAGCACGAGCTGATTCCGAACCTCGCCGTCGGCGTCGACTACATCTACCGCAAGTACGATCGGGGACTTCAGGACTTCACCATCGGGTATGAGCCCGGCGCGGCAGGCTATCCGCTGACGAATATCTACACGGGTCCCCTGACGTACACCGATCCCGACACCGGCATTTCGGCGCCGTACTACGTCGTGCGCGAGGGCGTGGCGCGTCCGTCGAACCTCGGCGACATCACGGTCACGAGCCCGGACAGCGAGGATTACCACGGCGTGGACATCACGCTGTCCAAGCGCTACAGCGATCGCTGGCAGATGAACGCCGCGCTGACGCTGCAGCGGAATCCGGAACACGTCCTGAAGGGCGCCAGCAACCCGACCGGCCTCGAGTTCAGAGAGGGCGTCAACGAAATCTCTGAATTCGTGTTCAAGCTGAACGGCAGCTATCAGCTGCCGTGGGGAGTCATGGCCTCCGGCAACTTCAACATGAACCAGGGCGGTCGCCGGATTCTGGTGATCGACGGCCCGGGCGAGGTGTACGGCGGGACGACCGGCGGGATCGATTACGACACGCTGGAATTCCAGCCGCGCGACGCCGAACGGTTCGAGGCGGCGCCGATTCTGGATCTCGCGGTGCACAAGTCGTTCAACATCGGCAGCAGCGAGCGCTACCGGATGAAGGTCATGTTCGACATGTTCAACGTGCTGAACACGAACACGATCCTCGACTACTCGAGCGACAACATGAATCGGTCGGCCTTCACGGCGCCGACGCAGATTCTGCCGCCGCGCGTGTTCCGCATCGGCGCGACGATCAACTTCTGATCGTCGTCGCTCCGCAGGCCTGAAGGCCTGCGCTACCCCACGCAGGCGTGAAGGCCTGCGCTACCGGGCCCGGTACTCCCTTGGGAGTACCGGGCCTTTTTCTTGACGCCCATTCCCCCGGGCAGTAGGATTCGCCATCCCGAGCATGCAAGGGCCGGATGGGGCCCCTGCTTCGTTCTCCAACCTTCTCCGCCATGCCTGCCCGGGCATCGTGCAAGCGTTTTCAGTCTCGACTGTGGAGGAGAGATGATGACCCGAGGTTTATGGCGGAGCCTGCTCGTGGCGGCGCTCCTGTGTGTGTTTACCGCGTCGGCGCATGCCCAGGGCATGGGCTCGATCTTTGGCAAGGTCACGGATTCGTCCGGGGCCGTTATGCCGGGCGTCACGGTCACCGTGACGGGCACCGGTCTGCAGCAGCCGCTCGTCGCCGTCACCACGGCCACCGGCGCCTATCAGTTTCCGAACGTCCCCATCGGCACCTATAGCGTCGCGTTCGAGCTGCAGGGCTTCAAGAAAGCCACGCGCCCCAACGTGGTCATCGTCGCCGGCTTCAACGCCGGCATCGATCAAGCCCTCGAAATCGGCGCGATGACCGAAGAAATGACGGTGTCGGGCGCCGCGCCCGTCGTCGACACGAAGCGCACCACGACCGGCGCGGTGTTCGATTCCGCGATTCTCAACAACATCCCGACGGCGCGCGATCCGTGGCAGGTCATCAACATGACGCCCGGCGTCATCGCGGGCCTGAACGTCGGCGGATCCTCGTCGGGCCAGCAGGTGGGCCTGGCCTCGCGCGGCACGAGCGCCAACGTGCAGTGGAACCTCGAAGGCGGATCGATCACGGACCTGTCGTCCAACTCGTCCCCCTCGTATTTCAACTTCGACTCGCTCGAGCAGATTCAGGTGACCAACGGCGGCGGCGACGTCTCGGTGCAGTCGTCCGGGCTGTTCATCAACCTGATCACCAAGAGCGGATCCAACGTGTTCAAGGGCTCGGCCGTCGGCACGTTCTCGAACGACAAGCTGCAGTTCAGCAACGTCACCGAGGAGCTCTTCACCTCCGGCACGGGCGGATTCCTCTCGGGCAACCCGCTCAACAAGATCACCAACGCCTCGATTGAGTACGGCGGCCCGATCGTCAAGAACAAGCTGTGGTTCTGGGCGTCGGCCGACCACCAGGACATCAACGTCGGCGTGCTGAACTACTTCAACCGCGACGCGGGTGAGAACTGCGCCGCCTACGCCGACGCGCAGCGGCTCGGCACGCTGCGAGGCGCCATCGCCTTCGACGACCTCGAGGCGGTGCAGGACTGCCTGTTCAACGACCAGACGATCATCAAGAACCTGGGCGCGAAGCTGAATTATCAGGTCAGCCAGTCGCACAAGCTCCAGTACCTGTTCCAGAGCGACAACAAGGTGCGCAACGCGCGCGACGCCAACTCGTCACGCGCGTTCGAAGTGACCAGCCAGCAGTACAGCGACGAGCCGTGGGGCTTCCCGCTGCCGACGCACTCGCTGACCCACACGTGGGTGGCGAGCGACAAGCTGGTGTTCAACAACCAGTTCACGTACGTGCATGGCGGGTTCTTCCTGGACTACCAGGACTTCGCCACGTGCGGCTCGAGCCGCTACAACGGCGGCATGACCAACGCCGACTACGCGCGTGACGCCAGCTGCCTCTGGAACCAGCAGTTCCTCACGATCCGGACGACGGGCTTCCAGAGCCGGTCGAAGACGGCGTCGTACCAGACGGTGCGCCATTCGACGGAAATCAAGTCGGACGGCACCTACTTCATGTCGGGCGTGCTCGGCGGCGACCACTCGCTGAAGTTCGGCGTCGGCTACCGCAAGAACCCGATCATGTCGTTCTCGCACTACAGCGGCGGCGGCTGGGCGTACCTGCAGTGCAACGGCAACAGCGCCGCCAACTGCTCCGACACGCGCATCGCGCCCGGCACGGCCGGCGCCGGCATGGTGCCGTACCGCGCCGAGCTCTATCGCGACCAGCTGCGCAACAACGACTGGTGGACGTGGAGCGGCTACATCCAGGACTCGTTCAGCCGCGGCAAGTGGCGCGTGAACGGCGGCCTCCGCTACGACTGGCAGCAGTCGAAGTACCTGGGCGGCTGCGTGCCGGCGAACGTGATTCGCCCGGACCTGCTGCCGGCGCAATGCGAAGAGGCCACGAGCTCGGGTGTCGACCCGAACACGGGCGAGCTCGAGGAGATTCAACCCTTCTCGAACTGGTCGCCGCGCCTGTCGGTGACCTACGACCTGTTCGGCAACGGCAAGACCGCGCTGAAGGCCACCGGGTCGTACTACTACCAGACGCGCGTGACGCTGGCCGACTCGCTCGGCGCGCTGTTCACGGTGACGCGCCTGACGTTCGGCTCGAACGCCAGCAGCGGCGCCTGCACGGGCAACTCGTGCTGGACCGATGCCAACATGGACAGCATCATCCAGGCGAACGAGCTGACCGGCATCCCGTCGTCGAGCAGCGCCCGGTTCGACATCAACACGGGCGTGCTGTCACCGGCCGGCAACGCCGTTGACGAGAGCACGCAGCTGCAGCGCACGCGCGAGGCCATCGTCGGCATTCAGCACGAGCTGATTCCGAACCTCGCGGTGGGCGTGGACTACATCTACCGCAAGTACGATCGCGGCCTCGCCAACTACACCGTCGGCTATCAGCCGGGCGCGGCGGGCTATCCGCTTTCGCAGATCTACACGGGGCCGCTGAGCTACACCGACCCGGTGAGCGGGAACACGGGTGAGTATTTCGTCATCCGCGACGGCGCGATGCGTCCTTCCGGGCTGGGCACGATCACCATGACCAGCCTGGATTTCCAGACGTACAACGGCGTCGACATCACCGTCAACAAGCGCTACAGCGACAAGTGGCAGCTCAACGCCGCGCTGACGATTCAGGACAATCCGAACTTCTTCCCGGATGGCTCCGCGACGTTCATCAACCCGACCGGCCGTACGTACCGGGAAGGCGTCAACACCCTGGCGAAGTACGTGGTGAAGGCCAACGGCAGCTACGAGCTGCCCTGGCAGATCATGGCGTCGGCCAACTTCAACTGGTACCAGGGCGGCACGCGCACCCTGACGATGAATGGACCGGGCAACGTCTATGGCGGCGTCAACGCCTCGGGCGCGGCCACGACCATCTCGTACACCACGCTGGAGTTCCAGCCGCGCGACGGGTTCCGCTTCGAAGACACGAAGCTGCTGGATCTCGGCCTGCAGAAGTCGCTCTCGATCGGCGCGAGCGAGCGCTACAGACTGAAGCTGATGTTCGACATGTTCAACGTGCTGAACACCAACGAGATCCAGGGCTACTCGAGCAACAACACGAGCCTGGCGGCCTCGACGGCACCGAGCTCGATCATCCCGCCGCGGGTCTTCCGGTTCGGAGCGACGATCACGTTCTGAGAATTCAGAATTGGTGAGTTAAGAGTTAAGAATTGCTGGGCGGGCTCGAGTTTACTCGGGCCCGCCTCTTTTATTTAAGGCCGCGCATGGCGAGCGCGCGCTGAAGGTTCTGCTGCGTGCGGGGGTTGGCGGGGTCGAGCGCGGCGGCGCGCTCGAAGGCGGCGATGGCCTCATCGATGCGGCCGGTGGACGCGAGCGCGATGCCCAGGCCGCCAAACGCCGCCCCATCGTCCGGCCGCAGCGCCACCGCCGCGCGATAGGCCGTCACGGCTTCACCATACTTCTGCTGCGTCAGCAGCGACTGTCCCAGTAACCGGGCCACTTCCCCGTCGTCAGGCCGCACGGCCAGCATCTCCCGGTACACGGCATCAGCCTCGGCGTGCCGGCGCTCTTTCGTGAGCGCGTCGGCGAGCAGGCCGCGCGCGAGATGCGCCTGATCGAGCGCGGCAGGCTGCGTGGCGAGGTAGGCGCGAAACTGCTCGATGGCCTCGGCGCGCTTGCCCTGCGCGGCCAGCACCGTGCCGAGAAAATACGCCGCGGGCGGGTGCATCGCCGCGCCCGAACGCAGATGGCGCTCCGCTTCGGCAAGGCGCCCGGCAGCCGCGAGCTCCGTGCCATACATCGACGCCGACCCCGGCGTCGGCCACCGCTCGTGCGTCGTCTCTGCCAGCCGCAGACTGGATCGATATTCCTGGCTTCGCGCAATCGTGCCCGCCGCCAGAGCGACGGTCGCGATGGCGAGGGCAACTGCGCCGGCTCGGTTCGAGGCGACAACGCGGCGCCACGCAAGCACCGCCAGCGCGATTACCGCGGCGAGCGCCAGATACATGCGGCGCTCGGCACCCACTTCGGTGGCGATCGGGATGATGCTCGAGGTCGGCGCGAGCATGACGAAGAACCAGAGGCCGAGGAAGCCGAGGCGAGGCGCGCGCCACAGCGCGATGACGGTGGCGGCGAGCAACGCGAGAATCAACAGCGCCTGCGGCACGACGTCGCCGGCCGCGAGCGGAAGCGGCCAGCCGTAATACAGGACGAGCTCACGCGGCCAGATTGCGAGCCAGAGATAGCGCACGATCATCACCGTCTGGTTGAGCAGATAGGTCCACACGTCGGCGTCGTGCGCCGTGAAGCCGGCCGAGAGATTGCGCGGCGCCGTCCACATCATCGCAGCCAGCACCAGCCAGGTGGCCGCGAGGCCCGCATACAACCGCCACCGCGCGCGCACGGCCTCCTTCAACGATCCAAACAGGAAGATCCGGTCGTACACGAACACCATCAGCGGCGCGCTGACCATCGACTCCTTGCTGGCCATGCCGAGCGCGCATGCCGCAATTGCCGCAGCTGCCCAGCGGCCGCTGTGCGCCGCGTCGTGCGCCCGGATCGCGCAGTACAGCGTCAACAGGTAGAACAGCGCCATGAGCGACTCGGTGCGCTGCGTCACGTAATTCACGGCTTCTGAATTGAGCGGGTGCACGACCCAGAGCAGCGCAACCGCCAAGGCGAAATTCTTCCCGGTTGATTTATCCCGGTCGGTGCGCCGGACGGTTCCAAATATCGCGAGCGCGCACAGCAGATGGATGGCAATGTTGACGGCGTGATAGCCAGTGACGTCGCGGCGGCCGAAGGCGTAATTCAGCGCGAACGAGATGTTGACGACAGGCCGTCCTGCCACCGGCGTCTCGTGCGGCGCGGCCAGCACATCGCGGCTGAACACCGTCTCGACCGTCTGGTTGTCGACGATGGTGGCGCGGTCGTCGAAGACGAAGGGGCCGGACAGGCTGCCGGCATAGGCCAGGAGGCCGGCAATGGCGACGGCCGCGAGGTGCCAGCCGCGCGCCGGAGCGTGGGCGTGCAGGGCGGGCGCCGGGCGCGCGAGCCGTCTGCGGGGGCCTTTGGCCATGCGAGATTCTAGTGCGCGGCTGTGCTACCGTGGCGATGCATGCGGGGAGTAATCGCTAGCGGGGCGCTGGTGGCGCTGGCCGGCGGCGCGCAGGTTCCCGCGCCCGATCCCATCATCGAGGCGGCAGCGGCCTACGTGCGCCAGTATCAGCAGGAGCTCACGTCGGTGGTCGCGCAGGAAACCTACACGCAGCGCGTCCTGGCGCAGGTGCCGCGCGACAGCGGCATGCCCGAGCGGCGTACGCTGAAAAGCGAAATCTTCTTCATGTTCGCCCCGGGCCACGACTGGATGGCGATCCGGGAAGTGACGGAGATGGATCAGCTGCCGGTGGCCGAGCGCCTCAATCTGCGCGCCGCCCTGCAGACGCTGTCGGCGCCCGAAGTGGCGCGCAAATTCAAGGCCTACAACTCGCGATACAACCTCGGGCGCATCGAGCGCAATTTCAACGAGCCGACGCTGAGCCTGCTGGTGCTCGACGATCGGCATCGGGCCCGCTTCACGTTCGAGCGCGTGCGCACGGCGCGCATCGGCGGCGAGGACCGCGTCGTGATGGCGTTTCGCGAGCGAAAGGCCCCGACGCTCATCTGGGATCTCGAGGGCGAGCCGGTGTTTTCGTCGGGCGAGCTCACGATCGAGCCGAAGAGCGGGCGCGTGACCCGCGCCATGCTGTCGCTGACGATCGGCAGCGCGCAGATGACGCTGACGACGACGTACGGGTTGGACGAGCGGCTGGGGATCTGGGTGCCGGTGCGGTTTGGCGAGCATTATCGCGACGGCACCGATGCGCGCGTGCCGCGGCCGCGCGGCGTGCGCACGCGCACGGCGACGGCCACGCAGTACTTCGAAGAGGTCGTCTGCGAAGCGCGCTATTCCGCGTTCAGGAAGTTCGAAGTCAAGACGCGGATTCGGTAGCCCGGCCTACCTCTTGAAGATCGTCTGCTGCGCGGGCAGCACCGTCGCCATGTAGCCTTTGCGCGCGCGCACTTTCACGCCAGGCCGCGTCGCCTTCACCTCGATCTTGCGGAACTTGCCGTCCATCTTGGATTTCGCCGGCGCGTAGCCGATCACGTAATACGTGCTGGTGTCGCGCGCCACCATGCCGAACGCGCGTGACATGTCGTCGATGTTGTGCACCATGATGCCGCCGGTGCCGGCCGTGAGAATATTCGGGCCGTCTTCGCCCGTGTCGAAGGCCGTCGAGCGCTGCGCGCCGGTGCTCAGGACGTCGGGCACGCCGGTCGTGGTGACGAGGCCACGGCCGTCGATGGTGTAAATCGTCACGCCGGCGCGCGCGGCGCGGCCCGCCGTGCGCTCCACCGTCGCGCGCGAGTCCTCCACGAAGAAGCCCTCTGACAGCAGCACCAGCGTCTTGCGTCCCGCGTAGGCGCCGAGGCTTTCGGAGATCGCCGAAATCGTCTGGATGGTGCGGCTCGCGAGGGTGCGCGCCGAGCGCACATAGAACCGCGCCTTCTGCTCGATTTTGCTCTGCAGGCCTTCCTGGACCCCGGGAATGTCGCAGAGCGCCGGCTCCTGGCGGCACGCGTCGCGCGCCAGGGTTTCGGCGAGCTCGCGCGCGCCTTCCGCAATCCGCAGCGCGTCGTTCTCACTGGGGATGCGCGGCCATTCACGGAAGGCCGCCAGCAGGCCCTGCCGGTGCTCGATCGCGGTCTTCGCCGACCGCACGCCCGCCAGCAGCGCGCCCTTGTCCGTCGTGAGGCGCCCCTGATAGAGCTCGCCGTTGACGAACACGCCGGCGGCGTCGCCCGGGCCGATGTGCGTCATGATGAACTGCTCGGCCCCCTTCTGCACGCGCATCAGCGACTCGGGCGCGAGGTGTCCCTCGTCGAACACAATCATGAACACGCGATGCGCGGCCTCGGCCGGCCGCCCGGCCTCGTCGGCCGCAATCGTCGACGCGCGCGTCACGGGATTGTGCGTGACCAGGTAGAACTGCTCGATCTTCTGCGGCTTGCCATCCTCGAAAATCTGCAGGTCGGCGCTCGTCAGGTCCTTCACGAACTGCTCATCATCGTCGAGCGCGATGGCGTCGACCTGGACCAGGGCGGTGGACGATCGGAAGGTGGGCTGCTGCTGGCCGGCGGCGGGTGTCATCGCCGCGATCAGAACGAGCAGACCGGAAAACGCGAAGCGGCCGGGACGCAGCATGCCGGAGGTCCTTTCGGGAAGCCTGAAACCGAGGGGTCAGTATAGCGCCGGGCGTATACTCTCGGACGCCAGCCTGACCAGCCTCGAGGAGGCCGAAATGGGTGCTCGACTCGCCGGTTTCGCGTCGCTCGCCGCCGTCGTTTCCCTGTGCTCCCTGGCATCATCGGCCGCAGACCCTGCGGCGCAGAACATGGCCAGGGTGAACGTGCTGGTCACCGTGATGAGCCCCGACGGGTCGCCCGTCACGGGCCTCACCGCGGCCGACTTTGTCATTCGCGACGATGGCGCGACGCGCGAGGCGATGAGCGCGGAATCGCTCGCGCAGGTGCCGCTGTACGTGTCGGTGCTCATCGATACGGCCAAGCCCCCGATGGGAGAAATCCCGCCGGTGCGCGACATGCGGCTGGCGCTCGCGAACTTCGTGCGCGCGATCCGCGAGGCGAATGTGGGCGCGCAGATTTCGTACGCCGAAGTGGCAGGGGCCTCGGTGCCGCGCGCGGCGTTCGAGGCCGACGCCGCCCTGCTCGATGAGGCGATCCAGAAAGTCTCGCCCGGACAGAATTCCGATGCGGTGATGCTGGAAGGCATCGCCGAGGCCGCGCGCGTGCTGGCCGGCACACCGACGATCCGCCGCGCGATCGTGGCGATTGATTTCGGCTCGCCCGATTCGAGCGCGGAGAACGCGAACAAGGTGCTCGTCGAGGAAGTGGCGGCGGCCAGCGCGCCGGTGTTCGCCGTGTCGATTCGCGGCCCGCGCCAGCAGGCGTCGCGTCGCGAGGCGGGGCTCAACGCCGTCACGGAATTCAGCGGCGGGATGCGGCTCACGGCCGTTTCGGCCACGGGCCTCGACGCGCAACTGAAGTTCGTGGCGGGCAGCCTGTCGTCGCAATACCTGGTGTCGTTCATGCGGCCGGGCGGCGTGATCAAGAAGCTGACGATCACAACCAGGGCCGGTCAGAAGGCGCTCGTGGGAGCCATGTTGAAATGAATCGAGTCGCGTCCGCGGCAATCGCGGTGATGGTGGCTGCCGTCACCGCCTCACCCCTGGCCCAGGCACCGGCGCAGGAGAAGTCATATCTCGTCACTGTCGTGGCGGGACCGGCAGGTCCTGCCGTCGACCTCACCGCCGGGGACTTCGCGGTGACGGAGGGCGGCGCCTCGCGGCAGGTGCTCAAGGTGGAGCGGCCGCCGTTTCCGCTCGTGGTGTCGCTGCTGGTCGACATGACGCAGCCGCCGCCGGGCATGAACACGCTGCCGCGCGATCTGCGCGCCGGGCTGTCGTCGTTCATCGGCGCGCTGCGCGCGACGTCGCCCAGCGCGAAGATCGCCCTCGTCGAAGTCGGCAGCGGCACCGTCACCGCCGCGGGCTTCGACGCGGCGCCGGCCGCACTCGACGCGGCGGTCGCGCAGCTCTTCCCCGCTCACCCATCCGACGCCGTCATCCTCGAAGCCATGGGTGCCGCGGCGCGGACGATGGCGAACATGCCGACGCCGCGCCGGGCGATCGTGACCGTCGACATCAATTCGAGTGAGTCGCTGAACGAAGCCACCATGAAGCGCGTGACGTCCGATCTCGCGCAGGCGGGCGCGACGGTGTGGTCGGTGTCGGTGCGGCTGCCGCGCGCCGGGGGGTCGCGCCGCGAAGGCGCGCTCAACCTGATCACGAAGAACAGCGGCGGCCTCCGCCTCGTCGCCAACGCTTCGTCCGGGCTCGACGCGCTGCTCAAACAGATCGCGGACAGCCTCGCCTCGCAGTACCTCGTCACCTTCGCGCGCCCCGATCAGTCGCCGGTCAAGGACCTCGCGATGACGACGACGCGCGGGTTGAAAGTCCACATCTCGCCCATGAGCCGGTGAGTGCGGGCTTACCTCGCTGACCCGTGCCTTACCGGCACTTACCCGCGCTTACCTGTTGAGCATCTTCTGTACCCTCGCCTTGTCCTCCACCATGTACGCCGGCGCGGCGGCGAGGAAGCGGTCGCCGTAGGCGCGGGCCTCGTCGAGACGGCCGGCCTCCGCGAGGTTGACGGTGATGTTGTAGAGCGCGTTGAGTTCCGCGGGATCGAGCGCGATGGCGCGCGTCCAGGCGGCGATGGCCTCGTCGCGGCGGCCGGTCGACGCCAGCGCCACGCCGAGCGCCGTGTGCGCGCCGGCGAGGTTCGGGTCGAGCGCGATCGCGCGGCGCAGCGCCTGTTCGGCCGCGGCGGCGTCACCGGCTCGCAAATGCGCGGCGCCGATGTTTTCGTGCGCGAGCGCGTTCTCGGGATCGAGCGCGAGCAGCTTCGTATACGTGGCCACGGCATCGCGCGGACGGCCGGCCAGCGTGTAGGCGTTGCCGAGCGCGATGAGCGCGTCGGGATCGCTGCCCGCGGTGGCGGCGAGCAGATCGATCGCGCGCTGCGGCTGGCCCGACTCCGCGAGGTACTGCCCCAGTTTGATGCGCACTTCGCTTTGCGTGACGCCGTTGCGCAGCGCGAGCTCCAGCGTGGCGATCGCGTCGGCGGCTTTGCCCTGCCGCCAGTACACGAACGCGAGCTTGCGGTACGCGTCTTCGGTGTCGGCGCGGCGCGCGATCACGTCCTTGTAAATCCGGATGGCATCGTCCGGCCGGCCCTGCTGCTGCGCTTCCAGCGCGCGCTGCAGCATCTGCTCGAGCTCAATCAGCTTCTTGGGATCGTCGGCCTCGGTGTACTGCTCGCGCACCTGCGCCACGCCGCCGCCGATGTAGCCGAGCGAGCGCAGCCGCTCCAGCGTTTCGGGCGTCTCGGCCGCCGCGCGATTGGGCGGCGCGACATTGAAGCCGCGCAGCACGTTGAAGAGCACCTGGGCGCGAGCGGCCTCGCGCGTCGCCAGATTCACGGCTTCGCGCGGATCGGCGGCCAGATCGTAGAGCTCGGGAATCGGCAGATCGATGTACTTCTCGCGGCCCGCAATCACGCCGCGCAGCGGCGCCCAGCCGCGCGTGACCGCCGGCGTCATGGCTTCGAAATATGACGGACGATCTTCGCTGGTGCCGCCGGCAATCACCGGTAGCAGCGACGCGCCGTCCCACTGCTGTGGCACCAGCCCGGCGATGCCGGCCGCGTCGAGCACCGTCGGCAGCAGGTCGACATGGCGCGCCGGCGATGCCACCGTGATGCCGCGCGTGTCACCGCGCAAGCCTCCGCCGGCGGCACCACTCGCCTCCGCGATGATCAGCGGCACGCGCAGCATCGCCTCGTACGCGAACACGCCGTGCGTCTGCTCTCCATGGTCGCCCAACCCTTCACCGTGGTCGGCGGTCACGATGATGAGCGTGTCGCGCGGCTGCGACTGCAGCAGCTCGAACAGCGGCCCGAGCGCGTAGTCGGTCCACGCCACCTCGCCGAGATACGGCGATGCCGGGTAGCGCGCGGCCCACGCCGCGGGCGGCGCGTAGCTGGCGTGCGGATCGTAAAGGTGCACCCAGCCAAACCACTTGCCCGGCTGCCGCGCAATCCAGTTCGAGGCCGACGCTACCACCTTGTCGGCGCGCCGCTCGCGCTCGCCCGCGTCGGTGGCCGAGGCCGCGTCGAGCCGATCGTCATAGGTGTCGAACCCGGCACCCAGGCCGAACCGGCGATCGAGCGGAAAGCCCGCGATGAACGCGCCCGTGCTGAAGCCGTGGGCCTTCAGCAGTGTCGCGATCGTCGGCCGCGACGGATCGAAGCGATACCCGGTGTTGTCGCGAATGCCGTGCCCGTACGGATAACGGCCGCTGAGGATGCTCGCGTGCGAGGGCAGCGTGACCACCGCATGGCCGTGCGCGAACTCGAAGCGCGCGCCCCCGGACGCCAGCCGATCGAGATTCGGCGTCGCCGCGCCGCCGCCATATGACCCGAGGGCGTCGGCGCGCAGGGTGTCAATCGTCACGAGCAGCACGTTGCGCTCGGCGTCCGGCGCAATCGCAAACGCGCGCGTGCGGCCCAGCAGCAGCCAGGCGCCCAGCGCCACCAGAACGGCCGCGACAGCGGCAAAGATTGCGGCCCGGCGGCCCCGCGGAGGCGTCATCATGCGGCTACAGATTACCGCTACAATGCGTCACCCGACATGACGCCGACGGCCCCCGGCCCGATCGCGCGGCTCGCCCTGGTGGCGGCGGCGGGGATCTGCGCCGCGGGACTCGTCACCGCCCGGCAGCGGCCGCAGGCCCCGCAAACCACATTCAGGTCAGGCGTCGAGCTCGTGCAAATCGACGTGGTCGTGGTCGACGCCATGGGCAGCCACGTGCGCGGATTGACGGCCCGTGATTTCGCGATCAGCGATCGCAAGAAGCCGCAGGAGATCGCGGCGTTCGAGGAGGTGTCGCACGCGCGTGAGGCCGCGAGTGTGATGGCGGTCTCCCCTGTGCGGCTCGACGTCGCGACCAATCACACGGTGCAGGCCGATCGCCTGATCGTGATGGTCGTCGACGATCTCCACATCTGGACCGGCCGGACGGACACGGCCAAGACTATCGCGCGCGACGTTCTCTCGCGGCTCGGCGCTGAGGCGACGATGGCGGTGCTGTTCACCAGCGGCGACGGCAGCACGGAGCCGACGACGGATCGGGCGGTGCTGCTCGAGGCGATCGACAGGATGCGCGCGCGGCAGTCCATCCGGCGCCCGAATCCGGCGATCGACCAGCAGCGTGGAGGGGGTATCGATCCGGAGGCGAGCATGGAGGCAGCGCTGGCCACCGTCGCGAAGACGCAGGGCGCGAGCCTGCAGCACTTCTTCGACAACATCACGAAGTACAAGACGCTGCAGGACGCGGCCCGCATGCTCGGCAGCGGCGACGTGCGCCGGAAGGCGTTCGTGCTGGTATCCGAGGGCATCGCGAAGGATCTGACCGGCGTCTTCGATTCGTCCCTAACCCCGTGCGAGACGAAGAATCCGCTCGCCGTCTGCTATCACGACTCGGCGCTGCGGCAGATGATGGACGCCATGCGCCGCGCCAACGTCGTCACGTACAGCATCGACCCGCGAGGCAAGGTCACGTCGCAGGAGCTCGCGCTCGAGTCATTCGGCAACACGGGCGAAGGCGAGGATCCGATCTTCCGGTGGAACAATCCGTTGCGGCAGGCGCAGGACGGGCTGACGCTGCTCTCGGAGGCCACAGGCGGCTTCGCCATCGTCGACAGCGACAACTTCGCAGGCGGCGTCGGACGCATCGTTGACGACCTCGATCACTACTACCTCATAGGGTTCTATCCGAGCGAGACGCGCGGGCGCGGCTATCGTCCGCTCGAGGTCAGCGTGCCGGCGCATCCCGAGTGGAAGGTCCGGTTCCGCAAAGGCTACCGGCCGGGCTCCGCACCCGAGACCCGCACGAGCACCAACCCGCTTGTCGCGCTGTCGGCCGGCGTGCTGCCGGCCACGGGCCTACGGATGCGCGCGACCGCCATTCCGCTGCCGCGCGATCGCAAAGAGACGCCCATCGCGCTCGCGATCGAGGTCACGGCGCCCCGGCAGGCCCTCACCGATCCCGACGGCCGCCTGCGCGACGATCTCTCGTACGAAATTCTCGTCGTCGACGAGAAAAAGAAGAAGGTGAAGTCGGCGGGCGGACTCAAGGCGCGGGTGACGCTGTCGGCGACGGCCGGCACGGACGCGCTGCCAGACGATGCGGTGTATCAGGTGCCGGAGACCATCGAGCTGGCGCCAGGGACATATCAGCTGCGCGTGTCGGCGCAGAGCGCGAAACTCAATACCGGCGGCAGCGTGTATCTGAATCTCACGGTGCCCAATCCCGACAAGGAGCCGCTGACCATCGGCGGCATCGCGCTCGGGTATGCGAAGGGCGCACGCGTGGCCGCGGCCACCGTCACCCCGCCGGCGCGCAGCGCGCCCGCGCGGGCCGCCGCGCGCATGCCGATGCCGCAGGCGGCGCCGCTGCTGCCGTTCGCGCCGACGCTCGATCGCGCCTTCGCGCCTGCCGACATCCTGCTCGTGTACTTCGAGATGGCCGCGCGCGACGCCGCCGCGCCGTTCGCTGGACGCCTGGAAATTCTCGACGCCGGCGGAACGGTCCGCGGCGCGCTGCCGTTCACGTCCGACGCGCGCGGGCGCGTCGGCCTGACCCTGCCTCTCTCCTCACTGACCGGCGGTGTGTATGTGCTGCGCGTGACGAGCGACACGGCCGGCGCCACGGCCTCGCGCGAACTCGGCTTCAGCGTAAGTAGTCGCTGATCTGCTGCCGCTCGGCGGCAAAGAACGCCGGCGGCGCGGTCGCGAGAAACTGCCGGCCGTAGGCCACCGCTTCATCGCGGCGCCCGGCGGAGGCGAGCTCGAGCCACAGGTTGTAGAGCGCGTTGAACTCGGAGGGATCGAGCGCGACCGCGCGCTTCCAGCTCTCAATTGCGTCGCCCTTACGACCGGTGCCCGACAGGATCACGCCCATGATCGTGTGCGCGCCCGCCAGCCCCGCGTCGGCCTCGAGCGCCTTGCGCGCGTAGGCCTCGGCCTCCTGCATCTTCTGCAGCGCCGCGCGGTCGCCGCCGAGCGCGAGCGCTTCACGCAGCGTCATCGACGCGAGATTCTGGTGCGCGAGGCCATTGGTTGCGTCGAGCGCGAGCACGCGGTTGAACGTGCGCTTCGCATCCGCATATCGGCCGGCCGCGCCGTACGCGATCCCCAGGCTGTTGAGCGCCTCGACATCGTCGTCCGGCATGCCCTCGAGCAGCGCAATGGCGCGCGCGGGATCGGCGCCGCTCTCGGACAGGTAGACGCCGAGGCGCACGCGCAGATCGCGATCGGGCGCGCCCTCGCGCAGCCCCTTCTCGAGCGCGGCAATGGCCTGCTGCGGCTGCCCGCCCTCCCAGTACGCGTGCGACAACGTGATGTACGCGTCGGCCGTGTCGGGCCGGCGCGCGATGACGCTTTCGAGCAGGCGGATGCCCTCGTCGCGATTGCCGCCTTGAAACGCTTCAGAGGCGCGATGCAGATCGCGATCGACCTCGACGAGCCGCTTCGGATCGTCGGCCTCGGTGTAGCGATCGCGCGCCGGCGCGCTGCCGGTGACGTAGCCCAGCGATCGCAGGGCCTCGCGCGCGGACGCGGACTCCTGTCCGGGGCGCTGCGGCGGCGCCACGTTGAAGCCGCGCAGCAAATTGGTCATCACCTGCAGGGCGGCCGGCTCGCGGGCGGCAAGGTTCGCGGCCTCGGCAGGATCCTGCGCCAGGTCGTACAGCTCGGGAATGGGCAGGTCGATGTACTTGCGCCGCTCAGCGAGCACGCCGCGCAGCGGGGCCCAGCCGCGCACGAGGTTGTACGTCATCGCCTCGAAGTACGACGGCCGATCCCGCCCCTGGCCGTCGCGGATCAGGGTCGCGAGCGACGCGCCCGGCAGCGACGCCGCGCCCTCGACACCCGCGGCCTCGAGCACCGTGGGCGCGATGTCGATGTGACGCGCCGGCGCGTCGATGACCACACCCTTCGCCGCCGCGCCCCCGACGCGCGCCACGATCAGCGGCACGCGCAGCGTCGGCTCATACGCGAACATGCCGTGCGTCAGCTCGCCGTGGTCGCCGAGACTCTCGCCGTGATCGGCCGTCACGATCACCAAGGTGGGCCGCGCGAGCGCCGCCAGCTTGTCGAACAGCGCGCCCAGCGCCTGATCCGTCCAGGCCACCTCGCCGTGATACGGCACCGCGCTGTAGTTGCCCAGATGCGGCGCCGGCGGCTTGTAGGGCGAATGCGGATCGAAGACATGCACCCACGAGAAGAACCGGCCCTGTTGCGCGCCGATCCAGTCCACGGCCTTCGACACCACCGCGTCGGCGCGCCGCTCGGGCATCGAGATGGCAATCGCCCCCGTCAGCTCCGGCATCTCATCGTCATACACATCGAAGCCGGGCGTGAGGCCGAAGCGTTTGGTCAGGGGAAAGCCGCCGACAAACGCGCCCGTGGCAAAGCCGGCGGCTTTCAACCGCGTGGCCAGCGTCTCGGTGCCGTCGTGCACGCGGAAGCCGCTGTTGTCGCGCATGCCGTGCTCGTACGGCAGGCGGCCGGTCAGGATGCTCGTGTGCGACGGCAGGGTGACCACGGCGTGCGCGTGCGCGAACGTGAAGCGCGCGCCAGACGCGGCGAGCCGATCGAGGTTGGGCGTGCGCGCGGGGCCGCCGTACGACGACAGCGCGTCGGCGCGCAGCGTGTCGATGGTGACGAGCAGGATGTTCTGATCGGCGGCGGGCGCAAGCGTGAACGCCGGCGTGCGCGGCCACCACAGGACCAGCGCGCCGGCGAGCGCCGCGACGGCCACCACCCCCGCGGCCAGGCCGAGGGCCCGGCCGCGTGACGCGCGGCGTGGAATCATCGGGGCGCGAAGATGCCGGCGACCACGGTGACGCCCGGCCGGCGCGATCCCGTCTGCACGACCTGGGCGGAACCCGACGGCCGCTTGTACGTGAGCGCGTACTGCGACGTGAGCGCCGCCGCGAACCGCTTCATGTACTGCTCGATGGCGGATTGCGTGACGATGTACTCGCGGCGGCCGCCGGCGTTGCGCACGAGCGTATTGAGCACGAGATCGCGCTGCGCGTTCTTGAGCGTGCCCTTCTGCACCGAGAGCGACCACAGCTGCGCGCGCGACTTCTGCAGCGACGCGTTGACCTTCTTCGGCTCCTGGCTGCTCTGCTCGTCGCCCGGCTCGAGGTTGAGCGACAGGATCGCGCGGTGCGGCGTCTCGCGCTTCGCGAGCGCCTCGCTGGCGTCATAGATGGCTTCCAGCAGCACCGACGGCGCCTTCTGCTTCGGATAAATGCGCGTCACATCCTTCTCGAGCTCCGCGAGATCGCTCGTGAAATCCTGAACCCGCACGGCCGCCTGGCCGAACTCCCACAGCGCCAGCTGCGACTTCGGGCTCTTCGCCAGCACGTCCTGGACGAACGCCTTGAAGCCCGCGCGGATGTCGTGCACGTATTCGTCGCCGCCGCCGCTGGTGTCGGCGAGCATGGCAATGTCCACCGGCTCGGTCGCCAGCACCGCCGACACAATCTCGCGATCCTGCGTGCCGTCTTCCCGCACGGCGAAGTCGGCCACTGTCATGTCGGTTACGGGCCGGCCTTCGGCATCGAGGGCGGAGACGTAAATCGTCTTGTCGGTCCCCTGCGTGCCCGCCACGCCGGTGCCGAACATCACAGTGAGAGCCAGGCAGGACGCGAAGACAAGCCGGGCATGCGGAGCGCGCGCGTTCATGTGTGAGACCTCCGGGGGGAGTATACCTACCAGAGGCGCGCGGGCGAAACCGCGATGCCGCCGTTGGGGATAGACTGCGCCCATGACACGCCTTCTCATCGCGTGCGTTGCGCTCGCGCTGGCGGCTCAGACAGCCGGACCCACCGTCATCGAGCGCGGGGCCTTCAGGTTCGCGCACGATGCCCGAGGGGTCTCGAACCTCGCGAATCCGGGCGATCCCTTCGACGCGGTGCTCACGACACCGGCACGCGAGGGACGCGGCGGGCGCGGCGGCGCGGCCGCCGCGGTGCTGGGCCTGACGATTCGCTATCAGGGCGCGGGCGCCGCCGGATGGACATCGCTGCCCGCCCGCACAGACTGGACACCAGGCGCCGATGGCGCGAGCGTCAGCTACGCGCACGGCGGCGACGGCACGCCTCTCCGCGCCGTCGAAACGTACAGCACGGATGGGCGCGCGCTCGACTGGACGATCGTGCTCACGGCCACGGGGCGCGCACCGGTTCGCGTGGGCGATCTGGCGATCAGCATCCCCCTGCAGGGGCCCACGGGCACCAGTCCCGAGCAAATCTTCGAGCGCGGCTTTCTCAAGCACCAGTTCATCTCGGGGCATGGATCGTTTGCGTATTTCGTGCGCGCGTCAGGCGCGCCGCCGTTCCTGCTGCTCACGGTGAAGCCGGGCACGAAGCTCGAATACGTCGACGGCGGCGGCCGCGGCGGCTCGACGTTCTACGTGCACTCGGCGGCGGCGGGCAGCGAGGAAACGCGCGGCACGTGGCGCCAGCCGCACACGCCGCTCGATCTGCAGCCGGGCGCCAAAGCCTCGTACGGCTTCCGCCTGCAGTGGGCGAACAGCTACGACGAGCTACGGCAGCTGCTCTATGACGCCGGCCTCTTCGACGTGCGCGTCGTGCCCGGCATGACCGTGCCGGAAAACCTGACGGCGCGCTTCTCGCTGCACACGAAAGCCGCCATCGAGAGCATTGACGCGGAGTTTCCCGGCCAGACGACGATCACGGCCCTGGATCAGGCACCCGCGAATCACCGCCTGTACGAGGTCGCGTTCCGCAGGCTCGGCGAGAACAAGCTGACCATCCGGCACGACAACGGCCGCGAGACCTATCTCGAGTTCTTCGTCACCGAGCCGCTCGAGACGCTGATCAAGAAGCGCGCGGCCTTTCTCGTCGAGACACAGCAGATCAAGGATCCGGCGAAGTGGTGGAACGGCGTCTACGGGCCGTATGACATGAAGGCGAAGGTCACGCGGACGATCGACGACCCCGACATCTTCGTCGACCGCATGATTTATGCGCTGACCGCCGACGACCCGGGGCTGTCCAAGGCGCCGTTCCTGGCGTCGAAGAACGTCAGCTTTCCCGACAGGAAAGAGATCGAATCGATCGAGTATTACCTCGAGCACTTCGTGTGGGGCGGGCTGCAGCGGAGGGACGATGAGCGGCCGTATCCGTACGGGGTGTACGGCACGCCGCACTGGTTCATCAACCGGGATCCGGCGCGGCGCAAGGCGTACGCCGAGTCGCTCGCCAACGGCGAAACCGCCATCCGCGATCTCGGCAAGGAGCATGTCTGGCGCTCCTACGACTATCCGCACATCGTGATGCTCTATTTCCACATGTATCAGGTCGCGAAGATGTATCCGGAGATGTCCACGTATCTGGATGCCGCCGGCTACCTGAATCGCGCGTGGGAGACGGCGCGGGCGTTCTACACCTATCCGTACGAGATCTATCCGTCGTACTACGACACGTACAAGTGGGGCCTCTACAACGAGCTGGTCGTGCTCGAGCTGATCGACGCGCTCGAGGGTGAGGGCTTTCCCCGACAGGCGGCGTGGCTGCGCGGCGAGTGGGAGAAGAAGGTCAAGTACTTCGTCTATGACGACAAGTATCCGTTCCGATCGGAGTATGCCTTCGACCGCACGGCGTTCGAGTCCACCTATGCCTTTGCGAAGTACGGCGCGACGCATGACATGCAGCCCGATCGGAACCTCTGGTTCGATCTGAAGCTGAAGCAGTGGTGGTCGCATCCGTCGGTGCGGCGCGAGGACTCGCGCGCATTCATGGATCGGCAGCTCGCGTCGGGCCTCGTCGTGCGCGGATGGCTCAATCCGGCGTACTACACGCTCGGCAGCGATCCCGGCATGAGCTACATGGCGGCGATGGGCGGATGGGGCGTGCTCGATTACGCGCAGAACTTCGCGCCCGAGCCGTACGACTGGCTGCAGCTTGGCTACGCGTCATATCTGAGCTCGTGGGCCCTGATGAACACGGGCCGGCCCGACACGAACTACGGCTTCTGGTTTCCGGGCAGGGAGAACGACGGCGCCGCCGGCTGGCAGTTCATGTCGGCCAAGGCCGGCAGCGCGTGGATGGGATCAAGCGTGCCCGGCGGCGTGACCGTGCCGCGCGGCCCGTGGCATTACGACGGCGAGATCGATCTCGGCTTCGGCGGCGCGCTGCGGATGGCGGCGACGGTCGTCACCAACGATCCGGTGTTCGGATGGTTCGCGTACGGCGGCACGCTGAAGGAAGGCGGTGGCGCGGCCCTTCAGGGCCCGCGTACCCTGTCGATCGAGCCCCGCGACGGCCTCCGGCGCCGGCTCGCCGTGGTCATCCCCGATCCGGGCCTGCCGTTCAGCGACAGCATCCTCCGCCTGCAAATCGAACTGGATCGCGACGGATTCGCTGCCGGCAAACCCATCACGATGGACACGGCCGCCGATCGCATCGCCTTCACGATCGAGAACCGCACGGCCAACGCGCACACCACAGGCGTGCGCCTGTCGCTGCCGGCCGGCGCGCGCTACGTGCTGCGGCAGGACGGCAAGGACGTGCCGCTCGCCGAAACCGGGAACTGGGACTATCCCTGGCGCGCAGCGCTCGCCATGAAGAGCGCGACTTCGGTGATCGAACTGGTCCGCCGGTAGGCTACAATCCGCGCCACACATGCTCGAGACACTCGCGTCCTACAACACCTGGCTGAACGGCTACGTCTGGGGCCTGCCCCTCATCATTCTGCTCATGGGCACGGGCGTGCTGCTCACCGTCCTGACCGGCGGCGTGCAGTTCCGCTATCTGCCGTTTGCCCTGAAGGAAGTGCTCGGCAAGCTGCGGCAGGGCGGCGGCGGCGAAGGCAGCGTGCGGCCGTTCCAGGCTGTCGCCACCGCGCTCGCCTCCACCGTCGGCGTCGGCAACATCGCCGGCGTCGCCACGGCCATCTCCATCGGCGGCCCGGGCGCGCTCTTCTGGCTCTGGGTCTCGGGCATCCTCGGCATGTGCACCAAGTACGCCGAAATCGTCGTCGCCCTCCACTATCGCGAGAAGGACAGCGAGGGGACGATGCGCGGCGGCGCGATGTACATCCTGAAGAACGGCCTCGGACTGCCGTGGCTGGGCGGAGTTTTCGCGCTGCTGACCGCGCTGGCCGCGTTCGGCATCGGCAACATGGTGCAGGCCAACTCGGTGGCCGACGTGCTGCGCAGTTCGCTCGCGGTTCCCACGTGGATCACCGGCATCGTGCTTGTCGTGATTACGGCGATGGTGATCCTGGGCGGCATCAAGCGGATCGGCGCCGTCGCCGAATACCTGGTGCCGTTCATGGCGCTGCTCTATCTGGCGGGCGGTCTCGTGGTGATGATCCGCTTCGGCAGCGCGATTCCTGAAGCCCTGTCGCTGGTGTTCAACAGCGCCTTCAGCGGCGCGGCGGCAACCGGCGGATTCGCCGGCAGCACGGTGGCGATGGCGCTGCGCTACGGCATTGCCCGCGGCCTCTTCTCGAACGAAGCCGGCCTCGGCAGCGCGCCGATGGTGCACGCGGCGGCGACGACGGATCATCCGGTGCGCCAGGGGCTGTACGGCATCTTCGAAGTCTTCGTCGACACGATCCTGATCTGCACCACGTCGGGCATGGTGATTCTGCTCACCGGCGCATGGTCGTCCGGCGCGACGGGCGCGGCACTGTCGGCCGAAGCGTTTTCCATCGGGCTGCCCGGCACGTGGGGCGACATGGTGGTGACGTCAGGCCTCGTGCTGTTCGCGTTCTCGACGCTGATTGGCTGGAGCTACTACGGCGAAACCGGCATCGTGTACCTGCTCGGCGCGAAGGCCGCGCTGCCCTATCGCCTGCTGTGGCTCGTGTTCATCTATCTGGGCGCGGTCGGCTCGCTGCACCTGGTGTGGGACATCGCCGACACGCTCAACGGCCTGATGGCGATTCCCAACCTGATCGCCGTGCTCGGATCGATTCCCGTGCTGCTGAAGCTGCAGCGCGAGTTCTTCTCGCGTCGCGACGTGAAGTAGCGCGCGGCGGGCCATGAAGCCGCTGCAGTGGCTCGCGCGCACGTCGACGCCCGACGGCAGCGACATGGCGCTGACGCTGCGCGACACCGAATACGTCATCCTCGTCGGCGGCAAGCCGCTGATGTCGAGCCGCATGCACGGCTCGGAAGAGGCGCTGGCGGCGCTCGCGTGCGCGGATGCGCGCCTGCGCAAACATCCGCGCGTGCTGGTCGGCGGCCTCGGCATGGGCTTCACGCTGCGGGCCACGCTCGATCTCCTCCCACCCGGCGCCACCGTCATCGTCGCCGAGCTCGTGCCGGCAGTGGTCGACTGGAACCGCACGCATCTCGCTCCGCTCGCCGGCCGGCCGCTCGACGATCCTCGCGTGCAGGTCGAGATGGGTGACGTCGGCGCGCTGCTGCGCCGCGAGCGCGCCGCGTTCGACGCCATCCTGCTCGACGTCGACAACGGGCCCGAGTCGTTCACCACGGGCTCGAATGACACGCTGTATGACAACGCGGGCGTCGCGGCGGCGCATGGGGCGCTGCGGAAAGGCGGCCGTCTTGCCGTGTGGTCCGCCTGGGAGGATCGCAAGTTCGAGCAGCGGCTGCGCCATTACGGCTTCACCGTGACCGTCGAGCGCGTGCGGGCGCGATTGAAGCAGGGTGGACCGCGCCACACGATTTTCGTGGGCACGCGAAACTAGCGCGCCAGAAACACCTTCACGCCGTTCATCAGCATCTGCACGGCCACCATCACCAGCAGCATCCCCATCAATCGCTCGAGCGCGATCAGCCCGCGCGCGCCGAGCACGCGGTACATGAACGTCGACGACAGCAGGATGACGGCGCTGATGCTCCACGCAATCGTGAGCGCCAGCAGCAGCTGCGGCGTCGAGAAAGGCGCGGTCTGTTGAATCAGCAGCAGGGTGGCGAGCGCCGACGGTCCCGCGACCAGCGGAATGGCGAGCGGCACGAGGAACGGCTCCCCCTCGAGCGCGTCGCCTGACGCCGGGCCCTCCACCGGAAAGATCATCCGCAGCGCGATCAGGAACAACACGATGCCACCCGCGATGCTCACGGCTTCCTGCTCGAGGCCGAGGAACGTCAGCAGCGCGTTGCCGGCGAACAGGAACAGCACGAGGACGATGTAGGCGAAGGCGAGCTCGCGAAAGACGACAAGGCGCCGGCGCCCGGCGGGTACGGTCTTGAGGACCGAGAGGAAGAGCGGGATATTGCCCAGCGGGTCCATGACGAGAAACAGCGTCACGACCGCCGACATCAGATCCACGGCCGCTATCGTAGCAGGGACGCCACGATCGCCTCGATGAGATCGTCGGGCATCGCAGGCGGATCCTCGGCGGACGCGCGGCGCGTCATCCGCACCGTTGCGGCGTAGGTGGCCAGATAGGCGCGGCAGTTGGCGCAGGCTTCGAGATGGCGCTCGAAGGCCGCGCGAATTTCGGGCGTCAGCGTGCCGTCGAAATACCCGGCAAGGAAATCGTCAGCTTCGCGGCAGGTCATGACGTGGCGCTCCTGATGAAGGCCGGGTCGAGCAGCGTGCGCAGCGCCTGCCGCGCGCGGTGGATCCTGATCTTGACGGCGTTGGGCGACACGTCGAGTGCGGCCGCGATGTCGGCGATCGGCATGTCTTCCATGTCGCGCATGATCAGCACCGTGCGATACGCGTCGGGAAGCCGATCGATGCACGCGCGCACGTGCGCGCACGCCTCGTCGCGCTCGATCAGCGCGTCGGCGCCCGGGGACCAGTCGGTGAACACCGCCTCATGGTGGCCGTCATCCTTGAACCGCGGCAGCCACTGATCGATCGACACTTCCTCGGCGCGGCTCCGGCTGCGCAGCCGCATCAGGCACGCGTTGACGACGATGCGATGGAGCCAGGTGCCGATGTGGCTCGTGCCCTGAAAGCCGCGGCATGTGCGGAAGGCCGACAGGAAAGCGTCCTGCACGGCTTCGCGCGCGTCGTTTTCGTCGCGGAGGAAGCGGCGCGCGGTGGCGAGCAGCGCGCCTCCGTGAAGGCGCACGACGCGCTCGAACGCCCCGCCGTCGCCGGCCTGGATAGCCGCGATGAGGTTGGGGTCCTCGAGCACGAGCTTGCCGTGCCGGTCGTCGGCGCCCATGACGCCGGGAGGGTAGCACAGGAAGTGCTCTGAAACCCCCGGCGCGATTCTGCATCCAACAGACATGACGCCGGACACGTTCGACGCAATTGTCATCGGCGCGCGATGCGCCGGATCACCCACCGCCATGCTTCTGGCCCGGGCCGGACACCGGGTGCTGCTCGTTGACCGCGACAGCTTTCCGAGCGACACCCTTTCGACCCTGATGATCCATCCGCCTGGTGTCGCGCTGCTGCGGCGCTGGGGACTGCTCGACCGCCTGGAGGCCACGCGCTGCCCGGCGATTACGCGCTACACGTTCGACTTCGGACCGTTTGTGATTTCGGGATCTCCCGCGCCCGCGGGAGATACGCGTGTGGCCTATGCGCCGCGGCGCACCGTGCTCGACAAGCTGCTCGTCGATGCCGCCGCGGAGGCCGGTGCCGAGGTGCGCGAGCGCTTCATCATGGACGAGCTGCTGTTCGAGGACGGCCGCGTGACCGGCGTGCGTGGTCATGCGATTGGCGGCTCCCCGGTCGAGGCGCGCGCGCGTGTCGTTATCGGCGCCGATGGCCGCTATTCGGAGGTCGCGAAGACGGTGCAGCCGGCGCAGTACAACGAGAAGCCGCCGCTGCAGTGCGGCTATTACACGTACTGGCGCGGGCTCGAGTGCGCATCTTTCACGACCTATATCCGTGAGCACCGTGGCTGGGCCGCGATTCCCACGCACGACGATCTCACGCTCGTCGTACTCGGCTGGCCCTATGCCGAGTTCGAGCGCCATCGCCGCGATCCGGAGGCGGAGTACCTGCGGACGCTGGAGCTGGCGCCGGCGTTTGCCGAGCGCGTGCGCGCGGCCAGGCGCGAGGCGCCCTACCGAGGCGGCTTCGTGGCGTCCTATTTCCGCAAACCGTTCGGGCCTGGATGGGCGCTCGTGGGTGACGCCGGCTACAACAAGGATCCCGTCACCGCGTGGGGCATCAGTGACGCGTTTCGATCCGCGGAGGCCTGCGCGGCGGCACTCGACGACTGGCTGGCCGGGCGGCGCGCGTTCGACGAGGCGATGTCGGGATATCAGCAGGCGCGCGATGCGATGTCGCTGCCGATGTTCGAGCTCACGTGCGGATTCGCGACGCTCGCCCCGCCGCCGCCGGACATGCAGCAGCTGCTCGCGGCGGCATCCGCCAGCCGGGACGGCCAGGACGCCTTCGTCAGCATGATGGCCGGCACGCAGCCGGTGCAGGCGTTCTTTGCGCCCGACAACGTGCAGCGCCTGATGACGGCCGGCGGCGCCGCCCTGAGCTGAGCAGCCATACACAAGGGAGACAGAGACGATGAACGAAGAACGGCTCAACGCATTTCTCGGCCGGGCGGTTGGCGATCTCGGCGCGGCGGTCAGCGCGGTGCTGGTGTCCATTGGCGACGAGCTCGGGTTCTATCGGGCGCTCGCGAAGGCGCCGCTGACACCGGCCGACCTGGCGACGCAGACGGGCACGTCGGAGCGCTACGTTCGGGAATGGCTGGGCAATCAGGCCGCCGGCGGTTACGTGGACTTCGACAAGACGCGCGGCACGTATTTCCTGAACGAGGAGCAGGCGCTGTGCCTGGCCGATCCGAATGGCCCTGTCGATCTGCCTGGCGCGTATTCGATCGTGCAGGACCTGTTTCACGTGCGGCCTCGCGCCATCGAGAACTTCCGCACGGGCGGGGGCATGGAATGGGGCGAGCATCACGCGTGCCTCTTTCACGGCACCGAGCGCTTCTTCCGCGCAAGCTATAACGCGCACCTGTTGTCGTCGTGGCTGCCGGCGCTCGACGGCGCGGCCGGCAAGCTGGCCGCGGGCGCGAAGGCCGCGGATGTCGGCTGCGGCCACGGCTCGAGCACCATCCTCATGGCGAAGGCCTTCCCGAACTCCGAGTTCGTGGGCATCGACTATCACCCCGATTCGATTGAGACGGCGAAGGCGCGCGCGCGCGACGCCGGCGTCACCAACGCGCGGTTCGAGGTGGCCGACGCGACGTCGTACAGCGATCGCGACCTCGACTTCATCGCCTTCTTCGACTGCCTGCACGACATGGCCGATCCGGCAGGCGCCGCACGCCACGCGCGCAAGGCGTTGAAAGACGATGGGCATTGCATGATCGTGGAGCCGTTCGCGGGCGACGCGGTGCACGACAACCTCAACCCCGTCGGCCGCGTGTACTACGGCGCCTCGTCGCTGGTGTGCGTGCCGGTGTCGCTGGCGAAGGGGGGCCCCGCGCTCGGCGCGCAGGCCGGCGAGCACCAGCTGCGCGAGGTGGTGGTCAACGGCGGCGGCTTCACGCGCTTCCGGCGCGCCACCGAGACGCCGTTCAACCTGGTGCTGGAAGCGCGGCCCTGAACACGTCGCGGGGCCTGGGCTTGACGCGAAACGGTGGCGCTCTGAGTGGCGCTGATCGGCTGTTGTTCTCCTGGCACGTGCTTCGCGCGACTCGCCCCGGGGCGAGTTCCGCAAATGCCATGCCTCGCGCGGCAGTTTCTGCAACCAGCACCTGTGGAAACCTTCCTTGAGTGAGGTTTCCACAATCCATTCACAGATCGCGCGCGTCCGCGTCGCAGAAACTGCGCGCCCCGCTAACGCTGATCGGCTGCGGCAGCATCTGCAGCGCCCGACGACCGACAGGCCGGAAAAACGACGCTCCGGGCTACCGATGCGTGCAAGGCGTGGGGGCCCCCATCCCCACGCGTAGCGCTGCCCTGCGCGCCGTTTTCGTGATCCCCGCGGCCTGTCTCAACGTCGGTCGCCGCAGACGCTGCCGCAGCCGCAGGCGCTCGTCGTCAGCGACCGTCGACGGCCTCCGCGCGGACGATGAAGCGGTTCGGCGCGGGGCCTACGTAGTTGAACGGGTGGCAGGTGATGAGCGTGAGCGTGGGTTCCGGCGTCGGGTGGAGGACGGATACCTCGGTTGGCGTCACGATGCGGGTGTCGCGGACGATGTAGGTGAAGTCGCCGTCAGGAGTGGAGACGCGAATGTGATCGCCGGCGCGGATGTTCTTCAGCGGCCGGAAGAAGGTGTCGCGATGGGCGGCAAACGCGATGTTGCCGGCGTCGCCGGGCAGCGCCGTGTGCGGCACATGGCGACGGCGCGGCTGAGCGTGCGCGTGTCGACGCCCTCGCGGACGATCGCGGAGACGCCGAGCCGCGGGATCTCGATGCGGCCGACGATCGATCGCGCGGCGCGCGGGCGGCGCGCGGCCGGGGACGAAGCCGCTGCCGTCGACGAACGTACGGCTGGCGATGAATGTGCGGCGGGCGATGACGGTGCGGCCGGCGATGGCAGGTAGATGTCGCGCGGCGCGCGCCGAAGCTCCTCGAACTCGCGCGCCTGCGAAGCCTGATACAGCATCGCGCTCGCGCAGGCCGTCGCGTACCAGCCCAGTGACACGACGGCGAGCGGTCCGTGCGCATCGCTGCAGACACCGTACCGAGCAGTTCAGGAGTTGGAATCGGAGCTGATCAGAACTGGGTGGGAACGACTGAAAAAACTGGCGGAGAGAGTGGGATTCGAACCCACGGTAGGGTTACCCCTACACACGCTTTCCAAGCGTGCTCCTTCAACCACTCGGACATCTCTCCGTGTCTAAGAATCAGCTGCTGCGGGCCAGGGACGTACGGGCGGGCCCGCACCCGGCTGGGCGCGCCCTGCGTCGAGGCCCGAACGTTCAGTATAGCCCGTCGACGCCGTCCGGAATCTCGCACCGGCGAGCGCGCGCGGGCCGGCGGCTGGATCGCGCGGGCGCACGAGCTGCTCGAGAGCGCCCACCAGGACTGCGTCGAGCACGGCTATCTGCTGCTTCCGGCCGCGCTGCAGCGCGTGATGGCCGGCGACGCCGCCGCCGGCTACCGGATGTTCTGTCAGGCCGCCGAGATCGCCGATCGTTTCAGCGATCGCGATCTGATCGCGCTCGCGCGGCACAGCCGCGGCCGCACGCTGATCCGCATGGGCCGGATCCAGGATGGCGTCCGTCTGCTCGACGACGCCATGATCGCCGTCGACGCCGGCGACGTGTCCCCGCTCGTCGTCGGCGACGTGTACTGCAGCGTCATCGAAGGGTGCCTGGAGGTGTTCGATCTCCGGCGCGCGCACGAGTGGACCGCCGCGCTGACACGCTGGTGTGAGACCCAGCCGGATCTCGTGCCGTACAGCGGCCAATGCCTCGTGCGCCGCGCCGAGATCCTGCAGCTGCACGGCGCGTGGCCGGAGGCCATCGACGCGGCGCGGCAGGCGTGCGATCGCCTGCTGCGGCCACCGACGCAGGCCGCGGCGTGCGCGGCGTTCTATCAGTGCGGCGAGCTGCATCGCGCGAGCTGGGCGACGTCGGCCAATCGCGACGAACGCGTGTTTGGCGATCCCGACGCGTACGATCCCGATGCACACGCGGCCGACAACCTGGTATACGGCACCGGCATTCACGTGTGTCCCGGCCGGCCGCTTGCGACCATGGAGCTCGTGACGGTCGCCGACGTGCTGCTGGCGTCGACGACTGAGATCGCGCTGGATGAGGATGACGCGCCGGAACGCGAAACCTACCCGCTCGGCGGGTGGCGCCGCGTGCCGGTGCGGCTGCGCGTTTAGGCGAAGCTGCGTCCTTTCGCGGCGTGCCCCGTCTGTACGGGTGACCCTGGACGAGGAGGCACACATGACAGGCAAGAAGACCGGAACGGCCACGGCGCCGTGTTGCGGCAGCAGCTGCTGCTCTCCCGCGGCGGGCGACCCGAAGCGGCCCGACACGGACGGCCGGAGCGGGCGCTAAGACGTAGAATGCGCGGCGTGACGCTCAACACCGAGGGCGTGTGGACCGAACTGCACGCCAACATCCGCGCCTTCGTCGCGCGGCGGGTGCGCGAGCCCGCCGACGTCGACGACATCGTGCAGCGCGTGTTCCTGCAGGTGCACCGCGGTCTGCCGGCGCTGCGCGACGCGGATCGGATTCACGCGTGGATCTATCAGATGACGCGCCGCGGCATCGCCGACCACTACCGCGCGCCGTCGCGCCGGAAAGAAGTTCCGGCGGGCGGCGCGGCCAATTTCGATGCGGAGGTGCTCGCCGGCGTTGATACCGGCGAGCCCGACGCCTCCGCCATGAGCGAACTGAGCGCGTGCCTGCGGCCGTTGATGACCCAACTCGAGACGGGCGATCGGCAGGCGCTCGAGCTCGTCGAGCTCGAAGGCCTCACGCAGGTTGAAACCGCCTCGCGGCTCGGGCTGTCGGTGTCGGGCATGAAGAGCCGCGTGCAGCGCGCCCGCCGGCGGTTGCGGGCGGCGCTCGACGACTGCTGCCAGGTGGCGCTCGACGGCCGCGGCGGCGTCGTCAGCTTCGAGCAGCGGGCCGGCGAATGCGGCCCATGCGGACCGGGAGATCCCGATGCCACATGATCGTCACTTCCACCTCTCATCACTGCGCGACCGGCATCGCACCATCCTTCGCGCGTGCGGGCGCCTGGTCGTCGGCCATGGCGCGTCGAGCGAGCTGTGGGCGTCGTATCTCGATCGCGCGGATGGATCGCAGGTCGATCTCGATCTCGGCTGTGTCACCGACGCCGACGCGGGCGGCATCGGCGTTGTGGCCGATGCGCTGCGCCTGGCCGCGCAGCGCGGCATCACGGTGTCGGTGATCGCGGCAAGCCAGGTGGTGGATACGCTCGTCAGGCTGACGCGGCTCGATCGCGCGGTCGGCGCGTGGCCGCCGCAGACGCGCACGACGTGTCACCGTTAGTTCGACCGAGGACTGTGGCGCGGCAGGACGAAACGAAACATGGTCGCGTCGCCTGCCGAGTCGACCTCGAGCGCGCCGCCGTGGGCGCGGGCGATCGCGTTCGCGATGAACAGCCCGAGTCCGAGGCCGTCTCCGCGGCTGGTGTGCTGGCGGGTCGAACGGAACGGTTCGAATAGAGACGGCAGCTGCTCGGGCGGGATCCCGCCGCGGTTGTGCACCTCGACGGCGATCTGCCGATCATCCCCGGTCAACCGCATACGCACAGGAGAACCCGGCGTGCCGTGATAGACGGCGTTGGACGCCAGGTTCGAAATGGCCTGACCCACGCGGTGCTCGTCCCAGACGCCGGCGGTGTCGGCCTCGCAGTCCAGGGTGATCGGACGATCCGGGGCAACCGTCTCGAGTTCGGCGATGATCTGCCGGCACACGGCGCCGAGATCGATCGGCCGCGGCTCGATCGGAATGCCCGCGCCCTCACGCTCGCGGGCCAGGTCCAGCAGATCCCCGACGATGTGCAGGATGCGGTTCGCGCCGCGTTCCACGATCTCGACGTGCTTCTTCGTGTTGGCGTCGGCCGTGGCGCTTCCCTGAAGGCGGTGCGCCGCAAACAGAATCGTCCCGAGGGGATTGCGGATGTCGTGGCTGACAATCGTCAGAATCCACCGCTCGAAATCGCGCGCGAGCGCCAGCTGCTGCTGGGTGTGCTCGTCCTGCGTCTCCTGCGCGCGCCGCCGCTCGTGCACGTCGACGCAGCTGCCGATGAAACCCGCAAAGGCGCCGTCATCGCCGGCGAACGGCACGCCGCGATCGAAGATCCAGCGATATTCGCCGTCGTGGCGCCGGAGGCGATATTCCATCTCGAACGGCTCGCCGCGGCGGAAATGATCGAGGTACCAGGCAATGCACCGCTCCATGTCGTCGGGGTGCACGCCCTCGGCCCACCCGTCGCCCATTTCCTGTTCGAGGGTCCGGCCCGTGAACGCCAGCCACGTTTCGTTGAAGTAGTCGCACCGCGCGTCGATGCCGGCGCGCCAGATCATGACGGGCGAGTGCTGGACCAGCAGCCGATACTCGGTCGGGGTGAGCCCCGGGGGCATGGCGGGAGTATCGCACAGGCTGTTTGATACCATCGCCGGGCGTGCCCGCCTACCGGTTCAGCACTTTCCTCGTCTCGCCGAAACAGCGCGCCCTGCGGCAGGACGGGCGCGAGGTGCCACTCATTCCACGCTATTTCGACCTGCTCGTGCTGCTGCTCGAGCGGCGGCACGAAGCCGTCCACCGCCGCGAGATCTTCGACCGCGTCTGGGGCGACGTCATCGTGTCGGACACGTCGCTCAATCAGGCGGTGCGCACGATTCGGCGCACGCTCGGCGACGACCCGAGGGAGCCGCGCTTCATCCGCACTATCTCGCGCCACGGCTACCGCTTCGTCTTCCCCGATGTGATCGAGGTTGACGATGAGGCGATGGCGGTGAACGCGGCGGCGCAGCCGGCGGGCGCGGCGAAGAATCCCGCGAGTGCGGCAGAGGATCTCGCGGGAGTGACGGCGGCGGAGCCCGATGCGTTCGAGCTGCTGCTCGCGCGCATCACGCAACCCGCCGTCACCGACGCCGACGAGGAAGATCGGCGCGAGGCGGCGGAGCTGCTGCACGCGCTCGGCACGGCCGAGGCGCTGCGGCGCCTCGGAACGCGCGACGGACACACACGCGCGCGCGCGCTGCTGCGCGACACGCGCTGGGACGCCGCCGGCGCGGGCGACGTGCCTGTGCTGTCGGCGCCCGATCCGGCCGGCGTCGCGCGCGAGGTGATCGCGCTGCGGC
>JAKFEY010000066.1:0-20635 GCA_036675475.1 Vicinamibacterales bacterium
GATTTCGAAGGTCGCGCTGACCCCGGCCGACCAGGGGCGCGTGTCGTTCGACGCGTTCTTTACGCACATCCTGATGCACGAGATGCTGCACGGCATCGGCCCGCACACGGTGCACGGCACGTCGACGCCGCTGCGGCAGGCGCTCAAGGAGCACTACTCCGCAATCGAGGAGGCCAAGGCGGACATCTCGGGCCTGTGGGCGCTCGAGCGGCTCGCCGCCGAAGGCGCCATCGATCCGCAGATCGGCAAGGACATGTACGTGACGTTTCTCGCGTCGATGTTCCGGTCGATCCGCTTCGGCGTGAACGAGGCGCACGGCAAGGGCATCGCCATACAGCTCAATTGGATGCTCGACAACGGCGCCATCAAGGTCGCTGCCGACGGCACCTTCGCGATCGACGAGGCGAAGATCAAGGACGCGGTCGCGAAACTGACCGGCGAGTTCCTGACCATCGAGGCCGAAGGCAACTACGAGAAGGCCGCCGAGATGGTGAAGCGGCTCGGCGTGGTGCGTCCCGAAGTGCAGCGCGTGCTCGACCGGCTGAAGGACGTACCGGTGGACATCGAGCCGAAGTTCGTGACGGCGGAGAAGCTGACGGCCACGCGATAGGCCACAGGCCACAGGCCAGAGGCCATAGGCCTGGGCGTGAGCCGCTCGCGGCCGTTCTTCAGGCCCCTGGTCTCTGGCCCCTGGCCTCTGGCCTCTGGCCTGACTATCGCCGTAGCGACATCGGGCCTGTCAGTAATCAGCGCATCGACTCCCCACTCGAGCAGCCGGCGCAGGTCGGCGTCTTCATTCACCGTCCAGACCGCCACTGACAGGCCGGCGCGCGAGACGCACCGCACGAAGCGGCGCGACACGAGTCGCAGCTTGCCGGCCTTCTCCGGGATCTGGAAGCCCGCGTACGCCGGCTTCCGTGGCGACATCCCGCACCACGAGGCATAGAGCGCCGCGCGCACCTCAGGCGGCTACGCGCCCGCACGCAGCCGCGTGACAGTGTGCGAATGGCCCGACGGCCGTATCGCCATCGAGTATCGGGGCCGGCCGGTCACGGCGACGGAGATCCTCGAACCGCCGGCGGCCACACGCCGCGGCGAAACGGCGCCGTCCGTCTCGGCGTCGCCGGCGGCTCGCCCGCCGCGCCGCCCCGCCGCCGATCATCCATGGCGGAAGGGGTTCGACGGCCTGCGGCCGAAACAAACACTGTGGCGAGCGATGAACAGCTAACCCAGGGGACATTTCTAACGAGTTAGCAGCGGGGACATTTCTAACGAGTCTTGACACCTGAAGATCGCACCTTGACACTTCCTCCCTGGGAGTATAGGGTTCGGTCACTTCGTTCCCCGTTGCCGACCGTTCAAGGGATAGGAAACAACGCCCATGGGTCTTGGCCTCAGGAAAAGCGGTGCCTTAGACACGGTGGCTACCATCGCAATGTTGCTGGCGACCGGAGCAATTTCTTGGCATACGCTTCCGGCGCGATCAGTGGCCAAGCACCCGAAAGCAATAAAGCTCGAGGCTGATCGCGTTGCGTTCGGTGGCCCGGAGAGCGTCGGGCTCTCAAGCGCGCCGATCGGCATAATTGAGTTTGCTGATCTCCAATGCCCGTACTGCGCCGACTTTGCGCGGTTGGTGTTTCCCAGGATCAAAGCTGAGTACATCGATCGCGGCATCGTGCGATTCGACTTTCGGAACTTTCCGCTCCCGATACACCCTCTCGCGCACGCCGAGGCTGTGGCCGGATACTGCCTAACGAAGCTCGGGAACTTCTCGTCAGCGCACGATTATCTTTTCGGCCGCACCCCGGACACAACCAAGGATCGGTTCGCCTCCGCAGTCACGGCCCTCAGTCTAGCCCCGCAGGCGTTCGAAGCCTGTTCCCAGGATCCTGCTTCTGCCGCCCTAATCGATGGCGACATCCAGTTGGCTCACAGTCTTGGTGTCACCGCAACGCCAACATTCGTAGTCGGACGTCTTGTGGGTACCGAACTCCAAGTGACCGCCGCCGTTTCCGGCACTGGTGAGTTTGTGGATTTCGAGAAACTCATCGATGAAGCGATCGCGTCGCAAGGGCAATAAATCGCTTGTCACGGATCACCAAGGGGGGCGATATGAAACGTCTTCCGCGCTCTTCGCACGGACACAAGCCGCTGGCACTGAGTACTGCGAGCAGCCGAACGACTGCAGTATCGACGGCTGTCCGCAGGAGGACTGCTATTGCGACTCGAGCGTGAATAAGTGCCTTCCGATCGAGTCCGCGGTTCGATAGGTTGAAAGCGCCGTGGCGCGGCAGCCAGTTCTGCCGCGCCGCGGCCCTCTTTTGAAGAACGGGCAAGGTGCTGCATTGGTGCGCGTATTCCAAATACTCGCTGTCGGATTAGGCGCCGTGTGCCTGGCCGACGCGGCCCACTCTCAGCAGTCTCCCGTCTTCAAAAGCGGTGTCGAGCTCGCGAGCCTCGATGTGACGGTGACCGACGACAAGGGCCGTCCCATCGATGGGCTTCGACCCGACGAATTCATCGTCACGATCGGCGACCAGAAAGTGCCGGTCGAACTCCTGCAGTTCCTCCGGGTGGGCGAACAATCATCCGTTCAGGCTGGCACACCAGGTGCCGCGAATTCTCCTGGACGTACTCTGCCGCCGCCATTCCGGGTGATCGTGTTCCTGATTGACGACGTGTCGATGCCTGCGCGCCCGCTCAGGCAGGTCATGCAGCCTGCTCTCGAGATGCTCGAAATGCTGGCGCCCAACGACTTGGTTGGCGTCGTCACCACGAGCGGCCTTGGTCCCGTGGTGAATCCCACGCGCGACCGCTCCGCCGTCAAGGCGGCGCTGTTGAACAAGGATATGACGGGACGCCTCCTGCGACGGACAGGCCGATTCGTGATCGCCGCGCAGGAGGCGATCGAGATCGACAAGGGGGCTCCGGGCGCGCTCGATACTCTCGCCGACCGCGAGTGCCTGATACCGGACATCCCCGTGAAAAGGAAGGATCCGATCTGCGAAGCCGCCCTGGAGACGAGCGCCAGGGACATGGCCCGCGCTGACATGTATCGGAGTCTGCAGCAGTTGGAATCGCTGGAGCGCGTCGTAACCGCACTTCGCGGCGGCCCTTCGCCGAAAATCATCGTCGTGCTGTCGTCCGGCCTCGTCCTGCGGCCTGGCCAGCCGGAACTCGCCCGGCGACTCGACTCACTCAGCCGCGTGGCCGCAAGCGCGGGCGCGGTCATCTACGGACTGGGCGAAGCACCCGCATTTGTTTCAATGACCGAGACGATGGAACAGACCCGCGCGATCCGGGAGGAGGCCGTCTTCCTCAATGACGGCCTTCACACTGCGGTCGGCGCGACCGGGGGCCAATCATTCCTGGTAATCGGGCAGCCGAAACGGTTCGTGCAGCGCATCCTGAGCGAGACGTCGGCTTTCTATCGACTGGGCGTGCGAATTCCGCCCGAAGCCCGGACCGGATCGATGCGCGTCCAGGTGACAACGACCCGTCGTGGTGCTACGGCACGAACGAATCGGCATGTGATCCCTCCGGCAGGCGGGTAAAAACGCGGGACAGACCCGGGTTTTTACAATTGCTCCAAAAGCGCCACAGCGACATCTGGTCTGTCGGTGATCAGGCCCGTCACGCCCCAGTCGAGCAGCCGGCGCATGTCGGCGTCTTCATTCACCGTCCACACGGCGACCGACAGGCCGGCGCGCGAGACGCACCGCACGAAGCGGCGCGACACGAGGCGCAGCTTGCCGGCCTTCTCCGGAATCTGGAAGCCGGCGTACGCCGGCTTCCGCGGCGACATGCCGCACCACGACGCATAGAGCGCCGCGCGCACCTCCGGCTGCGACGCGCCGGTGCGCGCCTCGGGACAGAGCCGCCGCGCCTCGAACACCGGCCGGTCGTGAAACGACGCGAGCACCGCGCGCTCGACGGCGCCAGCGTCGCGCACGATGTGCACCACCGCCTCCGCGAGCTCCTCCGAGTCGTCCTTCATCTCGATGATCAACCGCGCGTCGGGATAGCGGCGCACCACGTCCTCGAGGCGCGGTACGCCGATGCCCTGGCCGCGAAACGGGAACGCGCCGTGCGCGTCGGCGAACTTGTGGCCGGCGTCGAGCCGCGCGAGTTCCTCCGCCGTCAGCGCCGACACCGGCCCGCGCCCGTCCGTCGTCCGCTCGAGCATGGCGTCGTGATGGACGACGGGCACGCCGTCGCGCGACATGCGCACGTCGAGCTCGAGGCCATCGGCTCCGTGGGCCAGGCCGTTGTCGAACGCCGCGATCGTGTTCTCGGGGGCAAGCGCGGCTCCCCCGCGGTGCGCGTACACCAGTCTCCGCATGCTGTATTCTCGACAGTATGTCTCTTCCGTCCACTCTTGCTGAGCTCCGGGCGGCACGCCGGCCCCGCCGCTCCGTCAAAGACGAAGTCCGCGACAATCTGATTCAGAAGCTGAAAACCGGCGATCCCCTCTTCCCCGGCATCGTCGGGTATGAAGAGACGGTGGTGCCGCAGATCGTCAACGCGATTCTTTCACGCCACAACTTCATCCTGCTCGGGTTGCGCGGCCAGGCCAAGAGCCGCATCCTCCGTGCGCTCACGTCGCTGCTCGACGAACAGCTGCCGGTAATGCCGGGCTGCGAGATCCATGACGATCCGCTGGCGCCGATCTGCTCGGCCTGCCGATCGCGCATCACGCTCGAGGGCGACGCCACGCCGGTGGCGTGGCTCGGGCGCGACGAGCGCTACGTCGAAAAGCTCGCGACGCCCGACGTCACCATCGCCGACATGATCGGCGACATCGATCCCATCAAGGCCGCGCGCGCCGGCCTGCATCTCTCCGACGAGATGACGATGCACTATGGGCTGCTGCCGCGCGCCAACCGCGGCATCTTCGCCATCAACGAGCTGCCGGATCTCGCCGGCCGCATCCAGGTGGGCCTGTTCAACATCCTTCAGGAAGGCGACGTCCAGATCAAAGGCTTCCCCGTCCGCCTGCCGCTCGACGTCATGATGGTGTTCAGCGCCAATCCCGAGGATTACACGGCGCGCGGCAAGATCATCACGCCGCTGAAGGATCGCATCGGCAGCGAAGTGCGCACGCACTATCCGCGCACGCGCGCCGAGGGCGTGGCCATCACCACGCAGGAAGCGTGGACCGACCGCCAGGCGCTGCCGGTGGACGTGCCGCCGTTCGTGCGCGACGTCGTGGAGGAGATCGCGTTTCAGGCGCGCGGCGACCAGAAGGTGGACAAACGGTCGGGCGTCAGCCAGCGGCTGCCGATCACCGTGCTCGAAAACGCCGTCTCGAACGCGGAGCGGCGCGCCCTCGCCGCCGGCGAAGCCGTCGTCGTGCCGCGCATCACCGACATTTTCGCGGCGCTGCCGTCGCTTACCGGCAAGATCGAGCTCGAGTACGAGGGCGAGCTGCGCGGCGCCGAGCATGTGGCGCGCGAGCTGGTACGCGGCGCGGTGGCGTCGGTGTTCGACGCGATCTACGCGTCAGTCGACACCCGCACGATCGTCGAGTGGTTCGACATGGGCGGCGAGCTCGATCTCGGCGACCTGGCGCCGGCCGCGGACCTGATTGCGCGCGCGAAGACGGTGCAGGGACTCGTCGACGCCGCTGGGCATGCGGGCCTTTCCAACATGAAGTCGGCCCCGCACAAGGCGGCGGCCGTCGACTTCGTGCTCGAGGGCCTGTGCGCGCTGAAGCGCATCAGCCGCGCCGACTCGGGCAAGGTGACATCGGCCGAGCCGCGGCGCGCCCGCACCGCCGATCACGCGCGCGAGCGCGGGCTCGACGTGTTCGAGGACGAAGAAGTCGCGCCGCGCGGGCGGAAGAAGTACTACAACTGATGAAGTATCGATACCGGAAGTACGAGCCCGACGAGTTCGAGGGCATCGACCTCGCGGACCTCGTGTCGGCGCTTTCCGATCTGCTGCTGTCGAGCGGGTTCCAGAATCCCTGGGACCCCGAGGATGACAGCGCGCAGACGATGCAGGCGCTGCATGACGCGATTCTCGACGCGCTGCTCAACGGCGGCGTGCTGGATCAGGAGGCGATGCAGCGGCTGTTCGGCGATCCCGCCGAGGGGGGAAGCGCGGCGCAGGAGAAGCTCGAGAAGCTGGTGCAGAAGCTGATGGAAGGCCTCCAGCAGCAGGGCTACATCACGCAGGCGCCGCAGGCGGGGCAGCTCGCGCAGCCGGGCCCCGGGCAGGACGGGCAGAGTCAGGCCGACGTCCGGTTCGAGATCACCGACAAGAGCATCGATTTTCTCGGCTATCGCGCGCTGCGCGATCTGCTTGGATCGATGGGCCGCGGCGTGTCGGGCCGCCACGACACGCGCGAGCTGGCCACAGGCATCGACGCCGGCGGCGCGCCGAAGCCGTACGAGTTCGGCGACACGATGAACCTCGACGCATCGGCGACGCTCCTGAAGGCAGTGCAGCGGACGGGACGCGCGGCGGACGTGGACTATGAAGATCTCATGGTCACGCAGGGCGAGTACCAGAGCACCTGCGCGACCGTGCTCATGCTCGACTGCAGCCACAGCATGATCCTCTACGGCGAGGACCGCTTCACGCCGGCCAAGCGCGTGGCGATGGCGCTGGCGACGCTCATCCGCACGCAGTATCCGGGCGACTCGCTCAACGTCGTGCTGTTTCACGACTCGGCCGAGGAGATCCCCATCAGCCATCTGGCGCGCGCGCGCGTCGGCCCGCACTACACGAACACGCGCGAAGGGCTGAAGCTCGCGCGCCGCATCCTCGAGCGGCAGCGCACCGACATGCGGCAGATCATCATGATCACCGACGGCAAGCCGTCGGCGCTCACCCGCTCGGACGGCCGCATCTATCGCAACGCCTTCGGCCTCGACCCCTACGTCGTCGCCCAGACGTTCGCCGAGGTGGCCGCCTGCCGGAAGGCGGGCATCATGATCAACACGTTCATGCTGGCGCGCGACTACGACCTCGTCGCGTTCGTGCGGCGCGTTGCGCAAATCTGCCGCGGCAAAGCGTACTTCACGACGCCCTACACGCTCGGCCAGTACGTCCTCATGGACTACATGGACCGCAAAACACGGACGGTCCACTGATGCGAGCGCTCGGAGCGGGAGCGAACGGCTGCGCGCGCCGGATGCCAGCGCTCGGCTGCTCGGGTGATTCCTTCGGCCTCCTCGTACGATCCTGTCCAAGTCGGCCTCAGGAATCACCGCTCGCATCCGGCGCTCGCGTGGGCACGCCGCGATCTGATCATGCTGCCTGAGACGCTGCCGATCTTTCCGCTGCCGAACGTCGTGCTGTTTCCGCACGTGTTCCTGCCGCTGCACATTTTCGAGCCGCGGTACCGCGCGATGGTGGCCGAGGCGCTCGACGGCGATCGCATCATCGGCATGACGCTGCTCAAGCCGGGATGGGAGGGCGAGTATGAAGCGCGCCCGCCCGTGTATCCGATCGGCTGCGCGGGCCTGATCACGCACGCCGAGCGCATGGCCGACGGCCGCTTCAACATCGTGCTGCGCGGGCTGGAGAAGTTTCGCGTGCTCGGGGAAGACTCGTCGAAGCCGTATCGCATCGCGCAGGTGGAGCCGCTCGACGAGCCGGCGTGCCGCGAGATCGCGACGATGCGCAGCGAGCGGCGGAAACTGGAGCACCTCATTCTGGCCACCGGGCAGGCCGACGAGCCCATCACGCCGCCGTCGATGCCCGACGAGGACTTCGTCAACGCGCTCGCGCAGTACCTGCATTTCGATCCGGTCGAAAAACAGGCGCTGCTCGAAGTGCCGGACGCGCTCACCCGCTGCCGCTCGGTGATCGATCTGCTCGAGATGAAAAACCTGGTCGGCCGCCGCGCCTGGGTTACGGACTGAGGCGCCGCGCGATCTCCGCGACCACCTGCTCGCCGTGGAAGCGGCCGTTCTCGATGAAGATGCGGCCGCTCTGCCGGCCCGCGATCACCGCACCTGCCAGAAAGAGCCCGGGCACGTTCGTTTCGTAGCTCTCCGGATCGTGCTTCGGATATTCCCCGCTGTTGAGAATCTCGACGCCGGCTGACGCGAGCAGCTGGTTGTCGGCGCGATAACCCGTCAGCAGGAACACGCCGTCGGCCTCGATATGCTCGATGCCCTCCGGCGTCTTCACCACGACGTGTTCCGGCGTGATCTCCTGAATCGTCGCGCTGAAGCGCGCGCGCACGCTGCCCTCCGCGATGCGGTTCTCGATGTCGGGCTTCACCCAATACTTGATGCCCTCGCCGAGCGTCGGATGGCGGTGCACGATGGTGACGTACGCGCCGTTCCGGAACAGATCGAGCGCCGTTTCGGCGGCGGAGTTCTTGCCGCCCACGACCACCACCCGCTTGCGGAACCAGGGAAACGGCTCGCCGTAGTAGTGCGACACGTGCGGCAGATCTTCGCCGGGCACGCCCAGGCGGTTGGGAAAGTCGTACGCGCCGGTGGCCATCACGACGAAGCGCGCGGCCGTGGCGCCCGGTTCCCTGCCGCCCGTGCCAATCACGAACCGCGCGCCGTCGCGCTTGATCGCCGTCACCGGCGTGTCGAACGCGATGTCGAGATCGTACGTCTCGGCGACGCGGCGGTAATAGCGAAGCGCTTCGCCGCGGCTTGGCTTGTCGAACGGGCTCACGAACGGCAGCCCGCCGATTTCCATCAGCTCGGGCGTGGTGAAGAACATCATCCCCACCGGATAGTGCACAAGCGAATTGACGAGTGTGCCTTTCTCGAAGACGCGATACGTGAGGCCGCGACGCTTTGCGGCGATGGCGGCGGCCAGCCCCGCGGGCCCGGCTCCGGCGATGACGATGTCGAGCACGAGGCGATTCTCCTAGCGGCGCGCGGGCGTGTAACTGATGTCGAAGTTGCTGGCGAGCGCGATCGGCCGCCCCGCGTTGTCGTACGTGTGGGCGCCGTTGGGCAGCTGCACGTCCTGCCGCAGGCCCACGAGCGACACGAACGCCATGCCGGCCGGAATGCTGGCGCGCACGCGCTGCGGCGGGCCGGGCGCGGTGGCCACGCTGCCGCGGCCGGTCGGCGCGGTGAGGCGATCGAACAGGTCCTTCGCCGTGCGGAGCTCGGCCAGGACGATGGCGCGCTCGACGATCTTGCCGTCGGGACTCACGATTGCGACCAGCGCGTCCTGACGCGACGGCTGAATGGTGCGCCCGGCCGTAAACCGGTTGTGCAAATCGAACTGCAGCATGGCGGCCCCGGTGCGCGCCGGAATCTCGATGCGGATGCCGTCCTCGACGATTTCCGCGATGCGCACGTCGCAATAGCGCCGCTTGGTGTTGACGCCGACGCCGGCCACGGCCGGGCACACCGTTTTCGGCGTCTCGCGCCGCACCGCGGGCGTCGTCGCCCCGCCCCGCCGCTGTGCCGCCAGGTCAACCGCGGCGGCACCCACCACCGCGAGCACCAATACCATCGCCACGCGCTGCATCGATCTCAGTTTATCCTTCCAGATCACCAGATCACCAAATCACCAAATCACCAAATCACCAAATCACCAAATCCCCCGATGTATCCAACACGAATCATCTGCCTCACAGAAGAGACGACCGAGACGCTCTATTTGTTGGGCGAGCAGGATCGCATCGCCGGCGTGTCGGGGTTCACGGTGCGGCCGCCCGAGGCGCGGCGCAAGCCGCGCGTGTCGGCGTTCCTCTCGGCCGACTATCCGCGCATCGAGGCGCTCGAGCCCGACCTGATTCTCGCGTTCTCCGACCTGCAGGCCGATCTCGCGCGCGAGCTCGTCACGCGCGGCTACCCGGTGTTCACCTTCAACCAGCGCTCGGTCGCCGAAATCCTGCAGGCCATCCGCATCATCGGCGGCATCGTCGGCGCCGGTGACCGGGCGGAACGGCTGGCGGCGGAGCTCGAGCGCGGCGTCGAGGACATCCGCGCCTCGGCCGCGCGGTTCGCGCGGCGGCCGCGCGTGTTCTTCGAGGAGTGGAACGAGCCGCTGATTTCAGGAATTCAGTGGGTCGAGGAGCTCGTCGAGGCGGCCGGCGGCGACCCGATCTTTCCGGGCCTGCGCCACGCCGGCCTCGCGCGCGAGCGCATCGTCGATCCGGCCGCGGTGGTCGAGCGCGATCCGGACGTCATCATCGGGTCGTGGTGCGGGAAGGGCGTGAACTTCGCGAAGATCCGCGCGCGCGACAACTGGGAGACCATCACCGCGGTGCGCGACAACGCGCTCTACGAAGTGCGATCGAGCTTCATCCTGCAGCCGGGGCCGGCCGCGCTGACCGAAGGCGTGCGCCAGCTGCACGCGATCCTGTGCGACGTCACCGGCACCACCCTGCCCGAGTCGCTGCGGCCCGAGCACGGTTTCAAGCGCACAAACAATGTTGCAGAAACTTCGTAGTTTCAAAACTACGAAGTTTCTGCCACATCGCTCGTCCAGGCGCGTTCTCCGCGCCCGCTAGTCTTCGCCGCAGGCCGTGACGCCGGCCTGCCGGATGGCGCTGTCGAAGGCGCCCACGGCCCCGCCCGCGATCGCGCTGATCCCCGGGCGGCGAATCAGCTCGAGAAACTCCATGCGCGTGCGCGCGTTGTCGCGGAAGATGCCGTGCATCGCGCTGGTGACGGCAAACGAGTTCTGCTTCTCCACGCCGCGCATCGACATGCAGAGGTGCGTGCCTTCGCAGACCACGGCCACGCCCATCGGCTGCACCTTGTCGCGGATGGTCTCGGCGATCTGGCTCGTGAGCCGCTCCTGCAGCTGCAGGCGGCGGGCGAAGACGTCGACCAGCCGCGGAATCTTGCTGAGGCCGATCACCTTCCCTTTCGGGATGTACGCGATGTGGCACTTGCCGAAGAACGGCAGCAGATGGTGCTCGCAGAGGCTGTAGAAGTCGATGTCCTTCACGATGACCATCTCGTTGTAGTCCACCGTGAAGAGGGCGTCGTTGATGATGGCGTCGACATCGGCCTTGTAGCCCGACGTCAGAAACGTCAGCGCCTTTTCGACCCGCTTCGGCGTGTTCTTCAGGCCTTCGCGGTTTGGATCTTCCCCGAGTTTCTCCAGCAGCTGCCGGACGAGTGACTGCATCCGCGTATTGTACGGCACGGCTCGTGCTACAGCCGGGGCGGAGGATTTCACATGCGCGGCGGACGGTTGCTCATTGGCGTGGTCATCGCCATCTTCTCGCTCATCAGCTATTACGCGATGAAGGAGGAGAACCCCATCACGGGCGAAAATCAGGCCGTCGGCTTTTCCGAGGAGCAGGAGCTTGCCCTCGGCCAGCAGGCCGCGCCGCAGATGGCGCAGGACTTCGGCGGTCTCGATCCCAGCCCCGAGCTGCAGGCGTTCATCGACGATGTCGGGCAGCGGCTGGTGCAGTCGAGCGACGCGCGCAAGACGGACTGGCCGTTCGACTTCAACCTGTTGGCCGACGACCGCACGGTCAACGCGTTCGCGCTGCCCGGCGGCCCGATCTTCATCACGAAGGCGCTGCTCGCGCGCATGACCGACGAAGCGCAGCTCGCCGGCGTCCTCGGCCACGAGATCGGTCACGTCGTGGCGCGCCATGCCGCCGAACAGGCCGCGAAAACGCAGCTGGGGCAGGGCCTGGTCGGCGCGGTCGCCGTGGGCACGAGCAACGACTCCGGCTACAGCGCCGGCGGGCAGATGGCGCAGTTCGTGGCGCAGATGACGCTGATGAAATACGGGCGTGAGGATGAACTGCAGTCGGACTCGCTCGGCGTGCGCTTCATGTCGGACGCCGGCTACGATCCGCGCGCGCTGATCGACGTCATGGACATCCTGGCCAGCGCCAGCGGCGGATCGCGCCAGCCGGAATTCTCGAGCACGCACCCGGACCCCGGCAACCGGAAGGCGGTCATCGAAAACGCCATCCGGGAGCGTTTCCCGAATGGCGTAGAGGGGACGCGAGGCCGGGCGATCGGGATTCAGGGGCGCTGAGCGTTTGCGCGTCAGCGCACCGAAGCATTCTCGGGCAGCATGAGTTTGCCCAACTGCACGACGATCGAGCTGCCGCGCGATGAAATCGTGGGCTTCGGGCTGCCTGGCGCGGGAACGAGCATGAGCGGATTCTCTTCCTCCGGCTTCGCAGTACGAAGGTTCTCCCTTCTGAAGACCCCGACCGTGACACCGGGATGCTGCATGCCAGTCAGCACCGGTCTGTCTCCACTGAGTTCGGCCGCGGTGACTTTGCCGTAGGCGATCTGGAAGCGGCCGTTCGCATCGGTTCGGGCATGCGGATGCGCGGCACGCTCAATGGCCAGCAGCCGGCCGTCCGGGCTGATGCCAGGAAAGCGGATCACCTGACCGCTGTCGGTAATCGGGAAGGAAAAGATCGTTCGTCCCGCCACGGGTCGTCCGGCCTTGTCGACAAGAGTCCCTTGCAGCACCAGGCTCATGGAGCCTGCCGCCGTGGTTTGTACGGCCAGCAACAGCGAGAGCAACATGTAGAACATACGCGTCCTCCTGCTTCACTCCAGGTACACGACCATGAACGTCACACCGACCGGCGTGGGATAGAACTCGGTCTCCCAGCGCCCGCCGCGTTTTCCGTGCTGCTGCTGCAGGGCCCAGACCACGCCCTGAACCGCGGCCCTGGTTTCCGCCGGCAGCGCCGGCGCGCGGAGCGGCGTGATGCGGACATCCGGCGCCAGCGGAAAGCGAGGCTGCGCCGCGATCCGCCGAATCAGTTTTTGTTCGAGTCCCTCGGCGAACGGGAAGGCAGACTGCTCCGCCACGACGAGAACCAGGCTGAACGTGGCATCAGGATCCGGCACGACGTCACCCATTCGCTATTGCCGCACCAGGCCGACACGGCCGCCGGGTGCGTCGAAGAGCCGAAGCGTGCCGCCCTCGATCTTCATCGTGCTGCCGCTCGGCGGGCCGAGCACGGTGACGACCTGCCAGCCCGCGCGGCCGAGCACGGGAAGTACCGCGCCCGCGGTCAGGCCGGCCAGTTCAGCGCGCTCGTACGCGTAGCCAAGCAGCGCGCCGTCGCGGTAGACGCCCGCAAGATGCAGGCGGGCGCCGCCGGGCGACTGGACGTGGAAGTCGTGCCAGACAAACGGGACCTGCGGCCCCTCGGCACCCTGCCCCTGCATCGCATAGCGGCCCTGTCCCGTTCCGGTCGCGTGGCTGTGCAGCGCATGGATGGTCACCGTGAACGGCTGTCCGGACAGTCGCGTGTCGATCACCAGGTCCTTGAGCGTGACCGTGCCGTCGTCAGCGACCGCCGTGATCGCGAGCGTCTTGAACTGCCCCGCGATCGGCAGGGCGATGGCATCGCCGGCGAGCTTCTTCATCGTCGCCATGTCCATCGTGAAGTCGCCCGCGAAGTCGGGCGGCAGCAGCGGCCAGGCCGCTTTGGGCGGCGCCGTCTGCGCGCCGAGCATCGTGGCCACACCCGCGATGATGCCTAGGAGCGATCCGTAAGATGTGCCCATGAGAAGTCCTCTGTTCCGAGCCGCGATTGGGGCACCCGCTTCAGGATGCGCGGCGGTCAGCTCGCCCGGCGCGCTCAGCGCAGCGCAGATCGATCACGAGCCGAGGCGCTGACGCTGTCGCGACGACTATCGGGGTCGACGTCACGATTTGCACGACGCCGCCGTCTGCCCGTTGCCCCACGGCCATCAGCCACCTGTTGCGGTTGCGAGCAAGCAGCCCGGACGGCTTGCACGGCAGCATGCTCTCGTCCGCATACTTCACGGAGATCACAAGCGTGTAGGTGCCCCGTTCCAACGTGTGAAACGCGAACGTCCCGTCTTCCGCGGTTTTCTCGATTCGCTCCTCGAACGTCTTGTCGACGCCGTCACCCGCCATCCTCCGAAGCTTGACTTCGGCGCCGGCAACCGGCGTGTGTTCAGCTCGGAGAACCGTCCCCTTAATCGACGCGGCGCTGACTTGCCCCGCGACCGCGTTGGACGCGGCTGTTGCCTTTGCCGTCCCGCGTTGCGCGAGAGCTGGCCCGGGCCCGAGCACTAGTACGGCCAGTACGAAACCAGTCCAGATTGCTCTCGTCCACATACTCTTTGGTCTCGACGCCTATGCGCCTTCAATTAACGACCACCCGGTGGCCGGACCGCAGTTGGGGCAAGGCGTGAACCTCTTGCCTGCGTCGAAGAATCTGATCGTGCCCCGGCTCTGGCCGCCCCCGAGCCGGGAGCGATCGAGGCCCAGCATGGCTTTCGCCGCGAAATCGGCCAGCCCTCCTTCCCCGCAGAACTCGCACTTGTAGTTGCCGCTTTTCGGCACAACGGATCCCGGCGGCAGATTGACCGTGTCCATCGTCCTCTCCCTCTCAAGGTTCCACCGAGGCGGATGCCGCGCGCGCCCGATACGCCTCGAGCGCGCGGCCGACCTCGTCGCGCACGCCTCCGTGCGAACTGTTCCGGATCGATGTGAGCGCCACCTCCACCCTCTTCCGCACACCCGCATCGCCGTCATCGAGCAACGGGATGAGGAGACGCACGCCGCGGGGATCGAACGGAGCATCGCTGGAGAAGTGCCTCTGCCCGCCGCCCAGCGAGCGTATCTGGCTCGCTTGAAGCACCGCGTCAATCGCGAAGACTCTGACGTGCGGATTCTTCGATCGCAGTTGGGCGGCAAGACCATCGAAGTTGCGAGACAAGGCCAGCAACACGATGGCTTGCTTGATGGCGTCGGAAGGCGGCGCGTGTGTCGCTGGCTCGCCCGGGCGAAACAGCCGGCTGAGTAACCCCATGGTGTGCGCCCGGTCAGTCGACCGGGGTCCTTTCATAGAAGCCCGCCGCGATTTCTTCCTCGATGGCCCTCACTTGATCTCGAACGGCTCGCCGGCGGCCTTGCCCTTGAAAAGGAGGGTGCCTTTGGTCGCGCCCTTCGGGACCACGAACAGCAGCCCGAGCCCATCGAGCGTGCCGGTGCCGCCGGGATAGAAGCTCCATTCGACGCCCTTTTCGTTGATCGCCCAGCCGTCGGGGATTCGCGCCGTGACGCCCGCGCACTTCACGCGGGCCGCACTGCGGCCGGCGCCCACCTCGAGCTCGAAATCCTTCGTCGCGTACTCGCCGCCGCGCGCGATCCGTGTGCGGATGACGACGGCGTTCGTGGTGTCGGGAGCGGCCGGGCGCCACCGGCGTCCCTGGATGTCGTCCATGGATTCGACGACCGCGACCGATGTGATCTCGACAGGCCCGCTCGTTGGCGCCACGGCGGCCTGGGCGATGAGCGTGGCGAACAGGGCAAGGAACAGGTTCGTTGGCAGCATGATGTGTGGTTCCTATGTTCCGAGAAACGCTCTGAGCGCGTTGCGCTCCTCGGCATCCTTCATCTGCGGCAGGCAATCGCGGCCGACTTGCCTGGCCTCCGGCGTGGGATTGGCCTGCAGATACAACCGTCCGTAGTACTCGGCGCCCGGATAGCCGGTGCCGAGCGCATGCCGAACAAAGGGCAGTGCGTCGGCCGGCGCCCAGGCGCGCACGGCGTACACGACCGCAAGCGCCATCGGCCCCGACCGGTCGTGTTCGATCAGCTGCCGGAGCGCCGCCGCGGCTCGCGCCCCCGCGCGTTTGCCGCTCTCCGTCACGCTGGTCGAGTGCTCTCGGCCGGCAACGAATTCACGGACGCGCGTGACGAGGTCCGAAACCTCCGGACCACTGGCGTCGGCGGCTGGCGGCGGCTCTGGCGGGACGATGCCCAGAACCTCCCGGGCAAGCGCGCGAGTTCGCGCCGCGGTGCCTGATGTCCATCCGATCTTTCCGTCGCCAAAAATCTCGGAAGTAAACCGCGCCGCCCCCGGGTGCCCCGGACGAAGCTCCGTCGCCTCGGCTACCGCTCGGAGCGCGCCCTCCAGTGCAGCCGTCAGCACACAGGCCCTGGCAGCCGCGACCGCCGTTGACGTCCCGGGACTGCGGCTGTCGAGGAGCTCCTGAATGAGCGGCGCCAGCGCGTTGGCGGCGTCTTCCGCACCGTTTCGCAGCTGGTCGGTCGCTTCAGTCAGGTCGGCGCCCGGGGAAATGTTGTCGTCGCGCAGGGCGCGCAACAAGGCCGTCATCCCCGCGGCCGCTGCGTCTTTGGATCCCGTCATGTGCGACTGCACCCTACGAGGGGCGCGGCACGCCCGACAAGCGACATCAGCCGATCCGGCCCGCTTCACGCCGCCCAACGCCCGCCTGTCGTCTCTTGTCGCCATGGCTCGCGGCCATTGCTACAATGCCGGCCTACCCCTCAGGCCAGGCCGATGACGAACGAACCGCTGACGTCGTGGAAAGCCATCGCGGCCGTGTTCGGCCGTGACGTGCGTACCGTGCAGCGCTGGGAGAAGGAAGAAGGCCTGCCCGTCCATCGGCACCTGCACCACCGGCGGCACAGCGTCTGGGCCAACCGTGAGGATCTCGAGGCGTGGTGGCAGCAGCGCGGACCGACGCTTCGCGCAACCGAACCCGACGGTCTGGCGGAGATCGACACGCCGGGCGATTCCGCGACAACCACGAATCCCGGGCTCCGGGGCCGCCGGCCTGTGCTGCGCTATGTGGTCATCGGCGCGCTGGCCGTGACGCTCGCCGCGGCCGGATCGATGTCGGCCTGGCGCTCACGTGCGCTCTCCTACGCACCGGCCATCTCCCTCATCGACATCATGCCCGGCGCCTCGCCGATCGAGGTCACGGCCCTTCGCGATCTCAACGGCGACAGCCTCGATGACGCCCTCGTGCACCGCGAACGGTCGAATGAGATCGACATCTACTTCGGCCCACGCCAGGGCCGGCTGCCCCAGCCTGATGTGCGCATAACCGTCCCGGGGCCCCACCCTGTATATGCCACGTCAGTGGGAGATGTGGACGGCGATGGACTGCGAGACCTCATCGTCAGCGTGATGTACGACGAGCCCGACACGTATCACGCAACCGGACCGAGTTACCTGCTGCGGGGGCGGACGCAGTGGCCACCGTCAGTCGACCTTCCTCGCGATGCTGACGCAACGCTCCGCGTGAAAGCGGGACCGGACATCCGTCTCATCGCGTGCGGCGCCGGCGACGGCGTCGACTTGAACGCTGACGGACTTGCGGACGTTGTGCTGGGCGGCGCCGACTATTCAACCCCCAATCTGAGATCGCCCGGCGGTGTGTTCGTCCTCTGGGGCCGCCGCGCCTGGCCCGCCGACATCGATGTGGTCGCCGCTGCTGACGTCACGCTGACCGGCTCGTACGACGGACACGGCCTTACGCCCTGGTGCGCGCCCGGAGACTTCAATGGGGATGGGCTGACCGACCTCGCCCTCGTTGCGACAGACGCGCCCCTCTGGTACCTGCGCGGCGGTCGCGGCGGCGTGTTCGTGTTCGAGGGACGCACGGTGTGGCCGCGGCGCCTCGATGCCGTAAGGGACGCGATGTTCGCCATGTCCGCCACGACGTCAACGATCTGGGCGGCCCATCCGCGGCTGGTGGATGTCAACGGAGACGGCGCGGACGATCTCGTGGCGGCCATGGCCGCCGCCGACGAGCACGGATCCGGGAGGGTGGCGATCGCCTTCGGAGGACGGGAACGAAAAGGCCTCACCGAGAACGATGCGGACGTCGTAATACGCGGGGCGTCACAGTTCGGATATGCCCTCGCGACTGCTGATGTCGACGCCGATGGCCGGTTCGACCTCATCGTCGCTGATCGCCACGCAGAAACGGTGTTCGTGATCCCTGGCCGCCGCGAATGGCCGCGGCGCGGACCCACCAGCGGGTTCAGCGCCGCCGTATTCAAGCCGGCGGGAACCGCGATTGGCCGATACGGGCTGGCCGTCGGTGACGCCGACGGTGACGGCGCCTTCGATATCGCGTTCGGCGTCGGGACGCAGGCGGTGGGCCTCCTGAAGCCGGGCCTTCCGCTGTCTGTCGACGTGCGGCCGAATGGGGCGCCAAACGTTCTCGTTGCGGGCGGCGTTGTGTCGATTGCCGTTTGGCTGCCGGATGGCATCGAGGAGGACCTCGACGTCAGCAGCCTTCGCGTCGCCGGCATCGCGCCGTCGCAACTCGCGGCGAGCAGCGACCGGAACGGCGTCCAGATCTACTTCGAGGTCGACCGCCTGCGGCTCCGTCCCGGCGCAACCAGGCTTTCCGTGATCGGCCGCACGCGCAGCGGCATACCCGTCTCTGGATCGGACGCCATCGTCATCGCGGCGCCGGGTCAGTCCGCCGCCCGCTAGTACTTGTAGAACCCTTCACCCGATTTGCGACCGAGCTTGCCGGCGAGCACCATGCGCTTGAGCAGCACCGGCGCCGCGAACATCGGCTCCTTGAACTCGTCGAACATGATGTTCGCGATGTAGTACGTCGTGTCGAGGCCGACGAAGTCGAGCAGCGTCAGCGGCCCCATCGGATAGCCGCATCCGAGCTTCATGCCGTGGTCGATGTCTTCCTTCGTGCCGAGCCCCAGCTCGTAGCAGCGAATCGCATCCAGCAGGTACGGCACCAGCAGGCGGTTCACGATGAACCCCGGACGATCGGGCGCCGTAATCGGCTCCTTGCCGATCGACGTCGAAAACGCCAGCAGCGTCTGGTGCGTCTCGTCGCTCGTCGTCAGCGACTTGATCACTTCGACCAGTTTCATGATCGGCACCGGGTTGAAGAAGTGCAGCCCGCCGAACCGATCCGGCCGCTTCGTCTTCGCCGCCAGCTCCGTGATGCAGAGCGACGAGGTGTTCGACGCGTAGATCGTGTGGTCCTTCACCAGCGCGTCGAGCGCCGCGAAGGCCTTCGTCTTCTCCTCGACGTTCTCGATGATCGCCTCGATTACCAGATCGCACTCCGCCATCTCGTCGAACGTCGTCGTCCCGGAAAGATTCGCGAGGGTCTTGTCGCGCTGCTCGGCGGTGAGCTTGCCCTTCTCCACGCTGCCGCTCAGAAACTTGTCGATGCGCGCGAGCCCCTTGTCGACGGCGCCCTGCGCCACTTCACGCACGATCGTCCGATAGCCGGCCGCCGCCGACACCTGCGCGATCCCCGCGCCCATCAGCCCGCAGCCGAGGACGCCCACTGTCTTGATTTCCATTACACAGCCTCCACGAGCGCCGCAATCCCCTGCCCGCCGCCGATGCATGCCGTCGCCAGGCCGCGCTTGAGGCCGCGGCGCCGCAGCTCGAGCAGCAGCGTGAGAATCAGCCGCGTGCCGGTCATGCCCAGCGGGTGGCCGAGCGCGATTGCGCCGCCGTTGACGTTTGTTCTGTCGCGGTCGAGGCCGAGCTCTTTCTCCACGGCCAGGTACTGCGCCGCGAAGGCCTCGTTGACCTCGATCAGATCGACGTCCTTCAGCGTCAGCCCCGCGCGCTCGAGGACCTTGCGCGTCGCCGGCGCCGGTCCCATGCCCATCAGCGTCGGCTCCACGCCGACGTACGCCCAGTTCGTGATCTTGCCAATCGGCGTCAGGCCGCGCGCGTCCACGGCCTTCTTCGACGCCAGCACCAGCGCCGCGCCGCCGTCGACGATGCCGCTGGCGTTGCCGGCGGTCACGCACCCGTTCTTCGAGAAGGCGGCCGGCAGCTTCGCCAGCACCTCCATCGTGGTTTCGGGCCGCATGTGATCGTCGCGGTCGAACACGGTCACGCCCTTGCGCGTCTTGATCTCGACCGGCACCACCTCGTCGGCGAACCTGCCGGCTTCCCACGCGGCGTGCGCGGCCTGCTGGCTGCGAATCGCGTACTTGTCCTGCTCCTCGCGCGAGATGCCGTACTGCGCGGCGCAGTTCTCGGCCGTCACGGCCATCGAGCAGCCGCAGTGCGTGTCGACGAGCCCTTCCCAGAGGAAATCTTCGAGCTGGCCCTGACCGAGCTTCAGTCCGGTGCGCAGGCCGCGAATCACGTGCGGCGCCTGGCTCATGTTCTCCATGCCGCCGGCCAGCACCATATCGGCTTCGCCGAGCTGAATCAGCTGGCCGCCGTTGGCCGCCGCCTGGATGCCCGAGCCGCACAACCGGTTGACCGTGAGCGCCGGCACCTCGATGGGCAGGCCGGCCTTGAGCGCGACGTGCCGGGCGCCGTAGATGGCGTCCTTGCTCGTCTGCATGACGTTGCCGAACACGGCGTGATCGATCCACTCGGGCTTCACGCCCGCCTTCGCCATGGCCGCGCGCGACGCAATCGCGCCGAGCTCGAGCGCGGAGATGTCTTTCAGCGCGCCGACGTACTCCGCCATGGGCGTACGCGCGCCCCCGACTACGAAAACTTCGTTCATCAAATGTTCCTGTTGATTAGTGCGCCGCGCGAAGTGCGTCGCACATGGCCTGCCCCGTTTCCCTGGTGCCCAGCGTGCCGCCGGCATCCGCGGTCACGCGGCCGTCGATGACACACGCGCGCACGGCCGCTTCGATCGCCCGCGCCTCGCGTTCCAGCCCTAAATGTTCGCACATCAGCGCGCTCGAGAGAATGGCGCCGGCCGGGTTGGCGACGTTGCGCCCCGCCATCGGCGGCGCCGAGCCGTGCACCGGCTCGAACATCGACGTGCGCCCCGGATGAATGTTCCCCGACGCGGCCAGCCCCAGCCCGCCCTGCAGCTGCGCGCCGAGGTCGGTCACGATGTCGCCGAAGAGATTGTTGGTGACGATGACCTCGAATTCGGAGGGGTCGCGCACCAGATACATGGCAAGCGCGTCGATGAAATAGTGCGTC
>JAKFEY010000069.1:0-78437 GCA_036675475.1 Vicinamibacterales bacterium
AACCATCGAGCGCGCGCGCAACCCGCAGCCGGCGGCCGCGGGTCCCGGCCGCGGCGGACGCGGCGGCGGCACGCCGCCGCAGCGCCGCGAAGGCGCCCTGCCGAACGCCGAGGTGAACACCCGCGTCGACGCGTTCCTGATCTCCAGCGGCGCGCTCGTCCGCATCAACGACGCCGGCCGCGCGCACGGCCAGATCCGCGCGTTTGCGCACAGCGCGTACGACCCGTCGAAGACCATCCCCACGGTCGTGCTCCGCAACGAAGATTACGGCCGCATCACGCGCCTGCTCGCCGACGGGCCGGTGGAGCTCGAGTTCACCATCCAGAACCGCCACTTCCCCGAGGGCAAGACGTCCTACAACGCCACGGCGGAAATCCGCGGCACGGACAAGGCCGATGAAGTGGTCATGCTCGGCGGCCACCTCGACTCGTGGCACTCGGCCACCGGCGCCACCGACAACGCCATCGGCGTCGCGGTCATGATGGAAGCGGCCCGCATCCTCAAGGCGATCGGCGTGCAGCCGCGCCGCACCATCCGCGTCGCCCTCTGGGGCGGCGAGGAACAGGGCCTCATCGGCTCGCAGGCCTACGTGAAGCAGCACTTCGGCTCGGCAGAAGATCCGCTGCCCGAGTTCTCGAAGTTCAACGGCTACTTCAACGTGGACTCGGGCACCGGCCGCATCCGCATGGCCAGCGTCTTCGGGCCGCAGGAGACCGCGGACGTGCTGTCCGCCGCGCTCAAGCCGTTCGAGGACCTCGGCATCTTCGGCGCGACGGCCACGCGCGGCCGCAACACGGGCGGCACCGACAGCACCTCGTTCAACGCCGCGGGCCTGCCCGGCATCGGCCTGAGCCAGGACACGATCGAATACGGCACGCACACCTGGCACACCAACCTCGACACGCTCGAGCGCATCGTCGAAGACGATGTGAAGAAGTCGGCGGTGGCGATTGCCGCGGCCGTCTATCACCTCGCCATGCGCGACGAGATGCTGCCGCGATTCAGCAAAGAAACGCTGCCGCCGCCACCGGCACCGCGAGGCGGTCGGTAAAGCCGCAAGGCGTAAGCCGCGAACTACTCGAGGCCCGGTCGCATTGGCGGCCGGGCCTTTTGTCTTTAGTGGCACATGACTTGAAGGCCTCTGCCGCTGGAGGGTTTGAGATGGCAGACAACAGCACCACGCGGCCGGGCGATCCGTTCGCGCAGGCAGCGGAGACGACGATGACGCTGGTGGAGCGCGGGGCGGAAGCGGTGGGCACGCTGGTGGGGCGCGCGGCGAACACGCTGTCATCGACGGCCGGGGCGGCGGGCGAGGCGGCGGCGCGCGTTGGGTCGGCGGCGCGCACGGGCGCCAACCGCGCGGCGGCGCAGGCCAGCACGATGCTGAGCCGCAGCGGACGCAACGCCGAGCGCATGGCCAATCGCGCGGGCGTGCCGGGCGGCAAGGCGGCGAAGCGCGCGGCCAACATGGAAGCGACGGCCATGCTTCGATCGGCAACGGCCGTGGACAGGGGCACGCGCGCGGTTAGCGCGGGCGCCACGCGGAGCACGGCGGGATCGCGCAAGCGCAGCGCCGCGGCGAAGGGGTCGAAAGCTTCGAAGGCGGCAAAAAAGAGTACGACGAGCACGCGGGGCGCGACGCTCCGCTCGCTGATGCCGGGGACCAAGAAGACGAAGAAGGCGGCGAAGAAGACGGGGGCGAAGGGCCGGAAGAAGGCGCCTAAGCAGCTCGCAGCCGGGCGTCCCGCGCCGCGCCGGGCCGTCGGCGCCACCAAACGCCCGATGGCGGCCAAGTCGATGGGCAGCACGCGCGGCCGGCTCGCCGCGTCGAAGAAGACGACGAAGCGGCCTGGGCGATCGCGCTAAGCCTGAAGCCGGAAGCCGAAAGCCTGTCTTGAGGCTTTCGGCTTCAGGCTTTCGGCTTACTCTCTATCGACCGCGCTGTTCCGCCACCGACAGATACAAGCCGTTGAACAGGAACTTGAAGGTGCCGTGCGGCTGGGCGCGGAAGGCGATTTCCGGCCCGAACAGGTACACGTGGCCGCGGCCGACGGGGACGTCGGCGGCGGCGATGCCGCCTTCCAGATAGTTCTGGCCCCAGGCCCAGCCGCTGCGCAGCGGCGTGCTGTTGTTGAACCAGAGAATCGGGCGCACGCCGGCCGCGGCGGCGCGCGGCGTGAGCGCGAACACCGGGCTGTTGTCGAAGAAGACGTCGACTTCAGCCGGCAGGCCGTGCGCGAGCGGGTGGTTCGTGTCGACCGCGGCGCGCAGCACCGAGCCCGGCACGTAGAACTTCTCGCGCGGCAGCCCGCGCTCCTGGCCGTTCGGGCCCATCTCCACCAGGTGATCCTTCAGCGGCAGATCCAGCCATTCGGTAATCGCCGTCGATCCGCCAATGGCGATGATGGTGCCGCCCTGCTCGGCAAACTCCTTCAGCTTCGGTGCGGTGGCCTGCTCGCTGATGCTGCCCAGCCGGTTCTGATATTCGGCAGGCACGTTCTGGGGCCCGCCGCCGCCACCGCCGCGGCCTCCGCCGCCGCCCGCGCTGATCGCGCCGTCGGTGAACACGATCACGTCGTACTTCGCGCGCAGGTTGCCGGCGTTGAGATCGTTCGGATACACGACCTCGTACGGGAACTCGAAGTTCTCGAAGATCAGGCGCGTCCAGCCCGACGGCATCATGCCGCCGTACCGATCGAACAAGGCGATGCGCAGCTTGCGCAGCGCCGACGAATCGCCGGTCGGCGCTGACGGCGCCGCCTGGAACGCCACGCCCAGCTCCTTCGCGATCGTGTCGAGCGTCGCGCGCGTCGTCGGCTTGGCCGCGACATAGAAGGTGCCCTCACCCATCGGCCCGTTGTTCAGCCAGCGCACGTCCTCGCCCGCGGCCACCAGCCGGTTGATGGCGATAAAGCTGTTGTTCGTCTTGTGGCCGAAGTAATAGCCGGGCGCGCTGGCCGCGCCGGTCACGGCAGCCGACGGCACGGTGGCAAGGCCGCCCGTGATCTTCGCGAACGGGCCGTCGAACCCTTCGAGAATACGATCGAACTGCACGCCCATCTGATACGCCAGCGTCCAGCCGGCGCTGTCGTACGGCGGCGTGGGCGCGCCGCCGGGATACGGAATGTCGTCGGGATGATCCTGCGGCTCGAACATGTCGAGCACGTGCGGCCGGAAGGCCTGCGCCGTCTTCACGACGTACGAGCCGGCCGGATACTGCTTGCCATTGACGGTGAAGGCCGCCGTCGCGCGGTGCACGGTGACGCCGTTCTTGATGAGGGCGTTGACGAAGTGCGTCGCCGCGCCGAAATCCGCCTGGCTCGACGGCAGGATGTAGCCGCGCGCGTCGCGCCACTCGGGTTTGCGAAGCTCGGCAAAGTACTTCTGCCCCTGCTCCTGCGTCATGCCCCCGCCGCCGCGTCCGCCGCCGCCCTGCCGGCCGCCGCCGCCGGCGGCCCCGCGATCGGCCGCGATCTTCTCCTGGATTTCGGCGACGCGCCGCGGCCGCGGCGTCCACGAGTCCGTGTTGCCCTTCGCGATGCTGTCGCGGCCCATCTCGTAGATGTTCCAGAGGAACGTTTCACGATAGCGCGACGCCAGATCGAGCACCGCGTAGTTGGCCGTCACGGAGTAGTCGATCGACTGCCGGAACTTCCACTCCTGCTGCGGCGCAATCGGGTACCAGTAGTTCGAGTCGGGCAGCTGGCGCGAGGGCACGAACGGGATGGAAATCGGCGTCGGGTTGCCAATCGTTTCGGTCAGCAGCCCGATGATGTTGTGGAAGTACGCCGTCGTCCGCAGGCCGCCGTTCCACCAGGTGGAATAGCTGGCGCCGCGGCGGCTCGTCACGCCGGGCTTGTCTTCGGCGATGAAGCGCGTGGCCATGGCCGAGCCCACGAGGTCGATCGTGGCCGGCACGAGCGGGTGGAAGTTGAAGTTGAACGGATCGCGGAACGGCGGCGCGAACATCACCGTGCCCGACGGGCCGGTCTGGTGATGGTTGTACATGATCTGCGGCAGCCACTCCGTGTACATGACGCGGTTCATGTTCATGCTCTCGGGAAGCGCCGCCATGTAGAAGTCGCGGTTGTTGTCGTGGCCGGCGTACTTCTCGTAGAGCACCGGAATGCCGCCGGTGGAGCGCTGCTTCGGATCCGGATTGCGCATGTACCAGTTGGAGACCAGCTCCATGCCGTCGGGATTGGCATGCACCGCGAGAATGATCACGTCGTTCAGGATCCGCATCGTCTCCGGATCCGTGCGGCTGACGAGCTGATAGACCGTTTCCATCAGCTGCTGCGCGCCGAGCACCTCGGTGGCGTGCAGGCCGCCGTCGATCCAGATGACCGCCTTGCCTTCGCGCGCGAGCGCGCGCGCCTCCTCGTCGGTGAGCCCCTCGGCCATCGCGAGCCGCCGCGAGATCTCGCGGTAGCGATCGAGCCGCCTGAAGTTGTCGGGCGCCGTGATGATCGACATCAGGTGCGGCCGCCCCTCGGCGGTCTTGCCGATCTCGACCACGCGCATGCGCGGCGATTCTTTTTCGAGCTTGCGCCAGTACTCCATCAACTGCGTGTAGTTGGGCAGGACGTAGTCGGCGCCAATGTCGTGGCCGAACTGCTGTTTGGGGGTCGTGACCGTGCCCTGCGCCAGCGGCGACGCAGACGCGATCACGGTCAGGATCGCCACGGCAAGAATCGAACGGCGAACAGTCGTCATCACAGGAACTCCAGTGGGCGGAAATGTATCAGAACTGCAGTCTTAAACGACAAAACGGGCGGCACGCTTACCGGCGAGAAACGCCACCGCCGCGAGCGCGAGCCCGGGAAGATCGGCCCAGATCGAGGGGTACAGCAGGCACAGGCCCGCGGCCACCGCGAATATTCTTCCCGGTTGATTATCCCCGGTCGACGCAAGGCCGGCGGCTATTGCCACCACGCCCGCAAGCGCGGTGAGCGACGTCAGCGCGATGGTCAGCCAGCTTCCCTGCAGCAGCAGCCCGGCCCCGTCGGGCGCCACGGCGAACGCGATGGGCACGACGAAGGCCGGCGCCGTGTATTTCCAGGCGGCGGTCAGCGTGCGGTGCGGATCGCCGCCGGTCACGGCCGCGGCGGCAAACGGCGCCAGCGCCGTCGGCGGGCTCACTTCCGACAGCACCGCGTAATAGAAGATGAACATGTGGGCCGCCACCGGCGCGACGCCGGCCGCCGTCAGCGCCGGCGCCACCATCACGGCGGCGATGATGTAGGACGCCGTCACCGGCACGGCCAGGCCCAGCATCCACACGGCGACGGCCGACCAGAGGATGGTGAACAGCGTCGAGCCGCCCGCCAGTCCGACGATCAGGCCCGCCGTCTTCAAGCCGAGGCCGGTGAGCGTGACGACGCCGACGATCAGGCCGGCGGTGGCCGTGGTCGCGACAATCGGCAGCACGGCGAGGCCGCCGTCCGACAGTGCGCGGAACAGCCGCGGCGGCGTAATCGCCGTGTCGGCGCGCAGCCAGCTCAGCGCGACCGCGACGAGCGACGCCAGAAACACCGCGCGGAACGCGCTCATGCCCATCGCCATGAACACCGCAATGGCGACGAGCGAAATGAAGTGATAGCCGTAGCGGCGCGCCAGCGCGCCGGCCGTGTGCGGCGCGCGCTCGATCGAGGCCGCCGGCAGCGCGCGCGCGTCGATCTCCACCGTCACGAGCAGCGACGCGTAATACAGGATCGTCGGGACGGTCGCCATGACGAGCACCTGCAGATAGGAGATCTCGAGATACTCGGCGATCAGGAACGCGGCGGCGCCAAGCGTGGGCGGAGAAATCAGCGCGCCAATGCCGGCGGCCGACAGCATGCCGCCCGCGGTTTCGGGCCGATAGCCGGCGCGCCGCAGCATCGGCCACGCCACCGATCCCAGCATCACCGTGGTCGCCACGCCGGAGCCTGAGACGGTGCCGAGCAGAAAGCCCGACAGCGTGACCGCGCGCCCGGGCGCCGCGCGCGACGGCGATCGCGTGGCCACCGCGCGCGCCCACTCGACGAAGAACCAGCCGGCCTTCGACTGCTCGAGCACGGCGCCGAAGATGGTGAAAAGGATGATGTAGGTGGCGGCGACGTCGAGCGGCACGCCGAACAGCCCCTCGAGCGTCATGAACAGGCTGCCCGCCAGACGCGGCGCGTCATAGCCGCGATGCGCGAGCACGCCCGGCAGCCAGGGCCCCGCAAACGCGTACGCAAAGAACCCGATGGCCACGGCCGGCAGAATCCACCCGGTGGTGCGCCGCGTCGCCTCGAGCACCGCCGCGAAGGCGAGAAAGGCCGCGGCCACATCCATCGGCGTGGGCGTGGCCGCGCGATACAGCATCGCGTCGCCCTGCCACAGGAAATAGCCGAGCGACAACGCGCCGGCCGCGGCAAGCGCCACACCCGAAAGGCGCGCGCCACACACGAACGCGATGAGGATGACGCTCGCCAGCAGAAACGACGCGCGATAGACCTCGGCCGGCACGATCGCGACAACCCAGTAGATCGCGTACAGCGACAGCGCCGCGGCGCCCGCGGCGAGCAGCTGCCCCGCCCGGCCCGCGGGCACACGCGCCGGCGTGTCTTCGGCTATTTCCACGAGCGGGCGCGGTAGTAGCGGATCGCGCCGGGATGGAACGGTGCCGGCGAATCGGCCGGGCCGGTGGCGGGCGCGAGATGGCGCGCCTCGGGATGAATCGCGATGAGCGCGCGCTGCTCGTCGAACAGCAGCTTCGTGATGTCGTGCGCGAGCGGCTCGGGCATCGACGCCGGCGCGACGAGCAGGTTGCCCACGGTAATCACGGGCACCGCCTCGAGCACGCCGCGATAACTGCGCGCCGGCACCATCGCCTCGCCGTAGAGGCCCGGGCCGTACTTCTGTGTGAGCGCGGCCGCGAATTCCGCGTTCGGCAGCAGCCGGATGTGGATGCCCGACGTGCTCGCCAGATCCTGCACGGCCGGCGTCGGCAGGCCGCCGCTCCAGAAGAACGCGTCGAGCTTGCCGTCCTTCAACGCATTCACCGACTCGGCGGCGCCAAGCGCCTGCCGCCGGATGTCCCGATGCGCGTCGAGACCCGCGGCCTCGAGCACGCGCGTGGCAATCAATTCGGTGCCGCTGCCCGGCGATCCCACCGAGACGATGCGGCCGCGCAGATCGGCGATCGAGGCGATGCCGCTGCCGTCGAGCGTCACGATGTGCGTGAAGTTCTGATAGAGGATGGCCACGGTTTGCGCGGGCACGGCGCCGGTGTCCGCAAACGGTCCGGTGCCCTTGACCGCTTCGGCCAGCGTGTCGGCCAGCGTGAAGGCGAGATCCGCCCTGCCCTGCTGCAGCAGCTTCAGATTGTCGACCGAGGCGCCCGTGACTTCAGCCGTCGCGGAGATGCCTGGAATCTTCTCGGAGATCAGCTTCGCGAGGCCGCCGCCGTAGGGATAGTAGACGCCGCCCGTGCCGCCGGTGGCGATCGACAGATACTGCGCCGAGCCGCCCGAGCAGGCCGCGACAACGGCCGCGCCGAGTGCCAGGCACCCGGCACGCCGCACCACGCGCCAGGCGGCGACGCGATTCATCTGGTGAACAGCCGCACACCCGCCTGCCACAGCCGCGGCGCCGCGATCGTGCGCAGCGGCGTGCGGCCGGCATCGATGTCGGCGTCGAACAGGTTTTCGACCGAGGCGAAGATCTGCCCGTGCGCGAACCGCATCGCCACGAGCGCGTTCGCGGCCCATGCCGGATCGAGCTCGAACGTATTGCGATCGTCGTCGAACTGCCGGCCCCAATAGCGCGCCTCGAGTGAGGCGACCCACCGGCCCTGTATCAGCCGCGCGCCGGCGGCCAGTTGCGCGCCCGGCACCTGCGGCAGGCGATTGCCCTCGAGCTCGCCGCTGCTGAAGGTCGATCGCGTGAGCGCGGCCGAGGCCCAGGCGTGCAGCCAGCTGCGCAGCGGCGTGTCGGCCTCGAATTCAACGCCGGTCGCGCGCGCATCGCCGTTGTCGCGCATGCGCAGCGTGCCGGGCACGAGCGACGGAAGCGTGCGGCTGTAGATCGCGCCGTTCTGCCACGTCGTGAATGCCACGGCGCGCAGCGTGACGCGCGGCCGCACAACGGTCAGCGCCGCTTCGCCGCCCCACGCCTCTTCGGCGTCGAGCGCGCTGTTGGGCAGCGTGGTGATGGCGCCCACACGGAAGCCGCGATAGAGCTCGTTGATCGTGGGCGCACGAAACGCGTTGAACACGGTGGCGCGAAGCGTGGCCGCGTCGGTAGCGCGCCACGATACGCTCGCGCGCGGCGCGAGAAAGCCCACGTCCGACGCCGACGCCGCCTCGGTGCGGTTCTCGGACGCCCACAGTTCGCCGCGCAGCCCGCCGCTGACCGTCAGGCGCGGCCGCGCCTGCCACACCATCTGGCCGCTCGCGCTCCACGCGTCCTGCCGCGCGGGCGTGAGCTCGCCGCCATCGAGCAGGTCCGCGTCGACCTGCCGGTAGCCGGCATCCACCAGCCACGCGAGCGTGCCCCCGCGCGACCACGACACGTCGAGCCGCCGCGCGGCCGTGTCGACGTGCTGCGTGTTCGTCAGCCGCTCGCCATGACGCCCGGCGAACACCGCGCTGAACGTCTGGTCGTAATCCTGATCCGAGATCTGCGCGCGCGCGCGCAGAAAGCCGCCGGCCGCTTCGGCCGACAGCGCCGCAAAGCCCGAGCCGATGCGCGTGGCATTCATCTGCAGCGGCGTGCCGTTGGTGCGCTCCTCGTCGAGAAACGAGCCGCCCCCCTCGAGGCGCACGGCTCCAACAGACGTGGACGCCGCGCCGATCGCCGACGTGTACGACACACCCGCCGGCGTATCCACATCGCCCCGCGAGGCGGGCTCCACCGGAATGTACCCCTCCGTCGTCATCCGCTCGACGCCGCCCGACACGGCGGCGCGGCCCGTCAGGCCGCCGTAGAGCGATCCGCGCGCCGTGTCCTGGTTGCCGCCTTCGACGAGCGCTTCGGCGGCACGATCGCGGCGCGTGATCACGCGGATCGCTCCGCCCAGCGCGTCGCTGCCGAACAGATCGCTGGAGCCGCCGCGCACGACCTCCACCCGATCGATGGCCGCCGCCGGCACGCGGTTCCAGTACACCCATCCCCCGAACGGATCGTTGAGCGGCCCATCGTCGGCCATCACCAGCGTGCGGCTCGCGCCCGAGGCCGACAGGCCGCGCAGCGTGACGCCTTGCGTGGTGGGATTGGCCGTGCGCGACGACGACCGGCGGAACAGCGAGAAGCCCGGCGTTGAGGCCAGCTTCTGATCGAGCGTGAGCGAGGGTGACAGATCCAGCGCGTCGCCGGCGAGCACGGTGGTGGTGGCCGTCACCGGCACGCGCGGGGCCGCAGGCGCCGTGACCGTCACGGTTTCGGCGATCCGCTGCGGATCCTGCGGCACCTGGGATGCCTGGGGCGCCTGCAGGGCGGGAGCGGCGAGCGTGGCAAGAAGCAGCGCGGCGGCAATCACCGCGTTAGTTTACGGAATTTCGGCCGGTGCGGCTGATCGGCGTCCGCGCCAAGCCGCCGCTTCTTGTCGACCTCATAGTCCTGGAAGTTGCCCTCGAACCACTCGACGTGGCTGTCGCCTTCGAAGGCGAGGATGTGCGTGGCGATGCGATCGAGGAACCACCGGTCGTGGCTGATCACCACGGCGCAGCCCGCGAAGTTGAGCAGCGCGTCTTCGAGCGCGCGCAGCGTGTCGACGTCGAGGTCGTTGGTCGGCTCGTCGAGCAGCAGCAGGTTGCTGCCGCGCTTGAGCAGCTTCGCCAGGTGCACGCGATTGCGCTCGCCGCCCGAGAGCTGGCCGACCTTGCGCTGCTGATCGCGGCCCTTGAAGTTGAACCACGACACATACGCGCGCGACGCCACCTTCCGCTTCCCCAGCTCCACATCGTCGCCGCCGCCCGTGATCTCCTCCCAGACGGTGGCCTCGGGATTGAGCGCGTCGCGGCTCTGATCGACGTAGCCGATTTTCACGGTCTCGCCCAGCTTCAGCGTGCCGCCGTCAGGCTGCTCCTGGCCAACCAGCATCCTGAACAGCGTCGTCTTGCCCGCGCCGTTGGGCCCAATCACGCCCACGATGCCGCCGGGCGGCAGCGTGAAGTCGAGATCGTCGATCAGCAGCGTGTCGCCGAAGCCCTTCTTCAGGTCGCGCGCTTCGACAACGGTGGCGCCGAGACGCGGACCGGGCGCGATGTAAATTTCGACGTTCTCCACCTTCTGCGCCGTGTCCTCGCGCAGCAGATCTTCATAGGCGTTGATACGCGCCTTGCCCTTGGCCTGCCGCGCGCGGGGCGACATGCGGATCCATTCGAGCTCGCGGTCGAGCGTGCGCTGCCGCTTGCTCTCGGACTTCTCTTCGAGCTCGAGCCGCTTGCGCTTCTGATCCAGCCAGCCCGTGTAGTTGCCTTCCCACGGATAGGCCTTGCCGCGATCGAGCTCGAGAATCCAGCCGGCGACGTTGTCGAGGAAGTACCGATCGTGCGTGATGGCGACGACGGTGCCCTTGTATTGCTGCAGGAAATTCTCGAGCCACGCCACCGACTCGGCGTCGAGATGGTTCGTGGGCTCGTCGAGCAGCAGCAGATCGGGCGACTGCAGCAGCAACCGGCACAGCGCGACGCGGCGCCGCTCGCCGCCCGACAGCTTGGTGACGTCTGCGTCGCCCGGCGGCAGGCGCAGCGCGTCCATCGCGAGCTCGAGCCGCGAGTCGAGGTCCCACGCGTCGGCGGCTTCGATCTTGTCCTGCAGATCGCCCTGCTGCTGCAGCAGCTTGTCCATCTCTTCGGGCGTGATGTCTTCGCCGAGCTTCGCGGTCAGCTCGTCGTACTTCGTGAGCAGCGCGCGCGTGGAGGCGACGCCTTCCTCGACGTTGCCCAGCACCGTCTTGGTTTCATCGAGCTGCGGCTCCTGCGCGAGATAACCGACGGTGGTGCCCTCGGCCTGAAACGCTTCTCCCAGATAGTTCTTGTCGATGCCCGCCATGATGCGCAGCAGCGTGCTCTTGCCGGCGCCGTTGCCGCCCAGCACGCCAATCTTCGCGCCGTGGAGGAACGACAGCCAGACGTCGGAAAACACGACCTGGTCGGGCGGATACGCCTTGCCCAGGCCCTTCATGGTGTAGATGAATTGCGCCATAGAAACTTAAAGTTTGGTCGACACCGCCGGCAGCTTCGCCGCGGTGGCAGGCTCGGGCGTGAAGTCCTCGCCGGGATTGATGAAGCGATCGAGCTCGAAGTTGTACTGCTTGTCGTACAGCTGCTTGTAGCGGCCGTCGAGCGCGATCAGCTGCTCGTGCGAGCCGCGCTCGACGATGCGGCCCTCCTCGATGACCAGAATCTGATCCGCGCTGCGGATGGTCGACAGCCGGTGCGCGATGACGAACGTCGTCCGGCCCGCGCGCAGCTTGCGCAGGCCGTCCTGGATGAGCGCTTCGCTTTCGCTGTCGAGGCTCGACGTCGCCTCGTCGAGAATCAGGATGCGGGGATTGGCCAGAATCGCGCGCGCGATGGCGACGCGCTGGCGCTGCCCGCCCGACAGCTTCACGCCGCGCTCGCCCACGATGGTGTCGTAGCCCTGCGGGAAGCCCTCGATGAACTCGTCGGCGTGCGCGATGCGGCTGACGATCTTGACTTCCTCGAGCGTCGCCTGAGGTTTGCTGTAGCGGATGTTGTCGACGACGGTGCCGTCGAACAGGAAATTGTCCTGCAGGACGACGCCGAGGAAGCTGCGATAGTCGCGCAGCCGCACCTCGGTGAGATCCCTGCCATCGACGCGGATGCGTCCCTGCTGCGGCCGGTTGAACGCCATCACGAGGCCAATCAACGTGCTCTTGCCCGAGCCCGATGAGCCGACCAGCGCGGTGGTCGTGCCGGCGGGCGCGTCGAACGAAATGCCCTGCAGCACGGGCACGCCTTCGACGTACTCGAAGTGCACGTCCTCGAACGCGATGTGGCCGTCCACGTGCGTGAGCGGCGCGCGCACGGCGTCTTCCGCCGTTTCGGCCGGCGTGTCGGTGAGCTCGCGAATGCGATCGAGGCCGGCAAACGCCTCGGTGATCTGCGTGCCGATCGACGCGATGTGCACGATGGGCGCGGCCACCATGGCGACAAATACCAGGTAGAGCACGAAGTCGCCGATCGTCATCTCGCCCGCGATGATCGCGCGGCCGCCGACGACGATCATCAGCACCCCGATGGCGCCGACGACCACGCTCGAGAACGCCGTCACCGCCGACACGCCCGTGATCGACTGGCGGATGTTCTGGAACAGCCGCTCCACGCCCTCGCTGAAGACCTGCTTTTCGCGCTCTTCGGCCGTGTAGGTCTTGACGATGCGGATGCCGCCGAGCGCTTCGTTGAGCCGGCCGGTGACCTCCGCGTTGATCTTGCCGCGCTCGCGGAAGAGCGGCCGCAGCCGCTTGAACGCCGTCGCCATCACGATGCCGAAGGTGCCGAGAAACAGCAGCATCAGCGCCGTGAGCTTCCAGTTGAGCCAGAAGAGCACGCCGAGCGAGACGAGCGCCGTGAAGGAGCCGCCGACCAGCTGGACCAGGCCGTTGCCGACGAGGTTTCTGATGCCCTCGGCGTCGGTCATGATGCGCGAGATCAGCACGCCGGCCTGCGTGGAGTCGAAATAGCTGGTCGGCAGGTGCATCGTGTGCGCCTGCACGCGCCGCCGCATGTCGGCAATCGCGTCCTGCGCGGCCACGCCCAGCACCTGCGAGAGGGCGAACGACGTGGCGCCCCCGATGATGGTGGCGGCCGCCACGGCGATGGCGAGCGGCCAGAGCAGGGCCGTGTTGCCCTTGCCGATCACATCGTCAATCAGGAACTTGGAGCTGGCGGGCAGGACGAAGCCGGCGCCCTGGCTGATGACCATGAGCCCGAGCCCGAGCGCGAGGCGCTTGCGGTGGTGCCTGACCAGCTCGCGCGCCTCGGCGGCCGCGGCCGACCAGCGGATGGATTTCTTCCTGGTGTCGGCGGGACCGGTGGGCAGGACGCCCGACCTCCGGCCGCCGCCACCGCGTTCTGCTCTAGGGAATGCTGATCCGAGACGTGCCACTCCCCCGATCTTATCCGCTTTTTTTCGGCGGGGTCCCCTGCACCCCGCCTGGCTCGGTCGCTCGCGGGGCCCCAACGCCCCGCTCCGCTCCCTGCGCTAAGGTGCGGGCCGCCGCGCGGCCGACACGCGCTCGAGGATGCGCAGCGCGACCGGGCCTGCATCGAAGGATCCGCCTTCGGCGTTGCGCAGCACCACGACGCCGGTGTTCGTGCGCGGGTCGAACAGCGCCGAGGCGCGGAAGCCGGCGGTCGACCCGCCGTGGCCGAGCGCGACGAGATCGCCGCGGCGCGTGGCCATGAACCCAAGGCCGTAGCCACTGGTCATGCCGCCATTGGCCGAATAGGTGCGCGCGTAGTTGAACGTCTGCGTCTCGCGCTTCAGCACGGGCACCTGCAGGCTGCCCAGCTCCCACATCACGAAGCGCGCCAGGTCATTGACCGTGCTGAACAGATTGCCGTTCGGCACGCGATAACCGCGCCCCTCGAGCTCGCGATCGGGCCGCGTGCGATCGCCCTTCCCCTCGCGGCGCGTGTAGCCGTGTGCCAGATCCGTGCGAAGCGCCGCTGTGGGCTCCCATCCCGTGCGCGTCATCCCCAGCGGCACGACAATGCCGGTCATGACCTGATCGGTGAACGGCTGCTTGCCGGCGCGCTCGACGGCAACGCCCAGCGCCGCGTATCCAATGTTCGAATAGAGATACTGCGTGCCCGGCTCGTGCGCATACGACACGGTCGGCAGGCATCCCAGCACCTTCTGCTGCCACACCGACAGCGGACCGACGGAATGATCGCGGCACGCAAGGCCCGGCTCCCGTGACAGGCCGGACATCATGGTGGCCACCTGCAGCAGCGTGGGCGCCGGCCAGCCCTCCTTCCTGCCCTGCACGGCCTTCAGCTCCGGCACGTGCTTCTCGAGCGGATCGGTCAGCGCCATCGTGCCCGCGTCGACCTGGCGAAGCAACGCGATCGTGGTGAACTGCTTGGTGATCGAGCCGATGCGGTACACCGTGTCGGCCGTCGGCGCCCGCTTCGCCTCCATGTCGGCGAAGCCGTAGTTCTTCGTCCACACCAGCTTCCCGCCATCGATCACCCCGATGCTCGCGCCCCCGACGCCGTCCTTCTCGAACTCCGCCGCCAGCTGCGTCTCGAGCGCGGCGAGAACGGCATCGAGGCCAGGAGCCTGTTGCGTGGCGGGCGACGCGACGAGAGCGGTGACGAGCAGCAGTGAAAGCAGAGAGAGGCGGCGCATAGATTTGGTGATCTGGTGATCTGGTGATCTGGTGATCTGGTGATCTGAGCTGGTGACCTGGCGGCTGTTAGATCGCCAGATCACCCAGTCACCAGATCACCAAATCCCCTAGAAGTTGATCCTCACCTCGGCCCCGAACTGCCGCTTGATGATGTCGCCGAAGATGTGCTGCTGGATGTCCTCGTTGGTGAGGTTCGTGCCCTTCAGCAGGAGCTGCACGCGGTCGCGCGCGCCGAAGCGGATGCCGGCCGAGGCGTTCACCAGCGTGTAGGCGTCGGTGGTGCCGTGATAGCGCGCGTCGAGCACGTCCTGCCAGAAGGCCTCGTCGACGTAGCTGACGCCGAAGCTGCCCACGAAGCGGCTGACGATGAAGTTGAAGCCGGCGTTGAAGCGATGCTCGGCCGGCAGGTTCAGCTCGCTGATGTCGAAGTCCTCGGGCTCGGGCTCGCCCTGCCACGAGTAGTTCGCGTAGACGTTCACGCGATCGGTGACCGCCGAATCGACGCCCACTTCGAGGCCCTTCTGCGTCATGCTGCCGAAGTTGCGGTAGCTGTACGACGAGGGGAAGCGGATGCCCGCCTGATAGACGCCGCCCCAGAGCAGCGCGCCCGGGAACGGACCCACCTGCGCGGGGAAGCCCGGCGGCGGCGGCGTGATGCCGTAGGCGCCGGTCTGCGTGAACAGAATCTGATCCTTGAACTTGTTCAGATACCACGCGGCCGACACCGTCGTGCGCCCGCCGAAGATGCCGGTGTAGCCGACCTCGAACGCGTCGAGCCGCTCTTCCTGCAGATCGGGATTGCCGTGCACTTCGATCGGCACGAAGAACACGCCGAACGGCGCCAGCGCCGGGTTGATGGCGGCAAACGGCAGCGGCTCGGTGATCGTCAGGTCGATGTGGTTGTTGATGGCCGACGGCGCGCGGAACGCGCGGTTGTACGAGAAGCGGATCGCCTGGTCCGGCACCGGCTTGACGAGCACGGCCGCGCGCGGCGACACGACGGCGCCGTCGATGGACGTGAACTTGTCCAGGCGCGCGCCGAGCACGACGCGCAGCATGTCGTGCAGGAAGATCTCGTCCTGCGCGTACACGCCGCCTTCGGTGCGCGCCTCGGCGTCGGGCGCGATCGACAGGTCGAACGTGTTGTGGCGCAGGTTGCCGCCATACGTGAACACGTTGCGGCCGAACGTCGTGACGTTGCCCGCCTCGACGTCGATCGTCTTGGTGTTGAACAGGAACGTGATGGGCGCGCCGCCGGGGCCGCGCGTCAGCAGCTGCGCCGCGTCGCCGTCGAGCGACTGGAAGAACGCCTGCAGGCGGAAGGCGTTCTTCGTGTAGTTCGCCTTGCCGTAGCCCATCCACGAGCCGGTTTCGATGTCGAACGGCCCGATGCCGCTGTGCATGATGCCTTCGGTGCCCGTGTAGCCACCCGCGAACGTCATGTACGCGCCGTTCTCGAGGCTGTAGTCGAGACGGCCGTCCACCTTCGGCTGCTTCGTGCCCTGATTGGCGAACGCCGGATACTGCGTCGTGCCGCCGTTCGGGATGGTGCCGGTCGGGCGCGCAAACGGATCCTGCGTGTAATACCCGGCCGACAGCTTGAATGACGCCCGCTCGTTGATCGCGCCGGCGTGCGTGCCGTTCGCATACCAGAGCACGCCCGAGTCATCGTCGGCCGCGCCGGTGCTGGTGTCGAACGTGCCGGCGCCGATGGCGACCGACGTGCCGAGCATTTCACGCGGCGTCTTGGTGATGACGTTGACGACGCCCGAGACGGCGTTGGCGCCCCAGATGGCCGACGCCGGGCCGCGAATGACTTCGATGCGCTTGATCTCGTTGAGATTGACCGGCATGAAGTCCCACATCACGAAGCCGAAGAAGTCCTGGTACAGCGACCGCCCGTCGAGCACGGCGAGCTGGCTGGTGGACAGCGTGCTCGTGGACCCGCGCGGCGTGATGTTGACGTCGCGCGCCGAGACCTGCGTGATGTTCACGCCAGGCACGTTGCGCAGGATGTCGCCGTAGTTCTGCGAAGCGGCGACGTCGAGCGTGCGGGGGCCGATCACGGTGACCGTGGCCGGTGCGTTGACGAGCTGCTGCTCGACCTTGGTGGCGCTCACGACGACGTTCTCTTCGACCCGCACGGGAGGCTGCTGCTCCTGCTGAGTCGGCGGAGTCGGGGGCGGCTTCGGCGGCGGCGTTTGCGCGTGGGCGAACGACGCCAGACTGAGCGAGCCGGCCAGTGCGACCGCGGTAACACGAATGGGCGACATGAAATCTCCTAGGTGAGCTGCAGGGGCCAATAGGGTATAGCACTGTTAACGCTCCAGTTCCAGTTCCAGTTCTCAGTTCTGCCCGGCGGGCTACTCCCGGGCAGAATCGGCCCCCGGGGCGAGAATCGGCCACCCGGGGCGAGAACTGCGAACTGGAACTGGAACTGGACGGATAGACTTGGGTCATGTCGGAGCCGATCCGGATGGACCCGCCCGCGCGCGAGCGCCGCGAGACCCCCCGATCGCGGAAGCCCTGTGTCGTCCGCGAGGACTGGGCCTCGCTCGATGACGAGGCGCTGCTCGACGTGCGCGTGTGCGAGCTGGGGCTGACGATCGAGGGCAGCGTGCTCGAGGAGCGCATCGCGGAAATCGCGCGCGAGCTCGAGGCGCGCGGCCTGCAGTTCCGCCCCCACTACTGGCTGTCGGACGACTGGTTCACGCCCGACCATGTGCCCGGGGTCGCCATCCCTTTTTATCTGGCGCATCCGCGCCTGGCGAAACTCGAAGAAGCGCAGATGCTGGAGGTCGAAGGCGGCACGCCGCAATGGTGTCTCCAGATTCTGCGGCATGAAGTCGGGCACGCCATCGACAACGCCTATGTGCTGCAGCGGCGCCACAAGCGGCTGAAGGTGTTCGGGCAGTCGAAGAAGGCCTATCCGGAGTACTACACGCCGAAACCATACTCGAAGAGCTTCGTGGTGCACCTCGATTCCTGGTACGCGCAGAGCCATCCTGACGAGGATTTCGCGGAGACGTTTGCCGTGTGGCTCACGCCCGACGGCGACTGGCGCGACCGCTTCAAGGACTGGCCGGCGATCAAGAAGCTGGAATACGTGGATCGGCTGATGAAGGAAATCGCCGGCAAGCCGCCTGTGGTGCGCACACGGCGCAAGGTCGACCCCGTGCACACGATGCGCAAGACGCTGCGCGAGCATTACGCGCGCAAGCGCAAGCACTACGGCGTCGAGCGCCCGAATTTCTACGATCGCGATCTGCGGCGGCTGTTCTCGGACGAGCCGCAGTACCGCGGCAACATGAAGGCCTCGCGCTTCATCGCGCGCATCAAGCGCGACGTGCGCCGCCGCGTGGCCGAGGCGACGGGCGAATATCAGTACACGATCGATCAGGTCATCGAAGACATGATCACGCGCGCCAACGAGCTCAACCTGCGGCTGAAGGTGCCCGAAGAAAAAGCCAGCCTGGACTTCGTCATCCTGCTCACGGTGCAGACCATGAATTACCTGCACAGCGGAAGGCACAGGGTCGCGCTATGAACACAGGCGCCAGACGCCAGGCTCCAGACGCCAGCAGGCCTACCCTGTTGTTCGACGGCACGTGCCGGTTCTGCACCGCGCAGGCGAAGCGGCTGCAGCGCATGGGCCGCGGACGCGTCGACGTCATCTCTGCGTACGCGCCGGGCGTGCGCGAGCAGTTTCCGATGGTGCCGCAGGAGGGCGTCATGGGCGAGATCAAGCTCGTCGACGCCAACGGCCACGTGCTCGGCGGCGCGGCAGCCATCGCGCGCACGCTCGAACACGGCGGCGGCGCGCTTGGCGCCCTCGCCCGCCTCTATCGCGTCTGGCCGGTACGCCCCATCGCCGACGCCGGCTACCGGCTCATCGCGCGCAACAGGTACAGGCTCGCCGGCAAGTGCGACGATGGGACATGTGATCCCAGCAATGTAAATGGTAAATCGTAGATAGCATCGTCGATCGGGCCATCTACATTGCGCTGATCTCCGGCCAGCGTGTAGACCAGGTAATCGGCGCGCTGCAGGTCTTCGCCTGCCGGCGCGAGGCCGTCGAGCGACGCCACCGGCAGCATCGAGAGCACGACTATGCGTGAGCCGGGGAGGCGGCGGGCGGCGCGCGCGGCGGCGCCGAGCGCGAAGTCGCTGTGGAACGCGCCGTTGTAGTGCACGACCAGCGGCCCTTCGCCCGGCCCCTTCGCGGCGCGCGCGACGGACTCGCCCATCACTTCGTCCTTGAGGCACTGCGAGTAGTAATAGCGCTCGACCATCGCCGCCTGCTTGGCCACGGCGTCGGGGCCATCCCCCGCCGGATGCCCGCCCATCGTCTTTGCAAATCGATCGAAGTAGGCGTCCTTCGGGCACTGCATGTCGGCGGCAATCCAGGCCTGCTGGTCTGGCGGCAGCGCCTTCAGCGACTCGAGGCCGGCTTTCGCGACGCCCGATGCGAGCGGCCGCGGCACATTGGCGGCAATCACCGGCCACTTGCGCTCGCGCGCGAGCTCCACGATCGGTTTGTAGTCCGTTTGGTAGCGCGGCCAGGGGCGGCTCGCCTTCAGGAACGCTGCCTCGTCGAGCGTGCCGGCGAGGTAGGCGTCGAGCGGCGCCTGCGCGTCGCGCTCGAACATTTCGAGCGAGACGACGAGGTCGGGACGGCGGCGCGCGAGCGCCTCGAGCAGCGCGCGCTCGAGCGCGTGGGTGTTGGGATCGTCGTGCTGCTCGCCCACGAAGACCACGTCGGCCTTCGCGAGCTCGGCGCTCATGGCCTCGAAGTCGGTCCACGCCCCGGCGCGCGTGTCGAACACGCGCTCGGGCACGTACGACTGGGCGAGGGCCGCGACGCTGAGCAGCAGCGCGGCGATCACGAGGCGCGCTTCCTCGCCTCGATGTCGATGGTGATCTTCACCTCGTCGGACACGACCGCGCCGCCGGCTTCAATCAACGCGTTGTACTTCACACCGAATTCCTTCCGGTTGATGGTGGTGGTGGCCGTCGCGCCGATGACCTGCGGGCCGGTGGCGTTGCGCTGCACGGGCTGCGACGGGCCGTCGACATCGAGCGTCACTTCCTTCGTGACGCCGCGAATGGTGAGGTCGCCAATCAGCTTGAAGCCGGCCGGCGTCACGCCGTCCACGCGCTTCGACACGAACGTGATGTCGGGATGCTGCTCGGCAAGCAGGAAGTTGTCGCTGCGAAGGTCGCGGTCGCGGCCCGGATTGCCGGTGTTGATGGCGGTGACGTCGATCAGGGCGTGCACGGCCGTCGCGGACGGGTTCCTGCTGTCGTAGCGAATCCAGCCGACGACCGGGCCAAGCGTGCCGCGCACGGTGCTGACGAGCATGTGCTTGACGGCAAACTGCGCCGACGTGTGGCTGGTGTCGATGTTCCAGATGTCGGCGCCGGCCGGCGCGGGCGGCGCGGCCGGACGCCGCGGCCCCTGCTGCTGCGGCGTCTGCGCCGGCGGCGCCTGTGTCTGTGCAAGCGCGGCGGCGCTCATGAACGCCGCGGCCATGGCCGCGGCAAACGGGATGCGTGAAAGCTTCATGCGGTTTAAACGTCGCCGCGCGCCGGTCCGTTTCACCGGCCCTTCGCCGCCGGCTCGTCCACATACGCCTGATGCAGATGCACCGGCTTGCCCTTCGCGCGCACGCGGAGGTTGATCATCTCGACCATCACCGAGAACGCCATCGCGAAGTAGATGTAGCCCTTCGGAATTTCCTGGTGGAAGCTCTCGGCCGTCAGCGACACGCCGATGAGGATCAGGAAGCTGAGCGCGAGAATCTTGACCGTCGGGTGGCGATCGACAAAGCCGGAGATCGCGCCGGCCGACAGCATCATCACGCCGACCGCGATGATCACCGCGGTGACCATGACGCCGAGATCGTCGGCCATGCCGACGGCCGTGATCACCGAGTCGAGCGAAAACACGATGTCGAGCAGCATGATCTGAATGATGACGCTCATGAAGGACGCGGCGACGCGCGCGGAGCCGTGACCTTCCTCGCCTTCGAGCTTGTCGTGAATCTCGTGCGTCGCCTTCGCGATCAGGAACAGGCCGCCGGCCAGGAGGATGAGATCGCGGCCCGAGAAGGCGTGGCCGAGCACGGTGAACCACGGCGCCGTCAGGCGGATGATCCACGCGATCGAGAACAGCAGCAGGATGCGGGTGACCATCGCGAGCAGCAGGCCGACGCGCCGCGCTTTGGCCTGCTGATTGGCCGGCAGCTTGCCCGCCAGGATGGAGATGAAAATGATGTTGTCGACGCCGAGAACAATCTCGAGCACCGTCAACGTTGCCAGCGCTACCCACGCCGACGGATCAGCCAGCCATTCAAACATTACCGCGTCCTCGCGAAATCGAGCCGGAACTCGGCCCAGCCCGTGGCTTCGAAGTATTCCACTTTCACGGTGTGCGCGCCGCCGGACATCGCGGCGGTGTCGAGCTCCGAGCCGTGCACGTCCCAGTTGTCGATGACGAGCCGGCCGTCCACCCACACACGCACCCCATCATCGCTGATCACGCGCAGGACATATGCACCGGCCGGGCCAGGCGGCAGCGTCACGCGGCCCTCGGCGACCATGGCCACGCGGTCGGCCGGCAGCGACGGCCGCAGCGCCCGCCCGCCAATGAGGTCGAGGTGCCGCATCGTCTCTGCCAGCACCGGCGCCCGCGCCAGCACGGCACGGAAGGCGTCGGCCTGGGTCAGCGGATCGCTGCTCTCGGTCCACGCGTACCACCGCGTGTCCCACGCCACAGGCGGATCGAACCGCTCGTACGAGAACACGTACGGCTGACCCGCCGGCACGCGCCGCCCGCGCGGCGTGACAACCTCAGCGCCGGTGTAGGTCAGTTCGATGCGCGTCTCGGCGGCGCCCGGCGCCGGCGTGAACGTCACCTCGCCCGGCACCTGCCCGCTCTGCGAAGACAACGTCCCGCCCACCACGCGCGCGACCGTCCAGCTGCCCGCGGGACCCAGCACCTGGAAGGTGATCGGCAGATCAGGCGAGGCGCGGTAAGCGCCGAGCCCACCAAGAGGAAAACCCCGCGCAGGATCAATCCATCTGATCGCCTGTCCTGTCCCTGTCACCGCCTGAGATGCTTCGAGCGATCTGGGGACAGGTCTCCTGGCGGAGACCTGTCCCTCTTCGATGGGCTGAGGCCATAACTTAGGGGACCGGAAGTCGTACGGCCCCCACTCGTCCACGATGATGTGCTCGCGGCCGCGGCGGGCGCCGGGCGGGATCATCGCGTCCTGGCCCTCGTCGAGCGGCGCCGGCACGGCCAGCAGCGGCACCGGCTCGCTCAGCACCGATACGCCCGGAATCGAGAACGCGAGCCGATCGGTGGTGCCCGTGGTCACCAGCCGCAATGCGACCTTGTCGAAGGTGTTGCCGCGCAGGGCAACGTCGACCGTGTCGTCGATCTCGATCGCCGTCTCGTGGCTGCGGAACCGGTTGTAGCTGATGTCGTAGTTGCGGCTCTTCGTGTCGCGGTTCTTCGGGTAGCCCCAGTTCGGATCCTGCGTCTCGTTCGCCCACAGGCGGATGGCTTTCCGGTCGCCCTCGAAGCTGTTGTTGCGGATGCGGTTGTCCTGGCCGTGCTCGATCGCGATCGCCTCGTCGTTGCGGGCGAAGCGGTTGCCGTCGAACAGCGAGCTCCAGCTGTAGCCGCCCCACACGCCGTGCCAGTTCTCCTCGACGCGGTTCTCGATGAAATAGTTGCGGCTGAACGTCGTCTCGATGCCGTTGGTGGGCGCGTGCGAAAAATCGTTCCGGAAAAACAGGTTGTCGTTCGCCCCGCCCTTCCCACTCTCCATCGTCGACTGCCCCGCCCAGAGGAACAGGCCGTCGCCGCTGTGCGTGACGGAGTTGTAGGCGACGATGTTGTCGCTCGACTGCTCGTACATGAGGATGCCGGCGGAGTCCTGGCCGCGGTTGTAATAGCCGTGGCTGTAGCCGCGCACATTCCAGTCGATCTTGTTGTGCAGGATGCGGCTCTTCGACACGCGATAGAGCCCGATGCCGAGCGACGAGTTGAACGAGAAGTCGTTGTTCCAGATCGACAGGCCCGACGAGCGCGTGATCATGAGCGCGTTCTGGCCCTGCCGCACGGTGTTGTGATCGATCTCGGCGTTGTCGCAGCCCACGAGATAGATGGCGCCGCCATACTGCAGCCACTCGTCCTTCTCGTTCTGGTGATACGACATCCAGTCGAGCAGCGTCTCGTGCTCGATGAGGCTCCACAGCCGCTGCTTCCAGTTGTGACTGAAGTCGTTGCGCGTGAGGTGCAGGTTCGAGGAGTCGCGCGCGCGGACCGCGATCTTGTAGCCGCGGATGACGGCGTTCTTCACCGTGACGCGATCGCCGCCCTCGATCATCACCGCCGTGCCGGCGTAGGTATCCGGATCCGACTCAGGATCGGCGCCTTCGAGCACCGCGCCCTGAAAGTCCACCGTGATGTTCGACCCGCGCACCGTAATCAGCGGCGCCTCCCCCGGCGCCGGCAGACGATACGTGCCCGGTTTGATCGATACCGAGCTGGTGATGACCAGCCCTGACTGCGGCTCGATGACGGGCACCTGTTCGGCGCGTGGACGGATGGTAAGCGCGGCGATCAGACAAAGCGCCACCAGCAGGCAGGATGCGCGCCCGCACCCCGCCGGCGCGGAAGACTTGCCGGAAGGCGCAGCCTGCTGTGCGAGCGCTCTAGACACCGTACAGTTCAGCCGTCCACTCCAGTCCGAGCTCCGATGGCGGCGCCATGTAGCCGACGAGCGCGGAGGCGGCGACGACCGCGGGGCTCGCGAGATAGCCTTCGCCGCCGATGCCCATGCGATTCTGCCAGTTGCGGTTGAACGACGTGATGGCGCGCTGGCCGGGCTTGAGCGAATCGGGGCCCTGGCCGAAGCACGGGCCGCACCACGACTGGCGGATTTCGCCGCCGACCGACCGGAAGACTTCCGCGATCGACTCGCCGCCCAGCCGCTTCTCGGGCCGCTCGATCTGGCGGCCAACGCCGCCGGAGCCCGGGAAGATCTTGAACGCGCGCTGCACCTTCTTCGTGCCGGCGTCGCGCGCCGCGCGAATCACCAGCGCCGCCTGCAGCAGATCGCCGTAGCTGCCGTTGGTGCACGAGCCAATCATCGCGGCGTCGAACGTCAGGTGCTCGCGCGCCACTTCATCGGCCGGGAACGCGTTACCCGGACTGAACGGCTTCGCGATCATCGGCGCCACATCCGAAAGATCGAGCGTCTCGTCGATCTCGAAGTGCGCGTCGGCGCCAGGCGCGATCGGCGGGTACGGCAGATCCGTGATGCCCTTCGCGCGATACCACTCGTACGTCAGCTCGTCGGGCGCGAAGATGCCGTTGAGCGCTTCGGCCTCGGCCATCATGTTCGCGATGGTGTTGCGATAGACCATCGGCAGCTGCCTGCCGGGGTCCATGAACTCCACAGACATGCCCTGCGACTGCTTCGCGCCCCAGCGGCGCAGCAGCTCGAGCACGATGTCCTTGCCGCCGACCCAGGCCTGCAGCCTGCCGCCAAACACCACGCGGCGCGCTTTCGCGAGCGTGAAATAGATGTAGCCGGTCGACCACCCGAACCCCAGCGTCGTCGAGCCCACGCCGATGCCGACGGCGCCGTAGGCGCCATAGGCGCGGCTGTGCGAGTCTGCGCCGGGAATGAACTGCCCCGGCATGACGAGTCCCTGCTCGGGGAAATAGAAATGGAAGATGCCGTCGCCCGGCGTGGCGTAGTACGGCTTCTCCATGCCGTGGAAGCGCGCGAACTCGCGGCCGATCGACGTCTGCTTGTCGTCCTCGTCCTTGCCGGTGAACACGAAGTGGTCGTTGGCAATCGCGGCCTGCCGCGGAAAGATGGTGTTTCCGCCCGTGATCTGATTGAACGTGTGAATGGAGAACGGCGCCGTGCCGTCCGACGCCGGCAGCAGATCGGCATACACACGAATCGTTGCGCCCGGCTTGAACGCATCGCGCGGCAGGTCCTTGTCGACGCGGTGCGCCCATACAATCTGCTCCGTCGTCGTCATCGTCCGCGCGAGTGACGCGTCGGGAAAATCGACGACCGGCGGCGTCGTGACGGACTTCTTGAACTCGCGGCGGCCCACCGAGAAGATGCCGCCGCTCACGCGGATTTCTTCCTCCTTCGCCGACAGCGGCAGCGGCTCGTATGTCTTGCCCTTCGTGATGTTGGCAATACGCCGCGAGACCGGGTCGAACGAGAACTCGTCGCCGTCTTCCGCATCGGCCACCGCCTCGGGGCTCTGCACGACGTGCAGTCCGAGATTGAACGAGTTGCGGCGGAAGATGTCGCCCATGTTCTGGCCGCAGATGATCACCATCTCGCGGCCGACTTCCTCGGCGACGCCTTTCAGACCCGCCGGGCTCATCTCGCGCGACGATCCAATCGCGAAGCGATCGCCGGCGATCACGAACGTTTCGCCGCGGTGCACGCGCGCGCGGAAGTCGGGCATCAGATAGCGGAACGATCCGGCCTTCCACTTCTCGTCGAGCGTCTCGAGGCTTTCCGACACGCAGTCTGCCGCCGGCGTGATCTGGTCGGTGTCGATGGCGTCGAGCTTCTTGCCGGGTACGTTCGGGTCCCAGAACACCAGGGCCTTGCCCGTAATCAGGTTTTCGGAGCCGGCCGCGGCGGTGAAGGCCACCGGTTCGGGCAGCTGATCGGCGGTCACGCCGGGTTTGAGACGGGCTGGGGCGATATGCGGCATGGAATTAACGATTCTATCGAAGCCGCTGCACCCCAGCACAGGCAGCCGCGGATAGCGGGGAAAGGCCGGGTTGGTGCGGCTCAGGCCGCACATGACGAAGACGGATCCGCGATCCGACGTGATCCGGCTGGCGTGGCGGCAGATCGCGCACAGGCCTTGCTCCACGCTCGCTCGATCCTCCATGATGGAAGCCATGTTCTCGTCTGAAGCCGTCACGCGCGGCATCCGCGTCCAGGTGCTGTCCGAGTATGCCGGCGACCGGTCCGACCCGCGCAACAACCAGTGGTTCTTTCTCTACACCATCGAGATCAGCAACGAAGGCACCGAAACCGTGCAGCTCGTGTCGCGCCACTGGATCATCACCGACGCCGAAGGCCATGTCGAGGAAGTCCGCGGCCCCGGCGTCGTCGGCCAGCAGCCGGTGCTGGCGCCCGGCGAGTCGTTCAGCTACACCTCAGGCTGTCCGCTGACGACGCCGTTCGGGAAGATGGAGGGGACGTATCAGATGATCACGTCCAACGGCGCATCGTTCGACGCGGCGATCGCGCCGTTTACGCTCAGCGAACCGTACACCGTTCACTGAAATTCAGAGCTGGTGAGTTAAGAGTTAAGAACTACCCTCAGCGCCGCGCCTGCCGTGCGGCGATGAACGAGCGCACTGCAAGCACGATGTAGCCGAGCGTGAGCAGCGCCATGATCGCGCGCGAGATGACGGCGGCCGGGCGTGCCGCGGTGCCGTTGAAGACATCGGCGATCTGCAGCAGGCCGCTCACCGACCCCAGGAAGCCAATCAGCGCCACCAGCACAGCCGCGTGGATGGCGTGCTTGCGCTTGCGCTCGTCGCGCGCGATCAGGCCGGCGATGGCGATGACGAGGCCGAAAAAGGCCGGAATAAGTGCGGTGATGCTGACCATCCCCGTGAGGAAATAGCCGGCGAGGCCGAGGATGACGAGGACGACGCCGAGCGCGATCGTGGTTGATGCCATGGCAGAATCATACCGGAGACATCACGGGCGGCGTCACCGGCGCAGCCGCCGCCGCGCGGCGCGGCGGGCCGACCACGTGATGCCGCCGCAGATCACGGCCAGGAGCGGATAGAGAAGCGCGGCGATGTAGATGCCGACGTGACCGAGCGAGCCCGGGCCGTCATCGGTGAGGACCAAGTAGACGATCTGCACGCCGAACCAGATGAAGAAGAGCGTGGCGAGGCCGAATAACACGGCGATGCCCGCAAGCAGATAGCCGAGCGCACGCGCGAATCCGGCATTCATCACGCGAACCTGCACTCCCCGTCCACGGCGGCCTCCAGCCGCTTCAAATACTCTTTCCGCGGAATCTCCACCGCCCCGAACTGCGTCAGGTGCGGGGTCACCCACTGGATGTCGAGCAGCGTGAAGCCGCGCGCGCGGAGGCGCTCGACGAGCGCGGCCAGCGCGAACTTCGACGCGTCGGTGGCGCGGTGGAACATCGACTCGCCGAAGAACGCGCAGCCCACCGCGACGCCGTAGAGGCCGCCCGTCAGGACGCCGTCCTGCCACACTTCCACCGAGTGCGCGTGCCCGAGATCGTGCAGGCTCTCGTAGCTGTCGAGAATGTCGCCGGTGATCCACGTCCCGTCGCCATCCGGCCGCTCGGCACAGGCCTGGACGACGTCGACGAAGGCGGTGTTGATGCGGATGTCGATGGGCGCCGCGCGCATGGCGCGCGCGAGGCGGCGCGGCAGATGGAAGGTGTCGAGCGGAATGATGCCGCGCGGATCGGGCGAGAACCACTGCACCGACCCGTCAGGCATGCCCATCGGGAACAGGCCGCGGCGATAGCCTTCCAAAAGCAGAGAGGGCGGAATCATTGGAAACTGGAAACTGGAAAATGGAAATAGCAATTGCTCAAATGCTATTTCCCATTTCCATTTTCCACTTTCCAGTGCCCTTTCTTCTACCGGTGCTTCCAGACGAGCAGCGAACAGGGCGCGGCGTCGAGCAGCGCGGGCGCGAGCTCTTTGGCTTCTTCGCCCGCCAGGCCGATGACGATCAAGTCGATCTTCGCGTCAGCCGCGTACTCCGCAATCGCGCGAACGGGATCGCCCGTGCGAAGCTGAATGGTCGGCAGCTCGGCGTCGGCGCCGAAGATCGGGCGCAGCTTCTGGCGCGCCTCCTCCTCCATCGCCTGGTGCACGTCGGGCAGGCCCGCGGCGTCGACCTCCGCCTGCCAGCCGGCGTTGAGCGGATCGTCCTGCGTGAAGATCACGTGAAGCGTCGCGCCGAGGCCGTCGGCCAGCGCGTGCACCGCGTTGACGTCCGAGGCGTTCGGCAGCGAGCTGCCGATGTGAAGAAGCACGTTTGTCATTTTGTCGTCCACACCGGCGGCGGCTGAATGTCCGGCTCCGGCGGCGAGCCGGCGTCGGCGCGGCCCGATCCCGCCAGCCGGCTGATCGCGCGCACGCTCATGTCGTGGTCACAGAGAATCTGACAGGACAGCCGCACACCCGTAAGGCCCTTCGCCTCGAGCCGCGTCTTCTCGGCCTCGGTCATCGCCTCGGGCTCGCCCTCGATGAACTCGACGCGGCACGTCGTGCACCGCGCGTTGCCGCCGCACGCGTGCAGCTGATCGATCCCCGCGTCCTGCTCGAGCGCCAGCACCAGCCGCTTGCCCTGCGGCACATCAAAGGTGCCCGCGCCGTCTACCGTGAGTTTAGGCATATCGTGTCTTGATCCCCGGAATCAGATAGTCGTTGAAGGCCTTGTGCAAATCGTAGGCCGGGTGGAAGCCCCAGTCGCGCCGCGCCGCCGAGTCATCCACGTCCTCGGGCCAGCTGTCGACGATGCCCTGCCGCTTTTCGTCGACCGTGTATTCGATGCGCGCCGAGGGAAACGCGTTCCGCACGAGCGCCTCCACCTCGGCCGCCGAGGGATTGAACGCCCCCAGGTTGTACGTCGTGCGCGACAGCGCCGCGCGCGGCGCCGCCGCCAGCGCCAGCAGCGCCGTCACGGCATCAGGCATCGCCATGAACGGAATCCGCGTGTCGGGCCGCACGAAGCACGCGTACGCCTCGCCCTTCGCCGCCGCATGAATCATCTCGGGCGCGTAATCCGAGGTGCCGCCCGACGGCACCGTCGCCGCCGAAATCAATCCCGGAAAGCGCACGCCGCGGAAGTCCACGCGCCCCGACGCCGGCTCCGCCGCCAGCCGCTTGTAATGCCGCGCGTAGTAGTCGCCCAGCAGCTCGCAATACAGCTTGTTGCACCCATACATCGTCGCCGGCCGCGTCCAGGCGTCTTCGGCCACTTTGCCGGCGCGATGCTTGGTGTCGAGATCGGGCAGGCCGAACGCGGCAATCGATGACGGATACAGGAACGTGACGGGCCGGCCGTGCGATTCGGCTTCGCGCTGCGCGAACTCGAGCAGGTTCAGCGTGCCTTCGACGTTCACTTCGTGCGCGGTCAGCGGCGTGAACTCCGAGCGCGTCGACAGCAGCGCGGCGAGATGGAACACCAGCTCCACCTCGAACTCGGCGAGGATGCGCTCGAGCAGCGCCGTGTCGAGAATCGAGCCGGTGAATTCGCGCGACACGAGGCGGCCGAGCGCGGGATCGAGCGGCGCGACGTCGAGCGTGATGATCGGACGATGGCCATCGGCAGCAAGCCGCTCGATCAGGCCGTGGCCGATCTCGCCGCCCGCGCCTGTGATCAGGACGACAGGTTTTCGAAGCATGAGCGTTTTACGAGGACATCATCCAGGCGTAGTGAACGAGCGACGCGATGATGGCAAGGGCCGACGCGGCCAGGCAGACGAGCGCGCCGACGAGATGATTGAGACGTTCGGGCTTCCAGGGGTCGAGCCAGCGCGCGGCCAGATAGCCGCCCGCGAAGCCGCCGAGATGCGCCCAGTTGTCGACGCCCGACATGATCAGGCCGAAGACGAAGAGGACGACGGCATACATCAGCGCCTGGGAGGTTTCCGCGCTGCTGCCGCGCAGGCGGCCGTACGCGACCAGCGCGCCGAGCAGCCCGAACACCGACGCCGACGCGCCGAGCGTCATGCCCGCGCCCCCGCCGAGCAGCGGCACGCCCGGCACGTAGTAGCCCATGAAGGAGCTGAGAAGGAAGCCGGCGACGCCGGCAAGTGTATAGATGATGATCATGCGGCCGGCGCCGAAGACTTCGGCGGTGGCCGGGCCGAGCTGCCTCACCCACATCATGTTGAACAGAATGTGCAGCAGGCTGCCGTGCAGCCAGCCCGCGCTGAGCACGGTCCACCAGCGGTTCGCCAGGAACATGGGCACGCCGCCGCTGGCGCCAAACTGGAACATCGCGCGATCGCTCGGCGACAGCAGGTTGAAGAGCCCCTGCATGCCGATCTGGCCGTTCGACATGAGCAGCATCAGCACGAACAGCACGCTCGAGCCGATGATAACGACCTGGACGAAGCCGAGATCGCTGCCCAGGCGGCGGATGGCGCCGGCATAGCCCCACAGGCCCGGGTTGCTGCGGCCGCAGCTGTAGCACTTGTCGTCGTTGACCCCCACCAGGGTGCCGCACGAGGCGCAGACAACTGACCCGGTGGTTTGGCGGCGCAGCATCCGGGAAAGAATACCGTATGCGCGTTCTCGTCACCGGTGGATCCGGCTATCTCGGACAGGCCATCGTCGGCGCCCTGGCGGCGCGGGGGCATGCGCCGGTGGTGTTCGCGCGCGCGCCTGCGGAGGCGCCGGGCGTGGAGGTCGTTGCGGGCGATGTCACCGACGCCTCGGCGCTCATCCGTGCCGCGCGCGACGTGGATGCCATCTGCCACAGCGCGGCGCTCGTCAGCATCTGGGAGCGCGACCCGTCGCGCTTCGACGCCGTCAACGTGCGCGGCGTTGCCAACGCGATCGCCGCCGCGAGAGCCGCGGGACACGATCGCTTCGTCTATACGTCCAGCTTCCTCGCGCTTCCGCCGGCCGGCGCGTCCGCGCCGATCCGTGGCAACGACTATCAGCGCACGAAGGCGGATGCGGCGCGCGTCGCCGATGCCGCCGCGCGCGACGGCTTTCCCATCACACGGCTCTATCCCGGGGTCATCTATGGCCCTTCGACTCGCCTCGAGACAGGGGCCCGCTCAGGGCAAGCCCCGCTTCGCGAGAGCGATCTCGTCGGGCGCCTGATCCGCGATCAGATCACCGGCCGCTTTCCGGTGATGGTCGGCGGCGATCGCATCTGGTCGCTCGCGTGGCTGGAAGATGTGGCGGAGGCGCACGTGACGGCGATCGAGCGCGGCGGCGCGGGCGGGTTCAGCCTTGGCGGCGAGAACCTGCCGCAGCGGCGGCTCTATGAAATCGTGCGCGACCTCACCGGGGCGCGCATCCCGCGCGCGCTGCCGCCCGCGCTGGCGCGGGCCGCGGGCCACATCGAGGTGACGCGCGCGAGGGTTACCGGGCGGCGTCCGGCCCTGACGCCCGCCACCGTGGCCATCTTCGAGCACGACTGGCCGCTCGACAGCACCGAGGCGATGGCGGCGCTGAACTATCGCATCACACCGCTCGTCGAAGGCGTGCAGCACTTGCTGGATCCATCCGGATTGTAAATGGTAAATCGACCCGACCTGTCGGCCGACACCTCACGATTCGCCAGCTTTCTTTCAGCTAACCCCCAACATCGCTCGAACGTCATATGAACCAGATGCGCGAGGATGCCGCCGCCGTTGCCCTGGCGAGGGACGGCGATTCCGAGGCCTTCCGGTCCCTCGTGGAGCGGCACAGCCGTCTCGTGTTCCGGGTCGCGTACCGGATGACCGGCAACGAGGCCGACGCCGAGGATGTCGTGCAGAACACGTTTCTGCGGGCGTATCAACAGCTCGGCCGGTTCGAATCGCGCGCGAACTTCGGCACGTGGGTTTACCGGATCGCCGTGAACTGCGCCATCGATTACATGCGGGCCAGGCCCAAACGTGAGTCGGCCGAGGAAGACGACACGCTCGAGCGCGCGGCGGGCGGCACCGGCGCGCCCGACGCCGAGCAGATGGTGCTCGGCAGCGAAATCGGCGCGCGGGTGCAGGCGGCGCTCAACCGGCTCAGCGACATGGAGCGCGCGGCCTTCGTCATGCGGCACTACCAGGGGTTTTCGATCGAGGAGATCGGGCGGTCGCTGGGTCTGAAGACCAACGCGACCAAACACAGCATCTTCCGCGCGGTGCGCAAGATGCGCGTCGCGCTGGAACCATTCGTCGAGTCATGAACATGCATCTGAGCGAAGACGATCTCATCCTGCACTACTACGGCGAGGCCGGCCCGGAGGAAGCGGGTGCCGAGCGGCACCTGGCGGACTGCGGCGCGTGCCGCGGCGCGTTTCAGGCGCTGCGCCAGGTGATGGACACGATCGACGCCGCGCCGGTGCCCGAGCCCGCCGCCGGCTTCGAGCGCATCGTGTGGGCCGGACTTCAGAACCGGGATGATTTTTCCCGGAAACCCCGGGGAAAATCATCCCGGTTCTTTGCGCTGTCGTTTGCCGGCGCGCTGGCCGCCGCCATCCTCGCGGTGATCGTGTGGCAGTTCGATTTCACGCTCACGCGCACGCCCGCGGCCGACACCGTCGTGGCCGACGCCGAGGCGCACCGGCAGACGGTGCTCCTGACCGCGGTCAGCGATCACATCGAGCAGTCGGAACTCGTGCTCGTGGAGCTGGCGAACGCCGAGACGCCCGAGGGCGGACTCGACGTCTCGCTCGAGCGCACCACGGCCGACGATCTCGTGTCGGCCGGCCGTCTCTATCGCGAGACGGCCCGGCAGACCGGCGATCTGCAGCTCGCGGCGCTGCTCGACGAGCTCGAGCTCGTGCTCGTCGAACTCGCGCGCGGCCCCGAGGCCTTGTCGGCCGAACAGCTCGAAGGGCTCCGCGCGCAAATCGCCGATCAGCAACTGATTTTCAAACTCCGCGTGCTCGCCTCCGAGGTCGAGGCACGCCAGAAGTCCGCACGCCCGCAACAGGGATCATCCAAGAGGTCGCTATGAGATTTGCTTCCGTTACGCTCGCTGTCGCGCTCACGCTTGCCGCTGCCCCGGCGAGCGCGCAGGTTCCCCCGACACCGCCGCCGCCGCCCGCGCAGCCCGTGCCGGCACCGGCGCCTCCCGCGCCCCCGGCCCCGATGGACGTGCTGCTGCCCGCGCTGGCGCCGCTGGACATTGTCATGCCCATGCTGCCGCCGATGGACCTGCTGCTGCCGGCGATGCCGCAGCTGCCGGACATGCCCGACATGGCTGACCTGCGGGCGAAGATGGAGGCCGCGCGCGCCGCGATGCCGCCGATGGAGACCATTCAGGCGAAGCTGGCGGAGGCCGAAATCGCCATGGCCCGCGCGCCGTGGGGCATCGGACATGAGATGGCCGCCGTGGAAGCGGCGCGCGCCGCGGACCATGCCATGTGGGCCGTCCAGGCCGGCCCGGCAAGCGCGCGGCGCGACGCGGAGCGCGAGAACAGCTACTACGAGATGGGCCGCAGCGCGCTCGACCGCCGCAACTGGCAGGACGCGATCAACCGCTTCGAGCAGGCGGCCGCGCTCAAGGGCTCGCGCGCCGACGCGGCGCTCTACTGGAAGGCCTACGCGCAGGGCAAGCTCGGTCAGCGTGCCGAAGCGCTCGCCACGATCGACGCGCTCGTGAAGGGCTATCCGCAGAGCCGCTACCTGAGCGATGCCAAGGCCCTCGATCTCGAGCTGCGCGCGCGCACGGGCGCGGTGTCGCCCGAGTCGCAGCAGGATGAGGACCTCAAGCTGCTCGCGATCCAGGGCCTGCAGCATTCGGATCCCGAGCAGGCCATTCCCCTGCTCGAGAATCTGCTCGCCAAGTCGAACGGCCCGCGCCTCAAGGAGCGCGCGCTGTATGTGCTCGCGCTCAGCAACTCGCCGCGCGCGCAGGAAATCCTGCTCAGCATCGCCAAGGGCGGCGGCAACCCCGATCTGCAGCGCAAGGCGATCGATTATCTGGCGACGCAGAGCCGCCGCGACGGCCGCTCGCGTCTCGAAGAGGTCTATCGCTCGACGCAGGATCCCGACGTGCGCGCGCGCGTGCTCCGCGCCTACGCCAGCGCCGGCGATCGCGCCCGCCTGCTGGCCGTCGCGCAGACCGAGCCGAACGAAGACGTCCGCCTCGCCGCGATCCGCTATCTGGGCTCCAGCGCGGCGATCACGGAGCTCGGCCAGCTCTATGACAAGGAAACGAGCAAGGCCATCCGCATCCAGATCGTCCGCAGCCTGGCCAGCGCCGGCGCCATGGACCGCCTGCAGCAGATCGCGCGCGCGGAAACCGACGCCGAAATCCGCCTGCACGCGATCCGGTCGTTCGCGTCCGCCGGACGCGAGCGCAGCGGCACCATCCTGCAGGAGATGTACGCGAAGGAAACGTCGGCCGACGCCAAGCGCGCCATCATCCAGGCGCTGCGCGCGCAGGACGATGCCGAGGGACTGGTCGCGATCGCGCGGCGCGAAACCGATCCCAGGCTGAAGGAACAGATCGTGCGCGCGCTGTCGACGATGACGAAGTCGAAGGCGGCGCTCGAGTACCTGATGGAACTGATCAACAAGTAGGGAGCCCTGCCATGCGCGCGCTCGCCCTCGCCGCCATCGTCGCGCTCCTTCCGCTGCAGGCGCCGCAGATCACCAACGGCACGGTGGTGGCCTCGACGGCCACCATCGACCGTACGATCGCGGCCGCCGCGTCCGCGCCCGAGCCGTCCTGGGTGGCGTGGAAAGTGCCGAGCGTCAACGGGCGCTCGCAGTCCTGCTGCTGGTACTCGAACAACAACGAGCACTGGAACGGCTGCTTCATCGAGCCGTCGCAGACGCTCGCGAGCGGCGCGCGGCCGCAGCCGCCCACCGGGCCGGTGCCGCTCGAGGCGGGCACGTCGCTGCTCGTGATGGCGCGCGTGGCCGAGGGCAAAGTCGAACGCGTGCGGATGTTCAGCGACGACTGCCCGCTCGACGCGGGCGGCCGCACCGTGCACCTGATCGACAACGTCGCGCCCGATGCCAGCGTGCGCTGGCTCGCTGACCACATCACGGCGTCGCTCGCGGCCGACCGGCGATCCTCGAGCTACAACACGCCGCTGTCGGCCATCGCGAACACGGCCGGGCCCGCCGCCTATGCGGCCCTCGTCACATTCACCCAGCCGGCGCAGCCCTCACAGCTGCGGCGCCAGGCGATCTTCTGGATCGGCCAGGCGCGCGGCGCCGAAGGGTTCGCCACGCTGAAGACCATGCTCGATCGCGAGCCCGCCGGCGATCTGCGCCGCACGCTGGTGCAGGCCATCAGCCGCTCGCGCGTGCCAGAGGCGCTGCCCACGCTGCTCGCGATCGCGAAGGCCGACAAAGACCCGGCATCGCGCGGCGAAGCGATCTTCTGGCTCGCGCAGACGGCCGGCAAGGCGGCCGCCGCCGACATCACCGCCGCCATCGAAAACGATCCCGACACAAAGGTGCAGGAGCGCGCCGTACAGGCGCTCAGCCAGCTGCCGAAAGACGAGGGCGTGCCGCTGCTGATTGGCATCGCGCGCACGCACAAGAACCCGAAGGTGCGCGAGCGCGCGATGTTCTGGCTGGGTCAGAGCAAGGATCCGCGCGCCACGAAGTTCTTCGAGGAGATTCTCATCAAGTAGCGTTCCCATGCGAGGTTTCTTTCAGCATCTCCGCTTCGGCCTGCGGCTCGTCCGGCACCAGCCGCTGATGGCGGCCGCGGGCGTGGCGTCGCTGGCCATCGGCCTCGGTCTCAACATTCTGCTGTTCACGCTCGCGAATGCGATCCTCCTGCGGCCGCTGCCGCTCGAGGGCGCCGATCGCCTGGTGCTGCTGCAGAAGCAGCGCCCCACCGGCCGTGCGCACGACTTTTCCTATCAGGCGTTTCTGCACCTGAAGGAGGCGTCCGCCGGCGTGTTCGACACGCTGGCCGCCTACGCGAATTCGCGCGCGTCCGCCCGCACGCCTTCAGGGGCGACCGCCTGGGTGGAGGGCGAATACGTGTCCGGCAACTTCTTTGCGGACCTTGGCGTGCCCATGGCCATGGGGCGCCGGCTCACCGCAGACGACGACCGCACCGAAGCCGCGCCGGCCGTCGTGGTGTCGCACCGGTTCTGGCGGAAGTACTTCGACGGGGAAACCCTCGCGGGACAGACGCTCACGCTCAACAACAAGGCGTTCACGATCGCCGGCGTCGCCGGCGAATCGTTCCTCGGCATGAACATCGGGGGGGACGCCAGCTACTGGGTGCCGATCGCGCACATGCAGACGCTCGACGGCCGCGATCTCCGCAACCGGCCGACCACGTCGTGGCTGGTGCTCATGGGACGCGTCGCACCGGGTTCGGACGTGCAGGCGGCAACCGCCCGGCTCTCGCCCGCGTGGGCGAACTATTCGGCGTCGCTTGGGTACGGCCCCGAAACGCTCGTCGTCGAGCCGAGCCCGCAGGGCGATTCATCGCTGAGCGCGCTCGCGCGGCCGCTGCGGCTGCTGTCGTTCGCCTCGCTGTTCGTGCTGCTGATCGCGTGCGTCAACGTGGCGAACCTGCAGCTGGCGCGGTCGGCGGCGCGCGCGCCCGAGTTCGCGGTGCGCGCCGCGCTCGGCGCCGGCCGCGCGCACGTCGCCGGTCTGGTGTTCGCGGACGCCCTGATCCTGACGGTGCCGGCGGCAGCCGCGGCGCTCGCCGCGGCCGCGCTGCTGCGCGAGCCGGCCGCGGGCCTCATTGCGCGCTTCGGGCAACCCGTCACGCTCGATCTCGCGTTCGATGCGCGCGTGCTCGGCGCGGCGCTGGCGCTCACGATCGCGAGCGCGCTGGTCGTGGGCGGCCTGTCAGCGTGGCTCAGCACGCGCCGGCCGCCGTCGGCCATCCTCGCGGGGTCGAGCCGATCGCACGTGAGCGGCTCCGGCCGCACGCAACGCGCCCTCGTGGTGCTGCAGTTCGCGCTCTCGATGACGCTGGTCGCCGGCGCCGGACTTCTGGCGCGCACGGTCGCGGAGCTGCGCGGCAGCGACATGGGATTCGCGCGCAACGTCGCGCTGCTCGATACGTCGGCGGCCGCCAGCGGCTACACGGCGCAGACGTCGCTGCGGTACTACGAGCGCGTGATCGCGCACCTCAAGACCGTACCGGGAGTCGAGGCGGCGGCCGTGGCGGGCATCATGCCGCTCGATTTCGGCGGGTCGCGCCGCACCGTCGGCATCCCCGGCTACGTGCCGGCCGCGAACGAAGACATGGAGTTGAATCTCAATCGCGTCTCGGCGGAGTACTTCGACGTCATGCGCATTCCCGTGCTGGCCGGCCGGGTGTTCGACGAGCGCGACACGGCGGGGCAGCCCGCCCGCATCGTGATCAACGAGACGATGGCGCAGCGGTACTTCCCGGCGGGACAGGCCGTCGGGCGAGCCATTTCGTGGGGCGACGGTCCGGCCACCATCGAAGTCATCGGCGTCGTGCGCGACGTCCGCTACCGCATGGTGCGCGAAGCGCCGCGGCCCTCGTTCTACACCGCGATGGCGCAGGCGCCGGCGCCGTTCGCCGCCTTCCACGTCCGGACGTCCGGCGATCCGGAGTCGCGCCTCGGCGAGCTCGAGCGCGCAGTGGCGTCGGTCGATCCCGGCGTGCCGATCACGCGCACGCTGTCGCTCGATCGGCAGATCGATCGCAACATCGCCACCGAGCGGATGGCGCGATCGATCGCGATGACGCTCGGCGTGGCGGCACTCCTCCTGGCCGCCACCGGCCTCTACGCCAGCATGGCGTTCGCGGTGCGCCGCCGGACACGCGAAATCGGCGTGCGGATGGCGCTGGGCGCGGGCGCAGGGGCTGTGCGGATGATGATCGTGCGGCAAAGCCTCGCGCTCGTCGCGGCGGGCATCGCGGCTGGGCTCGCGGGCGCGGTCTGGGCCGGCCGCGCCGTCGAGAGCCAGTTGTATGGCGTGTCGGCCGTCGACGCCGTGAGCTTCGCCGGGGCGGCGCTGGTACTCGGCGCCTCCGCGGTCATCGCCGGCTGGATCCCCGCCAGACGCGCCACGCGCATCGATCCAGTTGTTGCCTTGAGAGACTGAGAATTGGACTGTTCTGCTAGTGAACCCCATGTCCCTGCTGCAGCTGTGAGGGCTCGACGCCGAGGCGCTTGATGGCGGCTTCCCACAACTCCGCGGGCGGCGTGTTGAAGACGAAGGCCGGGTCGACGTCGGCCATCAGCCACGACGACTCGGAGAGTTCCTGATCGAGCTGGCCCGGGCCCCATCCGGCGTAGCCGGCGATGACCCGCACGGGCGGCGGCATTGACGACTCGAGCACGCGGCGCAGCACGCCGGGCGAGGCCGACAGGAACAGGCCGGGCACAATCTCGCGCGCCTCATCTTCCGGCGGCGCGGTCCCCTGCTCTCCGCTCAGCAGAATCCATCCGCGCTCAGGCTCCACCGGCCCGCCAATCCACAGCGGCAGGTCGTTGGCGGGCGCCACCGGCGGCACGAGCTGCACCACCTCCGCCGCCGCAAACTCCGTCGGCCGGTTGATCACCAGCCCGAACGCGCCTTCGGCGCTGTACTCGCACAGCAGAATGACCGTGCGGCCGAAATTCGGATCGGCCAGCTGCGGCATCGACATCAGAAGCGCGGGTGTCATCGATTTACCGTTTTCCATTCGCGGCCTCGAGATTGCGGCGCAGGCCTTTCACGCCGGCGCGTTTCATGGCGCTGCCTTTCATCGCGGCGCGCAGCTCCTCGTCGGATCGCGCGGCCATGTCGGCAATCGGCACCGGCCGCCAGGCGTCGCGCGGCTGCCAGGCCGGATCGCCGCTCACGGCCGCCTTGCGGTTCCAGGGACAGACGTCCTGGCAGATGTCGCAGCCATACACGTGATTGCCGATCGCCTCCGCGGCGTCCTCCGGCAGATCGCCGCGGTGCTCGATTGTCAGGTACGACAGGCACTTGCGCGCGTCGAGCTGATATGGCTCCACGAGTGCGCCGGTCGGGCACGCCTCGATGCACAGCGTGCATGTGCCGCACCGATCGAAGACCGGCGCGTCGGGCGCGAGCGGCGCGTTGGTGATGATCTCACCCAGAAACAGCCACGAGCCGAGCTGCTGGTTGATCAGGCACGTGTTCTTGCCGATCCAGCCGACACCCGCGCGCGCGGCAATCGCTTTTTCCGACAGCGGCCCGGTGTCGACGTACCGGCGCGACAGAAAGTCGCCGCCGGCCTGCTCGCGCATCCACGTCTCGAGCGTCTCGAGCCGCGTCTCGAGCACGGCGTGATAGTCGTCGCCCCACGCGTAGCGCGCCACGGCCGCATGATCGGGCGGCACCGATGTCGAGTACGGCGCGTCGCTGTTGTAGACGACGGCGCACGACACGATCGCGCGCGCGCCCGGCAGCACCAGCCGGGGATCGAGACGCTTCGCGATCGACTTTTCGAACCAGAACATCTCGGCGCCGTGCCCGCGCGCCAGCCACTCGCTGAGCCGGTTGAGCGCGTCGAACGGCTCTGCCGGCGCGATGCCGCAGAGATCAAAGCCGCATTCGACGGCCTTGGCTTTGACGATGTGGCTTGTCAGCATCAGTACTGTCCGAAACGCTGTCAGCCTGTCGCACAGGGACCTGGTCCGGTGTTCGTCAGCGACGCCGTTAAGAAGACGTCGGAGGGACCGCCCTTTGGCCCGACTCGCCTCGACGACGCTGAGGAATACCGGGCCAGGATGCCGAGCACAGTGCCGTCAGCGCGCCACGAGCTGCCGCAGCACGTACGGCAGGATGCCGCCGTGCCGGAAGGCCACGAGCTCCTCGGGGGTGTCGATGCGCACGCGCGTGGCGATCGTGCCGGCCGTGCCGTCCTCGCGCGTGTAGCGCACGGTCAGCGATCCGCCCGGCTTCAGTCCCGTCTCCAACCCGTCGAGCGTGAATGACTCGCGGCCGGTGAGGCCGAGGCTCGATGCCGACTCGCCGTTCACGAACTCCAGCGGCAGCACGCCCATGTTCACCAGGTTGCTGCGATGGATGCGCTCGAAGCTCTCGGCAATCACCGCGCGCACGCCGAGCAGCGTCGTGCCCTTCGCGGCCCAGTCGCGCGACGATCCGCTGCCGTATTCCTTGCCGGCAATCACCAGCAGCGGCACGCCGCGCTTCCGGTACGCTTCGGACGCCTCGAAGATCGTCGTCACGCTGTTCTCGGGCAGCAGCGTCGTCCATCCGCCTTCGGTGCCGGGCGCCAGCTGGTTGCGCAGCCGGATGTTCGCGAACGTGCCGCGCATCATCACTTCGTGATTGCCGCGGCGCGCGCCGTACGAGTTGAAGTCCTTCGGGCCCACGCCGTGCGCGATGAGGTACTTCCCCGCCGGGCTGTCTGCCGGAATCGATCCCGCCGGGGAGATGTGATCGGTGGTCACGCTGTCGCCGAGCAGCGCCAGCACGCGGGCGTCGACGATGTCGGCGATGGGCGACGGCTCGGCGGACAGGCCGTCGAAGAACGGCGGGCGGCGGATGTAGGTGGACGACTCGTCCCACGCGAACGCGCTGCCCGTGGGCGCCGGCAGATCCTTCCATCGCTGGTCGCCGTCGAATACCCCCGCGTACTTGCTCGAGAACATCTCCGACTTGAGCGCCGACAGCATCGTCGACTGAATCTCGCGCTCCGACGGCCAGAGATCGCGAAGATAGACGTCGTTGCCGTCGCGGTCCGTGCCAATCGGCTCGTGCATCAGATCGATCTGCATGTGGCCCGCCAGCGCGTAGGCCACCACGAGCGGCGGCGACGCGAGGTAGTTCGCGCGGACCTGGGACTGGATGCGGCCTTCGAAGTTGCGGTTGCCGCTCAGCACCGACGCGACCACCAGGTTCTTGTCGGCCACGACCTGCGACACGTCCTCGGGCAGCGGCCCGCTGTTGCCGATGCAGGTGGTGCAGCCGTAGCCCACGAGGTTGAAGCCGAGCGCCTCGAGCGGCTCCATCAGGTTGGCCGCCTTCAGATATTCGGTGACGACCATCGAGCCGGGGGCCAGACTGGTCTTCACCCAGGGCTTGCTCGTCAGCCCGCGCGCCACGGCGTTGCGCGCCAGCAGGCCCGCGCCGATCATCACGCTCGGGTTCGACGTATTGGTGCAGCTCGTGATCGCGGCCACCACGACGGCGCCGTGATCGAGCGAATTGATTTCCGGCCGCACCTCTGACAGCACCGCGGTGGCGGCGCCCGATTCGGATCCGCCGGCGCGCACCGGCTTCTTCTTCACCGGCTCGGCCAGCATCCCCGCAAGCGCGGTCTTGAACATCGCCTTGGACTGCGACAGCGGCACGCGATCCTGCGGGCGCTTCGGCCCGGCCAGGCTCGGCTCAATCGTCGTGAGGTCGAGCTCCGCGACCGCGTCGAACTGCGGCTCCGGCGCCGAGCCGTCGAGGAACAGGCCCTGCGCGCGCGCGTAGGTTTCCACCAGCGCGATGCGTTCCGGATCGCGCGCCGTGAGCCGCAGATAGTCGAGCGACATCTCGTCGATCGGACAGATGGCGATCGTGGCGCCGTACTCCGGCGACATGTTGCCGAGCGTCGCGCGATCGGCAATCGTCAGGTGCGCCAGCCCAGGCCCGAAGAACTCCACGAATTTGCCCACGACGCCAAGCTTGCGCAGCCGTTCGGTGATCGTCAGCACGAGGTCGGTGGCCGTCGCGCCTTCCGGCAGCTTGCCCGTGAGGCGGAAGCCGACCACTTCGGGCACCAGCATCGAGCTGGGTTGTCCGAGCATGGCCGCCTCGGCTTCGATGCCGCCGACGCCCCATCCCACCACGCCGAGGCCGTTGACCATGGTCGTGTGCGAGTCGGTGCCGAACAGCGTGTCGGGATACGCGCACGGGCGGCCGTCGACGGTTTCGAGGCAGACGACCCGCGCCAGATATTCCAGGTTGACCTGATGGACGATGCCCGTGTCGGGCGGCACGACGCGGAAGTTGTCGAAGGCGTTCTGCCCCCAGCGCAGGAACACGTAGCGCTCGCGATTGCGCGAGAACTCGAGGTCCGCATTGAGCTGAAACGCGTTCATCGACGCGTAGTGATCGACCTGCACCGAGTGGTCGATGACCAGCTCCACCGGCTGCAAGGGATTGACGCGCGACGGATCGCCGCCGAGCGCCACCATGCCGTCACGCATCGCGGCGAGATCGACGACGGCGGGCACGCCCGTGAAATCCTGCAGCAGCACGCGGGCCGGCGTGAACGCGAGCTCGGTGGTGAGCTTCGCGCCCGGCGTCCAGCGGGCGAGCGCGGCGATGGCCTCTTTCGTGACGTTGCGGCCGTCTTCGTTGCGCAGCAGATTTTCGAGCAGAATTTTCAGCGAGAACGGCAAACGCGACACGCCCGGAAATCCCGCGCGTTCGAGCGCCGGGAGGCTGTAGATGTCGATGGACTTGCCGTTGACCGTCAGCGCCGTCCGTGTGCGGTAGGAATCCAGCGAAGGCATACCCTTCATCATGGCACAGCCTTTGATGCGGAAAAACGGGTGGAGGCGTCTCACATGAAGGAATTACCGCTCAACCGGCCCGTGAATCCGGCCGCCGAGCACGAGCACAAGCAGCCCCGGCGGGAGCCGGACCTCGAAACGGCGATTGACGATGAAACGGGCGGGCTGATCCGGCCGAGCCGCGACGACCTGCGCACCGATCGCCACCCCGACGACAAACCGGCCGAGAAGCCGCATCACCACTGACGCGTCCCGCCCGGGGGCCGCAAGTCCCCGGGCGGTCATATATGATGGCGCCGCTCCATGACTTCCCCAGCGGTCGGGCGCCATGTCCTGGCATTTCTCGCGTTTGTGCTCCTGGGCCTCGCCTTCGCCTGGCCGCTGCCGATGCAGATGGACACCGCCCTGCCCGGCCAGCCCTCGGGCGACACGGGCGTCTACGTCTGGAACCTCTGGGTGTTCCGGCACGAGCTGGTCGAGCACCACCGCTTTCCGTTCTTTACGTTCGAAATCCTGTCGCTCGCCTCGCCGACGCCGCTCACGCTGCACAACTACACGAGCTTCGCGAACCTGCTGGCGTTCTTCGTCCTGCCGATCGCCGGCATCGTCCGCACGTATAACGGGCTGCTGATCTTCAGCTGCGCGCTCAGCGCCTATGCGCTGTTCCTGCTCGCGCGCAAGCGCAGCGGCGACGACGTGGCGGCGTGGCTGGCGGGGGCGGCATTCGGATTTTCGCCGTTCCTCATGGCGCGGTTCACCGCGCACTTCAGCCTGGTGCAGGCGGCGCCGCTGCCGATTTTCGCGCTGCTGCTGCTGCGCCTGTATCAGGGCGGATCGTGGCGCGTGGCCGCGGGGGCCGGCCTCGTGGTGGCGTGGGCGTATCTGTCCGATCCGTACTACGCGGTGTATTGCCTGCTGATGCTGGTGTTCGTCATCGCCTATTCGGCCGTGACGGTGCAGCTGCCCGAACATCGCGCGCGGTGGCGCAGCGGCACGTGGGCGATCGACCTCGCGATCCTCTGCGTCGCCGGTCTCGTCGCGGGCATTCTCGTGCGCGGCGGCGGACGCGTGGACATGTGGGGGCTGCGCATCAGCATGCGCACGCTGTACACGCCGATGCTGATGCTGACGCTGCTCGCCGCGGGACGCGTCCTGTATTGGCTGCGGCCGCACATCGTACTCAGCCTGCCGCGGGTGGTGCTGAACTGGCGGGTGTACTTCGCGGCCGGCGCCGCCGGCTTCCTCGCGCTGTCGCCGGTGCTCTTCACGATGGCGCAGGCCGCGACCGACAGCGGATCGCTCGGCGCGCCGGTGCTGTGGCGCAGCAGCGCGCGCGGCATGGATCTGCTCGCGTTCGTCGCGCCCAATCCCCTGCACCCGTGGCTGTCATATTTTTCCGCGCGCTGGATTGCCACGCTGCCCGAAGGCTTCGTCGAAAACGTCGCGTCCATTCCGTGGACGATGATTGGGGTTGTGGCCGCCGGCGCCCTCGTCTATCGCGTGACGCTGCCGAAACCCTGGGTCATCTGGACGTCCTGCTTCGGCCTGCTCGCGCTCGGGCCGTTCGTGCATGTCGCGGGCATCAACACCTACGTGCCGACGCTCTGGACCGCGCTTCGCTACGTGCCCGTCGTCGGCGCCGCGCGCATGCCCACGCGCTTCGGCGTCCTCGTGGCCATGGGCGCGGCCATGATTTTCTGTCTCGTGCTGGCGGACATGCGGAAGCGATCGCGGCGGCCGGCTCTGCTGACGGCCGCGGTTGCCGCGCTGCTGCTCTTCGAGCTGCTGCCCGCGCCGCGCACGCTCTACTCCGCCACGCCGCCGCGGCCCGTGCGCACGATCGCGGCGGACCCGCGGCCGCTGCGCGTGCTCAACCTGCCCTTCGGCGTGCGCGACGGACTCGGGTCCGAAGGCGATTACAACGCGCTCTACCAGTTTCATCAGACGTTTCACGAAAAGACGCTGATTGGGGGATACGTGTCGCGGCTGCCGCGCGCGCGCATGGGCGTGTACCGCCAGTCGGCGACGCTTCGCGCGCTGATGAAGCTGAGCGAATATCGCGCGCTCACCGTTGAGGAGCGGTCACGCGCGTTCCAGCGCGCGCCTCGCGCCGCCGAGCGCTTCAGGATTGGCTGGGTGCTGATGGATCGCGCGCGCACGTCGCCCGAACTGCAGGCCTTCGCGCGCGAGGCCTTCCGGCTCACGCTGATCGAATCGGCCGACGGGTACGACTTGTACGCCGTGCCAAATCCCTGGCCGGAGAGCGCGGGCGCTGGCCGGAACTAGAATCCGAGAAAGAACGACGCGCCGGCCGAGAAGCCGAGACGCAGGCTGTCGTCGACGTCGAAGCCGCCCTGCCGCGCCAGCAGGCGGCCATCGAGCCGCAGGCCGGCGCGTTTGAGGCGCGCGCCGGCCCGCTCGCGGAAGGCGCGGTCGACACCGAGCCCCGCCTGCAGCGTCTTTCCGGTCTCGACGTGCGCGCTCGCATCGTCGAGCTGCCGCAGGTAGCCGCCGCCGGCGCGGATGAACGGACGCCATGCGCCGCGCGCCCGCGCCAGATACCACCGCACGTTGCCTTCAATCAGATACTGCTGCAGCCCGATCTCCGACGTCGCCGGCTCGGCGTCCTCCGCGTCGGCGCTCACGCGCGTCGACATCGACGGGCGCGCGTACGAGAAGGCGGCCTCGATGGCCACGCGCGGCGACAGGTAGAACGACAGCGCCGCGCCCGCGCCCACGCCGCCGTCGAGACTCGTATCCGTGCTGAACAAATCGAAGTCGCCGCCGCCCGGCCGCTCCAGCGTGGCCGTTGACGTGCCGAGATCGACGCCGCTGAACCAGATCGCGCCCGGCGCGATCTCGACGCTGCGCGACCGCGCCTGCGCCGCGGCGGGCGCCGACGCCGCCAGCAGCATCAGCAGCGTCGCCGCACACACCTTCATCGCTTCACCTCAATCGTGATGTCGCCCGACGCGCCGCCGCGCGGCACCGACACCAGCCGCGGCGCGATCATCGCCTTGAAATTCACCTCGACCTCGTCATCGTCGTCAAAGAAGCTGCCGACATCGCCATCGTCGAGCGGCTCGACGCGCACGACGTACAGGCCGGGGTCGAGCCCGGAAATCACGAACGCGCCCTGATCGTCGAGCGTGAAGTTGCCGACGATGGCGCGGGTGCGCAGGTTGTAGGCGGTGACGTGCGCGCCAAAGATGCCGCGGCCGTCGAGCAGCACGCGGCCCGAGATGCTGCCGTGCGTGCGGTCGAAGTTGCCTTCCGGATAGATGTCAGCGCCGCCGGCGATGTCGTCTGCTTTCAGCCGGCGATCGGACGTGCTGCCGGTGGGAAACGCGATGGGAAACATCACGGCCTGCTTGGCGATCACGCGGCGGCGGCCGTCGGTCAGCTCGGTTTCACCGATCGCGGAATGTCCGAGACCGATCATGTGACCGATCTCGTGCACGGCGGTGGATTCCAGATCGAAGCGGCCCGATTCGCCGTTGGCCGCCACCGTCCAGTCGAAGATCGTGTTGAAGAAGATGTCGGACTCGAGGATGCGCCCCGTCGTGTTGTCGATCGTGAACCCCGTCGCGCCCAGCACGCGCTCGAGATCCGGCTCGGCCTGGAAGCCCAGCACGTTCATGCCGTCATCGTCGAACGGCTCGGCCCCGGTGAAGCCCACGAAGTTGAAGGCGATGTCGATGTCCGGCTCGGTTTCCCACGTGTCGAACGCGCGTCGAATCGCCTGCTGGAACTGCGACGAGGACACGCCGTTGTCCCCGCGATCGGTGACGAAGTAGCGGACGGGGCGCTCGCTCCAGCTCGCGGTGACGATGCGGTTGCCCACGCGGAAGCCGAGCTTCAGATAGGCGGCGGCCGGCGCCGTGGCCGCGGCCATCAGGCAGGCGATCAGCAGCACGCGCGCGTGCGACGGCGTCACGGCTGCCTCCGCGCGGCGAGATCGCGCAGCATCGCGGTGAACGTGCCCACCGGAATCGGCGCGCGCGTGCCGTCGCCGCGCCGAATCGTCATGGTGGCTTTCGGATCGATCAGCATCGGCGGCGGCAGAATGCGGCGCTCGCCCGAGCCGCGATCGGTGCGCACGCGGAACACGCCGTGCGACAGCCCGATGGGATACGGCGTGGCGCCGCGGCCGAGAAACAGCACGGCCTCGTCGCCGGGCTCGAACACGGGCGACCCGTGCACGATCGTCGTATAGCGGCCGATGGTGCCGCCGAGCGTCTTGAACAGAATCGTGCGATCGGCGCGCCCCTTGATGGCGTCGTCAACCGCGAAGGCGATGTAGGAGTCGACGCGGCGCGTGCCGGGCCGGATGATGCCGCGCACGTCGGTGACGCGGCCGAGGACGATGGTGTGCGCCTCGCGCACCAGCGTCGGCAGGTCGGCCGGCACGATGAGCGACGCCTGAAGGGACACGCAGGCCAGCGCCACGACGAGCGTCGTGGCAGCGGCGGCCCATGAGAGGGGCTTCGGCCGCGGCTTGATCATGGCGCCCAGTGTATCGCCCTTCGCGCGGCTTCCGGCTTATGGGGTGCGGCTTGCGGCTTTGAGAATGGCCTCGGCCGCCCGGCGGGCGCCACCTCTGCCGCCGAGCTTCGCTTTCACGTCGCGCAGCTTGCCGATCATCGCCTGGCGGCGGGCGTCGTCGGTCACGAGCGACACCACTTCGTCGGCGACCGCGGCGGGCGTGAAGCGCTCCTGCATCAGCTCCGGCACGACGCGCTCTCCCGCCACCAGGTTCACCATGCCGAACGTATCGAGCGTGACGAACATCCGGCCGATCATCTCGGTGACGGCCGACACCCGATAGACGATCACCATCGGGCACTCGTGCAGCGCCGCCTGCACGGTGGCGGTGCCGGAGGCGGTAATCACGACATCGGCGGCGCGCAGCACGTCATCGGCGGCGTCCTCCACCATCGGCACGTCGACGGCCGGCAGGAACTCGGCGAGAGGCGCGAACAGCGCGTCGTCGAGACGCGGCGCGCGCGCGAGCACGAAGCGCGCGGCAGGCAGGCGCTGGCGGATCAGGGCGGCCGCGCGGGCCATGTCGGGCAGAATGGCGCGCAGCTCGTTGGCGCGGCTGCCGGGCAGCAGCGCGATCAGCGGCGCGCCGGGCGCCGCGGCGAAGCGCGCGCGCAGTGTGGCGCGATCCGCCGACGGCTCGGCCAGATCGATCAGCGGGTGGCCGACAAACTCCGCGTCGACGCCCGCCTCGCGATAGATCCGCTCCTCGAACGGGAAAATCACGAGCACTTTCGAGACGAGGCGCTTCATCGTGCGCATGCGTCCGGCGCGCCACGCCCACAGCTGGGGGCTGATGTAATAAATCACCGGCACCTTGCGCTTCGCCATGGCCGCCATGAGCCGGAAGTTGAAGTCGGGAAAATCGATCGGCACGAACACGTCGGGCTTGATCCGATCCGCCGCCTCGCCCAGCTCGCGAATCAGCGCGAGCGACTTCGGCACCACGCGCAGCGCTTCCGACAGGCCCGTCACCGAGATGCCGTGATAGTCCGCGAGGATTTCGACGCCCGCCTCGCGCAGCTGCGCGCCGCCGAGCGCGACGATGCGGACGCCGGGCGACAGCGCGCGCAGCTCGCGCGCCAGCGCCGCGGCATAGAGCTCGCCCGACGCCTCGCCGCACGACATCATGATCGTGAGCGGCCGTGAGGCGGCGTTCATCTGCCTGGACGCTGGAAGAGTGACGGACTGAGGGACGGGTTCACGCGGAGCGCGCGAATGGTGCGCTCGACCTTGTTGTCGCCGGTCGTCGTGGTCATCGCGCGGAACGCGAAGCGGATGCCGTCGACGACGCGATAGTCGCTGAGATCCTCGATCTCGTCGATGGGGCCTTCGGGCCCCTGCCGCTGATACTCGAGGCGGACGATGTCGGCCGTGTCCGGATCGAAGAAGACCGTGACGTCGGGGCGGCCGGCCTGCGACATGCGCAACGCGGTGAGGCCCGACTGGCCGGCGGGCGCAGGCGCCACGACAACCCGGCCGTCCCACGCGCGCAGCAGCAGCGCGATCAGATCGCGCGAGATCGCCGCCGCCGCCTCGTCGCGAATGAAGTCGGGCGCGGCGCGCACGCCCGTGGGCGTCTCGAGCCAGGCCTGCCCGCCCGCATACACGTGCGTCACGCGCGCGCCCGCGGTTTCGGCGTCGACGCGGTACTTGTCGGGATACAGAATCTGCGATTTCGTCTCGACGACGGTGGTGCCGCCCTCGATGAGGATCGAGGCGTCGACCTCGAGCGAGCGCACCGCGCGCAGCCGATCGAGGCCACCCTTGCGCGCGATCGCACGGGCGACGAGCGTCCGGGTGTCGGCCAGCGCCTGGCCGAAATTCATCCCGGTTGAATTATCCCGGTTGGGTCGATACGCCAGCGGCAACCGGGATAATTCAACCGGGAAGAATTTCGCGTCCCGCTTCAGCGACGGCGCGTCGAGATCGAGCGCGCTCACGGGGACGCGCTCGATTTCCGTGAAGCCGACGGTCTTCAGCTGGTCGACGAACTGCGAGGCGTCGCCGACCAGGACGACCGACAGCCGGTCGGGGTGCAGGTATTTCTGCGCGACGCGCTGAATCTCTTCCGGCGTGACTCCATAAACACGCTCGCGGAACTGCTCCAGCTCCTTGAGATCCAGGCCGTAGAACAACTGGTTGAGCACCTGCAGCGCAATCGCGCTGGGCGTCTCGATGGTCAGCGGAAAGCTGCCCGCCATGTAGTCCTGCGCGCCCTGCAGCTCGCGCGATCCCACCTGCTCGCGCTGCAGCTTGAAGAACTCGTCGACGATCAGGCGCAGCGACTGCCCCGTCGCCTCGGTGCGCGTGTCGGTTTCCGCGACGAACGCGCCCGTGTGCTTGAGCGCCTCGATGTCGGCCGACGCGCTGTAGGTCAGGCCGCGATCCGATCGCAGCACGCCGTACAGCCGGTTCGCGCCTTCGCCGCCGAGAATGCGGATGGCGAGATTGAGCGCCATGTAGTCCGGATGATCGCGCGGCACGCCCAGGTGGCCGACACGGATTTCCGTCTGCACCGATCCCGGCTTGTCGACCACGACGACGCGGCGCGTGGGCTGCGGCGGCTCGGGAAACGGCGCCTGCGGCGTGGCCGGCGCGGTCCACGCCGCGAACGCCTTCTCGACCCGCGCGAACGCGTCGTCGGCGGTCACGTCGCCGACGACGGCGAGAATGGCGTTCGAGGGCACGTAATTCGCCTTGTGGAAGGCCACCAGGTCGTCGCGCGTGATGCGCGGCGCCGATTCCGGCGTGCCCGCCGACGGCTTGCCGTACGGATGGAAGCCGTAGATGAGCCGATCGATCACCACATCCGCGATGTAGTCCGCATCGTCATAACTCACCTGCATGCTCGAGAGCAGCTGCGGGCGGATGCGATCGAGCTCCTGCTGCGAGAAGGCCGGATTGCGCACGACGTCGGACACGAGATCGAGCGCGAGCGTCAGATCGTTCTTGAGGACGACCGCGTTGACGAACGTGAGGTCGTTGCCGGCGCCGACGCCGAGGCCGCCGCCGACCGATTCGATGGCGCTGGCGATCTCCTGCGCGCCTTTGGTGGTGGTGCCCTGATCGAGCAGGCCGGCCGTCATGCTGGCCACGCCGGGCTTGTCCGTCGGATCGTTGGCGGCGCCCGCCTTGACGAGCAGGCGCAGGCTCACCGACGGCTGCTCGTGATGCGACACGACGACGACCTGCAGGCCGTTGGGCAGCGTGCGCATCTGATAGGGCGGGAAATCCACGCCGCGCGCGACGAGCGGACGCGGCGGCCGCTCGGTGGGCCATTGCATCTGCGCGGTGACGGGCGCGGTGAGCAGGACGGTGACGACGAGCGCGAACGCGCGAGTGACGGCGGTCACTGAGCCTCCCCTGACGGCGCGAGGCCGGTGCCGCGCGGCATCACCGTGATGACGTTGCGCGTGTCTGGCGCGAAATACGTCCTGGCCACGCGCTGCACGTCGGCGGCCGTGACATTCATGAACAACTCGAACTCGCCGTCGGCGGTGCCCAGGTCGTTGTGGATGACCGCGGCATGCGCGAGCACGCCCGCCTTCTGCTGCACCGTGTCGCGGCCGAGGATGTAGTCGCGCGCGAACTGGCGCTTGGCGCGATCGAGCTCCGCCGCCGTCACCGGCTCGTTGCGCATGCGCTCGAGCTCCGAGATGAGCGACGCGGCGGCCTTCTCGGTCGACTGGCCCGGCTGCACGACGGCGATGGCCGTGAACAGGTTGGGGTCTTCGATGATCTTCGCGTCGCCGAACGCCGCCATCGCAATCCGGTCTTCGTAGACCAGCCGCTTGTAGATGCGCGAGCTCTGGCCGTCGGACAGGATCTTCGCGGCGATGTGCATCGGATACGCGTCGGGCTCGCCGTCGGCGGGCACGCGGTGCGCGACGACGACGGCCGGCAGCGGCCAGCTTTCCTCGACACGCGCGCGCCGTTCCTCGGTCTGCGCCGGCTCCGCCGGAATGTCGCGCGGAATGTCGCGGCCGCGCGGCACGCGGCCCAGGTATTTTTCGACAAGCGCCATGGCCTCGGTCGAATCAAAATCGCCGGCGAGCACGAGGGTGGCGTTGTTCGGCACGTAGTACGTGCGGTAGAAGTCGCGCACGTCGGCAATCGACGCCGCCTCGAGATCCTTCATGCTGCCGATCGTCTGATAGCGATACGGATGCGTCGTGAAAATCTGGTCGTAGATGATCTCGGACAGCCTGCCGAACGGCGGATTGTCGATGCGCATGCGGCGCTCTTCCTTCACCACCTCGCGCTCGTTCTTGAAGATCGACTCGTCGACGCGCAGCGACGCCATGCGGTCGGCCTCGAGCCAGAGAATCAGCGGCAGGTACTGCGACGGCACCGTCTCCCAGTAAATCGTCGTGTCTTCGTTGGTCGTCGCGTTGGCCTGGCCGCCGATGCTCGTGAGCCATGACGGGTGCTGATCGGGCTCCACGTTTTTCGAGCCCTTGAACATCATGTGTTCGAACAGATGCGCGAACCCGGTGCGACCCGGCTTCTCGTCCTTCGACCCGACGTGATACCAGAGCTCGAGATGCACGATCGGCGTCGAGTGATCCTCGTGCAGGATGACGCGCAGGCCGTTGGCCAGCGTCTTCGTGGTGTATTCGAGCTTCGGAGGCCGGGTGATGCGTTCGGCGGGAGCCGGCGCGGGCGCGGAACTCTGCGTCTGGGGGCCCGCGGCGCTGGCCGACACCGCGGCGAGCACGGCCGCCGCGCACACGGCCGCGCGTCTGAACGACGTAATCATCATTGAATTATAGACGTCTGGGTGAGGGCTCCAGACTCCAGGCTCCAGACTCCAGGTAAAGAAAGCCGGGCGCGCGTTGTCGCGCGTGGGTCAGGCCTGGGGCCCGGAGCCTGGAGCCTGGAGCCTTTCGATCAGCGCCTCCACCTTCTCCTCCAGCTCGCGAATCCGCTCGCGCAGCTGAGGCATACGGCGCAGCGCCGCGTGGCTCTTGCGCCACGACTGGATTTCATCGGACGGATAGCCGGCGATGACCGTGCCGGCCTTGATGTCGCCGGTCACGCCCGTCTTGGCCGCGGCCTGCACGCCTTTCCCCACCGTCACGTGGCCGGTCACGCCGACCTGGCCGCCGAGCGCGACGTTGTCCTCGATCTTCGTCGAGCCGGCAATGCCCACCTGCGCCGCCAGCAGCACGTTGCGGCCCACGCGCACGCCGTGCGCAATCTGCACGAGGTTGTCGATCTTCGTGCCCGCGGCAATCCGCGTTTCGCCCACCGCCGGCCGGTCGATCGCCGTCAGCGCGCCAATCTCCACATCGTCTTCGATGACGACCGCGCCGATCTGCGGAATGGGCTCGTGCGTGCCGTCGTCGCGCCGCGCGTAGCCAAAGCCGGCGCTGCCGGCGACCGCGAAGTCCTGCATGACGACGCGGTGGCCGAGGGAAACGCGCGCGTGGATGGACGCGTGCGAGGCGATGCGGCAGTCGTCGCCGAGCGTGGCGCCGCGGCCGATCGTGACGTGCGATCCGATGCGCGTGCGCGCGCCGACGATCGCGCCGCTGTCGATGATGGTGAACGGCCCCACGGAGACGTCCTCGGCCAGCCGCGCGTCGGCGGCGACGATGGCGGTGGCGTGAATGCCGGCGGGCGCGGGATCCGCGGGCGCGAACAGCGCGACGGCCCGCGCGAAGGTTAGATAGGGATTGGCGGCGCGCAGAATCGCGCACGGCGCCGACAGCAGCGCGTCGCCGGCGATGATCGCCGCCGCGCGCGTGGCGGCCACGCGAGGGGCGTACGCGGGATTGGCGAGAAACGTGACCTCGGACGGGCCGGCGTCATCGAGCCCGGCCAGGCCGGTAATGACGGCCGCGCCGTCGCCGCCGTCGAGACGGCAGCCGAGCCGATCGGCAAGTTCCTGCAGTGTCACGGCGACAGAAAGTATGGCTCAAACGGCCGCGACGCGATTAAAGAATGTCGCGAGATGCTCGAGGCCGAGCGCGCGCTCGATCGTGCGCACGCGATCGGCGCGCTCGACCGGCGGCATCGCCGCCGCCGCGCGCAGGTCCGAGAGCTCGCGGCACGGCCGCGGCGTCCAGTCGGCAGCATCGAGGCCCTGCCGCGCGCCTTTCATGGAGAAGTAATGGCCCGCGAGCCTGAACAGAAAAATGTACGCGACGAGATTCGGCCCCGGGACGAGAAACAGGAGGCCGGACAGAATGAATAACGTGGTGTGCACGGCAAACCACTTGCGATGCCGCTCGTAGTCGCGCTGCAGGATCGCGCGCATCTGGGCCGTCGCCGCGTCCGACGAGGTGTCTTCGGCGTGAAACAGCGTGCAGGCGTCCTGCCGCCGCATGTGCCACAGCAGGCGCTGCTCCGCCACTTTCTCGGCCACCCACGCGCGCATCCGCGCTTTTGCGCGGCCCCACCGCGTGACCGGCCGTTCGATGCGGCCGGCCTGGTGCTCGCGCCATTCGCGCTCGGCATCGGCAATGGCCGCCTGCGCGCGGCGCATCAGCGGCGCGAGGTACCGCGCCTTCATGCGCCCCAGGAACGTCGTGTCGTCGGCAGGCGCGTCTCCGAGATCGGAAACCTCGGGCGCGTCCGGCACCTCGCAATAGAGCTCGTGCCGGTCGTGCCCCACGGGCACGAGATACACGTCCATGGAGATACGATACGTGTACTTGCGCCTAAACGACTCGCCGCCCGGTGAACAGCCGCAGTACGACGATGACGAGCGCGACGACGAGCAGCACGTGAATGAGCCCGCCCGCCACGTCAAGCGCGAAGCCGAGCAGCCAGAGCACGAGCAGCACGAAAATGATGGTCCAAAGCATGTCGATCCTCCTGTTGGGCTCAGTGCAAGCGAGGTGCCATGACCGATGAGCTGATGATGCCGGAACCCGACGCCGCCGTACTGGCCCTGCGCGTGCTGGTGGCGGCAGTACTGGGCGCGGCGCTGGGACTCGAGCGCGAGTGGCGCGGCAAGGAAGCGGGCCTTCGCACGAACACGCTCATCGCCATCGGCGCGGCGCTGTTCTCGGCCGTCTCGCTGCTGTTCGCGGGCGATCCGGGCCGCGTGGCCGCGCAGGTGGTGACCGGCGTCGGCTTCCTCGGGGCGGGCGCGATCATGCGCACCGGCGGCAGCGTGCAGGGCCTGACGACGGCGGCGCTGATCTGGGTCAACGCCGCCATCGGGGTCGCGGCGGGCGCCGGCTACATCCGCCTCGCCGTCATCGTCACCGGCATCACGCTGGTCGCGATGCTCGCGCTCTCGCCGCTCGATCGCGTGTTCGAGCATCGCAAGGAGCGGTAAGCGCCGCGCCCTTACCTGCGGATGCGGGCGGGCGTGCGCGTCTCGTTGATGGGCAGCACGGGCTTGCCGGCGGTCTGCCAGGCGCCGGCGATCACCGCGGCAACGCCGCCAACGGCTTCGCTGATGCGGCGCTCGACGATCGGCCTGGCCTTGCCGAAGAACGCCTCGAAATAGGCATCGTCATAGAACTCGCGGCCCTGGGTGGCGGCCTTGTCGGCAGCGAGGATGGCGTCGACCATGCGGTTGCCTTCGGTCAGCTTCTCGAAGATGAAGTCTTTCGGATGCATCACCGGCGCGGGCACCCTGGGCTTCAGATCCATGCGATCGTGGAAGCGAAGGAACAGCTCGCTCTCGAACCGGCCGTGAATGCCGCGCTGGTTGGTGGCCTGGCCGTCGTAGTTGAGCGCGGCGTGAAACGGCACGTGCGCGTCTTCCACGTAGTGCGCGAGGATGGCGGTGAGCGCGTTGACGGTGCCCGATGAAATGCGCTGGCCGTTCTCGGGCCGCTTGAACTCCGTGACCAGGCGGTTGTAGACCTCTTCGACGCGCCAGGGGATGCGGCCCCATTCGTGCGCCTTCTCCGCCCCCACCGTCTTGATGTAGTCCGCTTCATTGCGCGGAATGCCCGTGAACGGATCGGGCGCGATGCCGTCCATGTCGAGAAAGTGGTTCGGATCTTCGGTCTCGACGCCGTAGGTGCGCATCAGATCCGGATCGATCGAATGCTCGGTGATGAAGGCACGATGTTTCTGGAAGTACGGACGAATCGCGTCGGGCACTTCGTCCATCGCGGCATTGGTGATGTAGCGATGAATGTCGAAGCCCCAGGCCGACGGCGTGACGGCGGTCAGGGCGAGCACGAGGAGTCCGGCACAGGTCGAAGCGGCAATGCGCATTGACGAATAATAGCCGGGTGCCGCGGTTTGGCGCGCATCTCTCCATTCAGGGCGGCATGCCGCGCGCGGTCGATCGCGCGGTGGCCACGGGATGCGATGCGCTGCAGATCTTCACGAAATCGACCGGCCAGTGGCGCGCGCGCGAGCTGCCGGATGACGAGGTCAAAGCGTTCCGGCGCAAGGCCGACGCCGCCGGGCTGACGCCGCGCGTCGCGCACGCGAGCTATCTGATCAATCTCGGCACGGCGGAACCGGCGCTGCGGGCGCGATCGATTGGCGGCCTGGGCGAAGAGCTCGACCGCGCCGAGCGGCTCGGGCTCGACGGCCTCGTGCTGCATCCCGGCGCGTCGGTCGGCGGCACCGAGGAAGATGGCCTGCGGCTGGTGGCGGAGGCGGCGGCGAAGGTGCTGAGGGCGCGGCGCCGCCAGCGCGTGAAGCTGCTCTTCGAACACACCGCGGGCCAGGGGTCGAGTCTCGGCTGGCGCTTCGAGCATCTGCGCGCCCTGATCGAGCAGCTCGATGGATCGCCGCGCGTCGGCGTGTGTCTGGACACCTGCCACCTGCTCGCCGCCGGCTACGACTGGCGGTCGCCCTCGGGCTATCGCCGCACCTTCGACGCGTTCGAGGCGCTCGTCGGCTTCGACCGCCTGCACGTCATCCACATGAACGACTCGAAAAAGCCGTGCGGCAGCCGCGTGGATCGGCACGAACACATCGGCAGGGGCGAGATCGGCACGATCGCGTTCCGCCGGCTCGTCAACGATCCACGCGTGGCGCACCTCGGCCTGCTGATCGAAACGCCGAAACAGCAGGACGCGCCGGAAGCGGACGCGTACGACCGCGAAAACCTCCGGGTGCTGCGCGGCTTGATCCGGCCTCTCCGCCGCCCGCGTTAGCCGCCCGGCGCGCGCGGGGCCGTCTCCATTTACCATTTACAATCATCGGACATGACCCCGCTGATTACGCGCGCGGATGCGGCGCGGATTGCCGCGCTGGCGAAACTCGAGATGAGCGACGCCGAGCTCGAACGCGCGGCGCGCGAGCTGTGCGCGATTCTCGAACACTTCGCCGCGCTCGACGCGATTGACCTGTCAGGCGTCGACGCGGCCGCGTCCGATGCGTCAGCCGCCGCCCCTGCGCCGGCCCTGCGCGCGGATGAACCCGCGCCCTCGCTTGCGCCCTCCGACACATTTGCGAACGCGCCAGACGCCGACCGGGCGGCGGGGCTGTTCCGCGTGCCGCGGGTGCTGGGCTCATGAGCGCGCCTGAGTCGGCCGTCGCGCTGCGCGATCGCATTCTCTCGGGCGACGTGTCGGCGGCCGAGGTGTGCCGCGACGCGTTCGCGCGCATCGACGCGCACGACGCAGGCATCCACGCGTTTCAGTCGCTGATGCGCGAGCGCGCCATGGCCCGCGCAGACGCGATCGATCGCGACCCCGCACAGTTCACAGGCCGCGCGCTGGCCGGGGTGCCGGTGGCGATCAAGGACAACATCGCCACGCGCGGCCACGTCACCACCGCCGGCTCGAACGTGCTCGCCACGTTCGCCCCGCCGTACGACGCGCACGTCATCGAACGGCTCGACGCGGCCGGCGCCGTGCTGATGGGCAAGACGACGCTCGATGAGTTCGCGATGGGGTCGTCGACCGAACATTCGGCGTTCGGGCCGGCGCGCAATCCGTGGAGCCTGGAGCACACGCCGGGCGGGTCGAGCGGCGGATCGGCCGCGGCCGTGGCGGCGGGCTTCGCGCCGCTCGCGCTGGGATCCGACACCGGCGGCTCGATTCGCCAGCCCGCGGCCCTCTGCGGCATCGCCGGCATGAAGCCGACCTACGGCCGCGTGTCGCGCTACGGCCTGTTTGCCTTTGCCTCGTCGCTCGATCAGATCGGCCCGTTCGCGCGGCGCGTGCGCGACGCCGCGGCACTGCTCGAGGCGATTGCGGGACGCGACGCGCGCGACGCCACGTCGGCCGACGCGCCGCCGATCGCATGGACCCCCGAAACGCCGATGCCGGCCGGCACGCGCATCGGCGTGCCGCGCGCCGAGCTCGCCACCGGCGTCGATGGCGACGTGCTCGCGGCATTCGACGCGGCGCTCGCGGTGCTGCGCGACCGCGGCGCCGTCATCGTCGACGTCGCGCTGCCGTCGGCGGATGCCGCGATTGCGGCGTACTACCTGATCGCCACCGCGGAGGCGAGCAGCAACCTCGCGCGCTATGACGGCGTGCGGTACGGCGCGCGCGCCGGCGCCGGCACGCTCGACGCCATGTACACGCGCACGCGCACCGCCGGCTTCGGCGACGAGGTCAAGCGCCGCATCATGCTCGGCACCTACGCGCTCAGCGCGGGCTACTGCGACGCGTTCTATCTGAAGGCCATGAAGGTGCGGGCCGCCATCCGGCAGGCCTTCGCGCGCGCCTTCGCGTCGGTCGATCTGATTGCCATGCCGACGAGCCCGACACCCGCGTTCCGGATCGGCGAGCGCGCCGGGGATCCGGTGCAGATGTATCGCGCCGACGTCTTCACCGTGAGCGTGAACCTGGCGGGCCTGCCGGCCATCAGCGTGCCGTGCGGTTTCAGCCGCGGCGCGCCGCGGCTGCCCATCGGGCTGCAGCTGATCGGGAAGGCGTGGGACGAGGCGGGCGTACTTACGGCTGCGGAGACGTACGAACAGGCGGCGCCGTGGTGGCGTGACGCGCCCGTTCTTTCCTGACCTGCCACACCAGCAGCGGCAGGCCGACCAGGGCCGGCAGCAGCCACGGCACATAGGAGGCCGCGCCCGACAGCTGCAGGTGCAGCGTGCGGCCAAGGCCGAACACGAGCAGCGCCGTGTGCACCGCGATCCCTGATACGAGCATGGCGACGATGTGCTCCTCGCGCCACCCGAAATTCTTCCCGGTGGATTTTCCCCGGTTGCCGTACGCCGTTTCTGAACCGGGGAAAATCCACCGGGAAGAATAACGGAGGGCGCGGGCGCCCATGAGGGGACCGACGGGACTGAGCAGCGCGTAGGGCCACTCGCGCCACGCGACGGCAAACACGAAGAGCACGACACCGGCGGCGATCGCGGCCAGCGACAGCGCGGTGTGCAGCGGCGACGCGACGCGCGTGCCGGCGCGGGCCGCGCGCGCGACGCGCACGCCGTGGAAGACCGGCATGACGAGGATCGTGATCAGATAGGCGAGAAAGGCCGCGGTGCGGCGCGCGCCCGGTTCGGCCGCGCGCGCGAACAGCCACACGGCCAGCGGCGCGCCGGTGGCCGCGGTGAGATAAATCAGCCGTACATAAAGACGGCCCGCCGTGACGTGCAGCGGGCCGCCCTTGCGTGCGGCAATCGGCATCCAGAAGACGGCCGTGGCGCCCACCGCGCAGGCGAGATGCACCGCCAGCGCGATGCCGAGCGCCACGCGATCAGTCCGCGTTCTGCGGACGCGTCGAGGGCGCGGAGGGCAGCGTGTAGAGCACGAGCCGCTGCTTCACTTCCTCCATCGCGATGCGTTCGAGCTTGTGCGGCTGATCGGGACGCCAGCCCGCGCTGGTTTCCACCTCGGGCGTGTTCAGGCGCTGCCGCGCGCCCCGGCGCAGCTGCTTGGCGCGCTGCGCCGCCACATCCACGAACAGGAAGCGGCTCTCAATCGCGTCGGCCCGTTCGAGGGGCGCCTCGTCCTCAGGAGCGGTGCCGGGCGTCGCCGTGTCGTGATCAACCATGCCGCAACTTTACTTCACTTCGATCTGCCGCGGCTTGGACTCTTCACGGCGCGGCAGCCGGACCGTGAGCAGCCCGTCCTGATACGACGCCTCGATGCGCGACGCGTCCACCGTGTTCGGCAGCGTGAAGCTGCGCCGGAACGCGCCGTAGCCGCGCTCGATGCGGTGATAGCGATCGCGCTGCACGTTGGTGTCGACATGCCGCTCAGCCTCGAGCGTCAGCGTCAGGCCCTCCATCGACAGCTTGATGTCGTCGCGGCGCACGGCGGGCAGCTCCGCCTTCATCACCACGTCGCCGTTCGCATCCTCATAAATGTCAACCGCGGGCATCCAGCTCTGCGCCACCGGGAAACCCTCGCGCTCGCCGAAGACGCCGTCGAACATCCGCTGCAACCGATCGATTTCCATACCCGCGAGATCACGCACGGGATTCCAACGAACCAGAGTCATGGTCTCAAACCTCCTTAGTCGGCACTAAGCATATCTTCTTAGTGCTTACGACTCATATTCTAACCTATCCTCCGGCCGGTTTCAACCTGTAAGATGAGGATGACGTGACCGACATTTACGCCCGCGCCGAGAGCGCCGACCTTGCCGAGGCGATGCGCCGCCTGCTGCGCGACCTCGAACGTACGCATGGGCCAGGCGCCAGCATCGGCGAGTGCCGGCCGCCCATCGACGTCTATGAGACGGCCGACGCCATCGAGGTCACCCTCGACGTGCCGGGCATCGAGCCCGACGATGTGCGGGTGGTCGTGCGCGAGAACGCGGTGATTGTGGTCGGCGAAAAAGCCGCCGCCAGCTGCGCCGCCAAAGACGCGCGCTTTCATCTGGCCGAGCGCACCTTCGGCCGCTTCGCGCGCGCGCTGCGGCTGCTCACGCCGGTCGACGCTTCGAAGGCCCGCGCCGAGCTGTCGGGTGGCCGTCTTCGCATCACCGTGCCGCGCATCGACGATCGCCGCGGCCGCGACATTCCCGTGAAGGTCACGCGCGTGTCATGAAGCTGCTCTTCATCGGCGACATCGTCGGCAAGCCCGGGCGCGAGTTGCTGCGGCGCGGCCTTTCGGCGCTGGTCGCGCATTACGGCGCCGATCTCGTGATCGCCAACGTCGAGAACGCCGCGGCCGGCTTCGGCATCACGCCCGATCTCGCCGAGGACCTGTCGGGCTACGGCATCGCCGCGATGACGACCGGCAATCACGTCTGGGACAAGAAAGAGATTTATCCGTACTTCGCGATGCAGCCGCGGCTGATCCGCCCGGCCAACTTCCCCGCGGGCGCGCCCGGGAAAGGATCGGTGGTGGTGCGCACCAGCGGCGGCGTCGCGGTTGGCGTCGTCAATGTCATGGGCCGCATTTTCATGACGCCGCTCGACGATCCGTTCGCGGTCGTGCTGCGTGAAATCGACGCCGTGAAGCAGGAGGCGCCGGTCGTGTTCGTCGATTTCCACGCCGAGGCCACGTCCGAGAAGGTGGCGATGGGCTGGCATCTCGACGGCCGCGTCACGGCGATGGTCGGCACGCACACGCACGTGCAGACCGCCGACGAGCGCGTGCTGCCGCGCGGCACGGCGTACATCACCGACGTGGGCTTCACGGGCCCGCACGATTCCGTCATCGGCGTGGATCGGGGCGCGGCCATCGGCCGCTTCCTGACGGCGATGCCGCAGCGCTTCGAAACCGCGACCGAGAACCCGCGCCTGAACGGCGTGGTCGTCACCTGCGATCCGGCAACCGGCCGCGCCAGTGCCATCGAGCGCGTCAATCTGTCAGCCGCCGATCTCGCCGCGCTCGCGGAAACGGCAGCCACCACCCGCAGCTGACCGCCGTGCCGGATCTCTTCAGCCTGTTCGACGAGGATCCGGCGCCCGCCGCGGAATCGGAGTCGCGGCCCGAGTCGCTCGTCCGCGAGCGGCCGCCCGACAGCCGCGCCGCGCGTCCCGCCACCGCCGACACGCGGCGGCCCGTCACGGCGCCCCGCGCCATCTCGGTCTCCGAACTCAGCGCCGAGATCCGTTCGCTGCTCGAGGGTGAGCTCGGCGAGCGCTTCGTCGAAGGCGAAATCTCCAACTGCCGGCTGTGGAACACCGGCCACATGTACTTCACGCTCAAGGACGATGGCGCGCAGATTCGCGCGGTGATGTTCCGGTCGTCGGTGCAGCGCCTGAAGTTCAAGCCCGAAGACGGCCTGCACATCGTGGCGCGCGGGCGCGTGTCGGTGTACGAGCCGAAGGGCGAATATCAGCTCGTCTGCGATCAGATGGAGCCGCGCGGACTCGGCGCGCTGCAGCTCGCGTTCGATCAGTTGAAAAGGCGGCTGCAGGCCGAGGGCCTGTTCGACGCGGCGCGCAAGCGCCCGCTGCCCGCCCTGCCCCGCAAGATCGGCGTGGTCACGTCGCTCGACGGCGCCGCGGTGCGCGACATCCTCAAAGTGCTCGCGCGCCGCTACCCGAACGCGCACATCGTGATTCGCCCGTCGCGCGTGCAGGGCGACGATGCCGCGGCCGATCTCGTCCGCAGCCTGCAGCTGATCGGCCGCGTCCCCGGCATCGACGTCGTCATCGTCGGCCGCGGCGGCGGGTCGATTGAAGATCTGTGGGCGTTCAATGACGAGGGGCTCGCGCGCGCCATTGCGGCGTGCCCGGTGCCGGTGATTTCGGCCGTCGGCCACGAAGTGGATTTCACGATTGCCGACTTCGTCGCCGACCTGCGCGCGCCGACGCCGTCGGCCGCGGCGGAAATCGTCGTCGGCCGCCGCGAAGAGCTGTGCGCGATGATCGATCGGCATCGCGATCGTTTGCGGCACATCGTGCGCAGCGGCCTCGATCGGCGCGGCGCGACGGTGCAGCGCCTCACCAGCGCGCGCGGCCTCGCGACATTTCCGGCGCGCGTCGCGCTGCGCTCGCGCCACGTGTCGGAGCTGGCGCACGCCATGGCGCGCTCGACGCGCGCGGCGCTGCAGGCGCGCGAGCGGCAGCAGGCAGCGCTGCGCCAGCGGCTCGACGCGCGCGCGCCAGGGCGCCGCCTGCAGGAGCTGCTGATGGCCGTGTCCTCGGCCACCGAGCGCCTGTGTGCCGCCGCCGAGCGCGCGCGGCACCGCCACGACGCGCGCTTCCGCGCGCTGGCCGGGCGCCTCGAAAGCCTCAGCCCGCTCGGCGTGCTCGCGCGCGGCTACGCCCTGTGCTGGGACGAGCAGCACGCGCGGCTCGTCCGCGACGCGGCGGCCGTGTCGCCGGGCGATCGCGTGCGCGTCACCGTGTCGCGCGGGGAAATCAAGTGCATCGTCGAACGCACGGAGACATGAAGATGGCCGATCCGAAAGACGAATCGAACGACTCCATCAAGGATTTCGAAAGCGCCGCCGCGGAGCTCGCGGGCATCGTGAAGACGATGGAGGACGGCGACCTGACGCTGGAGAAATCGCTGGAGCTGTACGAGCGCGGCATCGAGCTGTCGCGCTATTGCCACGCGCGGCTCGAACAGGCCGAGCGCCGCATTGAAATTCTCACCGACCGCGGCGACGTGAAGCCCGCGCCGCCCGGCCTCGTGCCGGATCGCGAGCGGTGACGCCGGCCGCGGCGAGCCGCGACACGGCGGCGTACCTCGAGGAGCTCCGGCAGCTCGTCGACGCCGCGCTGGCCCGCGCGCTGCCCTTCGGCGCCGCTCAGGGCGCGCCGCGCGGAGCCGAGGCGCTGCCGGCAGCCACCGCGCCGGCGATCATCGTCGATGCGATGGCCTACAGCCTGCAGGCCGGCGGCAAGCGGCTGCGTCCCGTGCTGGCGCTGGCGGCGGCCGACGGCGTGGCCGCGTGTCACGGCACGCCGGAGCGCGACGCGCGCGCGAAGGCGCTGCCGATTGCCGCGGCGCTCGAGCTGATTCACACCTATTCCCTGGTCCACGACGACCTGCCCGCGATGGACGACGACACGCTGCGGCGCGGGCGGCCGACATCGCACGTGATGTTCGGCGACGGCCTGGCGATTCTCGCGGGCGACGGGCTGCTGACCGAGGCCTTCGCCCTGCTCACCGAGGCGCAGTCGCGCGTCGTACCCGAAGGCCCCTGGGCCGATGCGGGCACGCGGCTGCGCGCGGCATTCGTCATCGCGCAGGCGGCGGGCCCCGCCGGTATGGTGGGCGGACAGGCGATCGACCTGCACGCCGCCGGCAAGACGCCCGACTCGATCGCGCACGCCCGCACGCTCGACGTCGACGGGCTGCGCGACATGCACCAGCGCAAGACCGGCGCGCTGATTCAGGCCTCGGTCGTGGCGGGCGCGATTGCGGCGGGTGCCTCGGACACTGAAGTGGCGTCGCTCGGCCGCTACGGCGCCGACGTGGGGCTCGCGTTTCAGATCGTCGACGATCTGCTCGACGTCGAAAGCACCGACGCCGCGCTCGGCAAGACCGCCGGCAAGGACGCCGCCGCCGGCAAGCCGACCTATCCGGCCATCCTCGGCATCGAGCCCTCGCGCGCGCTCGCGTCCGAGTGCATCGAGCGGGCGATCCGCGAAGCGTCGGGATTCGGCAGCCGGCTCGCCGGCATCGCGCGGGTGGTGCTTGAGCGCCGCAGCTAAGACGCGGCTCGATCAGGTGCTCGTCGCGCGCGGCCTCGCCGCGTCGCGCGAGCGGGCTCGCGCGCTGATTCTGGCGGGCAAGGTCCGCGTGAACGAGCAAGTGCAGACCAAAGCCGGCTACGCGGTGGCCGGCGACGCGGCCGTCAGTGTCGACGAGCCCGATCATCCCTACGTGGGGCGCGGCGGCATCAAGCTCGCGCATGCGCTCGACACATTCCAGATCGATCCCGCGGGACGCGAGTGTCTCGACATCGGCGCGTCGACCGGTGGATTCACGGACGCGCTGCTGCAGCGCGGCGCCCGCCACGTCGTGGCGCTCGACGTGGGCCACAACCAGCTCGACTGGAAGCTGCGCACCGACGCGCGCGTGTCGGTGATCGAGCGCGTGAACGCGCGCGCGCTCACCGCGGACCAGCTGCCAGCCGGTCACATCCCCTTCGGACTCATCGTGATTGACGTGTCGTTCATCTCGCTGCGCCACATCTTTCCGGTGCTGCCCGCCCTCAGCGAGCCGACGCGCGGCGCATCACAGAGCGCCGGCACCGACATCATCGCCCTCGTGAAGCCGCAATTCGAGGCAGGCCGCGGCGACATCGAAACCGGCGGCATCGTCCGCGACCCCGCCGTCCACGATCGCGTCGTCGACGACGTCACGCGCGCGGCCACCGACGCCGGCCTCGGCCGCCACGGCCTGACGCCGTCGCCCATCACGGGCGCGGAGGGGAACCGGGAGTTTCTCCTCTGGCTGAAGCCGGTATAGTTGCTGGTTGTTGGTGGTTGGTTGCTGGTGAAAGCCGGACGGGACAACGCCCGCCCGGCTGAATATTAGACGCGCGGCCGTTGTGCCGCGCGGCTCACACCAACAACCAGCTACCAGCACCCGGTTACCGATCATGACTCACTTCCACCGCGCCGGACTCGTCGCCCGCCATCAGCTCGTCGCGGCGCGGCCGACGCTCATCGAGCTGGTGTCGTGGCTCGAGGCGCGCGGCGTGACGCCGGTGCTCGAAACCGAGACGGCGATGCTGGCGGGCATCGACGGGCGCGACACCGTGCCGGCCGATGACCTCGCGCGGCACGTCGATCTGGTCATCGCGCTCGGCGGCGACGGCACGCTCCTCGCCGCGGCCAATCGCATCGCCGCCGCCGGTCTCGACATCCCCATCGTCGGGATCAATTTTGGCAGCCTGGGGTTTCTGACCGAGGTCACGCTCGCGGAGCTGTATGACGCGATGGCGTCGGTGCTCGAGGGCGGCGCGTCGATCGACAGCCGCATGATGCTGCACGCCACCATCGAGGGTGGCGACGATACCGCGGCGTTCGACGCGCTCGCGCTCAACGACATCGTGGTCACGCGCGGATCGCTGTCGCGCATGATCGATCTGGAAGTGCGGCTCGACGACTTCGCGACGCGGGTGAAGGCCGACGGGCTGATCATCGCGACGCCGACCGGATCGACCGCCTACAACCTTTCGGCCGGCGGCCCCATTGTCGACCCCGCGGTTGACGCGTTCGTGATGACGCCCATCGCGCCACATACGCTGACCAACCGCCCGGTGGTGGTGTCGGGATCGACCGAGCTCCGCATCACGCCGCTGTTCGATGATCAGAAGACCGAGGTGTTTGTGACGCTGGACGGCCAGTCGGGCCGCGCGCTCGAACGCGGCGAGCAGGTCGTCATCCGCCGCGCCGCGCGCCGCCTCAACCTGGTGCGCGCCTCGGGCCGCAGCTATTACGACGTGCTGCAACAGAAGCTGAAATGGGGCATGAAATAGATCGTGGAGCTATCTGCGATCTCTGAAGTACTGAATCTGGTACTCCTGAACGTTCCGGTTGTGTTCGTCGAGCGTGGTGGCGAAGGCGTGTGAGCCGTCGTTGCGGCTGACGTAATAGAGATAGCCGGCGTCGGCTGGTTTGACGGCGGCCTCGAGTGAGGCGCGGCCGGGGTTGGCGATCGGGCCTGGCGGCAGGCCGCGATAGCGGTAGGTGTTGTAGGGCGAGTCCATCGCGAGATCGGCCTTCGTGATGTTGCCGTTCCAGCGGCCGGCGCGCTGCAGCGCGTAGATCACGGTCGCATCGCACTGCAGGCCCATGCCGATCTTCAGGCGGTTGTGGTACACCGCCGAAATCAGCGGGCGCTCCTCCGGCTTCTGCGCTTCTTCTTCCACGAGCGACGCCAGCGTGACGGCTTCGCGCACCGACAGGCCCTGCGCGGCCGCGGCCGCGCGCAGGTCGGCGTCGAACGCCTTCTCGAAACTCTGCACCATCAACTGCACGAGCGTCCGCGCGGTGGCGCTGCGCGCCAGCCGGTAGGTGCTTGGAAAGAGATAGCCCTCGAGATCCGGCGCGGCCGGATCGAGAGCCTTCACGCGCGAGGGATCGGCCGCCGCCGCGGCGAAATCGGCGGCAGGGCCGAAGCCGCGCTGCTCGTAGATGGCGGCCATCTCGGCGGCGGTGCGTCCTTCCGGGAACGTGATGGGGCGCACGAACACGTCGCCGCGCGCGATGCGCTCGACGACTTCGAAGGCCGACGCCGCGCGGTCGAAGCGATACTCGCCGGCCTGCAGCCGCTTCTCGTCGCCCTTGATGCGCGCGGCAATCTGGAACGCGCGCGCGTCGCGCACCACACCGGCCTCGGCCAGCCGCCGGCCGATCGCCGGCACGCTCGAGCCGCTGTCGATGGTCACGAACTGCTCGCCCTCGAAGCCCTGATACGGCAGCGCGATGCCGCGCCAGATGTAGAAGGTCGACGCCGCCGCCACGAGCAGCAGCACCAGCATCAGCAACAGCACTTTTTTCAGTCGGCTCACGGCTCGCGGCTCCCGGCGTCGGTGCGATGGTCGAGATAGTCCTGAAGAATGACGGCCGCGGCGGCGGCGTCGAGCCGCGCCTTGCGCTTGCGCCAGTCGCGCTCGCGCACGGCCAGCCGCGATTCGGCTTCGTGGCTCGAGAGGCGCTCGTCCTGCAGAATCACCGGCAGCCTCGTCGCGCGCGCGAGCTCCGCGGCGAACACGCGGACGATCGGCGTCTGCTCGTTGTCCGATCCGTCCAGGCGCCGCGGAAGGCCCAGCACGATCGCCTCGAGCCCATCGTCATCCCCGCGCAGCGTCGCCGCCATCGCACCCACGCGCTCGGCGGCTGCAAGCGGCGGGCCGCCGGGCACGGTCTGCCAGGGTGAGGCCAGCATGCCGCTGGCATCCGACAGCGCCAGCCCGATGCGTTTTGTGCCGAAATCAATCCCGAGGAACCGCACGCCCGAGAAGGGTACATCGGACGCTATACTGGCCGCACACCATGAGAAAAGCGGGCGTCTTCGTACTGATGCTAACCGCGGCCGCCATGGCCGCCGCGATGGCCTGCGGCCGCGCGCCGCGCGCGGCGGTGTCGGGGCCGAAGCTGGTGATCCTCGGCTTCGACGGCATGGACCCCGACCTCGTCCGGCAGTACATCGCCGAGGGCCGCATGCCGAACATGGCGAAGCTCGCGTCCGAAGGCGGGCTCACCGATCTCGCGACGTCGCACTCGCCCGAGTCGCCGACGGCGTGGGCGTCGTTTGCCACCGGCGTCCAGGCCGGCAAGCACAACATCTATGACTTCCTCGTGCGCGACACCGCGACCTACCTGCCCGATCTCGGCATGGTGCGGCGCGTGCCGCCCACGTTTCTGTTCGACTACATCCCCACCTCGCGCCCGAAAGTGGAATCGCTGCGCGGCGGCACCTCCTTCTGGGTAACGGCCGGGCAGGCCGGGGTACGCAGCAGCATCCTCACGGTGCCTGTGACGTTTCCCGCCGAAGAAGTGCCGAACGGCGAAATGCTTTCGGGCCTCCCGCTGCCCGACATCCGCGGCACGATGGGCACGTTCTACTACTTCGCCACCGACTTGAGCCGCTACGAAGAAGGCAACACCGAGTTCGGCGGCGTGCTCAAGCGGCTCGTCTTCGAGAACAACATCGCCGAGACGGAACTGATCGGCCCGCCCAACCCGATCGTGCGGCAGAAGCTCGCGGCCATCCGCGCCAAGGCACAGAGCCTCACCGACGCCGATCGCCTCGAGATCGCGTCGCTCGAAGCGCAGGAAGACGTGCGCGTGCCCATGAAGATTCACTGGACGCGCACCGGCGATCAGTCGGCGACGATCGAACTGCAGGGCGAATCGGTGAAGCTGCGCCCCGGCGAATGGAGCCGCTGGATCGATCTCGACTTCCGCATCAACTTTTTCGTGCGCGTCAAAGGCATGGCGCAGCTCTATCTGATCGACGCCGGGCAGGAGCTGCAGCTGTACGTGTCGCCGGTCAACTGGCGGCCCGACGCGCCGCCGATGCCGATGTCGTACCCGGACGACTTTGCCGAGGAGATTTACGACCGCATCGGGCGCTTCCGCACCCTCGGCTGGGCCGAGGCCACGTGGCCGCTCAACGAAGGGCGCATGGACGAGGCCACGTTCCTCGACGATGCGGGGCGCGCGTTCGACGATCGGGCCAACGTCATTCTCAGCCGGCTCGAGGCGCGCAACTGGGATCTGCTCGTCGGCGTCATCGAATCGACCGACCGCGTGCAGCACATGTTCTGGCGTCTCGAGGATCCGTCGCATCCCATGCACGACGCGACCCTCGTGCCGCGCTTCGGCAACGCCATCCGCGACGTGTACGAGCGCAGCGATCGCTTCGTCGGCGAAGTGCTGAAGCGGCTCGAGCCCGGCACCACGCTGCTGATTGTGTCGGACCACGGCTTCCACTCGTGGCGCAAGGCGGTGAATCTCAACACGTGGCTCGTGCAGCAGGGCTACATGGCGGTCGAGGGGCAGCAGCCGGGCGAGAAGAAGCTCGACGATCTGTTTGGCGGCGGCGAGTTCTGGGAGAATGTCGACTGGTCACGCACCAAGGCGTACGCCATGGGCCTCGGCCAGATTTACTTCAATCTGCGCGGCCGCGAGGGCAAGGGCATCGTCAGCCCCGGCCAGGAATATCAGCAGCTGGCGAATGAGCTCGCGGCGAAGCTGATGACCATGACCGACCCGGAGGACGGCAATCCCATCGTGCGCGCCGTCTACAAGCGCGACGATGTGTACAGCGGCGAGTATTTGAACAACGCGTCGGATTTGCAGGTGGGTTTTCACGACGGGTACCGCGTGTCGTGGCAGACCACGCTCGGCGGATCGCCGCAGGGCATCGTCTATCCGAACATGAAGAAGTGGAGCGGCGACCACGGCGGGTACGACTTCGCCGACACGGCCGGCGTGCTGATCTCGAACAGGAAGCTGTCGGGCGCCCGCGCGCGCATCATCGACATCGCGCCGACCGTGCTGAAGCACTTCGGCATCGCGATTCCGGGTACGGTCGACGGAAAGGCGCTTTACTGACGTGCGGCTCGCTGTGATCGCGCTCGCGATCGTGCTGCAGGCCGGGGCCGCGCCACAGGACAGAACCGCCGCGCGCCTGAAGGAACTGCAGGCGGAGGCGCAGAAGCTGGCGCGTGACGAGAAAACGCTGCTCAACGAACTGCGCCGGCTGCAGGTCGATCGCGAGATGAAGGCGGCGGAGCTCGAGGCGCGCACGCTGGCGCTCGACGAGGCGGCCGAGGCGGTCGACTCGCTCGAGCAGGCGCAGGCGTCGCTCGCCGAGACGATCACGCAGCAGCGGCCGCTCGTGCGCGCGCGCGTCGTCGAGCTGTACAAGCGCGGGCGCGCGAGCGATCTGCGGCGGCTCGTCGACGCGGCGTCGGCGCGCGAGGCGATGCGCGCGTGGCGGCAGATGGCCGCGGCCGCGCGCCGCGACGCCGCGCGCTTCGCGGAGTATCGCGACGCCATCCGGACGCTCGAGGCGGCGGGGACGGACCTCGCCGCGCGCCGCGACGAGGCCGAGCGCCTGCGCAAGGACACGGCAGCCGCGCGCCTGGCGCTCGATCGATCCATCCGCCGGCAGGCGCAGCGGCTCGCGGCCATCGGGCAGGAGCGCGACCTCAACACCGCGCTGGCGGAAGAGCTCAAGGCGGCCGCCGCCGGTCTCGCGAAAACCGTGGAAACCCTGCCGGGCACGCCGCAGGCCGCGCCGTCCGGCGCGAGCGCGCCCATTACGGCGTTCCGCCGCGCGCTGCCGTGGCCCGCGGCGGGCCGCGTCGTGCGGCCGTTCCGCGCGGGCGCCCAGGGCGGCCTTCCGTTCAACGGTGTCGAGATCGCGGTGCCCGACAGCGCAGCCGTCTCGGCCGTGCATGACGGCGACGTCGCGTTCTCGGGGCCCTTCACCGGCTTCGGCCATCTCATCATCGTGCAGCACGGCCCCCAGACGTTCTCGCTCTACGGCCACCTGCGCGTCGGGCACGTCGGAAAGGGAGAGCGCGTCACCGCCGGTCAGGTGATCGGCCGGGCTGGATCTCCGCCAGGCGCGCGCGATACCCGGCTGTACTTCGAGCTTCGCGTCGACGGTCAGCCGGTCGACCCCTTACAATGGTTACGGCCTCAATGAAACGCTTCCGCCTGTTCGCGCTCGTCGCCTCTGCCCCGCTCGTCGTTGTCGTCGTGCTCGGCGGGTTGTTCTCGTCGGCGTCGGCGGATCAGGGCGCGTTTGCGCACCTGCGCGTCTTCGAGGACGTCGTCGAGCTCATTCGGCAGGCGTATGTCGAAGAGCCGCAGATGGATGAAGTGATGGAAGGCGCGCTGCGCGGACTGGCCGACGGTCTCGACGGCGACAGCGCCTACCTCACGCCCGCCGAAACGAAGCGCGTGGAATCGAAAGCGCCGCCGGAACCCGGCGACGTGGGTCTCGTGCTGAGCCGTCAGTACTATCTGCGCGTGATCGCGGCGCGCGACAACTCGCCTGCCTACGACGCGGGCATCCGCTCGGGTGATTACATCCGCGCCATCGACGATCAGCCGACGCGCGAAATGTCGGTGATCGAGGGCGCGCGCCGCCTGCGCGGCGCGCCCGGCTCGTCGGTCAAGCTCACCGTCATCCGCGGCAGCACGGTCGACCCGCGCGACTTCACGCTGGCGCGCGAGCGCGCGCCCGCGACCTTCGTGTCGGCGCGCAAGCTGCCGCAGGGGCCCGGCTACATTCGCGTGAGCTCCTTCGACGGCACCGCACCGGCCGCGCTGAAGGCAGCGGCGGTGAAGCTGCAGTCGGAAGGCGCCGCGTCGCTCATCATCGACCTGCGCAACACCGCCGAAGGCGACGCCGGCGCCGGCGTGGAAGCCGCGCGCGCCTTCGTGCCCTCGGGCGTGCTCGCGACGCGCGAAACGCGCGGCGACACGCGCGAAACGATTGAAGCCAAGGCCGGCGACGCCGTCGTCACCGTGCCGGTGGTGCTGCTCGTGTCGAACGGCACGGCCCGCGCGGCCGAAGTGTTCGCCGCCGCGCTCGCCGGCGCGAAGCGCGCCGACATGGTCGGCGAGCAGACCCAGGGCAGCGCCGGCGAGCAGAAGCTCGTGAAGCTGCCCCAGGACCGCGGGCTGTGGCTCACATGGGCCCGCTACCTCACCGCCGACGGCAAAGCCATCCACGAAGAAGGCCTCACCCCCGACGTCATCATCGACGAACCGAACTTCGAGTTCGACGAGGTCCCGCCGGCCGGCGACGCCATGCTCGACAAGGCCATCGAGCGGGCGCTGGGCAAGAAAGCCGCCTAAACTGTTATACTTAGCGTTTCTAGGCGCGTAGCTCAGCTGGTTAGAGCGCCTGCTTGACATGCAGGAGGTCGGCGGTTCGAGTCCGCCCGTGCCTACCAACAGATTCAATGGAAATGGGAAATTGGAAAATGGAAATTGCGATTTCCAAGTTCCAGCTTCGACTTTCCAATTATTTTTCCCCTTGCCGACCGTAACCCTCCCTGACGGGTCTAGTCGCGCGCTGCCGGAGGGCAGCACTGCGGCCGATCTGGCAGCGAGCATCTCGCCGGGACTTGCGAAAGCGGCTCTTGCCGCCGTGGTCGACGACCGTCTCGTCGACCTGAACGCCCCGATTGAGCGCGACGCGCAGGTCCGCCTCGTCACCGACAAGAGTCCTGAGGCGCTGCACGTTTACCGGCACAGCACCGCGCATCTGCTGGCGGCGGCGGTCACCAATCTGTTCCCCGGCACGCAGTGCGGCATCGGTCCGGCCACGGACGAGGGCTTCTTTTACGACTTCGTCGTCCAGCGCCCGTTCGTGCCGGAGGATCTCGAGAAGATCGAGAAGAAGATGCAGGAGCTGGCCTCCGCCGACTTCGTGTACGAGCGGCAGATGTGGCCGCGCGACGAGGCGATCGACTTCTTCACGAAGCGCGGCGAGCCGCTGAAGGTGCAGCTGATTCAGGAAAAGACCGAAGGCCAGAAAGAAGTCTCGGTCTACACGATCAAGGACCGCGACACCTTCGTGGACTTCTGCGTGGGCCCGCACGTGCCGTCGACCAGCCGCCTCAAGGCGTTCAAGCTGACGTCGACGTCCAACGCGTACTGGAAGGGCGACGCGAACAACCAGCCGATGCAGCGCGTGTATGGCACCGCGTTCTTCAAGGAAGCGGAGCTGAAGGCGCACCTCGAGCGGATCGAGGAAGCAAAGAAGCGCGACCACCGCAAGCTTGGCAAGGAGCTCGGCCTCTTCACGTTCCACCAGTGGGCGCCGGGCGCGGCGTTCTGGCTGTCGAAGGGCACCACGCTCTACAACGAGCTCGCCAGCTACATGCGCGGCGTGCTGTTTCCGAGCGGCTACGTCGAGGTGAAAACGCCGCTGATCTACAACAAGGATCTGTGGGAGACGTCGGGCCACTGGCACCACTATCGCGAGAACATGTTCCTCGTCGAGAGCAGGGACGAGCAGGCCATGGGCGTCAAGGCGATGAACTGCCCGGGCCACATGCTCGTGTTCGGATCCGAGACGCGCAGCTATCGCGACCTGCCCATCCGCTTCCACGAGCAGACGCCGCTGCACCGCAACGAAGCGTCGGGCGTGCTGTCCGGCCTCACCCGCGTCCGCCAGTTCTCGCAGGACGATGGGCACTGCTTCGTGATGGAGTCGCAGATCGGCGAAGAGGTGGAGCGGCTGCTGCGGCTGGTCGACCGCGTCTACACCGACCTGGGCCTCGAGTACGCCGTCAAGCTGTCGACCCGGCCCGAGAAGGAGTTCGAGGGCGAGGTCGCGACGTGGGACCACGCCGAGGCGGAGCTGAAAAAGGCGCTCGACGCGGCCGGTACGCCCTACACGGTCAACGAGGGCGACGGCGCGTTCTACGGGCCGAAGATTGATTTCGACGTCATGGACGCGCTGGGCCGCAAATGGCAGTGCGCCACGATTCAGCTCGACTATCAGATGCCGCGCCGGTTCGGCCTGAAATACATCGGGGCCGACAACGCCGAGCACATGCCCGTGGTCATCCACCGGGCGATTTTCGGCAGTTTCGAGCGGTTTATCGGGATTCTGATCGAGCACTACGCCGGGGCGTTCCCGCTGTGGCTGGCGCCGCTGCAGGTGACCGTGCTGCCGCTGGCCGACCGCCATCTGGAGGCGGCCGAGGCGGTCCGGGCGGTTATTTCGGAGGCCGGGCTGCGGGTGGATGTCGATCGGCGCGTAGAAAAGATAGGATATAAGATTCGCGAGGCGCAGCTTCAGAAGGTCCCCTACATGCTTGTCATCGGGGACCGGGAGGCGGCCGAGGGCACGGTGTCGGTGCGCAGCCGCGCCGGCGGCGACCAGGGCGCGCGCCCGGTGGCCGAGTTCGTGCGCGACGCAGTGGATGAAGTCGCCCGCAAGGGCAAGCAGCAGGAGGCGTTATAGCTTACGACCGCAGCCCGAGGCGCGATGATCGCACCAGGGTCAACGAACGCATCAGGGTCCGCGAAGTACGCGTCATCGGCGACGACGGCACGCAGCTCGGCATCATGGCCCCGCAGGAGGGCCTGCGCATCGCGCGCGAGAAGGGGCTCGACCTGGTCGAGATCTCCGCCACGGCCCAGCCGCCGGTCTGCCGGATCATGGATTTCGGCAAGTACTCGTACGAGCAGCAGAAGCGGACGCGGTCGGCGCGTAAGCACCAGAAGACGATCGTCCTGAAGGAGATCAAGTTCCGCCCGAAGGTCGACGAGCACGACTATCAGTTCAAGAAGAAGCACATCGAGCGCTTCCTGGCCGACGGCGACAAGGTCAAGGCGACGATCTTCTTCAGAGGACGCGAGAACGCGCACCCGGAAATCGGGCGGCGCGTGCTCGAGCGGCTCGTCGAGGAGCTCCGCGAGTTCGCGGTGGCCGAGACCGAGCCGAACAAGGAAGGCAACCAGATGCACACCATTCTGGCTCCGCGGCCGGGCGTCAAGCGGCCCGAGAAGGTGGCGCCTCTGGCGAAGACGGAAGACCGCAGACTGAAGACCGAAGACGAAGTCGTCGAAGTAGTAGAAGCAACGGAAGAATAGCCATCATGCCGAAGATCAAGACACATCGGGGCGCGGCCAAGCGCTTCAAGAAGACCGCCTCGGGCAAGTTCAAGAGCGGGAAGACCGGCCAGCGCCACATCCTGACGAGCAAGTCCAAGGGGCGCAAGCGGAAGATGCGCGGCACGCACGTCGTGGCCGACGCCGACGCCGCCGTGCTGCGCCGGATGCTGCCGTACAAGTAATTTAGATTTGGTGAGTTGAGAATTAAGAATTAGGGGTTCGTTCATGCCGCGAGTTAAGAGAGGCACCGTCCGTCGAGCGAAGCGCAAGAAGCTGCTCAAGCGTGCCAAAGGGTTCTATCAGACCAAGAGCAAGCTGTACCGCTCCGCGAAGGAGTCGGTCGACAAGGCGCTCGGCTATGCGTTTGTCGGCCGCCGCCGCAAGAAGCGCGACTTCCGCCGCCTCTGGGTGGTCCGCATCAACGCGGCCGCGCGCGAGAACGGCCTCACCTACGGCCAGCTGATTGCCGGCCTGAAGGCCGCGGGCAACACGCTCGATCGCAAGAGCCTGGCGGATCTGGCCGCGCAGCACCCGGCAGCCTTCGCGAAGCTCGCGAAGCAGGCCGCCGACGCGAACCCCGCGCCGAAGAAATCCGAAGGCACGCGCGCCTCGAAAGCGAAGAAGGCCGCGAAAGCCGCCGCCACGGCGTAGGCGCCGCACGCCTCATCGTTCGGTTCAGGGCCTCGGGCGTCACACCCCGAGGCCCTTTCTGTATCATCTACAGCACATGTCCATCGACGATCAGCGATCGCAGTTCCACGCCGCGCTGGCCGGCGTGCGCTCGCTCGACGATCTCGAGAAGCTGCGCGAGCACTGGCTGGGCCGCAAGGGCGGCGAGCTCACGAAGCAGCTGAAGACGCTCGGCACGCTGAAGGACCCGGCCGAGCGCAAGCAGGCCGGCGAGCAGATCAACGCGCTGAAGCACGACGTCACCGCGGCGCTCGACGCGCGGCGCGCGGCGCTGCTGGAAGTGGAACCGGCGCTGGCCGCGCCGCTCGACATCACCGCGCCCGGCACCCGGCCGCGCGCCGGCGCCTCGCATCCCGTCATCCAGATGATTCACGATCTGAACGACGCGTTCCGGTCGTTGAATTTCGAGGTCTTCGACGGCCCTGAGATCTCGAGCGAGCTGTACGACTTCGACAACCTGAATTTCCCCGCCGATCATCCGGCGCGCGAGAGCATGGACACGTACTGGCTGGCCGGCAGCGAAGACGCCGCGGCGGCACGCCGGCTCGCGCTGCGCCCGCACCTCACCGGCGGCAGCGTGCGCTACATGCAGCGGCACACGCCGCCGTTCCGCTTCGTCTATCCCGGCCGCGTGTTCCGCAACGAGACCACCGACGCGAGCCACGAGCGCGCCTTCTTCCAGTACGAAGCGCTGATCGTCGACAGGCAAGTGCCGTTCACCGCGGGACGTCTGCTCATCCAGACGATCCTCGACACGGTGTTCGGCCGTCCCGTGAAGACGCGCATGCGCGCCGGCTTCTTTCCGTTCGTCGAGCCCGGCTTCGAGATCGACATGCAGTGCCTGGTCTGCGAAGGCGCGGGCTGCCGCGTGTGCAAGCACGTCGGCTGGCTCGAGATCATGCCGGGCGGCGTGCCGCACCCGAACGTGCTGCGCGCCGGCGGCATCGATCCCGACGAGTGGATGGGGTTTTACGTCAACATCGGCATGGACCGCCTCGTCATGATGCGCTACGGCATCGACGATGTGCGGCTGTTCCACAGCGCGGATCTGCGCTTCCTTCATCAGTTCAGATAGAGCACCAGTTCCGATGAAACTCTCGCTCGCCTGGCTGCGCGACTACGTCGACCTGCCCGCCGATCTTCCGGTCGGCGAGCTGATGCACGACCTGACGATGACGACCGTGGAGGTCGAGTCGGCGACGGCGGCCGGCGACGACACCGTCTTCGAGATCGACAACAAGTCGCTGACCAACCGGCCCGATCTCTGGGGCCACTACGGCATCGCGCGCGAGCTGGCGGCCATCTACAAGCTGCCGCTGCGCCCGGTGGTGGCGCCCCTCGCGTCCATCCTGCCGGAACGGCCGCCGGCGGCGCCGCTCGTGGGCACGCTCGATCCCGAGTGCCGCCGCTTCACCGCCACGGCGTTCGGCAACGTGCGCGCGTCGGAGTCGCCGGCGTGGCTGCGCGAGCGGCTGGCGCGCGTCGGCCAGAACAGCTTCAACCTCTGGGTCGATCTCACCAACTACGTGATGCTCGACATCGGGCAGCCGATGCACGTCTATGACGCGAGCCGCATTGCGCTGCCGCTGGGCACGCGCAAGTCGCGCAAGGGCGAAAAGACGCGCCTGCTGAACGGCGACGAGTACGAGCTCGACGAGGGCATCCTCACGATCGTCGACGCGCAGTCGATTGTGGGCATTGCCGGCGTCATGGGCGGCCTCGATTCGAGCGTGACCGCCGGCACCACCGCGATTGTGCTCGAGTGCGCCAACTTCGACGCGCTCACCATTCGCCGCGCCTCGCGCCGGCTCAATCTCCGCACCGAGGCATCGTCGCGCTTCGAGAAAGCGATCGACACACCACGCATCGATCTCGCGGTCACGAAATTCATCGCGCTCGTCCGCGAGCTTCAGCCGGACGCCATCGTCCAGTCGGTGGCGGACGTCTGCAGCGCGCCCACCGAGCCTGGGAAGGTCACTACGACGCTCGAGTATCTGGAGACGCGGCTGGGGGCGTCCCTGACGAGGCAGGAAATCGTGGCGGGGCTCGAATCGTTGGGGTTCGACGTGGACGAAGGTCGATCGGGTGATGCCTCTGGCTCGCCTGACGCCGGAGTGCTCGCAGTAACGGTGCCGACCTGGCGATCGACTGGCGACGTCTCGGGGCCGCACGACCTGCTCGAGGAGATCGCGCGCCTGCGCGGATACGACACGTTCGCGTTCGTGCCGGCCCAAGTGCAGCTGGTCAAGCCGGCCATCAACGCGCGCGCGCAGTTCGAGCGGCGCCTGCGCGATCTGCTGACGCTCACCGGCGGCCTGTATGAAGTCGTCACGTACCCGTGGGTGAAGCACGAATTCCTGGACGCCTCCGGCGTGGACGCGTCGCGCGCGCCGAAGCTGCACGTCGCGCCCGCGCCCGATCAGGACACGGTGCGGCCGTCTCTGATTCCAAACCTGCTCGAGGCGGTGGCGCAGAACCTGGGCTTCTTCGACAGCTTCCGCATCTTCGAGTTCGGGCGCGTGTTCCCGGGCGGCAGCGTGCCCGGCGATCACCCGGACGAGCAGCTGCCTGTCCAGCCCCGCCGCCTGGCCGCCGCCTTTGCGGGTCCGGACGCGGCCGCGCTGTTCCGCGAGGCGCAGGGCCTCGTCGAGCTGCTGCCGCGCGTCACGCACGGCGCGCCGCTGACGTTCCGCGCATCCGATGGCCCGGCCTGGGCCGACGCCGCCGGCCGCATCGCGATCAGCGGGCCGAACGGCCCCGCCGGCACGCTCGCCGTCGTCACCAAGCGCGCGCGCCGGCTGGCCGGCATCAAGCGCGGCGAGCTCGTCATGTTCGAGCTCGACGTCGACGCGCTCGCGCCGCTGCCCTCGCGCGACAACCGCTTCGATCCCATCGGGAATTATCCGCAGGCCGATGTGGACGTCTCGCTGCTGTTCCCGGTGGCGACGCCCTGGAGCCGGATCCGTGAGCTCGCCAATGTCGGCGCGCCCGTGCGGGAGGTGCTGTTCGTCGACGACTATCGCGGCAGAGGCATTCCCGACGGCGCGAAGTCGATCACCCTGCGCCTCCGCATCGGCGAGCCGGGCCGGACGCTGACCTCAGAAGAGATCAACGCCGCCGCCGCGCGCGTCCGCGCCGCGCTCCGCGAGCAGCTGGGCGCAGGGGAGCGGACGGCCTGACGCTGGAAACGTAGACGGTAAAGCGTAAAGTAGCTTGGTCCATCGGCGATCGCCGCCATGGACATTGTTCTTTGCTTCTGGCACTATGCGCGCGATGGCCAAAACCGCGACTACCGTCGATCTGCAGCCGATCGACCGCCTCGAAGAGAAAGTCAAACAACTGGTTCAGCTCGTCGATCGCCTGCGCTCCGAGAACACGCGCGTGGCCGACGACAACGTGCGCCTGATGCGCGAGCTCGAAGCCGTGAAGGCGCGCGTGTCGGAAGCCGACACGGCCGGCGCCGAGCTGGCGACACTGCGCGACGAGCGCGATGTCGTGCGCGCGCGCGTGTCGGACATGCTCGCCCAAATCGATCGCCTGTCTCTCTGACATGGCCGCCCCGTCCCGCGTCGTCACCGTCGAAATCCAGGGGCAGCGCTACCCCGTGCGCAGCGATCTGGACGCGGGCTACGTCGCGGACCTGGCCACCTACGTCGACAGCAAGATGCGGCTCGCCTCGCGCGAGTCGACCGTGGCCGACTCGATGCGCATCGCGGTGATCGCGGCGCTCAACATCGCCGACGAGCTGTTCCGCGCGCGCGACGAGGCCAACGGCGACGCGAGCGCGCTGCTCGATCGCGCCGCCCAGCTCGAGCGCATTCTCGACGCCGTCCTGGCGGAAAAGGGGACGGGTCTAATTTATGCGACCGGAACAGACGCATAAATTAGACCCGTCCCCTTTTCCGCGTTATGATCCGGATGCTGCTTTGCGCGTGATGGCTCGGATGGTCGTTTGAGCCAATGTTTTTCCCGAAGTGAATCGCGACGCCGCGCGGTGTGCATGCCTCCGCGGAGAGGAAGCCTGAAGCGCGGCTAGACCCAGCGGTTCCACCTGCTAACGCAGGTTCATACGACCTCCCCACACGGCAAAGCGGCATCTTTTCTTGACCCCCACACCTTCAGCCTCCGTCGGCAGCCTGCACGAGCGCGCGCTCATCGAGCGCATCCGCGCGCGCGTGCCGCACACGCACGCCGATCTGGTCATCAGCATTGGCGACGATGCGGCCGTGGTGCGGCCGCCGCGCAACCGCGTGTCGGTGGTGACCACCGACATGCTCGTCGAAGACGTGCACTTCCGGCGCGCGTGGTCGACGGCGCACGACATCGGCGCGAAGGCCGTGGCCGTCAACGTGAGCGATCTGAGCGCGATGGGCGCCGAGCCGCGCCTGGCCACGCTGTCGATCGCGCTGCCCGTCGATTTCCCGCTCGACGACTTCGACGCCCTGGCCGAGGGCGCGGGCGAGGCGGCGCGCGAGGCCGGGCTGGCCATCGCCGGTGGCAACCTCACGCGATCGCCGGGACCGCTCGTGGTCGACGTCATGGCCATCGGCCAGGTACATGCGCGCAAGGTGCTGCGGCGCGACGGCGCGCGGCCGGGCGACGAGGTGTATGTCACCGGCACGATTGGCGCGGCCTCGGCCGGCCTGCGGTGGCTCGAGCAGCATGGGGTGCCTGACGCGTCGAGCGAGGCCTGGCCGGCGGTGCGCCGGGCCTGCCGGCCGCACGCCACCGCGCGCGCCGGGGTCGCGCTGTCGCGGGCGGCGGCATCGCGGGCGGCCATCGACCT